>PLXQ01000016.1 GCA_003151475.1 Acidimicrobiaceae bacterium | reverse complement strand
TGCGCTCACTCCTTGAATCCGCCCACCCTTTCGTGCCCCAGACTCTGAAGGCTCACGGCGTGCCTACGGGCACTCCGTGAGTTCGCGTTCGGCGCCCTTCGGAGTCGCCTTTATCCCGGCCTAACGCTGTAGGGCTCGGGGCGTGATTTCGCCCTTCTGGGGCAACGAGACCCCCACACCTCGCGACTCAAGGCGATCGTGATCCCGGCCAAGCTTGGGCTGTGCTGATTCTGAATCGGGGTGCGCGCAAAGTGCCAGTGAGGATGCCTCGATCCGGTGTCGACCCGCTCGGGATCGCTGGCGCTGCGCGATACTGCGCGGCCCCGATCATCAGCTGACCGGCGGGACCCGGGACAACACCAGCATGTTCGGGCGGTCTAATCGGCGACGATCGAAGACTATGACGGCGTGATATCGGGCGGGGCTACCAGAGCCACCGTGCCTAGACGAGGGTGACGGGAGTCGCCTGGGGGGTGCTCCCACATCGATAGTGCGGGTCGGCGAGCAGCACCTGGAAGATCCTGACCGCGCCGCGTAGGGTCCCTGTTCATGGCACGGTGGACCACAGACGACATCCCGCACCTCGCCGGTCGCACCGCCGTGGTGACCGGGGCCAACAGCGGTCTGGGCTTCGAGACGGCGCTGGCCCTGGCCAGGGCAGGCGCCCGTGTCGTCCTCGCCTGCCGGGACGAGGCCAAGGGTGCCGCCGCCCTCGACCGCATCCGCCAGGCGGTGCCCGCCGCCGACTTGCGGCTCGACCGGCTCGACCTCGCCGACCTGGCGTCGGTACGGACGTTCGCGGCAGACTTCCCCGCCGAGCACGACGGTCTGGACATCCTCGTCAACAACGCCGGGGTGATGGCCATCCCCCGCCGGGAGACGACCGACGGCTTCGAGATGCAGTTCGGCACCAACCATCTTGGTCACTTCGCCCTCACCGGCTTGCTGCTCGACAGCCTGCTCGCCCGGCCCGGCGCCAGGGTCGTCACAGTCAGCAGCGAGGCGGCGAGGATCGGGCGCATCAGGTTCGACGACCTCCAGGGGTCGCGCCGCTACGGCAAGTGGACCGCCTACGGCCAGGCCAAGCTGTCCAACCAGCTATTCGCGCTCGAGCTCAACCGGAGGGCGTCCGACCGAGGCGTGGACCTCGTGAGCGTCACTGCCCATCCGGGCTACGCCGCCACCAACCTGCAGGCCGTCGGCCCGCGCATGAGCGGGTCGCGGATCATGGAGAGGATCAACGATCTCGGGAACTTGGTCTTCGCCCAGCCCGCCGTCGACGGAGCCCTCCCGAGCCTCTACGGGGCGACGGCGCCCGGAGTGCGAGGCGGCCAGTACTTCGGCCCCGACCGCCTCTTCGGCATGCGGGGGCATCCGCAGCCGACATCGTTCGTGCGCGCCGCCCGAGACCCCAAAACCGCCCGGCGCCTGTGGGAGGTGTCCGAGACGCTCACCGGCGTCCGGTTCGGTGCCCTCGACCCCACGGGCTAGTTCTCGCGCGTACGTCATTGTGATTTACGCGCACGACCGCACTCCTGCCCTCTTCGTGGTGATGAGGATGTTCATGGGCGGTGGCGGCTACCACGAGCCCGTAGAGCTTGTTGAACAAAACCCAGGGAGGCTTCGCGCAAGGCAATAGCGGGGGCCTGCGACTTCCCGGGCTTTACGGCGATCCTGGCGGGAGCATCTCTCGGTTGCGTGGCCCGGATCACTTTGTGCGACAGTCTCTACGGGACCGGGCGCTGGGAGAATCGCGGGATCGTATGGTCATGGCCAGAACACCCATCCCGGCGGGCAAGGTCCCCGTCGAGCTTCTCGCCCGCCTGCTTGGCGACGTGGGGCCCATGCCTGGCGAGGTCCTTCTCGGCCCGGCCGTGGGCGAGGACGCCTGCGCCCTCGACCTGCCCGCCGGTGTCCTGGTCGTGGCCACGGATCCCATCACCCTCACCGGGCGCGACATCGGCCGCCACGCCGTAATCGTCAACGCCAACGACGTGGCGGTCATGGGGGTGCGCCCCCGATGGTTCTTGGCCACGATCCTGGTTCCACCGGGCTCGACGGAGGCAGCCATAGAGGAGCTGTTCTCTGGGGTTCGCCGGGGGTTGAGCGAGCTGGAGGCCACCTTGGTCGGTGGCCACACCGAGGTCACCGGCGCCGTCGCCCGGCCAGTCGTGGTGGGCCAGATGCTCGGCCTAGCTGAGAACCGACGGTTCGTCTCGACAGCTGGTGTGCGACCCGGCGATGTCATCGTGCAGATCGGGGCGGCCCCGATCGAAGGTGCCGCTGTCCTCGCCGTCGAAGCCGCCTCGGACCTTCTGGGGCTGGACCCCGCCGTCACCGCTGCGGCGGCAGCCGGCGTGGAGGTGCCCGGCATCTCGGTCGTCGACGCCGCCTTGGACGCAGCCGAACTCGGGGCCACCGCCCTGCACGATCCGACCGAGGGTGGCCTGGCCGCTGGTCTGCACGAGCTGGCAACGGCGGGGGGCGTGCGGCTCCGGGTGGATCGCGCTCGACTGCTCTGGTTCGAGCCGGGGCTCGCGGTGTGCCGTGCGCTGGGTGCCGATCCGTGGGCGACGCTAGCCTCGGGTTCGTTGCTGGCGGCCTTCGACTCGGCTCATGCCGCCGGCGCCGCCGAGGCGCTCGGAGCCAGGGGCTACGCGGTGGCCGTCATCGGCACAGCAGAGGCAGGGCGGGGGGTTGACGACACGTTGGACCGGACCATTCCCTGGCCGTCGCGTGACGAGGTGAGCCGCCTCTTGGGGAGCTGACCACCGGCTGGTGACGATGCCTTCGTGTGGACGCCGCCGCGACGCAAGGACTGATCATGTCGGCGTGGGCCGCCGACGAGGTGGCGGACCTACTCGTCGTCGGTTCGCGCCTCTTGCCTCTCGGCGTTCCTGCGGAGGCATTCCTCGTGGTGGCGGCAGCCCGGGCACGTGAGCGCGGGGACGGGTGCAATCCACCCGAGCTCCCAATGCCAACACGTCCAGCACTGATGGCACAAGAAGTTGGTCTGGATGCCGTCGGACACTGCCTCGAGCACGTCGTTGCCGCAGCGGGGGCAGGACAGCTCACCTTGGAGCAAGTGGGGCTCTGGTGCCATGGTGGCTCCTGTGTCAGCTGACCCTCGTAGTGCCGGCGGCGGCGGTCATCCAACCGGCGAGACCTCGGCGGCTGCCGGACTGTGTGGTCATCTGAGTGGCTGTAGCTTTGGACATCCACTCGGACGAGTCACTGTCCATTGGTCAGCCTCCTTTTCGTACAAGCACTGCGAAGAGGGCGCTCCCCAGGCTGGTCAGCCGACGAGGAGGGTCTTGCGCTGATGCATCACGCCTCGCAGCCGACGGACGATTTCCTCCACGCTGAGATCGTCCCGTCCACGGAGGCGAGACGCAACGGCGTCGAGTCGCGCCATCTCGCGACTTCGTAACAACGCCTGTTCGGCTTTGGGTCTCCCCCTCAGCGCCCGGTTGAATGCCGCGTTCGCGGCGCGGGCACTATCGAGCTCGAGGATCTCTGCGATGTCAACAAAGGGTCTGCCCTGGTCCCGCAGCAGCAGAGCCTTCTCGTCGCGGTCCATGTCTCGGTTCATATTTCCCTCACTTCTGTTCACGAACTCAGCGTTGCAAGCGTTGGGCGGGGGTTCCGATACGGACTCGTCAAGGTGGCCGCACCCGCGTGGTTCGCGAGCCGTTGGATTCTGTCTTGGCGTCGCGCGTGCCTAGCACCCGCTCTTGATTGCTGAAGCCCTCAATAGACGAGAAGCGCACGAAGACGTCGCGGAACCCGTCGTGAGGGGCCACAAATCCGACGTATTTCGTGAAGCTGATCCGCCTCACGGTGCCATCGGCCATTGCGTGCCTCTTCTCTCCACGCCCGAACACTTGCGGGAGACCCTGGCACCAGCAACGACGCACGATCTACGTGACTCAGTCGTGCGCTTCACCAAGTTTACCAGGCAGCAGGCCACGCTGGGCCGCCCAAACTGACCCACCCACTACCGGGTCGCCAGGTCGTGGGTCAGCTTGGTCAACCGGCTGCCGGTACCGGGCCAGTTTCAAGGTGGCGACGCGGAGTCCTCTGGGAGATTGAAGCCCATCACAGCAACACGGACCAGATTGATGACAGTGTCGATTTCGTCGATCGCCAACTCGATATGGTCCCGAGCCTCACCGCCCAGAGAAAGCGCCAGACCCCGGTGAAGCTCGAGCCCGGCAGATTGAAGTCGAGTTATGAGTGCTTCAGCGAGTTCGGTCTCAATCCGCTCTCGATCCCCAACCACTGCGTCCTCCTGCGATCCTCGGGCTCGGTCACGTTCTCGGGGCAGATGGAGGGTTGGGATCTTTGCCCCTGTCCGACCCGGTCGTTGCAAGGCAATAATAGGTGACGGGTGAGATCCGCCGAGGCGACACATAGAAGATGGGTTGGATCGTAAGGGAAAATGGGGTTCCTCGACAACGACCATTTCGACGACGAGCAGTGTTTGGCTCTGTTGGGCCGTTCTCAGCTCGGACGCATCGGCCTCTCCCTGCGGGCGATGCCCATCGTGGTCCCTGTGCGTTACAGGTTGGACGACGGAGACCTATTGTTCGCCGTTTCCGGTGACCAGCTCTCCAAGGCTCTCCACGGGAATATCGCTGCCTTGCAGGCCGATGGCTTCGAGGAGGACAGCAGTCAGCGATGGACCGTGTTCGCCACCGGGCCTGTGCGGCGAGTCGACGGTTTCGAGAGTTTCGGATTGGCTGGGTCGTCGCTGCCGTCTGCTCCCGACGCCGCCTCACTTGAGGAAAACGGCCTGTTTCGTCTCAAGCCTGCGATTCTCTCGGGCCGATGGATCGAGATGTTCTAGGGACGAACACGACTCTCTCCACCTGCACGGGTCGCTAACGACTTGAAAGTGTCGATGCGCATGGCGTCGTCATCTGAAGCCCGCCCTCGGCGTCGGGACCTGGCCGCGTAGCTAGTCGAGACGGTGAGACGGTCTCGGGCTCATCGACGGCCGTGTGTAACTAACTGGCCCGGGCTGTACGTGCCTGCCGGTATGAATTGCCCTGGGTCTGATCAGAGCCTCCAAGTAACCCAGGGCGATTCAGATTGTTCACCCCCTCACCGAGGCGCAGTCCGCGAGCACCCAACCGCAATCGCTCTCGGCCGCGAATATGGCTCGGGCCGCCGCTGGCGAGGGCTGACTCCTTCGGCACGTTGCGCGGTGCGTCCAGCAGCTTGGGCGTGTGGGTGCCGAGAACCTCATCCACCCGGGGTGAGATCGGCGACGAGACTGCGCCATGTCGCTGTCGTTCCTGTACCTGGCGTTCGTCCGAATCCTCGACTTACTGCGGCTGGCCCGGCGTAACAACGGAGAACTGGCGATCGAAGTCGTCATGCTCCGTCACGAGGTAGCCGTGCTCCGCCGCCATGTGGTCCGCCCGGCGCTGCGGCCTTCGGACCGGGCCCTACTTGCCGGCCTGAGTCGACTCCTTGCGCGTCGGCGCCGCGAGAGGTTCTTCGTCCAGCCCGAGACGTTGCTGCGCTGGCACCGGGATCTTGTCCGGCGCCAGTGGACCTATCCCCGTCGTCCGGGTCGACCGAGTGTTCCCCCCGGCACCGTCGGGATCGTCCTCCGGTTGGCGTGGGAGGACCCAACCTGGGGATATCGGAGGATCCACGGTGAGCTGGTCACCTTGGGTGTCCGGCTCGCCCCTTCGAGCGTCTGGATGATCCTGCGGCGGCACAGCATTGAGCCGTCACCGAGACGCGCCGACCCGAGCTGGACAGAGTTCCTGCGACAACAGGCACAATCGCTGGTGGCCTGCGACTTCTTCACGGCGGACACGGTGCTGCTTCGGCGTCTCTATGTGCTCTTCTTCATCGAGATCGACACCCGTCGGGTCTGCGTCACGGGGGTCACCGCGGATCCGGTTGGAAGCTGGGTGGTCCAACAGGCTCAGATCTGAGCTTCGTGCTCGCCGAGCGAGTACGCCCCGTCTGATTCCTCGTGCGGGACGGAATACAGATCATCCGAACGCCGGTGCGAGCTCCGCGGGCCAACACCTTCGGCATCAACGCATGGCACCTCGAACGCGTCTTTCGGAGTTATGCGAGGCGTTATAAGGGCCATTGCGCCCGCTCCCAGGGACTCTCCCAGCAGATCCCGGTACCAACATTGCCCTCTCCTAAGTTGGCTGCGATGCCCGTGCAGCCTTCGTGCTCCCACCGGCGGCATGTCCATCGACGCGACCGGTTCGGAGGGCTGATCCACGAGTACGAACTCGCCGCATGAGGGACGCGTCGAGCATTCGGACGGTACGACCTCCTGGGTGGCCAAGCGCCCTACAATGGCACTTCGATGACTCTTACCGAGCGCCTGGGCGCGTTCGCCACAGGAATGCAGCTTGAAGATGTCCCCGAACGCGTACGCTCCTTCGCCCGCAGCCAGGTGCTCTCCCAACTTGCCGCAGCGCGCGCCACCCTCGGGCATCCCCTTGGCCGACGGCTGGTGAAAGCCTTCGGCGGTCCCCTGCAGCCGGACACCAAGGCCGCAGCCTGCTGCCTCGGGACGCTCACAATAGCGCTCGACTACGACGACACCCTGTACGCGGGCCATGTGTCGCACTCCACGGTCGGCGTGCCGGTCGCCTACACAGAGCCTCTCGGTCTGGACGGACGGCGCTTCCTCGAAGCGGTGCTGGCTGGGAACGAGTGTGCCTCCCGGGTGGTGGCCGGAGCAACGCTCGGATCGTTCCGCGGGCAGACAGCCGCTTACGGCCACCTGGTAGGTGCCACCGTTGCCCGCATGCGAGCCCAGGGGGCGTCCCCCGAACAGACCTCCGCAGCGCTGGCCCTGGCCTGTTCCTTGCCGCCGCACTCCCTGGCGCCAGCGTTCTTCGGGGGCGACGGCAAGGCGCTGACCGCCGCGGTGGGGATCCGCGCCGCTCTGGACGCCTGCGACGGCGCCGCTGCGGGGCTCAGCGGAGCCGCCGACATACTGGAGCACCCCGAAGGCTTGCTCGCTACCTTCGCAGACGTCCCTCTCCCTGATGCGGTGGTGGAGTCCCTGGGGTCACGCTGGCACACCGAGACCCTGTCGATAAAGCTCTACCCTGCATGTGCCTACCTCGACAGCACCCTCGACGCTGCTGTCCAGCTTCACGGTGACATCGGGGCGGCACTGCACGGTGGCCCCCACGACGATCCCCACGGCGGCCTAACCGGTGACCACGCCCCTGTCGGGTCCGTGGCCGGAGCCGTAGAGGAGGTCGTCGTGAGATGCTCTTTGTTCACCTTCGGCATGGACATCCGTAGCCGCAGCTACATCAATGGGCCCGCATCCCCCTCCAGCGCGCTCCAGTTCTCCGTGCCCTACCCCGTCGCCGTGACCCTGCTTACCGGCGCCTTCACCCCTGCCGACCTGGGATCGCCGCGGCTCGACGATCCAGTGGTATGGGACCTGGCCAAGCGGGTACGCGTCGAACACGATCCCGACCTCACCCGTCATGCCGTGCTCGCGACAGCCCCGCTGGGCGAAGCGCTCCGCCAGGCTGGCCCGCGTGCGTCGGCCTGGCTGGCCCACTTCGGCGGCGAGGAGGGTGCAGCCGCGCTGCTCCAGGCGGCCGGACGGCCGAGCGCCTCCTTCGAGGACGCCACGAAGGAGATCGGGGCGATGCTGGAAGTCCGGCTCACCGATGGTCGCATGCTGCGCCGTAGCGTCGCGACGCCGATAGGCGCGTCGGGGCCCTCCACGCGACGAGACCATCCCACCCTGGCGCGCGGCAAGTTCCTCAGCACCGGTGGGAGCAGGAAGGTAGTCGACGCGCTCGAACATCTCGAAGACCTCCGAGCAGACGAGCTGGCCGGCGCGCTGGCCTCGGCTCTCACGACCGTCTGAGCCCGGTCCAAGCCGGGAGGTCCAAGCCGCGTCGTTAGCTTGCGGATGGCTTCATCGAGTTCGCGCGAAAGCACCATACGCATGTAGGCAATACGGCGGATGGCATCACAACCAAGAAGGTACGTTTGCGCTCGACGACGAGCAGCTCGAGGCGATCCGTCGGCTGGTTGCCTCTGGAAAGGCATCGAGCGTATTGGGCTGCGCCCAGCATGCCGTCGGCGTGTCGCTCGACGACATCGCGGGCTGGGCGTCGTCGTCGTCTGATCCCAAGGCCAAGGGTGCCTCGGCAAGGCCGTGCAACGGCCTTGCCGGTTCAACCAGCCGGTGGTGGATCGCCCGCCCACGCTGCCAGCGCCCCGACGACGATTTCGACGGTAATGGACTGGGCCGGTGGCAGTGCCCCAGCCATGACGTCTCCGTCGTACTCGATCGGCACGGCCTCGTCCCCGGCGGCCTCGATGACCACGTTGCGCCCTTTCGCATAGGTCACCTCCGGTTCCCCCAGATGGCGCCCGCCCGCAATCGCCACGAAGAGCTCACCGAGCCGTGCCGGCGAAGGCATCTCGATCGCACAGACGTCGAGCAGCCCGTCGTCGAGCACCGAACCCGGCAGCAACTCGAACGAGCCGCCGCGGTGGCGTGCACCACCCAGGACCACGAGAAGGAGGCGTCCCGTGACCAGGAGCTCGTCGTCGACCAGCACTCTCGCATCGATGCCCAGGTCGTCGGGGTGACCGATCAGATCGAGTGCGGCCTGCTCGTAGCGCCGCCGGCCGGGGACCTCGGGCGTGCTTCGAGCCGCGTCGAGCACGCTGGCCAGGAAACCGGCGCTCGCACCCAGCACTACAGCCTGGTCAAGTTCCACCAGACGCCCGAGATCCAGCCGGCGCAGTCGCGCCCCGGAATGCTCCGGGCCCAGGACCATCCCCAGGGCCTCTTCCACCGGTGCATCTGCGAACAACGCTCGGTAGAAGGAGTTGCCCGTGCCTCCCGGCACCACGAACAGCGCCGGCGCCTCCCGGCCGTGGCGTTGGCCGGCACCTCCCCCGCCCGGCCAACTGCCGGTCCCGCGCGCCATCCCCTCGGCCACTTCACGAACCGTCCCATCCCCGCCCACGGCCAGCACCAGGGCAAGTTCCCGCCCGGCGCCCGGATCATTCCCGACCGCCTCGGAGACGACCTCGACCGCCTCACCTCGATGTGCCGTGGTGAGGAGCCTCGGCTCGAAGCCCGCGCACGCCAGTTGCTCTGCGACCTTGCCGGCGAGAGCCAGGGGGGACCCGCCGGCAGCCGGGTTCACCACCACGAGGGCCTCACGGGCCGGACCGCCGCGGGCTGCCCTGCCGCGGGCCTGACTGCTCACGAAAGGCTATCCGCCAGGCGTGCCGCCATGCGTGCCACGAGCGCCATGATCGTGATCTGCGGGTTCACATGGCACGAGGACGGCAGCACCGAGGCGTCGAACACGAAGAGGTCCGGCACGTCCCATACGTGCCCGAAGGGGTCCACCACCGAGCTCGACGGATCGGCGCCCATCCGTGCGCTGCCCATCGGATGGTAGGCAGACAGATGAAGGTCCGAGGGGCGCCAACGACCCTCGCGCACAGAGCGGACTTCGGCCGCGGAGCGGATGGAGCCAAGCCCCGGCAGCATCGGGTAGACCTCGGCTGCACCCGCGGCGAAGTAAATCTCGGCCGCCATCGCTATTCCCTCCAAGACCTTCGCTGCATCCCCACGGGTGAGGTTGTAACGGATGAAAACCCCGTGCCTGCCGAGCGGGCTCACCCGTCCCACCCCGGCATCGCCGATGATCGAACCGCAGGATGCCATATGGGGGTAGAGGGCAAAGAGCGACTTGTCGCGCCCCCACCCGGGCAAGGAGCCGGCCGAATAGCCGAGACCCGGCGGCGGGAAGGTCGCCTCGAGCAGTACACCGTCGGAAAGCTTCTCGTCCACGTAGTAGCTCTGCATCGTCCCGCGCCACGCCCTGAGGGGTTCGTCGAACCGGGCGGTCGTCCCGGCCCCGGGGTGGATGACCAGGTTGCGTCCGAGCTGGCGCGAGGAGCGTGCCAGGTGCTGGNNACACCGGCAGCACGCCCGGCTTCGAGGCGGATCTTGCGCACTCTGGCCCCCGAGAACACCCTCGCGCCCGCAGCAGTCGCACGCGGCAGGTAGCTCAGATGCATGGCCTGCTTGGCGTCGACCGGGCAACCGAACGCGCACACGCCGTGGCCATGACATCCCCTGATGTTCCGGCGGATCGGGCCACCTGAGAGCCCGAGCTGCTGGGCACCCCGACGCATGACCTCGCCGTTGGCGCCGAGAACCTCCTCGGGCACGGGCTGGACGCCGAGCACATCCTCGACCGCCTCGAACCAGGGTGCCATCGCCTCGGGACCCACCCCGNNGTGCCCGAGTTGACAACCGTCGTCCCCCCCACGGCACGGCCCATCGGAAGCGATATGACAGGATTGCCCAGGGCGAAGGTCAGGCCCCCGTCACGGTAGAACTCGAAGAGGCGCTCTGCGGGGCGGTGGCCCTCGATGTCGCCGCGATGCATAGGCGGGCCCTCCTCCAGCACCACCACGTCGAGTCCCGCGCGCGCGAGCGTGTCGGCAGCGACGGCTCCGCCCGCTCCCGAGCCCACCACTACCACGTCGGCGACGATCTTGGCGTCGGTCACCTCGGGGTACCTGATCACCGGCAGGTCGACGGGCGGAGGCGGCCCGCCAGGATCCAGCGCCACCAGCGGTTGGCCGTCATAGCCTATGAGAGCCGCTACCTGTGGATGGGAGGCGTACGCGAGCTGTACCAGAGCTTCGAGCCCGGCCAGGGCTTCGCGCCGCGGCCGGAGGCGGGAGCTGCGGCTGGCCTCCACCCATCGGTACCGGCAGTCGGCGTCCAGCCGGTGGAACAGCTCAGGCGGGCGCCCCAGCAACGTCGTCAGGTCGAAGCCGAGCAGCATCGCCCTCACCAGCCAGCGGGGCTGGCCCTGCAAGCGCCTGAGGAGGGCTTCTATGTCCCCGGCGATACCCAGGTCCGCGGCACCCGGTGGGATGGCACCACCTGGGGGCAGCAGAGCGTCGCACAGGGCGCCAAGCACCCGACGCTCGTACCCGCTCAGTGCCCCGGAGCGGGCGCGGTCGTCGTCACTGTTGATGGCCATATGCCTCCTGTCTAGGGTGGGCTGGCTCCGAGGGGGACGGCGAGTTCTACCGGTCAGTGCACGCGGCCGCAGGGTAGCGCTCCGCTGACGTCTCCCACCCGAACATGCGGTGGGGCTGACGACTGAGGACACTGGTGATGGCAGCAAGCTCCTCGGGCGTAACGTCGTCCAGGCGGCTGCCCTTGGGTAACGAGAGCCGGACCTGACGGTTCTGGTTCCCATTCGATCCCCGTTGCCAGGGCGAATGTGCGTCGGCGAAGTACACCGGCATGTCGAAGAAGGGCTCGAGCTGATCCAAGAGACCGTGCTGCTCTACCAAGGCGAACGAGGCAGGCCGCGTGCCCGGCGCATGGTCACCGAGATGGACCCCACCGATCCCCGCCTCTACGACCTGTTCGGCCTCGAGGACTATGTCCCGAAGCGCTGAGTTGGGTAATACGTCGTCCGCCGCAGAACACCGGCGTTGACCAGGGTCTACCTCGATTCACCACGAGATAGCCCGGGAACTCCCGCTAGTCCGGTGTTGGTCGGTGTCGAGCAGCGCGGCGCTGAAGCTGACGGTAGCGGCCGAGGGGCCGCGTCCGCTCACGGCCTGCTCCCGATCTCGGCGTGGGCCGTGCCCGTGAGCGTCCAGCGCCGCTCGACCGCCCAGACGCCCGCGGTCCGGCGCTCGAGCACGATCTCGGCGTCGGCCCGCTCGCTGTTCGTGCAGGTGGCCAGGGCGCCGTCGGGGTCGTGGTACTCGACCGCCACGCTGCGGTCGGCGGGCTGGGCGACCCGCACGCGCAGGCGGCGGCGGCCGGAGCGGACGGTGACGTCCCAGTCGGGGAGCCCGAGGTGGGCCGAGCCGCCGAGGGCGGCGAGCAGCCCGAACCGCGGCCAGTCGACGGCGTCGAGGCGCAAACGCACGAACGGCAGAGGGGGCAGTCGACGCAGGCCGCGACGGCGCGGCACCGCGGCCACCACCTCAAGCACGTCGCCGTGGCCGAGGTCGGCGTGCAGCCAACCCCAGCGCTCGGCGTTGCCGTGACCGTAGATGCGGGCCGCGCCGCCGGGCGCTCCGTCGAGCTCCAGGGTGCGCCCGCCCACGGTGACCGTGCCCCGGAACGACGCGGTCGGTGCCGGGACGATCTGGGCCGCCGGGAGCAGCTCGCGCCGCCATGCCGCCCGCGGGAACGTGTAGAGGGGCGGGCTGTCGTCCTCGTAGGTCAGTTCCCAGGTCGCGCCGCTCGCCTTGCCCGACCGGTGTCCGGGCTCGGCCACGACGTCGCCCGCTGCGAACCACGGCCCCTCGCCGAGCGGCTCGGGACCGAACCGGACCAACTCGGGGGGACCGTCGGGGGGAAACAGGGCCAGCCAGCCGTACCCGCTCGGCGCGCTGCCGTCGCTCGGGGCGCACAGCTCGTGGTGCAGCCACAGCCCCGTGCCGGTGCGCGGGTCGGTGAGCGTGTCGTACCAGACCTCGAGCCGTCCGGGCCTGCCCGACCATCGCCGCGCCTCGAGGCCGGTGTCGTGGCGGCGCAACCGGAACCCCGCGACGAACGACAGCGTGGTCTCGAACGGGAACCGGGTGAGGGCGGTGCCCACCACCTCGCCGTCCTCGTCGTAGACGCTGCCCGGCAGCGTGGTCCACGCCCGCAGGAGGCGCACCCCTCGGATGGTCTTCCAGCCGTCGAAGCAGTAGCGGCGGCCGTCGTCGGCCACCGTGGTGAACGTGTAGCGCAGGCGGTGATGCCGGAGGGGGGAGACCTCGAGCGAGCCGGTGATCGGCGTCCCCGACGCCATCCCGTCGGCGGTCAGCGTCCCGGTGAGGTCGCCGACGACGGTGCCGAACGGCGACAGCAGCGTGGGGGTCTCCACCCGCGCGTCGAAGCGGAACGGGCGGTCGACGGTGTCGCCCGTCCGTCGCCACGTGCCGACCATCGCCTCGGTGAACTCGAGCCCAGTGCTCATCGACGGACCTCCTTCGTGCCCTCCAACCCCACCTTCGTCTGCCTGCCGGTCATGGCGAGCAGCGGGCCCACCGCGAAGTAGGCGTCGTGCCACATCCGTTTCCTGAAGAGCCTGTCGCACAAAACCGTGGAGGCTTCGCTCAAGGCAATACCGGAGTCCGAATTGACCACCCTGCGCCTTCCAAGGCCTCTACGGCGATCCTGGCGGGAGCATTTCTCCGTTGCATGGCCCCGGATCACTTTGTGCGACAGGCTCTAGATCTCGTAGCTCCTCCGGCTCCCACAGCACCTGCGGGACGAAGGTCCTTGGTCGCTTGGTAAGCACGGCCTCTTGCAGTCGCTTTCGGAGGTACTCGGTACTCGCCCTCAGGATGGTAGCCGTCTCGTTGACACTGTGCCTCTATCGGACGTAGAGGTCGATTATCTTCTTGTCGGTGATCTTGGCCCTGTTCGCTCGGGGACGACGGGAGTGGTTGGAACGAGCGGGGATGCCAAGTCGCCCCCCACCGGGGTCTGAAGCAACTTCAGGTCGTTGGTGACGAAGCCGAAGGACAGCCCCGTGGCGCGGTCGGCCCAACCGCCCGATCCGCCGTAGCCGCAATGTCCGAAGGCCTCGGTGCCCGGTAACCTTGCGCTCCCGCCCGGTGGTAACCGAGCCGCCACAGCATGCGCATGCCAATGACGGCGTCTCGGGCCGTGGTCTGGACCTGGCTGAGCTCTCGGACCGTCGCCGCTGACAGCAGCCGGCCACCCTCGACCGCACCGTCGTCGGCTAGGGCCGCGTAGAGCTTGGCCAGCGCGTGAGCGGAAAGGAGGCCGTTCACCGACGGCATCTCGGTGTCCAACACGAGCGGCGACGGCCCGGTCAAGAGCTCGTCCAGGCCGGGCACGTACAGCGCCTCGACGAACCGGCGGGTTAGTTCTAGTTTGCGGAGCGCAGGCACCGACCTGTGGCCGAGCCTGGCCACAACACGCGGGGGTAGGACGGATGGGCGGGGCCCAGCTGATGGGTGGCGCGAACCGGCGGAGGCCGGCCGTCGGGAGGCCTCCCGATGCACAACCCTTCGGTCGCAAGGGGCTCAGCCAGCTCTGCCCGCACCAGGTCGGCCATGCCGAGCCCCGTGACCTGCCTGGCCAACCCGGCCAGCAACCACCCGTAGTGAGGGCGTGGTAACCGGGGTGCCCCGGCCATGGGTCGGGCGGCCGGGCCGCTAGTCGCTCCTCGAGGGCGATGTGATCGAGCAGGTCCTCGGGGCGCCTGACGAGGTCGGTCATCGAGTGCAGGCCGGCCTGGTGGCTGAGTAGCTGTCGCACGGTGATGGCTTGCTTGCCGACAACGCCGAACTCCGGCCAGTAGCTCGCCACCGGAGCCTCGTAGTCGACAAGGCCACGATCGGCGAGACGATGGATAACCGTGGCGGCTCCGCCCTTAGTGGTCGAGAAACAGATGGTGACCGTGTCCCTCTCCCACGGGCGCGACCGGCGGCGGTCGGCGAACCCAGCCCACACGTCGACCATCGTCTGACCCTTCAAGCGGACCGCCAGGGCTCCGCCACCTCGGCTGGCGGGGTTGAACAGCCGGGCGAAGTACGACACGGCGGGCGCGAGGACCGGATCGAGATAGCCGTCGACTGATCCCGCCGCAAGCTGTCGATGCGTCATCCGGTGAGCTTGCCCGCGCACTCATCCGCGCGCCATCCACACCACAAACGCGCCTCCTGAGTCCTGGTCAGCGCTCTCGGGGCCACAGACGAAACGACCAGCTCTGCGGGGATCAGGTGTCGTCGTCAGAATCCAGTCAGGCTCGACGTGCAGCCAGGGCGATGAGAGCTCATGGGCGATTGTGATCCGGCGAACCAGCGCGAGAACCAGGAGGTCGAACAACAGAGCGATCGCGGTGAGCATTCGGGACCTTCAGCCGACGAGAATGTGACCTTCGCCTCCCCAACGGACTCCCGGCATCGCGCGAGGATGCATCGTGCCCGATCCGCAGTACCTCGCCGGTTCCCGCCCGGCGCGCGCCGGTCCATCGCCGCGGGTGAGACGGCGCCGGCGTGCCATAGGGGCGGTGCTGGTCATCGGGCTCCTGGTCGGCGCCGTCGTTCTGAGCCGCAGCTCGGGCCCCACCGTGCGCCCGGTCACGGGCCATGGCCACCAGGTAACGACGACGGTCCCAGCCACGGTCCCCGTGGGGGCGGGCCCCCTCGCTGCCGGGTCGCAGCCCGACGTGCTTCCTGGCGCCGTCCTCATCGCCGACGAGGACAACAACCGTCTGTTGATGGTCGACCCACAGGGCCGCATCACCTGGCAGTTCCCCCAACCGGGGGACCTGCGGCCCGGCGAGCAGTTCCGGCTGCCCGACGACGCCTTCTTCACTCCCGACGGCAAGCAGATCATCGCCACCGAGGAGGAGTTCTCGGTGATATCGCTCATCGACATCGCCAGCCGCAGGATTGTCTGGCGCTACGGCGGTCCGGGCATGCCGGGGTCTGGGCCCAACCAGGTCTCCAACCCCGACGATGCCATCGTCTTGCCCGATGGCTTCGTACTCACCGCCGACATCAAGAACTGCCGCCTGCTGCTGATCGCCCCCGGCCAGCACCAGCCGTATCGGGTAATCGGCACCACCACGAGCGCCTGCTTGCACCGGCCGCCGGCCCGATGGGGCAGCCCGAACGGGGCTTTCCCCATGGCCAACGGCCACTACCTCGTCACCGAGATCAACGGCGACTGGGCGGACGAGATGGATCTGTCCGGGCACTTGTACTGGTCGGTGCACCCTCCGGGCGTGCGATACCCGTCGGACACCAACGAGATCTCCGACGACGTCTACCTGACTGTCGACTACTCCGTCCCAGGGGCCATCGAGACCTTCGACCGTGCCGGCCGGCTCCTGTGGCGATACAGCCCGACTGGGCCCGACGCCCTGCACACACCGTCGCTGGCGCTCCCGCTCCCCAACGGTGACATCATCTGCAACGACGACGCCGACCATCGGGTCATCGTCGTCGACCCCCGTACCGACCGGATCGTTTGGCAGTACGGCGTCACCGGCGTGGCCGGCGCCCAGCCTGGTCTGCTCGACAACCCTGACGGGATCGACCTCGCCCCGCCCTACTCCGACCTCATCGTCCACGCTGCCATGATGGGCCTGCCTGGCTCACCGAGATAGCGCGGCATCGGCATCGCCGGCGAGTGCGTCGTCGATGCGGGCGCCCCATGCCGGATCGCCGTCTGGCCGGTAGCCGGGCGCCAGGTGCATGCGGACGAACAGGCTCACCACGGCCGACTTGCCCTGAGGCGCGCCGTCGTGCGCTGCCTCGTGCATGAGGCACGCTGACTGCACCAGCCGGCAGAACTGCTCGAGGTGCCGGCGGAAGTGCACCGAGGCGTCCGCCTGGGCGGCGACAGACCGGCGCAGGCGAGGCTCGAGGTCGTCGAGGAGGTGAAGGGCACCAAATCACGATCAGGCCTCTGGGCTGGCACTTCGCACCA
>PLXQ01000046.1 GCA_003151475.1 Acidimicrobiaceae bacterium | reverse complement strand
TCAGCCGTGCGACCCGCAGTGTCGGTCACTTGCTTGTCGTAGGTGCGGTTGCGACTGCCGGCCGACCGGCGAGACATGGCGAAGATCACTGTCGAGATGACCAGACCGACTGCTCCGACGACCATGAGGATGACCCCCACCGTCGAAAGCCGGAACCCGTGACCCTGAGAGGTCACCGCCCAATACATGACGGCACCCGCCGCGATTGCGATAGTGCTGAAAACCATTCCTGTCAGACCCATTGCTTGTGCCTCATTTCGTTGCCCTGGCCTATAGTGCACCACCCTTCGTGAGTACCCTTCTACTGTGCGCTGGAACCTCGGGTCTCGCTAGGGACGAAAGTCCCTCGTGCGCCCGGAGACTGGCGTAGCGCCCTCGTCTCGGACCAGTCGGTGCCAACACCGGTCGGAGTCGCAAAGCCCAGATCGCTACTTGCCCGAAGGAACTGCCTACCCCGAAAGGGGCGTTACCCCCCATGCCGCCCCATCGGGGGGCAGGACACTTCAAGCGTGGCAGACGGCTGTCGAGACGCATAGAGGAGAAGGGCACGACGGGTTCTTGCATGGAAGCCAAAAGAGCACGACTTCACCGCAGTTTCACATCCTCGTCAGACCGTCCATGCGGGCATAGCTGGCCGTCTCACTGGCCCGTCGGAGTTCGAGTAGTCACCGTCGCTGTTTCGCCTATCTCACGGTGAGCGCTCGCCTAGTCGCGCTTCGGAAGTGGCCGAAAGCCTCTGTTCGCGCTGCGGTGGCCTTGGCATCTTGGACTTGAAGAGCAGCCTATTTGGACCAGGGAGGAACGGACATGACCGCTGCCCAGATCAAGAGGACTGGCACGAACCGTTTCGTCGACTCGGTCGAGGATGCCGAGCACACATCGCTTGAGGCGGTGCGGAAGTTCGTCGACACCGTCGACAGCGTGTTTCCCCATCTGGGCGGCGACGACGGACCCCGCCGAAAGATCATCGACTCGGCCTTCAAGATGACCGAGCAACTGGTGCAGAACTTCCTCGACGTAACAAGGACGGCGCTGACCGAGTCCGGTCGAAAGTCCGCATCGAAGGCTCCCGCCAAGAAGGCGCCGGGTGGCCGGACCACTGCCAAGCGGGCACCGGCTCGCAAGGTCACAGCACGGAAGACCGCTGCAAAGAAGTCAACGGCAAAGCGAGCACCCGCCGGGAAGACGACGGCCACACGTGCGTCGGCTCGCAAGGCCCCTGCGCGCAAGGCTGCGGCACGCCGACGCTAGGCCTTCAGGCGGTGTCAAGAGTCGCACGTCATTGCGGCGTTCTCGGTGATCGCCGTGCTCGGCACCGTCGCCATCTCCCCGTCATCGTCCTGATCGTCACCGACTAACAAGGAGCCCGCCATGCTTGCCACACTCGTCAATGCCAGCGCCAACGCAGTTCAGGTCTTCGCCCTGATCGCAGTGATCCTGTTCATCATCGCCGGGATCATCGCCTTCATGGACAAGACGATATGGGCGACGTTGATCTGCGCCGGACTGGCATTCCTGTCCGCCGCGGTGATCTTCATCACGTAGTGCCATGCTTGGTACGGACCGTGACTTGCCAGGGGTCGTACTGGCCCTCGGGCTCGCCACGTGACTTTCGCCCCTGGCGAGAGCCGAGACGTCCGGGCACAGTAGAAGTGTGCTCACGGCCGATCCGGGCGTGGCCCGAAGAGAGGGTGGTGCACGATGGCTGGAAAGACTGATCAAGCGAAGGGCCGGGCCAAAGAGGCCGTCGGAAGGCTCACCGGCGACAAGGACCTCAAGTCCGAAGGCAAGGCCGATCGTCGTGCTGGTGAGGCCAAAGAGAAGGTTGGCCACGCGAAGGAGAAGGTCGAAGAGGTGATCGACAAGGCCGAGAACAAGGTCGAAGAGGTGATCGACAAGGCCAAGGACGCAGTGCATCGGAAGTAGTTGGCTGACTCCCCTGTCTTCTGACGAATGGGTCGGGGGGTTGGTTGTCCCAACTGAAAGAAAGAACAACGCGAACCCCCGGACCGGTACTGGTCCGGGGGGCGGTTGTCGAACATAGGACGAATGGCGGCCGACTGTTGCCGATCCCGAAGGGCAGGTTGACATGTATATCGGTCTTGGCACGCTTGTTGTCATCCTCGTGGTCGTGGCGATCATCTATCTCGTTCGTCGCGCGTAACGATTCAGCCGACCGCAAGAGCAACGGCCATCACAGCAACGGGTATCAACATCGAAAGTGAGGGCCCCGCGATCCAAGGTCGCCGAGCGATAATGCCGGTTCTGAGCGCCCTGGCAGAGCGAGCCCGACCCCCTCGCACCCCGAGCGAGATCACCCGCTTGCGGACGCCCCGATTGCGCCTCCGGGCCGCCCGAACCGGCCAGATAGATCACCCCCAGTGGCACCTGAACGGTGCCCCCGACCTACCCGGTATCGCGCGGCCGTGATCCTATTGCCTTCAGCTCACTCCAGAGAGCCTTGGTTGTGTGCTCCTACGGCCAGCATGTCGACGTAGAGGGTGATGCAAATCCCCAACGATGTGGTGCACGTGGTACAGGATTCCGCCGTTCGCGCTGCACAAAAAACGCACGCACCATTGCCAACTACGGTCGATAGCGGTCTGTTGCGGTCAGTCGAAAACGCCGATCATGCTGCGGCAATTTGCGAAGGTGCAGGTAGAGGAGTTGGGCGTCCCTCGTTGGCTTGTCTTTTGCCAAGGTGAGGGTCGCGGGTTCGAATCCCGTCGTCCGCTCCAAAGATAAGTCCAGGTCAGAGCAGTACGACTACTCGCCAGCCCGGACATCTGGGGTCTGGCGCCCAAGGCCAACGGCGCTGCGTGGTTTCAATCCCGGTCCGATGGCACCTTCCCATCAGCCGAATCGTCAATGGGCCTGCGTGGGTCGGCCATAGGTGCGCTGAGCGAAACGCTGCCATCTGTTCATATCGAACGTTGGAACCCTGTGCCATTGCCGAGATCAGGCAGCTATCACGGAGTCGTCAAGCGGGCAGGCTGATCCGGTCGCGCAGCCATGCCGATGTGCGTTGCTCGTTCCACTCGCCGGCGGCAACGGCCAAGACCACATGCTCGGCTTCGTCGACTGACGGATACTCGGTCCACAGCCAAGAATTCATCTCGATAAACATTCGCAGCGTGATCCAGGCCGCTCGCTTGTTGCCATCGAGAAGGGGATGGTTCTTGGCAAGTCGGACCAACAGGACGGCGGCCTTGTCGCAGAAGTCAGGATAGAACTCCTCGCCGCCGAAGTTGGCCGCGGGAGCGTGAAGGGCGGAGTCCGCAAGGTCAAGCTTTGTAGCACTCGTCAGTGTCTGTAGATCGATACCCGTGATTGCAGAGGCGATGGCGAGAAAATCGGCCAAATCTGGGTACTCAATGCTCACTTGGCGAGGCGTTCGAGCAACTCCCGATCCTCTTCGATGATCTTGGCCAGACGAGCCTTGAACTTCGGATTATTCCGTCGACGCTCGACTGCTTCGATCAGTGACTGCTTCACCGTCTCATTCAGACTCTTGCCCTCCACGCGCGCCAGCGCCTCGGCGTCAGCGGCTACATCATCAGGAAGGCGGACAGTCAGATTTTTCGTCATGGTGTCATGATACCACCGCACCACCTCGTAGTAGACCGATCTACAACAGGCCGGATCTGAGGAGGATTCACTGGAAACTTGGTGGACAGAAACGCAGCCCAGGGGACTCGACGGGACTCGAAGGACGAAAACAATCACCTTGCCAAGGTGAGGGTCGCGGGTTCGAATCCCGTCGTCCGCTCCAAAGAATCCCCAGGTCAGGGCCTTGCAAAGGGCCGAATTCGGGCATCCGGAGACCGTAACAAACTGGCCGGTACCACATTTGCACCACACAAGAACGGGTTGTCGACGTCAGTCGATCAGCTCGGGTTGATGCAACTCACGACCTCGTACACCACTCATCGGGACTTGACCACAGATCGCCGAATAGGGCGTCGCGTGGGCACTACTCGCCGTCATTCTGTCTGTCTGCCAGACTATCAAGCGTTCAAGGTCAGGCCGTGCGGAGGAATCGGGGACACTCCGAGAAGGCGTTACGGGCGAGTTCTCGGAACTGGCGGCTCGCCGGAGTCTCGGGCCCAATCCGTCGTATCGCAAGTCCCAGCAGCCCCCGGCCGGCGGTGCGACGAGTCGGGCCGCTCTCGTGGCCTTTCCTGACACTTACGCGGCGGGTGACATCGCGGGCCGTTACGGTTCGCCGGCGCGGCTGGCGCTGTCCACAGAGAAGATCTCCCACTCACCGGGAACGTCTTTGAATCTCTGCTGGTGATGGGGTCGCATGTCGATGGCTGACCCGCGGAGAAGGTCTCGGACCGTTTGCGAAACCAGGACCTGGCCAGGCGTAGCGGTCGCCGCCAGTTGTATCGCCATGTCGACGGCAACCCCGCGCACCTGATGGCCGGACGTCTCGCATTCGCCGCTGTGCACGGCGACACCGATCCGTGGCAACTCGGACACCAGCGCCACCGCGCAGCGCACAGCCCGCGCCGCGCCGTCGAATGACGCCCTCGCTAGCGCGTCGAAAGACGGGAGCGTGGTACCTCGGAAGGTCGTGCCCCGCGCCCTTTCGACGATCGTGTCGATAGCAGCATCTTGGTGGGGCGCCAGCCTCACTGGGCCGACGGCGAGGATCGTCGCCAGCGCTCGGTCCGCATCTCGCGCTCGGGTGGCCCGCGAGATGAAGCCCTCAATGTGGCGGGTGGCGTCGTCGATGACGTCGGAGAGCCAGATGAGGTGGATATCCGAGTCGAGTTCGACGAGCTGCGCCCCTTCGATTTCGTCGCGCATCGCCCGCGCCGCGTCTATCGGGACGTTCTCGTCGCGCGTCGCGTGCAGTATCAGGGTCGGCGAAGAGATGCTCTTCAGGGCAGGGCGAACGTCGATGTCGGTCAGCGCCCGCAGGAACTCGGCGGCCGCCCGCGGGCTGGCGCTTCTCGTCTGAAGCCGAGCCAAGTACTCGCGGGCTGCGGGATCGCGGGCCCGGCTGGGCGCCAGGTTGGAGATGCCGACACCCGTGCCCCAGTTCGCCTCCATGTGCCGAATGAACCCGTCTACCGTTGCAGGGTCGACGAGGCGGGCGAACCCGCCATACAGGATCAGCGACCTGATCTTCTGCGGGTACATGGCCGCGAACAGGATCGCAGTCGAGACCCCCGCCGATATCCCGAGGATCACAGCCCGCTCCGAGCCGACAGCTTCCATTACAGCCAGGGAATCCTCCACCCAGTGCTCGACGTCGACGTTCCCGGGCCGGTCGGACAGGCCCATGCCGCGCTTGTCGAAGAGGATGAGCCGGCTGAACGACGCCAGCCTCCTGACGAGGTGGTCGGTCGGTGAATCCCACCACATATCCAGGTGCGAGACGAAACCAGGGATCGCCAGTACATCGATGGGGCCGTTGCCCACGATCTGGTAGGCGACGTGAGTGCCGTCCGGGGTCATCGCATAACGGACCGGGGAACGGCGCACCTCAGTGGTCTGGGGGGTCGCTTCCGCCGTGGCGGCCGGACCCAGCAACGCCGCGTCCTGGGCCAGGATCGCCTGTTCCAGTCTCTTCAACTCCCCGCCGGGCTCCAATCCGAGCTCGTCGCGTAGCAGCCGTCGCGCCCGCTGGTAGGCGGCGAGGGCGTCGGCCTGGCGGCCGCTTCGGTAAAGGGCCACGAGCAGGTGGGCCCACAGTCGTTCCCTGAACGGGTGGTCGTGCACCAGGATCTCGAGCTCGCCCACCAACTCCGCGCCGTCCCCGGCGGCCAAGTCGGCCTCGACCCTCGTCTCCAGGGCGGTAAGGAACTCCTCTTCGAGCCGCACCGCCTCCGCGGCCAGACCGGTGTGCGGCCCGACGCCAGGCAGAGGTTGACCTCTTCCGAGGGCGACGGCGGCGGCAAGGGCCTCGCGGGCGGGTCCAGGGCGTCCTGCTCTAAGGGCTTGCTCCCCCTCGCGTACCAGAGATCGAAAGCACCCCACGTCGGTGTCCTGGGGCTGCAACCTGAGCGAATAGCCGGAAGGGTGCGTCGCAACTGCATCGGGCCCCAGAGCACGCCGCAAATTGGACACGTAGGTCTGCAAGGTCTTTCGCGCGCTCGGAGGAGCGGTCTCCCCCCAGATCGCATCTATGAGCGTCTCGATGGCCATAACCGAGCCGGGTCGCAGCGCCAGCGCTGCGAGCAGTGACCGCTCCTTGGCGGCACCGAGCAACACCTCGCCTCCCTCCGCCCGATCGACCCGCACCGGCCCCAGCAGGTTCACCCTCACACCTAGACGATACGGCGGTTGGCTCGTCCCGCGCTCGACCGCCGCTCGACCGCCGCTCGACCGGCCCCCGACCGGCCCCCGACCGGCCCATGGTTAGCTCACTCCAAGTCGCCATTGGCGACAGCCAATCGAAAGGAGAAGGCCGTGCCACGCTTCCTCGTCCAGCGAACCTTCCCAGAAGGGCTCGCAATTCCGGTGACCGCCGACGGGGCCAAGACCTGCCTCGGCGTGGTGGAGAACAACGCCGAGGAGTCCGTCACCTGGATCACGTCCTACGTCTCGATCGATCACACGAAGACGTTCTGCATCTACGACGGCCCGAGCCCCGAATCGGTCGAGCGCGCTGCGCTGGCCAATGGCCTTCCCGTCGACTCGATCAGCGCGGTGCGAGTCCTCGACCCGTACTTCTACACGGGCGTGGCGTCGTGAGAGCCCAACGCCGGTCGCCGCTGTTCAGATTTGCCCTCGCCGCCCCTGCGGGTCGGCCTTATCGTCGGATGGAGGTCGCAATGACGCTGTTACGCCGGTTCGGCACGCTTGCTGCAGGCCGTGCCACAGTGGCCACGCTCACTCTCGGTCTCGTTGCGGTGACCCTTGTGTCCAGCTCACCCGCGAGTGCCCAAAGTGCCCAAAGTGCCCAAAGTGAAAGTAGTCCTTGTGCGACTCCCGTGACCAGCGCCCCGACCGGTCCCGCGACCGTGTCGGCTGTATCGACGCCATATGGCAGAGTGTTGGTCGTCGGTTCGGGCGACGAGGCCGGTTGCTCTCTCTACGTGCTCACATCCGACCGGCTCCATGCGCTCCAATCTGCCCCGTTCGCGTGTAGCGACAATACGAACCCCACCGGGGCACCTTGCGACACCGTCCTTTGGCCGGCGCTCCTCACGAAGGGTGCCCCCATCGCAGGGCGGGGCGTCAACCCCACCCTCCTTGGGACGGTGACCCGTACTGACGTGCCCTTTGGAGGTCGGGTGAAGCAGGTGACTTACGCCGGTCTCCCCTTGTACCGCTTCTTCCTGGACGAATTACCGGGGGAAAGGGAGGGGGCCAACTTGTTTGACCCGGTGACCAGTCCCAAGGGCATCTGGTACCTGGTCGAGCCAGGGCGGGGCCTCCCTGCACGGGGGCAGGCGCAATTGCAGCTTGAGACCGCTCCAGTCGGCGGCACCGGGCCCGATATGACCGTACTTGCCGTATCGATGAACGACAGCTTCAGTCTCTTTCCCCGGGAGAGCTTCCCCGTGTACACGTTGAGCACTGACAGGGGCCACACGGGCGCCTGCCGGGGGCAGTGTGCCCTCAACTGGCCACCGGTCCTCACTACTGGGCGGCCTGAAGCCGGGCCCAACGTTGACCGGCACGCTCTCGGGACGACCGTGAGGCCCGACGGCACCCACCAGGTGACCTACAACGGCCAACCCCTGTACCTGGACAGCGGCGATGCCTATATCCCGGGCATCCCGGGCATTAGCGGTCCGGCCAGCATCAACGGAGCGGGTGTGACCAGCCCGTGGGGCGTGTTCAACACCCTCCCGCCGTTGGCCTAATCGCTCAGAACCACCGGTAGCAATGCTGCCTCTTCGGCAAGGAGAATTTGGGCTGTCGTGATCCACTCCAAATCCCTTGCCCGAGGAGGCACTTCCGAGGTGGGTGTACGCGTTGAGACGACCGACCTGTCGGTAACCGCGTTCGGTGGTGCCGAGTTGCAACGGAAGGTCGTCAGCGGTTCGACCGGGATCGTAGTCGGACCCGACGGGGCCCCAGCGGTTCAACAACCTCGGCAGTAACTCGATCGGGCGCACTACAGCCAAGGCGTCAATGGGCCTTGGTGCTCTCAGCCAACATCGAAATCTCTGGACTGGGAACTCTTGAAAGGCGGAACGATGTTCACACGGGTCATTTGGTCAGCAGTGCCTAAAGGTGGGAAGAATCGGGGAATGGGCGCCGCGTCGGGGAGGCTCCCGGCCCGGGATTGGAACCAGGGCGGCGTCTTCGCTCGCTTGTCTGTTCGAGCCCCTCGGCAACGAGCGCTCCTGATGGCGTGCCTGGCCTCCGTGCCCCTCCTAAGCATTGTCGCCGGGGCCCCGAGTGCGTCAGCGGCGGCCGCAACCGCCATCACGGCGACGGGAAGCGCGACCTGTGTCGGCGTCTCGGGCACCGTCAGCTTCAACCCGCCGATCACGTCGAGCACCACCGTGGGATCAGAGACGGCCACCACGACCTTGACCCTGTCCAACTGCACCCAGAGCGGACAGACCGACGTGTCCTCCGCCACCGTCACCGGGGCCTTCTCGTCGGCCGCCACCTACAGCGACAACAGCTGTGCCGACGTTCTGGGCGGCACGTACTCCTCGGCCGACATCGATTGGACCGGGGCCGATCCGGCACCGCCTGACGGGATCGCACCGACGTCGATGACGTGGGCGGGGACAGCGAACGCCGACGCCCAGAGCCCATCGAACTTCGTCGGACTGGCATCAATGGCGACATTCGCCACCGGTTCGTACGGCGGAACCTCGTCGGCGACCATCTTCGGCGGCCTCACGCGCTCTCAACTCATGACCGCCTGTGCTACGGCCGGTGGCGTGTCGACCCTCACGATCACGAGCGGCGTCGTGAGCGCTGGCGTGGCGAGCACGGCACCGGCGGTGACGAGCGCCGCCTCGACCACGTTCACCGAGGGGACCCCGGGCACCTTCACCGTGTCGGTGTCGAGCCCGGGCACGACAAATCTCCTGTGCTTGGGGAACCTCCCCATGGGCGTGACGTTCGTGGCCGACCCCACCGGGTCCAGCGGTGTCCTGTCGGGCACGCCGCCGCCGGGCTCGGCCGGCACCTACGCACTGGAGATCGACTCGCTGGACCAGAACGGACTGTTCACCTCGCAGCCGTTCACGTTGACCGTCGCGGCGTCCGCCGTTCCCTTTGTGACGGCGGTGAGTCCGAGCAGCGGGGGAAACACCTCGCTCTCGGTTTCGATCACCGGAGTCAACTTCACCGGTCTCGGCAACGCCCCTCCCGCCGTTGACTTCGGCACGACACCGTCCACCGTAGTGACACTGAATAGCAGCACCTCGATCACCGCCACCGAGCCCGACGGAGCGGCCGCCGGACCGGTCGACGTCACGGTGACGACAACGGGCGGAACGTCGCCGACCCGTCCCCAGGACCAGTTCAACTACAACCTGGCTCCGGAGCCCCCGAACGTGGTCGAAGCCGATCCCGAAGGCCTCGGTCTCTTCGTCTCGTGGGCCCCCAACGTTACCACCGATGCCGTCACCAGCTATACGGCCACGGCGTCGGTGGCGTCGGGCTACGGGGGCACGGTGCCCTCCGGCTGCTCGTCGCCCCCCTCGGTCACCGTCTCGGCTTCCGATACCGGAGCCGAGATCTCGGGGCTGTGCGCCGCTGTCCCCTACACGTCCACCGTCTCCGCCACCAACGCCTACGGCACGAGCGCCGGGACCTTCGCCGGCACCAAGGGCACGAAGAGCGCCGCCGGCAACCAAGGCCAGGCCAGCGGCCCCTCCAATCCGGCCGTGCCCCTGGCGACACAGCCCCCGTCACAGCCTCTGATCACGTCGGTGCAGGATCGTTCGAAGTCGTTGATCGTGAGCTGGAACCCGCCGTCGCAGGTGGGCGGAGACCCTGTGACCTCCTACCAGCTGGTGGCTGCCGCCACCGGCCATGGGTCGGTCGCGGCCACCATCCCGGGAACGAAGACGCAGTTCACGTTGAAGAAGCTGGCCAACGGCGTGGCCTACAGCCTGAGCCTGACGGCGACATCAGCCGCCGGCACATCGACGGCGGCGGAGGCCCCGGGGACTCCGGCGGCCAAGACGGCGCCGGGGGAGCCGGCCGGGCTCGCCGTGGTCCCGGACGGGAACGGGAACCTGGATGTCAGCTGGGCGCCGCCCACCGATCCGGGGACCAAGAAACTCAAGCACTACGTGCTCACGTACACGGTCTCCTCCGAGAACGCCCCCGTCAGCGCCGTCAAAGCGGGTCACCCCCTGGCCAAGGGTCACCCGGGCACGGTGACACTCAAGGCGTCGGTCACCTCCTACGTCCTGGCGGGGCTGAGTTCGGGCTCGTACTATGACGTCTCCGTCGTGGCCAAGTCCGGGGCGGGCACGAGTCCGGCACGGACCACCGACATCGCCGTGACGCCGAACGTCACCCTCAATCCCGGCACGCTGCAGCTCACGGCGCCCACCGTGGCGGCGCTGCAGTCCGATGTGTCGGGGACCCTCACGTGGCCCTCTCCGGTTCCCAGCCAGTTGAACAACCTGCACGCCGGGAACGTGCTCATGGCCCTGTCCTCGGCCACCATGCCCCAAGGGCTACTGGCCCTGGTCCAAAGCGTCTATCCGACCCCGTCGGGGGGTCTGGTCGTCAACACCACCGACGCTTCGCCGACCCAGGCCTTCTTGATCTTCAGCTACAGCCTCTCCGGTGCCCCTCCGGGCGAGACGACGGGGACGGCCGAGCCCCTCAGCGCCGGCGTCGTCAACGGTGCCCAGCCGCTTATCCAGGGAAGTTTCCCCATCAACTACGGAACGTGCTCCGGTGACTCCACCAGCATTTGTGTGAACTCCACGTTCAACTACCACGTCAACATCAGCGGCGGCATCAACTGGGGTTGCACCAACCACACGCACTTCGGCATCACCCTCTGCATCCCGCACTTCCTGCCCGACTCGATCTCGCTGTCGGCCGATGCCGGCGTGGGCGTGGTGGCGTCGTTGGTCCTGAATGTCAACGAGAACACGACGATCTCGATCCTCGACCTCTCCCTGGGTGATATTCAGGTCGGACCCATCTCGATCATTCCCAAGATCACCATCAATCTGAAGCTTGCGGGCAAGGCTTCTCTGAAGACGGGACTCACCGGACAACTCGGTGGTGGCTTCCGCTGCTCGCTCGGCGACGGCAAGGGCTGCAGCAGCCAGCCTGACCAGAATTCCGTCACCCCGAACAGCTTCTCGTCGACGGCGACGGGCAGCGGCAGTGGGAGCGCCGCACTCGATGTCCTACCGCAGCTCTGCGCCTATGGCGCCCTGTGTGTCAACGTGACGGCCGAGGCCAAGTTGGACGCCACCACGAACATCAACGGCTCTCCCTACTTTTCGCTCTGTCCCACGATCTCCGTGAAGGCCGGTGTCAACGTCGATCTCCTTGGCCTCAAAGATCAGTGGGACGGCACGATCTATTCGCACACGTTCACGTGTGCCACCATCACGAGCAATCCCACCAAGCTCGTCGTCTCGGTGGCATCGCAGCCAGCGGGCACTTGCAACGTCAACGTCGGTGCGGGCGTGGCACAATTCCAAGCGGCCCGGACAGACGGGGCCTCGGACCCCCCCATCACCTACACACTCCTCAACCCCATAGCCGGTGACTCCGTCACGGCCTTGGGCAGCCTGACCACGGGTTCGATCGTCACCATGTTCGGACGCCTCCTGCAGGTCCAGGCCACTGATGCGACCGGACTGAAAGGGGAGTTGAACTGCAACGTCGGTGGGGGAACCAGCGGTGTCGTGCCCACCGGCCTGTTGGACAGCTACGGCGACAGCCAAGAGACGACGTCGTGGACCGCTCCGAGGAATCCCAACGGAATAGCGATACTGGGTTACCGGGTCTGCGTCACCAGCGCATCGCAGGCCAGCTGCTCCGATGTGGCGGGGACGACCATCACGAAGAGCACGCGATCCTTGGGGTCCACTCTGTGGGAGATCAGTGTCTACGCCCTTGAATCCACCGGGAACGCATCGCCACCCCTGATCGACGCCGCGGTGGCGGCGCCGTCCATATCGGACGTCACACTTGAAAACGGATTGGGTGTCACGATCGATGGCAATGGGTTCGGAAGCGCCCCCTCAGGAACGGAGGTCAGCAACACCTGCGGGGCGACCGGTTCGAACTATACGCAGAACGCCATTGTGTTCGAGGACTATCGATCGGGCATTCTGAACTGGACTGCCGGTCAACCTGGAGACTGTGTTGGGCTGTTTCTTCTAAGCTATTCGAATACCGAGGTGCAGTTCGACCTCGGCAATGCTTACGGCCTCGGCGCAGGGCAGGTTTCAGTTGAAGATGGTGACGTCGTCACCGTGATCATCAATGGAACACAGTTCACCGAGGTTGCAACGGTCATCCAGACTGGCTAGTTCTCTGGCCTGGGTGTCGCAGGCGTCGGTAGCAATCTCCAGCTGAACGAACTCCACTCACGAGGACGCCTTGGGTACATCTATTTTGCGAACTTCGTGTACGGACAACCTTCCGAACCGATCACATGGATAACCGGAGGGCGCCGATACGTGGTAGTAGTCCACGCGCCGATTAGCGGTTGACGGCATCGGCGGCTGCCATAACAGTGAACCCAGTGACAACCCCGCCCACCAGCTACGTTCAGGCCCATCAGATCTGCGCCGCTGACCCGTCGCCGGCCTGTGCGCCGAGGCCGGCTCCCGTGAGCAGTACGGCATCTGGAGCGCGACGTCTCCCGTTCAGGCGGGGTCGACCGGCACCAGACCGCCATCGCTCTGGGCCGCGAATATGGCTCGGCTCGCCGCCAGCCGAGTGGGGGTAAATGTGAAGAGGCAACACACGCCCCGACCGACGCCGAGCCTCGTTATGTCTTGGTCATCGGCATCGACCGGGGGATGTTAAACCATCCGAGTTCGCCGCAATGTGGGCACTCAGGCTCCGCGTCGACGACGAGTACATCCTCCAATGGAAATCCCCACAAGCATTTGTCACAACCCCATGCCACATGCCAAAGCGCGACACCGGCCTGAAATGCAGGTCCGGTCGGGTCCACATCAGCGTGACGAGAACGCGCTTCGCTTAGAAAGGCGATCTGCTCAGGTCAAGTTCTCAAACCGAATGGACTTTGCCATAGCTGCCGCCTCCAACCTTCCTGGTCAAACGCGTCCAGCGTAACTGTCTCTTGGGGGCCTCTCTTTGGTGTCAACAAGTGCTCGCATAAGACCCCTGCCGACGACATCACCCCGTCTGGCCACCTCGCATGGCACCCACCCGCGCCGTATTGCTCCGCTCCGATGATCCCGGTCGGTCTTGGTCTGGGTCGTTTGACGAGAAGGATCCCGGACGACCCAGGAGGTAGCCCTGCGCCCGGAGGCGGTCACCTTGGAGATCACGGAGTCCGTCATCGTGACCGAGGACAGCCGCACGGAGGAGATTCTCGGAGCGCTCAGGCCCTTGTCGCTCAGTTGGCGCCCGGAGCGATTGATCGCCACCCCCACTCCAGCCGAGCCTTCCCGGCGCCAGCGAGCGCAGTCGGCCACCGCCTGGGCGATCACCCACCGCCCGATGGGAACGATCGTGCCGCTCTCCTCGGCCAGAGGGATGAATTCATCGGGGCACACGGAGCCGAAGCGGGGATGCTCCCAATGGGCCAAGGCCTCGATGGAGGTCACCTCCCCCGACGACAGCTTCACCACCGGCTGGTAGTGCACGTACAACTCGCCCCGTTCGGCCACCTCGTGGAGGTCGTTGAGCAGCTCCGGGCGACGCCTCAAGGTGGGATCCGCCGACTCGTCAAGGTCCGACACCGGTTACCGCCATGGCGCTTTGCCGCGTACATGGCCGAATCGGCTCGAGACAACAGGTCTTCGGCCGTATCATGCGGGCCGACGATGCCTATCCCGACGCTGGCCGACACGAAGACGTGCTGACTGCCGCCGTCGAAGACAAAGGGCTGGGCGATAACGGCATTGATCCGCTCGGCCACCGCCTCGGCTTCACTGGCCGGATCGCCCAGGTCGGGACAGAGGATGACGAACTCGTCCCCGCCCAGGCGGCCCAGCGTGTCACCGACGCGGATCACCTCTTGTAGACGGTGGGCCACAACCACCAGTTACTCGTCGCCCATGCTGTGGCCGGCCAGGTCATTGACGGCCTTGAACCGGTCGAGGGCGACAAAGAGCACCGCTGAGCCCAGATCGAGATCGCGAAAGGCGGGGTTCGTTGGGAACGATTGCAGGGGTCGAGATATCCTGCAGGCCGGAGACTACGGGGACAGGAGCAGCTCTCGGGAAGATCACCAACGACCAGCAACGGACCACAGGCACCATCGACTCGAACTCGTGCAGAGCGAAGAGAACCCCCCCGCCTCTATCTCTTGCGGTGTCGAGTAACCCTGGCGAGAGTCGCAGCGACGGCTCCGGCCCCACGACCGGCCTCCAGCCCGTGGTGCACGTGGTACGGAATTCAGTGCTCCGCCATGCACAAAAAACGCACGCATCACGGCCAACTACGGTCGATAACGGTCTGTTGCGGTCAGGTGAAAACGCCGATCATGGTGCATGAATGAGGAAGGCGCTGGTAAGAAGCTCGGGGGCAATCACCTTTTTTTGCCAAGGTGAGGGTCGCGGGTTCGAATCCCGTCGTCCGCTCCAAGAGAACCCGCAGGTCAAGCTACTGATCTGTTGGTCAGTGGCACCCTGGGCCACTTTGCGAGCAACTCAGGCGTGTTGTGGACGCTGAACCGGATCAAAGTCGCCGTGGAGAACAAGCGGGTCCAGGTCGAGCCCGTTCGGCCAAACGACCGTTCCGTGATCTATTGCGACCTTGGCGAAATAGTCGGGATCCTTAAGGGGCTCGAACATCGGACCCCAAAGGTCGCCAGCAAGATCGACCGTGCGTTCGACGCCGTCATCAAAGACGAGCCGCAATCCGTGTGGCGGCACAACCGTGACTGAAGTCACGCGGGGGATCTGTTTGATCTTCTTCATGGCAGTGGCTCAATTGTACCTGGATCCGCTCGTATCCAAGCCCGTTCCCAGGCGTCGGATAGTTCCTGGTGATGCTGGCCGTGCCAGGTCCGGACCAGGCGCAGAGCCCGGCGGGGGAGTGAGCCGGCATAGATCCTTCCGTCGTCGATAACGATCAGAGCCTCATGATCTCCGTAGGTGGCGTGATAGTGCGGTGGTAGGTGATCTCGCCAATACATCGTGATCACGATGCCGTAGAACTCGCTGAGCCTGGGCATCTCGAGACGGTATCAACGAGCTGTAATGGCCCGGCAAGGCCGGCTTTGCCCTCGTGGTGGCCCTGAAACCTTTACCTGGTAAGGCGCTCGAGCAACTCCCGATCCTGCTCGATGATCTTGGCCAGCCGAGCCTTGAACTTCGGATTTGACCGTCGACGTTCGACGGCCTCGATGAGGGATTGCTTCACCGTCTCGTTCAGGCTCTTACCCTCCACCCGTGCGAGTGCCTCCGCGTCAGCGGCGACCTCATCAGCGGCGGATCGTCAGGTTCTTCGTCATGGTGTCATGATACCAAGGCACCAACGATAGTAGACTGCTCTACAACAGGGCGAATCTCAGGCGGATTCAATGGAAACTGGGTGGACGGAAACGCAGCCCCACGGACTGGGCCGGACCCCGTGGACGAAAAGAATCACCTTGCCAAGAGGAGGGTCGCGAGTTCGAATCCCGTCGTCCGCTCCATAGAAAGCCCAGGTAGCGGTGGTGCGAGGGGCTGAAATTGGCCTTTCGTGGCACGTCCGAGACCGTGGCGTACCACATTCGCACCACATTTTCTGGAGTTTTTCGGCGGTCGGGCCGTTGACCCTTTATTTTTGCGAGTGAGGGTCATCCAGGCCGAAGCAAGTCGAGCCCCGCGCCGTTCTGCAGACGGGGGCTGGGAAGATTTCGACGAGCTGGGCAGAGTTTCGATATTCCACCGCAGTTCGCTGTGCTCGCCCTTGCGCACGGTGTCGACGGCCTCGCCCATGTGTTTCATGATGTGGAATCGGTCGAAGACGATCTTGTTCTCTGCATTGTTCAAGTGTTCCTTGACCGAGTTGATGTAGGGCTCCCACATATCCATGGCCACCGCCGTGATGGTGTCGCGTTGGGCGGGGCTAAAGGCATCGAAGTAGCCGTCGAGACTGGCCTGTTTGCGGTCGTCGGCGATGTACTCGACGGTGCCGCCGACGATGTCATAGACCAAGGTGAGGTTGGAGTGACCCTTGCGGGCCGCTTTCTCGTCCACCCCGATCAGGGCCGGGACTCGGTGCTTTTTGGCCGCCTTTCCCCGGGCGACGGCCCGCTCCACGATCCCCCAACACTCGTCCCAGGTCATCTTCAAGATGTTGGCGGCGCCGGAGATGTCGGTCTCTTTCAGCACGTCGATGGCCAAGCGCTCGAAGGCCGTGGTGAAGCGGCTCCGGGGCTCGGCCCACGGCAAGCGGACCTGGCGGACCCCGTCGGTCGGGCACTTCACCCGGGGGGGTCGGGCGTTGAGCCAGGTGGGGAATCCTCCGGTGTCGAGGTGGCGCCAGGCTCGCTTCTCGGAGTGGTCGAACACTGGCAGCTCGGCCTCGCACGCGGGGCAGGCCCACAGCCGGCCCTCGTGGTGCGAGACGGTGATGTCGACGCGTTTGTTCTCGACCGAAAGGTCGACGTCCTCGACGAACCAGGGATCGGTGAGCCCGAGGACCTGGGCGTAGAACTCGATGTCGCGCACCGCTGCCCTTGGGGCCCGCCTCAGAATTGCCGTCTGGGTCAGGCTCGTTGTCAGAGACCGGCGAAAGTTATGTCGGTGTCAAAGAGACGGTTTAGGGGCGAAAGACCCTGTCTGGACCGCAAAGTAGTGGCGTACCGTGGGCTTCAGGACTTGTGACACACCGCACGAGGAGGCGCTCAGGCATGCAAGCAGCCATCGGAGACAAGATCGTGGTGCGCAGTCACCATGTGGGAGAGCACGACCGCGAGGCGATTATTCTCGACGTCGAAGGGCATGATGGTGGTCCGCCGTACAAGGTGCGGTGGAGCGACGACGGGCACGAAGGGGTGTTCTTCCCGGGGTCGGATGCCGATGTTGAGCACGTTCCCGTTTGACGTCTGACATCTCCTCGTTGGGTGTGTCATGACCGATGCATGGGGACCTCTCGGGCCGATGGCTGGTGAATGGGAGGGCGACGGTGGTCTGGACACGGCGTATTCACATGCCCAAAAGAGGGTGCTCGGCACCCCATACCGCGAGAAGTGCACCTTGAAATCGTTCGGCACGGAAAGCCCTTTGGCCCTGTCTGCGAAGAGCGAACCCGCGTAGCGTCGTGATCCGTGGACCCCGACCGGGAGTTAATTGACGTTGACCTGGCTGCGCTCGAGGCGTCGACGCGACATCTTGAGCGGATCCACGACGGTGATATTGCGGCTGTCCATGCCACCACCGGACTGACGCAATCAACCTCGTTCACTACCTGGCGCTACGGCACGATGATGTCCGCCTGTTGAAGCGCTGCGGTGGTCGCCTCACGTGGACCGGAGGACAGCGACACCGGTCGCCCCTCGTGGCACATCACGGACGATGTCTAGCGGATCCCTTGGAAGCGGTTACCAGTGTGACTGAGAATGACCGGTAGGACCACGATGGGGACAAGACCAGGCCTCGCTCATCGTCGGTCGCGTCGTTCAACGGCAAGCGAAGCGCGGCTGCGCACACTGGGCGATCGTATCCCGAAGATGAGTGACGACGTGCTCAGATCGATCGTCGCCGAGAACGCTCCACGCGTACGGCGTTATGCGATCGGGGCGTTGGTGGCGGTCGTACTGGTGCTCATCGGGGTCTTGGTAGGTGTCCAGTGGTTCCGCCCAGTCCCTTCCCCTGTGTTCCGATCCGCCGTGTCGACGTCCGTGCGCCTCCCCGGCTCGCCCCCGGTGCTTCCCTGGCCGACCACGGGTTCATCGGCCCTGTCGGTGGAGGGCGCCGGAAGCCTCGGGCACAAAGGGAGCACCGATCCGGTCCCTATCGCCAGCGTCACGAAGGTCATGACCGCCTATGTCGTGCTGCGGGACTATCCGCTCGCCTCCGGTGCCGCCGGGCCCGCCATCCCGGTGACGGCGGCCACGATGGCCGCCTATCAGACGGGGCTGGCTACCCAGCAGTCGGTCGTCCGCGTGACCGCTGGCGAGACCTTGACCGAGCTCGAGGCCCTCGAAGGACTGCTCGTCGCCTCGGGGAACGACATTGCCACCTTGCTCGCCGACTGGGACGCTTCGAGCATCCCCGCCTTCGTGGCCAAGATGAATAGCACTGCTCGCAGCCTCGGCCTCGACTCGACCCGTTTCGACGATCCGAGCGGATTGGATCCGGGGTCCGTGAGCACGGCGGTCGACCTGATCCGACTGGGCGAGGCGGCCATGGCGATCCCTGCCTTCGATCGCATTGTGGCCATGGGAGAGGTCATCCTTCCTTTCGCCGGCCTTATCTACAACTTCGACTCCGACCTCGGCCAGAACGGGATGGTCGGCATCAAGACCGGGTCCGACTCGGCGGCCGGCGGGTGCTTCCTCTTCGAAGCCCAAAAGACCGTGGATGACAGCAACGTGACCCTTGTCGGAGCAGTGCTCGGCCAGGAGACGGTGAGCCCGATCACCGCCGCGTTGGACGCCGCCGACGTCCTCGTGACGGCGGCATTCGCCGCCGTCGGGGAGTTCGCGCCCGTGCCCCCGGGGAGTCCGGTGGGGCGGATCGTGGCCTCGTGGGGCTCGTCGGTCCCGGTTATGGCACCGAAATCGCCCACAGTGGTCGGCTGGGCCGGGCTGGCCGTAGCTGTCCAGGTACACGTGGGGGCGTTGCCGCCGGCCATCTCGAGCGGGACTCGCATCGGCGTACTCGAGGTCCACCTGGGCGGCCAGAGGATCGACGTTGTCCTGCGGGCGTCTCGCCGCCTTCCCGGTCCCTCGGCGATCTGGCGGCTCACACGCTTGTAGCTGTCGTCCGTCAGGAGGACGGCAACCGCCTGTGCGGGCGAGCCGAAGGTCACATCTCCGACGATCGTCACATCCAGAGAACCATCGTGGCGTCCCCCTCTAGGCGGCACCTGTCGGGATGAGGCGCAGCGGGAGCCTGCTTCACGATGCGACGATGTCGGACGTGCCCGCCCGTCGGGTGGTCCCCGCCACCGTGTTCGCATTGACCCTGTGCGTGTGGTGCGGTTGGGTGAGTGGGTTCCACCACTCCTCGACTCCGGCACTCGCCATGTGGTCCGCCTCGCTTGCCGGGGTCGGTGTGATCGACCTGCTGTTCTGGCGGGGCCGGCGCGGTGGCCGACTCGGCTTGCACCTGCCACCGGCCCGCACGCGCTGGCCACGTCCGGGCCAGGAGGACAGCGGACGAGCGTTCGTCGGCCTAGTGCCGTGGCTGGCCCTCACTCTCGTGGTACTGGTCTGGGAGCTGCTCGGCATCGACACCGGTCCGCACCAGCCGCACCTGACGATCAGCGCGCTGGCACAAGCGTTCCGACCTTTCAATGCTGCCCTTCTGCTCGTATGGATCCTCGTCGGGCTGGGCTACGGTGCCGCCCGAGCGAGGGCGCCCGTCGGGTGGGCATCAGGCGAGACCGCTCATGGCGCCTCGCCGGGAGCGTTGTCCAGCGCAGCGGTGGTTGGCGGGCACCCGGCGACCGTCGTCGCTTTGCTGCTCCCGCCAAGTCGAGCCGTGGGCGTGGCCTTCTGGGTAGGTCTGATCGTCGCCTGCGTACTTGTGGAGATCGCCGCCCGGCGGTCCCGGGGTCGTCTGGCTGACGCCGAGGAGTTCGTCCGGCTGATCTCGGGGCCACTGGTCGCCAACGCCCTGTTCGTCGTGGCGTGGACTTACGCTGGGTGGCACCTCTTCGCTCACTGACTCGTGGGGCCCCCTGTGCCACTTCCGTGTCCGCGGCGGGACTTCCAGCCTCGTTCCCGAGCGGTGGTTATTCCCGTTCAGATTCTCCCGACAGAGCAAGAGGGCGGCCCTGCCCCGGTCGCGCAGCGTCATGGAGATACTGCGCATCGTGACCGCGGAGAACCATCTCATACTCGGCAACGAGGGCGCGTTCCCAGGTTCGACTTCGAGTCGTCCTGAAGGGTGCCACTGGTCGTCTGAGCCGTTATTCGGGTAACAATGACGGCCAATAGAAGCAGCCGAAAGCACCAGGGCACGAGAGAACGTCATTCGTCAATCATCAACCAGTAAGCGCCGATTAAGTCGAGGCCAGCTCAAGGTCCTTCGAAGAGAGGATCGACATGAGATCAGGAGCAAACGCAGCACCTGGCGAAAGGCGATCAGTACAAGACGGGCAGTCATGGGCGCAGTCTTGCGGCCAGTGACGACGATGCGCTTGAGGTCACGGAATGGCAGGTCCGGTGTCCAATCGTCCGATGACACCATTCAGGTCACACCTCGGCCACGGCCAGAACTACAGGGTCACGTCGTCGCCGTTGTCACTGGTCAATGTGCACGTTGTCCGGAACAGGGACGCCACGACATTTCGAGTGCATGGGAGTTGGCGTGATAATCGATCGGATCGTCAACGAGATCGTCAACGAGATCGTCAACGAGATCGGCATCGCTCGGAAGGCCGCTGGCGCCATCAGGGATATTTCGGATCTGCGTCTCTTGATCAACGCTTGCACGGCATCTCACGGCAGTATCGCCACGAGGTCCGGTTGGTCTGTTCCAAGTACCTGAAATTGGTTCACGTGGGCCTTTCGTCGTCAGGACCTTTGGCCCTACGGCGACTGAGTCGGGCCGTCATACCATCCGAGTGTGCCAAAGAACCTGGCGGACATGATCAGGATCATCCTGGCTATTGGAGCCGTTGTTGCCGGTGCGTCCGTGTTGGTATTTGGGGCGTCGTCGGTGGCGTCCGCCCAGGCCCCGCACCCGGCTTTCTACACGTACCAAGCCCCGGGTGGCGCGGCCACCGCGGGAAAGAAGGTCATCGCCCTCACCTTCGACGATGGTCCGGGGCCCTACACGCCGCCGGTTCTCTCGGTTCTCGAGCGCTACCACGTGCCGGCCACGTTCTTCGAGATCGGGGAGAACATCCTCCAGTATCCGCAGTACACACGGATGCTCGCCGCCGCCGGCTACCCGGTCGAGGACCACACCTGGACGCACCCTGACCTGACCACCATTCCGGTGTCGGAGTTCCCGTACGAAATCGACCAGACCCAGAACGAGATCCGCTCGCTCACGGGCCAGACCCCGACGTGCGTGCGGCCGCCCTACGATTCCTGGAATGCCACCGTGCTTGACCAGATCGCTCAACGTGGGCTGTCCACGATGAGCTACTCGATAGACCCGCGGGACTGGAGCCTTCCTAGCACACAGGCCATCGTCGACAGCGTGGTGGGGGCCGCGTTTCCAGGTGCGGTGGTGGACATGCACGATGGTGGAGGGCCCCGATATGAAACGGTGGACGCCCTGACGCAGATCATCAGCGATCTGGAGAACGAGGGCTACACCTTCGTGTCGATCTGTGGGGGGATGTCCGGGCCCGAGAGGAGTACGGCGTACAGCTTGGGGGAGGCCCCAGCTCCTGGCCAGTCGATCACCTCCGACAAAGCGCTGGTCGGAGCGGCCCTCGATGGGCTGAGCGACGGCTACTGGATGACCGCCGCCGACGGCGGGGTGTTCAGCTTCGGCGACGCCGGGTTCTACGGGTCGATGGGAGGCAAGGCCCTCGACGCCCCCGTGGTGGGCATGGCGTCCACCCCGAACGGCGGCGGCTACTGGTTGGTCGCCGCCGACGGCGGGGTGTTCAGCTTCGGCGACGCCGGGTTCTACGGGTCGATGGGCGGCAAGGCCCTCGACGCCCCCGTGGTGGGCATGGCGCCCGGACCCTCCACCGGCGGTTACTGGTTGGTCGCCGCCGACGGCGGGGTGTTCAGCTTCGGCGGCGCCGGGTTCTACGGGTCGCGCGGCGGCCAGAGTACCGAAGACCACTTCTTCGCCATATGTGTTAGCACCGGGGGTGACGGCTACCTACTGGCCGGCGATCAACCCGCGTAGTCCAGGCGAGAGGGCGGGTCTTGGAATGCCATCAGGAATTGCCTGAAGAGGCAATATCGAGAAGTCCTCCGCGACTGGCGAACCGCTCGCTCCTGATTCATCCGTGACAGCAAAGCATTCCGCGGAGACTGCCCCTACCGACCTGGTCCGGACGGTTCAAGGTCATTGGCCCGACCTTCAGTCAGGCTCCGGATCCGCAAGGGCAGGAGAAACCACAAGAATCCCAGCCACAGCGCCACGCCCGCGGTGGCCACCCATGCCATGGCGTTGCCGAACAGCACGTCGCTGACCAGCAGGACAGAGCCGCAGATAGCAAACCCGAGGAGCGTCACACCGGCCAGGGCCATCTTGCTCGCGATTTCAACTAGGACGTCCTTGAGCCCGCGGCGAAATATGAGCCGATGCATGGCGGTTGGTGCCACCAGCAGTCCGCCGGCGGCCGCCGACAGTAACAATGAAGCGAAGTAGACGTCCCGCTCAAACGTCGTCAGTCGTGTAAAACGTTGGGTGAAGGCCAAAGCCAGGAGGAAGGCGAAAAGGATCTGAACCCCCGCTTCGGCGACGCGCAACTCCTGCAAGATCTCATTGTAATTCCGATCGAGACGTTTCGCCTCGCTTTCCTCTCGGATATAGGACCCGCGACGCGTGTCATTGACCGATAACGCGGCGTCCGTTTGTGATGAGTTCGCCGCCCGGGGTTTCATCGAGCTGGACTGAGTAGGAACGTAAAGGGAACAGCGGGTGCCATCAGAGACTGAGTTTGGTATCCCGCCGAGACTTCGATACTCGTTCCGCCGGCCCCGACTTGCATAGCTATAGGCCCCGACTCGGTGAATCGGTGAATCGTTCCCGGCTCAAGGACTTCGGCGAAGACGGGGGAACTTTGGCTGGGTGTGAGTTCGACCCACGATGGGCGGTTGGTGCTGACCGTCACGGAATACGTCGACGCACTGACCGAGTAACTCGCCTGACCGAAAGTCGTCGAGACTTCCTTAGGCAGCGATACTTGACCTTGGAGCCTCGGCAATGATCTCGGTGGGAACTGGCGCGACCCACCGCTATGCCCGATAAGCCCGACCTTGACCATGCCGAGGGCTGCTGAAGAAACAAGCAAAGCGGCGACCGCGAGCCACACCGATCGGCAGAGCAACCTCGGATATTTCTCAGCTCGGGTACGGCTCTCGACTGATGACGAGCAACCAGCACCGGACTCGGAGCGCCGAGGACCCTTGGTCGCAGCCGATAGGGCTGTGTACTTCGGCACGACGAAGATCGGAACGCCCGTGTCCCACGACCCAAGGCACTCTGCGGGAACGAGGGTGGCGACCGTGGAAGGCGTGACCTCGGCCGCACATTGAGGACCGACGAACCCCGGTGCTCGAAGCTGCGATGCCTGCGGTGATTGCGACGGCAGAACTCCCACCGTTCGTTGCAGACCGGACGCACAGAGCACACCCATGCGCACCCCCGACCGGGAGGGAGGAGGGGACGGCCCACCGTCAACCGTTCGCGTGTGTGACTCGATCGTCTCCATGGTTGGTGCATCGATCCAACTCATTGTGATGTTTTGGGGTGGTGGCTGTTGGCGGGGTGCGGATCGAGCACTCCCAGCACGGTCGACACGAATGTGGCGGGAGGAACCGGTGGCGCTCGTTGCCCGACGAGGTTGAGCTCAAGGGGAACCGGCGTCGAACGCTGGAGTTCAGCCAACGAGCCCTCCTGTGACGTCCGACTCATCAGCTCCTGGGCTAGGAAGGCGAGGGCTTGGTGCCAAATGGAGGACCCAGAAGACGAATGGGGGGAATCACCGGTAGCAAGGGTAGCGATGTCGTCCGGGCTCCCATGGGCGAGCACGTTTAACCGCGCCCAGGCCGGGACACGGAAATTCTTGCCGTCCAAGTACTGCGCATAGTGACCGGAGAAGAACGCCTCACACTCGACGACCAGGGCTCGTTCCTCCGCCCGCCTTCCACAAGTCCACATGGCTCGCCGCCTCCTTCTCTCGTCAGGTTGTGATCTCTGCAGTCGCTGGGCAAGGGCCGAAGGTCACAAGGACGAAGGATCGTTTGGCATCGAGTCTCGCTTCGGGCTCTCGTGATGAGGTTTCCCGGCAGGAGGTTTCGCAAAGTGATTTCGCACGGTCATAGGGACTTTCGGCCCTATCAGACGTTGCTTCTCCCAGTGCACGGTAGAGAGGACCACTGAAGCGCGATCCCCCCCCAGGCGCTCAGTAGAGGGTTCCATGGCGGGTGGGGTCATCCCCGCCGGAACCCGGTCGCTTGGGCGGGCGCTTCGTAGGATCACGACCGGGCTCATTCCCTATTTGGCCTTCGCCCCAGACCCCGGCGACGCTGGAGAACGGACAGCGTCATGCCCTATCGATCGGTCGAAGACCCAGCCCAACTTCGTCGGCTGCTGGAAGCAACGCTCCAGCTTGAGGCAGATCTCGATCTCCCCGTCCTGCTTCGCCATTTCATCGAGGAAGCGCGATCGATGATCGGGGGCTCGGTACGGGGCGATCGGCGTCCTGAACGACGAACGGACGGCCCTGGCCGAGTTCATCACCGTGGGTCTCGACCCCGAGCAGGAGGAGCGCATCGGACCCCGCCCCAAAGGACTCGGGGTGCTCGGGCTTCTCATCGCCGATCCCCACCCTTTGCGCTTGGCCGATATCGGCGCCCACCCCGAGAGCTTCGGTTTCCCGCTCAACGATCCTCCGATGACCTCGTTCCTGGGGGTGCCTATCAAGGTCCGAGACGAGGTCTACGGCAATCTCTATCTGACCGACAAGGTTGGCTGGACCGAGTTCACAGCTCAAGACGAGGCACTTGTCGGAGCGCTGGCCCTCGGAGCGGGCATCGCCATCGAGAACACGCGGCTCCATCAACGGGTGCAAAAGGTGGCCGTCTACGACGATCGTGATCGCCTGGCTCGTGACCTACACGACAACGTGATCCAACGTCTCTTTGCCGCCGGGCTTTCGCTTCAGGCTATGGCGGGGTCGCAGCTTCAGCGGGCGTCGCAGATCGGTCCCAGCACGTCATCGATGACCTCGATGAGACGATCCGCCAGATCCGCTCCACTATCTACGAGCTCGGGTCAACGGAGATCGAGCGTGGCGTCCGCTCAGTCATCCTCTCCCTCGTGCGCGACCTCACCGCGGTGGTTGGGTTCGATGTCAAGGTCACCTTCGACGGCCCTGTCGACACGATGACTTCGGATCACTTGGCCGAATATCTCGTAGCCGTCGTCCGAGAGGCGGTGACCAACATTGGGCGGCACCCTCAGGCGAGCGAGGCAAGCGTGTCCGTCAGCGTCACGAATGGCGTTTGTCGGCTTCAGATCACCGATAATGGCCGTGGCCTCGACGGTGTCGAGACGAGCGAGGGGGGACTCGGCCTCGTCAACCTCAGACGTCGGGCGGAGAAGCTAAATGGGCAGTTCGCCACCGAAACACCAGAAAGCGGCGGGACTTCTCTCATCTGGCAAGTTCCCCTTACTTCCTAGCATGCCGAACACGCGCGGCGCCGGCGTGAGCAACGTGACCTTCGGCACTACTCGGCACGGCGGTGGACGGCGGACGATGAGATCATCCCGAGCGGTGGGAGGTGGGTTGGCGTGATTCATGAAACCCTCGAATCCGGACTTGCGGACGCCGACACCCAATCCTGTGACGACGCCGCTCGCATTGCTCTTCGCCGAACCTTTGAACACAGCGACGCCGAGTCAGCTTGGGAACAATCATCGAGCGATCTGCAACGTCCAACCAGTTCGAGCAGATGCTCGCCCGGTTCTTAGCGTGCTCTCCACGGTGCCCTTTCGCACTTCCTGCTGTGCATGCCGACTATCGAGACGTCAGAGGGGACTTTGATACTCGATTTCGTCCTCTGAGTGTCGAAGTGACGACGCACCGCGAGGTCGTGAAGAGAGATGGGACGTTCGGCTCTAGCACATAGGTGTCCGACGCCGGACGATGGTGTCAAAGGCATTCCAGCCTACGAACGTAACGGAGGAGTTATGGCTCTTGTTCATCGTGACGCGCATGTCGAATGGCCCCCTATCCCGTGGCGGCGCCTGTTCGACTTTGACGGCGACCAGTCGTGGCTACGGGTGGAAGAGTTCCACGACGGTGACACGCTCGTTGTGCGGGCAGAGTTGCCCGACATCGACCCAGAGAAGGACGTTGAGATCACGACGAGTGATGGTTTCGTCCAGATCAGCGCCCATCGGGAGCAGAAGGCCGAGCACAAGGGTAAGAGGGGTTACCGCTCCGAATTCCGGTATGGCGAATTCGAGCGTGACATCGCACTTCCCCAGGGTGCTGTGGCAGACGATGTCAAGGCCACCTACAGCGACGGGATGCTCGAGGTTCGGATCCCTTGCCCGGAGAGAGCACCCAGCACGACCAAGGTCCCCATCACCAGGACCTGATCGGGGACAGCACCTTCAACCAGCGCACCACAGGTGCGCTTCTTAGCCTTCAGGAGGAACCATGGCGGTGGACCAGGCGATTTGCTCGACGCAGCAGACAGACCCGGTGTCGGACTTCTCCTCGGGGCCCGAGCCCATGGCGCCGTAGATGGAGGACGTTGCCCTACAGATCTGGGTGAACGCCGAGCACAGCCCCATACTCGTGCGGCTGACGGGCACCCTGAACCAGACTACCGCGGTCAACGTCGTCCCCGTCGTCGGGGAACTCATCGCCGACGGGGGCCGCGACTTCGAGCTCCAGACGCCCAACCTGAGAGTGCCGGACCGAGGTGGAACCGAAGCCCTGGCCGGTGTCCAGCGTCTTGTGCGGCGCTCGGGTGGTGCCTTCACATGGGATGCCATAACGCTGGGCAGTCAAGGTGCTGCCCGAAAAGCACGAGGTGCGGTCCACCTTGGTGACTCGCATTACGACACCTCTCGGATCCCGGGCGACACGGGCAGTGATCTGCCCGAGAATCCCTCCGACCAACTCGGCGAAGAGGGACAGCCCAGCCGGGCGGGCGTGCTCGCTGACCGGGTCATGACAGGGCGGGCACCGTGACCTCTGCCCGCCCCACCACGCTCCTGGCTTCGCTGAGCGGCGGGCCGGAGACCGGTGTTGTACTCAAGTCGGCCATCGGACTTGCCACACTTTTCGGAATGGAGGTGGAAGCCGTTCACGTCTCGGACGAGGGTGAAGCCACCCAGAACGTCGGAGCCGCCACGCGCGCCGTCGGTCTCGAACTCCACGAGTGGCCGGGTCCCATCGGGGACCGGCTTCTCGAGGTGCTGAAACTGCCCCAGGTGTTCGGGGCCGTGATGGGTATGCGGACGTTCATCTCCGGTCCCCGACCGGCGGGCCACATGGCCCTTCAGGTCCTTCGTGGCACGTCCAAGCCGCTTGTGTTGGTGCCACCCGAGGCCGCCCTGCCGCAGATGTTCACTCCCCGGCGACTCCTTGTACCGCTCGATGGCAGTCCACAGGCATCGAGGGCGTTCCTCACAATGGAACGTCTCTTTCAGGAGGAAGCAAATGTTGAGGTTGTGATCCTGTACGCACTTAATGGGCTCACACCTCGCATGATCGACCATCCATACTACGACCTGCCCATATGGGGCGAGGATTTCCTTCGCCGCTACTGCCCCGGTGAAAATCGGTCGTTTCAGTGGAGCACGGGCAATCCTGTCGGCGCGGTGATCGATGTGGCCGCAGAAATCGAATCTGATCTCATTGTCCTCTCCTTCGCCGGAGACATCGAAGTAGGACATGGGGCCGTGATTCGCGAAGTCCTCTCCCGCTCGTCTGTCCCTGTCATTATCGTGCCAGTGATCAACCGCGTGATGGCTGGGGTGTCGTTCGCACCGGAAGGGCTGAAAAAGCAGGCTGTCCACAATGAAATCCCACGACGCTCTCTTGGCAGCGGTACAGAGAGCCGATGCAGAAGTGAGGTCTCTGGAGGCCGAAACTCCAAACCTCAGCGATGAAACCCGTGCGGCCCGTATCGGTCTGGCCGAAAAGATCCGCCGTTTTGCCGTGATGGAAGCGTACTGAGACGACCGACTCCCGTGTCTTGGAGTTAAATCGCCGACACCCTGTCTATTCGAGGGATAGGCGGAGAAGGCAGTGATCGAGCGCATTTCCCAGCGTCGGCCATCAAGACGAAGGACGGACAGGGCAATGGGACCGGAAGTCGAAGGTGCGCTTGACGGCGAGCCTGGCCGGGATGGAGGAGGTGGCCGGCGGAGTGCAGGAGCTCATTGACTGTCTGGTTGAGATCGACGGTGGGACCAAGCCCGCCTGTGCCGCCTAGGTAGTCTACCGGTCGTATCGCTGACATCGGCCATGACGGCGAAGAACTGACAGGAGATCCATGACGGTCTGAATCTTCGGTGCTTTGGCTTTATGTGTCTCCACGAGTCCGCCGGCGATGATTCAGGACAAAGCATCGAGCTCATCACTTCTGCATTTGTTCGTGGCTGGGATCTCGCTCTGATGGACAGGAGAAAGTCCAGCCGAGCTGAACCTGGCCAGAAGCGATCAAGGCATAGTCGTACTCGATCGAGCGTCGCACGGGCGCATGTTCCCATCAAGAGTTTCGCGGGTCGGCTCCAAACACACAGCATCTTGCAAATCGATCCCCTTGATGCTGCTGGATATTCTCGTGCCCGTGGTGCCGTCAAGCAGCTCGACGGAGTCTTCGACGGCACCCACGAAAGCCTCCTGGCCCGTCCACTCCACATACCGGCAGGCCGCCTCCACCTTGGCGCCGATCGAGGTTCGCTCAAGCGTCAGTGACCGCAGCGCCTCCGGCGAAGCGGCCCGAACCAGCTTTGCGCCCGGCGTTCCCCAATCGACCCAGACACCGGCCGCGTCAGTGAGCAGCACCAAGGCGTCAGCATCGACATCTTTGGCCAGCAGGGCAGCGGTGAAATCCTTTTCCACTACGGCGTCCACACCGTGGTAGGTGCCGAAGCGGTCCCGTACCACGGGGATGCCACCGCCACCGCCACACACCACCACAATGCCGGAGGCGACCAACAACTCGATTGCTCGGCTCTCGAGGATCCGCCGCGGCTCCGGCGAGGCGACGGCGCGGCGCCGCCCCTCACCCTGGCGGACCATCAGCCATTTATTGGCGGCTGCCAGGAGTCCAGCGGTCTCAGTGTCCACGAGCGGTCCGGTGGGTTGGCTCGGACGGAGGAACTCCGGATCAGTCGGATCAACCTCCACCCGCGTCAACATCGTCACCACTTCACGATCCCCGAGCGCCTCCTGAAGGCTCTGCTCGAGGAGGTAGCCGACCAATCCCTCGCTCTCCGCTTCGAGCACATCCATCGGATACATGGCCCCAGCGTGCACTGACTCCGGAGGAACCAGAAGCTGCAGATCGGCCCCGTAGGTGACCACCAAGGCGCCCCGAGCGGCCAGTCCGCTCAAGGCCTCGACGGCGTGGGCCAGGTGATCCCGCTCCGCCGAAAGGCTAGACGTCCCATTCCTACCCAGAAGGGCTCTTCCTCCGATCGCGGCCACGATTCTCATAGCTCTTCTCCCACCTCTTTCGCCTCTCGATGCCAGCCTGGCGCAACTGGTGGTCCTCAGACAGAGCCGAAGGTCCCGTCTTGCGTCGCCCACCGGCCGGCTGGTCACCTCGATGTCTCCGACTGTGCCGGGGCTGACTCAATCGGTGACAGCCAGAGCGACGGAGGTAACGGTGGGCCGCTCTCGCTCGAGCGTCGATTGTGACCTTCTGCCCTGGCGGTGGCGAGACCGAGAGGACGAGGCTGTCGTCATGGGATCGACAGTGATCGCTCCGGCAATGGTGGAGGCCTGTCACGTCATCACGGGTGAGGGCGCGGACTATGACTCGCTGCTCGAGCTGATTGGCGACCGTCGCCTCGTCCTGATCGGCGAGGCATCACACGGCACCATATGAGTTCTATCGGGAGCGGGCGCGCATAACCCGGCGGCTCATCGACGAGTGCGGCTTTACGGCGGTGGCCGTGGAGGCCGACTGGCCCGATGCCTACCGGGTCAACCGCTATGTGATGGGCCTCTCCCATGATGAAGGTGCCGATGCGGCGTTGTCGGACTTCCGGCGCTTTCCGGCCTGGATGTGGAGAAACCGCGATATCGAGGCATTCGTCCAGTGGCTGCGGGCACGCAACGAGGCCCACGTGGACCCAGCGACCAAGGTGCGTTTTTACGGGCTCGATCTCTACAGCCTCCGTGCCTCCATGGAGGCGGTGGTGGACTATCTCGACCACGTCGATCCCGTCGAAGCCGGGCGGGCCCGGGAGCGGTACTCCTGCTTCGACCAGGTCGGCGGTGAGGGGCAAGCCTACGGCGGCTCGTGCGCAACGCCGAGGAGTACTACCAGCAGATGTACCGGGCCGAGGTGTCGTCATGGAATCTTCGGGATCGGCACATGGCGGGAACGCTCGATGCCCTTGAGCATCTCGACCGTCAAGTTCCCCGAGCGAAGATCGTCGTATGGGAGCACAATTCACACGTGGGCGACGCACGCGCCACCGAGATGGGTGCACGTGGTGAGTTGAATGTGGGCCAGCTGGCCCGGCAGCGCTATGGGCGCGAGTGCGTCCTGGTCGGCTTCACCACGTTCGACGGCACCGTCACCGCGGCCACGGACTGGGGTGGCTCCGCTGAACGCAAGCGGGTGCGGCCCGCCCGCGCCAACAGCCACGAGGCGCTTCTCCATGGATGTGGAGTGTCCCGGTTCTGGCTGGACCCGTCGAGCGGCCTTGCATGACGTTTTGGCCGTCCCACGTATCGAACGGGCGATCGGGGTGATCTACCGGCCCGAGACCGAGCGTCAGAGTCATTACTTCGATGCTCGTCTGGCTGACCAGTTCGATGTGGCGATCCATCTCGACCACACCCGGGCCCTCGAGCCGCTCGAACGTACCTCGCTGTGGGACCAGGGTCGGCGCCAGGGACGCCCGCCGCCCGCCGCCGGGGTCCGGGGGGGTGAAAGGCGGCGGTGCCCCGGGGGCCGAGGGGGCCTTGCCCGGCGCGGGCTCTGAGGAGACCTTGCGCGACGGCCGGGTGGTGACCCTCCGCCCGTTGCGAGCCGGAGACGCTGGCGCCATCGAGGCGCTGTGGCGTCGTCTCGACGCCGCTGCCCGCCGACGGTTCTTGGACCTGGCCCGTCTCCCCCCCGACGATCCCGGGGCGCTCGCTTTTGAGCGACCGGGCCGGGCGGCGGGGGTGGTCGCCGTCGCCGAGGCCGGCTCCTCGGTCCCGGTGGTGGGCGTGGCCCGCTACGAGCGCACCGCCGCCGACGCGGCGGAGTTCTCGGTGTTCGTCGACGCCGGCTACCGGCGCGCCGGGCTCGGCACCACCCTGTTGCGCCGCCTGGCCGGCGTCGCCCGGCGAGCCGGGCTGCGGCGGCTGGCGAGCGACGTGCCCACAGACGACGTCCCGGTGCTCGGCCTGCTCGCCGAGCTCGGCCTTGCCCAAGAGGAGCGCACCAGCGGGGCGCGCGTCCACGCCAGCTTCGCCGTGCAGGAGACCGACACCTACCTCGACGCGGTGCTCGCCGACCAGCGCGCCGGAGCCCGTGTGGCGCTCGAGCCTTTCCTGCGGCCCGGCTCGATCGCGGTGGTGGGGGCGAGCGACCTCCGACGAGCATCGGCGGGCTGGTCTTCGCCAACCTGGTCCGAAGCGGCTTCAAAGGGCCGCTGTACCCGGTCAACCCCCGCCACCGGGTGGTCCAGGGGGTGGCCTGCCACCCGAGGCTGTCGTCGTGTCCCGCTCCGCCGGACCTGGTGCTCGTGGCCGTGCCCGCACCGGCGGTGGCCGGGGTGGTCGAGGAGGCCGGGGGGTTGGGGGTCCGGGCGGCGTGCGTGATCTCGGCCGGCTTCGCCGAGGTCGGTGCCGAGGGGCGCATCTTGGAGGAGGACCTGCTGCGCCGCGCCCGGGCCGGCGGGGGTGCGACTGGTCGGGCCGAACTGCATGGGGCTCGCCAACGGGGGGCCCGAGCCACGGTTCAACGCCACCTTCAGCCCCGTCTTCCCCCCGCCGGGCCCGATCGGCTTCGTCTCGCAGTCCGGTGCCCTCGGCCTCGCCGCCCTCGCCCTGCTCGGTACCTCGCTCGGGGTGAGCGGCTTCGTGTCGATGGGCAACGCGGCCGACCTGGGCCCGAACGACCTGCTGCTGTACTTCGACGAGAACCCCACCACCGATGTGATCCTGGCCTACCTGGAGTCGGTGCCCGACCCGCGCCGCTTGGCCCGGATCGCCCGCCGCGTCTCGCGGCACAAACCCGTCGTCGTGGTGAAAGCCGGTCGCTCCGGTGCCGGGCGCCGGGCGGCCTCCTCGCACACCGCGGCGATGGCGGCCGGGGAGCCAGCGGTGGAGGCGCTGTTTCACCAGGCTGGGGTGATCCGCGTCGACGCCCTCGAGGAGATGTTCGACGTCGCCGCGCTGGCCTCGGCGCGGCGGGCGCCCCACGGCCGCCGGGTGGCGGTGCTGACCAAGGGCGGGGGTCCGGGCATCTTGGTGACCGACGCCTGTGAAGCGGCCGGGCTGCTCATGCCGGTGCTCTCCGAGGACACCCAGGGCGCGCTGCGGGGCGGCCTGCCGCCCGAGGCCGCGGTGGGGAACCCGGTGGACATGATCGCCAGCGCCAGCGCCGAGGACTACGGGCGGTCCTTGCGGGTCCTCGAGGCGGCCGAGGAGGTCGACGCCGTCATCGTGGTGTTCATCCCGCCGTTTCTCACCCGGGCCGAAGACGTGGCGGGCGAGATCGCCGCGGCGGCAGGCGACCTGCCGGCCGACAAGCCGGTGGTCGCTGTGTTCATGACCGCCGCGGCGCCGCCGGAGAGCCTTTCCCAAGCCGACATCCCGAGCTTCACCTACCCCGAGCGGGCTGCCGCCGCGCTGGGGCGCATGGCCCGCTGGGCGGAGTGGCGGGCCCGGCCGGCCGGCCGGGTGGTGACCCCGCCGGGCATCGACCACGCCCGTGGCCGAGCGCTCCTCGACGAGGTGCTCGACAGCCGGCCGGACGGCGGGTGGGCCGAAGCGGCGGCAGCCGAGGAGCACTTCGCCGCCTACGGCATCCCCGCCGTGCGGACCCGCCGGGTCCGCACCCAGAGCGAGGCGGCAGCCGCCCAGGCGGAGCTCGGCGGGCCGGTCGTGGTGAAGGTGGCGGCGCCCATCCACAAGAGCGACGTCGGCGCGGTCGCGCTCGGGATCGACAGCCCCCAGGAAGCGGCCGAGGTCTTGGGGAGGATCCGAGCGGCGCTCGCCGCGGCGGGCCTCGGCGAGGAGGCGGGGGAGTTCCTCGTCCAAGAGCAGGTGCAAGACGGGGTGGAGATGATCGTCGGGGTCTCCCACGACCCCGCCTTCGGCCCGCTCGTGATGGCCGGCCTCGGCGGGACGACGGTCGAGTTGCTCGGTGATGTGGCGCTGCGTCTCACCCCGTTGAGCGACACCGATGTCGACGAGATGCTGCGCTCGCTTCGCTCCTACCGGCTGCTCACCGGGTACCGTCAATCGCCGCCGCTCGACGTGGGCGCCTTCGCAGAGCTGCTCCACCGGGTGAGCGCCATGGTCGAGGACATCCCTGAGATCGCCGAGCTGGACATGAACCCGGTGTTCGTGCGCCGCCACGGGGTGGTCGTCGCCGACGTGCGCGTCCGCCTCAGTTTGTGACGGCGGACGGCCCCGGCCCCCCGGTCGCAGCGGGTCAGCTCCGTGAGGCGGCGAGCTGCTCCATGTCGGGGCGGTAGGACCCGTGGCGGGCGGCCCCGTTCATCGCGGCACGATGCAAGAAGGCGGCCTGGGCCTGGTCGCGGTTGGCGTCGTCACCGGCCCAGGCTCGAAGCACCGGGGCCTGCAGCGCCCGGCCGAAGGAGAAGCTCAGCTCCCAGGGTGCCGGTCCCCGCCTGTTCATGGCGTCGAGGCGCACGGTGGCCTCCTCGTCGGACTGTCCGCCTGAGAGGAAGACGATCCCGGGCACCGCTGCGGGCACGGTCTGCTTCAACACGGCGATCGTGGCCTCGGCGATCTCCTCGGCGCTCGCCTGGTCCGGGCAGTCCTTTCCCGCCAGGACCATGTTCGGCTTGAGCAGGCTGGCGCCCAGCACGACGCGGTGGCTGGCCAGATGCTCGTAGACGGCTCGAAGCGTCGCCGCGGTGACCTCAGCGCAGCGTTCGATGCTGTGGGTGCCGTCCATGAGCACCTCGGGCTCGACGACGGGGACCAGGCCCGCCTCCTGGGAGAGCGCGGCATAGCGGGCGAGGCCGTGGGCGTTGGACTCGATGCAGGTGGTGGTCGGCCGGCCGGCGGCGATCGAGATGACCGCACGCCACTTGGCGAAGCGGGCTCCCATGGTGACGTACTCGGCCAGCCGGGCGCGAAGCCCGTCGAGCCCCTCGGTGACCAGCTCGCCGGGAAAGCCGGCGAGCGCGCTGGTCCCCTTGTCGACCTTGATTCCCGGGATCACCCCCTGGCCCGAGAGCACCTCGGGAAACGGGGTGCTGTCGATCGCCTGCTGGCGGATGGTCTCGTCGAAGAGGATCACGCCGCTTACGAACTCGTCGATCCCCTTGGCGGTGAAGAGAATCTCGCGGTACGAGCGCCGGCGAGCTTCGGTCGACTCGAGGCCGACGGCGGCGAGGCGCTTTTTCATGGTGGGCGTGCTTTCGTCGGCGGCGAGGATGCCCTTTCCCGGGGCCACCAGCGCCTGTGCCGTCTCGGTCATCGAAGCGAGACCCATGGCGAGACCTTTCTCTCATCTACTCATCTACTCGTCAGCTTGCGAGCCGGTCCGTCGAGCCCGCCAGAGGCGTTGGTCCCAGATTCTCCCAGTGCCGGGGGCGCACCGCCCGCTGGCGAGTTCGTGGGGCCCGGTCGCTTCTGCTCGCCCGCGGCGGGAAGGCGCGGGCAGGTCGCGGGACCTTCGCCCCTGGCGACGCTCGGGACCTCGAGCCATCACGTCGACGAGCACGAGGCTGCGACCGAGCGCGCACTCGACACGCTGGCGCGTATGGGTACGACGAACTCGACCAACCGCAATGGTGCGACAGCCGAGTTGTTCTCGGGCATGAAGCTCCCGCGCCATCCCGCTCGACGCGCTCTTCAGCCGCCGGGGTGGGACAGCTCTTGGCCCAGTGACTCGGGGGCTCGCTCCAGGGACTCGAGGAGGGGTCCGTCGGGTCTGAGCAAAGCGCCAAGTGCTGCAGTCACCTCGGCGAACCTCTTGCGCCGGGCTACGAGCTTCGCGCGGTACCCAGGGTTGTCGGTGTCAGCGATCTCGCTGCTGAGATCCCGCAGGGAGCTGTCGAGCAGGTCAGCGAGCTCCTCGGCCTGCTCTTTGGTGAGCTCGAGATTCATCTTGTAACTATGACCCCCACAGGCCGCGACATCCAGAGGATCCGCGATCTGAGCCGGTTCCGTCGCGAGGAAGTGGGCATCGTTTTCCAATTGCACAACCTCCTTCCCCAGCAGCCCGTGCTCGCCAACGTCGAGGTCGCCATGGCCGGGACCTACCGGACCCGCCGCGAGCGAGCGCTTGAGCTGCTCTCCCAGGTCGAGCTCGAAGGTCGTGAGCACGGGCGTCCGACGCAGCTGTCGGGCGGGGAAGGTCAGCGCGTGGCGATCGCCCGGGCCCTCGCCAACAACCCTCGCTTGCTCCTCGCCGACGAGCCGACCGGGAGCTTGGATTCCGCTTCGGCTGGCCGGGCGCTCGAGCTGTTCCAGCGCGTCCGGGCTACCGCTGTGACCGTCCTCCTCGTCACCCACGACCCGGCGATCGCTGCCACAGCCGACCGCATAATCGAGATGAAGGACGGCAGGATCGTCGGAAACGGCACGACATGATCCTGTGCTCCAGAGTGTCAGCAGGTCGGATCGCGTCCTGGCCATGCCGGGTAAGCCCACAGACGAAGATCGAGGGGTGGTCGATCGGAACTGGGTCGGTGGCGACGGCTCGCAAGGTTCCACGCTGGGGCGCGTCCCCGGAACCCGAGCTTCTCAGGCGAGCTCATGGCGCAGCTGCTCCCCCCGGCCGAGCGAGTAAGGACGGCCCTGGACGAGGATCGTCACCGGTGCCGGCGGGCCGCCTCGGGCGTCGACGCGTGCCTCGTGGTGGTCGATCTCGATGTGCAGCAGATGGCCCCGGTACTGGAGCGCGAAGGCGAGCCGGTCGAGCTCGCGGGGGAGCCTCGGGTTCAGCCACAGCGAGTCGGCCCGCACCTCGAGGCCGGTGTAGCAGCGGCCGAGGATGTCGATCGTGCCGGCCATCGCGCCGAGGTGGACGCCTTCGCGAGTCGTCCCGCCCTGGGAATCGTGCAGATCGAGCGCCAGCGCCTCGGCGAAGTAGCGCCACGAGGCCCGGCGGTCGCTTCGCGAGGCGACCCAGGCGTGCACGACCCGGGAAAGAGACGAGCCGTGGGTCACCCGCGCCGAGTAGAAGGCGACGGTGCGGCGGATGGTCTCTTTGCCGAGCTCGTAGCCGAGCTGGCCGAGCACGTCGCGCAGCTCCTCGGCCGAGAACAGGTAGAGGAGCATGAGCACGTCGGGCTGCTTGGCGACCTGGTAGCGCCGGACGGTGTCGCCTTCGGCCTCCAGGATCAGATCGAGCCTCCCGATGTTGCCGTAACGGGCCCGGTAGGCCGCGAGATCGATCGTCTCGAGCGCCTGGTAGCCCTCGAACTGCGAGATCACGCCGTCGAAGAACGGCACGTGCAGGGTGTGGGTGAGCTCCTCGAAGCTCCCGAGCTCCTCGCTCGTGCACCCGAGGCGCTCGAGCACCCCGGCTCGACCGCTTCGCTCGAGGAGACCGGCGAGCTCGCCGACACGGGCAAAGAGCCAGGCGGCCATCACGTTCGTGTAGGCGTTGTCGTCGACCCCCGGCGCGTCGGAACCGGGGTAGCTATCGTGGAACTCGTCGGGCCCCATCACGCCTTTGATGCGGTGTCGTGCGAGCGTGTCATCGAAGACGGCCACGCTGGCGAGGAAGCGGGCGATCTCGACGATCACCTGCGCCCCGTGGTGGACCAGGTGCTCGATGTCGCCGGTCGCCTGCCAGTACTGCCAGTAGTTGAAGGCGACGGCGAGGCCCACGTGGCGCTGGTAACGAGAGCGGTCGGGCACCCAGCGCCCCGAACGCGGGTTGTAGAGCACCTCGGGGGTCTCGTCGCGCCCGTCGCTCCCGCTCTGCCAGGGGAACATCGCCCCGGCATGGCCCGCCACCCGGGCGGCGTGGCGGGCCTCCTCCAGGCGGCGGGATCGGTAGGAGAGGAGCGCGCGGACGGTCTCGGGGGACCGCAGGTTGAGCACGGGCAGGATGAACAGCTCGTCCCAGAAGACGTGACCGAGATATCCCTCGCCGTGCAGGCCTCGGGCGCCGAGCCCGACGTCGCGGTCGACCACGTGGGGCGAGGCCACCTGGAGCAGGTGGAAGCGGTTGAGGTTGGTCGCCCGCTCGGTGGCGACGTGGGTGTCGGAGAGCTTGATCGCGCCCCGTCGCCACAGCTCGTCCCATGCCCGTTCGTGTGCCTCGAGGAGCGAGGCGAAGCTCCCGGCACGGCGGGCGGCCGCACGGGCCGCGCTGATCGGCTCGGAGATGGCGAAATCCCGTGAGGTGTAGGAGGCGACGACCTTCTCGCAGGTGAGCCGGCCGTGCTCTTCGAGGTGCACGGTGACGACGTGGGCGACCCGAGCGCCGTCGGAGACGAAGACGCGAGCCTTCTCCTCGCCGCTCACCCTCGTGCGGGCCGCCTGGGCGAGGGTGACCTTCGACTGGATGGTGCGCGCGGCGAGCCAGGACAGCTCGGGAGGCTCCTCGCCGCTGTCGAGAGCCTCCAGATGGCGGCCGGCGAGCAGGCGTTCTTCGATCGTCCCGGTGTCCGCCACGGCGCCGTCGATCCCCGATCGCAGCTCGAGGGTGCCCGACCAGTTCTTGGCGACGAGGGTCAGCTCGATGGCGGCGAGGTGGGGGGCGGCCATCGAGACCAGGCGCCTCTCGAGCACTGAGGTGACCTTGTCGTCGACGAAGACGTCAAAGCGCCGCTCGAGCAAACCCCGGCGAAGATGGAGCCGGAGACCTTTGCTTATGACCGTCGTTCCTTTCTCACCGACGAGCCCGCCGCCGTCGATGGAGAAGTCCAGCGCCAGCCAGTTCGGCGCGTTCACGATCGCCTCTTGCTCGACAAGCCGATCTCCGACCTGGCCCGAGCACCGGTCGTAGACGCCGGCGAAGTAGGTCCCCGGGTAGTAGGTCGCCGCGTCGGCGACCACGTAAGGACGAGCTCCGCGCGTCGCCAGGTAGCCGTTGCCGAGGGTGTAGAGGGTCTCTCGGATCCCCTCGCGCCCGAGGTCCGACTCCGGCTCCTCGAGGTGCCAGGCGTCGCTCGCCGGTCCGTGACCGGCGAGCTCGACTTCGGCCAGGTCGGCCACGACGGCGTGCGCGCCCGCGGCGAGAAGCTCATCGGCGTCGCCGTGTCGGTCCACCCCGACGACCAGTCCGAACCCGGCACTCCGCCCTGCTGCCACCCCGGAGGCGGCGTCCTCGAAGACCGCTGAGCGCTCAGGGCGCGCCCCGAGCCGCACCAGTGCCTCGACGAACGTGACAGGGTCCGGCTTCCCCGCGAGCTGCATCGCCGCGGTCGCTTTTGCGTCGACGACGACGTCGAAGAGATCGCTCGCCCTGGAGGCTGCGAGCACCTCCTCGGCATGCCGGCTGGCGGTGACGAGCGCGGTGCGGACCCCGGATTCGCGGATGCGCCGGAGGAGCGCCACCGACGAGGGGAACGGGCGAGGCCCGACCGAGCGAAACAGCTCGAGGAAGCGGGCGTCCTTCGCGCTGGCGATCGCCCACGCGGAGCCGGCTCCTGGTGTGTCCTCGGGAGAGCCGTCCTCGAGGTCCAGGCGGCGGTCTGCCAGCACGCTGCGCACGCCCTCGAGGCGGGGCCTCCCGTCGACCAGGCGGCGGTAGTCCTCGTGGCTGAAGTCTCGACGGGTGGCAGTGCCCATGGACGCGAGGCGCTCGAAGACGACTCGGAAGGTCTCCGTCCACGCCTGTTCGTGCAGGGAGGCCGTGTCGGTGATCACCCCGTCGAGATCGAAGACGACTGCGTCGAGATGGTCCAGAGACAGCCTCGGACGGTCGGGTGTGCTCATCGTCTGCTCACGATGGGTGGTGTTCACCGCGCCTTCTGGTATTTCCGGACGGTCCTGTTGACCCTGCGCGAGAGGGAGGCTACGTGATCGAGGCCCGGCTTGGGTTGGTTTTGGACCAGCATGTCCGTACAGGCCTTGGTACCTCGATCGCGCCCGTGCCCCAGCGCTTCGGGCGCCGCGGGCCGCCGCGACGCCCGTGACCTCGGCGTCCTCGACTCATCACGCTGCCACGGCCGCCGCCGTGGCGCCGGCACGCTCGCGTCATAGGTAGGACCCTAGGACGCGTACGACCCGTGCCGGGCACGGCCGACCCGGACCCTTGGCCTTGTAGGATCCAAGGAGACCGGACCCGGACCGAAAGGGCGTGGTGGCGATGGAACGAGGCCGGCGCGTTGGCTGAGCCAAGAGGCGACCTGCCGGGCACGCCGGACAAGATCGTCGTCGGCGTCGACGGGTCAGAGTCGTCCAAGGCGGCACTGGCCTGGGCCGCTCGCCAGGCCAAGCTCACCCGGGCTCCGCTCGAGGTCGTCTCAGCGTGGGAGTTCCCGACCTCGTTGGGATGGGCCCTTCCATGGCCGGAGGGACTGGACTTCGCCGCCGAGGCCGAGGCCGTGGCCGTGGCACAGCTCGCCCAGCTGGTGCCCGAGGTGCTCGAGCCAGAACCGGGCATCGAGCTCCGCCGGACCGTGGTCGAGGGCCCATCCGGTGCCCGTCCTCGAGGACCGCTCACGAGACGCCGCCCTCGTCGTCGTGGGCAGCCGCGGGTACGAGGCGCTCGCGGGCATGCTGCTCGGCTCGGTCAGCGCCCACCTCGCCTCCCACGCGCACTGTCCGCTCGTCATCGTTCGAGAACCAGCGTCTCTTGTTGGGGCGGAGCGAGCGTGACTCGACCCATGCCGCTCACCGCTCCCCGACATCGGGCCAGCGTTGATATCGGTCGCCCAGTGGCGCCTCGCCGAGCAAGACGGGCAGAACGGTCCGGACCCAGTGAGGAGGACCAGCGATGACCAGCGGGCCCGGTCGCGAACGGCAAGCCCCCGCGTTCGGTGCAGAGCACCCCGCAGCCCACGGGGAGCTCCACCCTGCACGCGAATCCATCAGTGCCACCGTGACCGTCGCGGGAGCGTACGCGGCGGTTGAACAGGCACTGCGGATCGGCCCCGACCGTCTCATCGCGCTCGCCTACCTCGGCGCGAGCACCACCGAGGACGGCCGCTTCGACGCCATCTTGACGACGCGGGGTTGGCGCCGGTGGCTCCGCCTGCCGGCCAGAATCGAGTTCCGCAGGACCCCTCGAGAAGCCCATGCGGTGGTCCACCTCTCCTGGCGGGCTCGATGGCGTCCGCACCTCTTCCCGGTGATGGAGGCCAACATCGGGCTCCGGCCGGTGTCGGAGTCGAGAACCGAGCTGGTGTTCACGGGTGAGTACCGCCCGCCCGGGGGGCTGGTCGGGCTGGTCGCCGACCGGCTGGCTGGCGGCAGGTTGGCGTTGTCAACGGCCGAGGCGTTCCTCGAAGACCTCGGTGCCGCCATCGAAAAGGACCTGGGCGAGCGACCCGGCATGACCCCGCCGATCGAGCCCAACCGCCAGCAGGCCTGAGCACGGCTCTGCCTCGGCAAGGGGAGCGCTGCTGCTGGTGCGCCCGGCTCGTTGGCTTGCCACGGTCTCGATTCTCGCCACGTTCCCGATTTTGGCCACAGCTTCATCCTCGGCCGGGGCGGTCGTCCACCGACAGGGCCGACGGTCCCTTCGAGCTGCCCCCGGGGGTCTTCGCCGCCGGCCGAGACCGCGGCCAAGCCTCGGCGGGGTGCCAGCGAGCAGAATGGAGGGGCGCTTTACCGCGACCCACGAGGAGGATGGCGTGCCTCAGAGGCTTCCTGGATCTGAGCCGGAGGAGGTCCCCGGAGGGGGGACCCTGCTGGGCCCTACCTGCAGATGAGCCCCGACGCCGTGATCGCCGTAGACGGAGGCGGCCGCGTTCGTCAGGAGCATGGGTCAGAACCCGCAATTGACGCAGTAGTCGTCTGACTCGCGATCCGGTGGTGGATCGGCAAGAATTCTGGTCATGGCCACCGACCCCATCACAGAGGCGTTCTTCGAGGTGGAGGCGGTCGAGCCACCGCAACACGAAACAGCTCCAGCCGGGGCAGCCCGGACGTTCCGCCACTACGACCAGTACCAGTCGTTCCTGCTGCCCGTAGTATCCGAAAACTCGATCAGCCTCCTAACCAGGGACTTCGCCAAATAGGAGCGAGGACTCCAGCCAGTTGGTACGCGAAGGATTTGTTGCAGGAGGAGAACCTGGTTCTCATCGTGTCATACACGATATCCTATTCGTATGACAATGATCAGTTTTCGGGTAAGCGAAAGCGAAGCCGCAGAGGCCCAACGACGGGCGCAACAGTTGGGCGTGGACCGCTCCGAGCTCCTCAGAGATGCCCTCCACCGGTACTTGGTGAGGCTGGCAAGCGAGGACGACGCCAAAACATGGGAGCAATACCCGCCGACCTCCGCGGAGCAGGCGCTTGCCGAGGTTGCAGACTGGGGTCCGGCTGAGGACTGGTCGGACTGGGCTGATGCAACGGGGTGAGATCTGGTTTGCCGCAACGCCCGGAGGAGATCGACCCGTGTTAGTCCTGACCAGAGACCCGGTTGCTGACCGCATCCAGTCGGTCGTGGTGGCAGCATTAACTCGGACGAAACGAGACCTGGTTTCAGAACTGGAACTGACTGTCCTCACCGACGGAGTTCCCAGTGACTGTGTTGTGAACTTCGACAACCTTCATACTCTTCCCAGACCGCATTTTCGGCGCCGCGTATCGACCCTGTCCTCGCATCGCATGGCTCAAGCGTGTGGTGTGTTGAAGGACGCGATGGGCTGCTGATGTGTAGGGCACCAAAATGTCGATCGCGTCACTCGAATCGGGCTCGGCGCGGTTTGTCGCAGTCAATGGCGCAATCGAAGTTGCGGATACAAGGGCGTGGTGTTCCTCCATCGGCGCGAAGGATCGATGGGGAGCACGTTGGCGAGACGAAAGCTCGGAGTGGTGTGCGGCT
>PLXQ01000075.1 GCA_003151475.1 Acidimicrobiaceae bacterium | reverse complement strand
TTCGACAACCGCTACGGCACCGGCCAGTCCACCCTCGACGGTGTCATCCGCGCCACCAACGTCCTCCTGGCCGGCAAGAAGATCGTCGTCGCCGGCTACGGCTACTGCGGCAAGGGTGTTGCCTCGCGCGCCCGCGGCCACGGCGCCCAGGTCATCGTCACCGAGATCGATCCGCTCCGCGCCCTCGAGGCTGTCATGGACGGCTTCCGGGTGGAGACCATGGAGGACGCCGCCGCCGAGGGCGAGATCTTCATCACCGTCACCGGCAACCGCGACGTTCTGCGGGCCGAGCACTTCGAACGCATGCCCGACGGCGCCATCGTCGCCAACTCCGGCCACTTCGACGTCGAGATCGACCTCGTCGCCCTGGCCCGCCAGGCCGAAGGCCAGCGCCGCCACGTCCGCCCCATGGTCGAGGAGTTCCTGGTCCGCGGCAAGCGCGTCCTCGTCATCGCCGAGGGCCGGCTGGTCAACCTCTCCGCCGCCGAGGGCCACCCGGCCGACGTCATGGACATGTCCTTCGCCAACCAGGCCCTGGCGGCCGAATGGGTCATGAAGAACGTCAAGACCCTGGAGCCGAAGGTCTACAACGTCCCCCGGGCCATCGACGCCGAGATCGCCCGCCTCAAGCTCGAGTCCATGGGCGTCACCATCGACCGCCTCACCCCGGCCCAGGAGGAGTACCTCGGTTCCTGGGAGACAGGCACCTGATCCACCTCTGAGCCTGCCCTTCGGGCGCCGGCCCGCCTCGCCTCGGGAGCGGCCCGACCCCCACGCCTCTGAGCCCGCTCCTCTGGGCGTCGACGCCGACCCCGCCACGCCTCTGAGCCCGCTCCTCTGGGCGCCGACGCCGGCCCGAAGATCCTCCAATCGCCCAAAGATCCTCCAACTCCGACACTTCCGCGCCCGCCGGGCGTACCATCGATCTGTGGGCTGCGTCCGGGTCTGTGGTTGCAAGTCGAAGCCAGTCGCAGGCGAAACGACCCACGTAAGGCAACTTGTGGTTGCTGAGCATGGTGCGACTTAGAAGTAAGCCCTGCCCACCGCCGTGCCGACTCTCGGCGCCCGGTGGAGAAGGGGCGAAGCCGGCCAACAGGGCCCCCGCCGGACCGCTTCGGTGTCGTACTGACGCCGCGCTGTCGCCGGTGACCGGCCGCCAACCCCTCTGCAGGCGAGTGTGGGGACAAAGACCAGGTCAGCCGGACGCGGCCCGCAAAGTAGAACTGCCCGCAAGAAGAGAATTGCCCGCAAAGAAGAAGTGATAGCTCCCAACTGAAAGCTCTAGTGCTGGAGGTGCGGTAGTGGATGTTTTTGTGCTCGGTCGGAAACAGACAGTCCCCGACGAGGTCCGCTCGATAGCCGAGGCCAAGTTGGCCCGGCTGGCCCGGCTGGCCCCCGTCCTCGAGAGAGCCGAGGTCCAGCTCACCTCCGACCGCGACGGCTCCGGAGTCCCCCGCCAGGTCTGTCAGGTCACCATGACCGGCCACGGCTACACCGTCCGGGCCAAGGCGGCCGCCGCCGAAGCCCCGGTGGCCGTGGATCTCGTGGTGGACAAGCTCGAGCACCAGGTCGAGCGGCTGAAGGGCAAGCTCGTCGGCCGCTCCCATCCCCGCCACACCAGGACCGTCGCCGGAGCCTGACCCCCAGACGCTGACCCGCAGACGCTGGTCCGCCATGGCCCGGCGGTAGACTCCTCTCCTCATGAGTGTCTTCGCGCGGGCTCTGCGCGCCGGTGAGGGGAAGAAGGTCCGCCGCTTGGCGGAGCTCGTCCCCCTGGTCAACGATCTCGAGCCCTCCATGGAGGCGCTCTCCGATCAGGACCTCGCCCACCAGACCGTTCTCTTCAAAGAGCGCATCGAGCGCGGCGAGACCCTGGACGACCTCCTCGTCGAAGCCTTCGCCACCATGCGCGAGGCGGCCTGGCGGGTCCTCGGCCAGCGCCACTTCGACGTCCAGCTCATGGGCGGCATGGCCCTTCACTTCGGCTGGATCGCCGAGATGAAGACCGGTGAGGGAAAGACCCTCGTCTCCACCCTTCCCGTCTACCTGAACGCCCTGGGCGGCCGCGGTGTCCACCTCGTCACCGTCAACGACTACCTGGCCCGCCGTGACGCGGAGTGGATGGGACAGGTCCACCGCTTCATGGGCCTCACCGTGGGCCGGGTCAGCCCCGATATCCCCGACTTCGATGACAAGCGCGAGGCCTACGCCTCCGACATCACCTATGGCACCAACACCGAGCTCGGTTTCGACTACCTCCGCGACAACATGGCCCGCGCCCGCGACGCCATGGTCCAGCGCGGCCACCCCTTCGCCATCGTCGACGAGGTCGACTCCATCCTCATCGACGAGGCCCGGACGCCGCTCATCATCTCGGGCCCGGGATCGGAATCGGCCAAGCTCTACTACCAGTTCGCCGGCCTGGCCCGCACCCTCATAGCCGAAGAGGACTACGAGGTCGACGAAGAGAAGCGCATCGTCGTACCCACCGAAGAGGGCATCGCCAAGGTGGAGCGGGCCATGGGCGTCGACAACATGTACGACCTCGTCTCGGTCAACTACGTCCACCAACTCACCCAGGCCCTGCGGGCCAAGGAGCTCTACAAGAGGGACAAGGACTACCTCGTCACCGACGGCGAGGTCATGATCGTGGACGAGTTCACCGGCCGTACCCTGGAAGGCCGCCGCTGGTCCGACGGTCTCCACCAGGCCGTCGAAGCCAAAGAGCGCGTCCGCATAGCCGAGGAGAACCACACCTGGGCCACGGTCACCCTCCAGAACTACTTCCGTCTTTACGAGAAGCTCGGAGGCATGACGGGAACGGCCGAGACCGAAGCGGCCGAGTTCGCCTCCACCTACGACGTCCCCGTCGTCCCCATCCCCACCAACCAGCCCATGGTCCGCATGGACCAGCCCGACCTCATCTACAAGTCCGAGGAGGCCAAGTTCGACGCCGTCGTGGAGGATCTGGTCGAGCGCTACGAGACGGGCCAGCCCGTCCTCGTCGGTACCGCCTCGGTGGCCAAGTCCGAACAGCTCTCGAGGCTCCTCGAGCGCCGGGGAATCCCCCATGAGGTCCTGAACGCCAAGCAGCACACCCGGGAAGCCGAGATCGTCGTCCAGGCGGGCCGGCTCCACGCCGTCACCGTCGCCACCAACATGGCCGGCCGTGGTGTCGACATCCTCCTCGGCGGCAATCCCGAAGGCCTGGCCCAGCGCGAGGCCATCGGCCAGGGCATCGACACCGACACCGAGGAGGGCCAGGCCGACTACGAGAAGCTCCTGGCCCGCTTCGAGAAGGAATGCACCGAAGAGGGCGACCAGATCCGGGCCCTCGGGGGTCTCTACGTCCTCGGATCCGAGCGCCACGAGTCCCGCCGCATCGACAACCAGCTCCGGGGCCGTTCGGGACGCCAGGGCGATCCCGGCGAGAGCCGCTTCTTCCTCTCCTTGGAAGACGAGCTCATGCGCCTCTTCGCCACCGGGGCCATGCAGTGGGTCATGACCAGGACCCTCCCCGACGACATCCCCATCGAGGCCAAGATGGTCACCAAGGCCATCGAGCGGGCCCAGAACACCGTCGAGGGCCGCAACGCCGAGATCCGTAAGGACGTCCTCAAGTACGACGAGGTCCTGAACGAACAGCGTAAGGTCATCTACAAGCGTCGCCTCCAGGTCATCGACGGCGAGAACCTGAAAGAGGACACCGAGGAACTCCTCGAGGCCACCATCGAGGCCCTTGTCCAGTCCGCCTGTCCGAGCGAGTATCCCGAGGAGTGGGAGCTCGACCGCCTGGTGGCCGAGGTCACCCTCTACTACCCGACCCAGTTCACGGCCGAGGATCTGGCCCCGGCCACCACCATCGCCCAGATCACCGAATCCTTCGTGGCCGAGGCCATCGACGCCTACCAAGCTCGCGACGAGGTCTTCCCCGGCGGCGAGACCGAAGCCCGTCAGATCGAGCGCGAAGTCATGCTCCAGATCATCGACCAGCGCTGGCGTGAGCACCTCTCGGAGATGGACTACCTCCGCGAGGGCATCAACCTCCGGGCCATGGGCCAGCTCGATCCCCTCGTGGCCTGGCAGCGCGAGGGATTCCAGATGTTCGGCCAAATGATGGACGCCATCGACGACGACTACCTCCGCTACGTCATGCACGTCCAGGTCGTCTCCGGCACCGGCGCCGAGCCCGACCTCACCCAGGCCCAATACGCGGCGGCCGAGGATCCCTCGGACGGGCCGAGCCTCCTCGACGCCTTCCGGGCGACGGCCCCCGAGCTCGCCGCCGCCGGCGCCGGCATCCCCGAAGGCGTCATGGCCGGGGGCCAGTTCGCCAATGGCGGCCAACCCACTCCCCAGCACCAGGACCACATGGAAGAGGTCCTCCAGCCGCTGGTGAAGGCGCCCACGGAGAAGCTGGGCCGCAACGAGCCCTGCTGGTGCGGCAGCGGGAAGAAGTTCAAGCTCTGCCATGGCGCGAGCTAGCGAGCCTTCCGGAGCCGGCGAGCAGCGCGATCTCAAAGCCGAGCTGGCGGCATTGAGGTCCCGGCTCGAGGAGGCCCAGGGCTATCTCCGCCTCGACCAGCTCCGCGCCCGCCGGGCCGAGCTCGAGAAAGAGGTCTCCCGTCCCGACCTCTGGGACGACCCCGACACGGCTCGCCGCGTCAGCTCCGAGTTCGGCGCCGTGGGCGACGACATCGAGCTCCTCGAAGACCTCGGCCGCCGCCTCTCCGACGCCGAGATCCTCTTCCAGCTCATGGTGGAGGAGGGTGACGACTCCGTGGCCGGGGAGCTCACCGCCCTGGTCGACGATCTAACCCGCCGCCTCGACGACTTGGAGCTCCGCAGTCTCTTCACCGGCGAGTACGACGAGAACGACGCCATCGCCGAGCTCCACTCGGGCGCCGGTGGCACCGACGCCCAGGACTGGTGCGAGATGCTCCTGCGCATGTACCAGCGCTGGGCCGAACGTCGGGGCTTCGCGGTCGAGCTCGACGAAGCCACCGCCGGTCAAGAAGCGGGACTTCTCTCGGCCACCTTCATTGTGAAGGGACGTTTCGCCTACGGCCTTCTCTGCGCCGAACGCGGTGTCCACCGACTGGTCCGCATGTCGCCCTTCGATTCCCAGCACCGCCGCCAGACGAGCTTCGCCTCCATGGACGTCACCCCGTTTCTCGAAGACCTCTCCGACGAGGTGACCATTGACGACAAAGAACTCCGCATCGACACCTACCGCTCGTCGGGCGCCGGAGGACAGCACGTCAACAAGACCGACTCCGCCGTCCGTCTCACCCACCTTCCCACCGGCCTCGTCGTCTCGGTCCAAAACGAACGCAGCCAGCATCAGAACAAAGCCAAAGCCATGCAGATCCTCGGAGCCAAGTTGGCCGAGCGTCAACGCGCCGAGCGCCGTTCGGAGCTCGACTCGCTCTCGGGCCCCCAGTCCGATGTGGCCTGGGGCAGCCAGATCCGTTCCTACGTCATGGCCCCGTACCAACTAGTGAAGGACCTCCGCACCAACGTGGAGACGGGCAATGTCGACGCCGTCCTCGACGGCGACATCGACGAGTTCATCGAAGCCGAGCTCCGTCGCCTCCGCACCGCCGGCGGTTCCCACTCCGCCACTGCCGCTGGTGCGAAGGCCGGCGACGGACGCGACGCGGCGGACGACGACTAAGTGCAGCACCGCCCACAGTTTCGCCCACAGCTCCGCCGCGGCCCGACATATATCTCGTCGTCGTCATCTTTAGCCACACGTGTGTCATTCAGCGCTGTACTCAGCGGCATGACCTGCAGGTTCGCGCCGAGCGCGGCGTCGCCGCCATCGAGCGGGCCGCGCCTTTCACCGTACGCGTCTGCGCAATACCGGACTGATAACCTCCTGAGGTCCTCGTGTGCCACGCCCCCCGTCGGTGGTGGCGGGGTGGAGAACGACGAGGTGTCGACTCGATGATCAGTTTCGAGAACGTAACCAAGGACTACAAGGGCGGGACCGTCGCGATACGCGACATGTCTCTCGAGATCGACAAGGGGGAGTTCGTCTTCCTGGTCGGTTCCTCTGGTTCGGGAAAGACGACCTTCATCCGCTTGCTCCTCCGCGAGGAAGTCCCGAACCACGGCCGGATCCTGGTGGCCGGACGCGACATCGCCAATCTCAGTCAGTGGCGGATTCCCTATCTCCGCCGCAACATCGGCTGTGTCTTCCAGGACTTCCGGCTGCTGCCCAACAAGAACGTCTTCGAGAACGTGGCTTTCGCCCTCGAGGTCATCGGCCGGCCCAAGCACGTGATCGCGTCGCAGGTGCCCCAGATCCTCGACCTCGTCGGACTGTCGAAGAAGCGCGACAGCCTCCCCGGTGAACTCTCCGGCGGCGAGCAGCAGCGCGTGGCTGTGGCCCGCGCCTTCGTCAACCGCCCGCTCATCTTGTTGGCCGACGAGCCCACGGGAAACCTGGACCCCACCACCAGTCAGGGCATCATGCGACTGCTCGAACGAATCAACAAGACGGGCACCACCGTCGTCATCGCCACCCACGACTCGGGCATCGTCGACCAGATGCGTCGACGCGTCATCGAGCTCGATCACGGAACCCTCGTCCGGGACCAGGCCCGCGGCGTCTACGGCTATGGCACCTGAGCCCACCCGGAGCATCTGATATGCCGGTGTCTTTCGATTACCTCGCGCGCGAAACGGCGTCGAACCTGTGGCGCAACCGCCTCATGACGATCGCCGCCATCCTCACCGTGGCCGTCTCTCTGTCGCTCGTGGGCACGTCGCTGCTGCTGCGTCAGGGCGTGGCCCATGCCACCACCCAGTGGCAGCACGGCGTGAACGTCGAGCTCTTCTTGAAGCCGTCGGTCTCCGACGCCCAGCGCCATTCGATCACCCAGCAGGTGACCCAGCTTCCCTACGTCCAGTCCTGTCTCTACCGCTCGAAGCTCTACGACTACAACGAGGCCAAGCACCTGCTCAGTCCGGACGAGGCCCAGTCGCTCTCCGTCGGCACCACGCCCTCGTCGCTTCGATGTGTCCTCAACAATCCGAGCGAAGCGCAAGCCATCGCCAAGCAGTTCAACGGTTACCCCGGAGTCCGCAACGTCGCTTCCCCGATACAGGCCATCAAGACCATGGAATCGGTCACCCGCGTCCTCCAGGTGGTCTTCCTGGCCTTGGCCCTCATCCTGCTGCTCTCGGCGTCGGTGCTCATCTTGAATACGATCCGACTGGCCATCTTCGCCCGACGCCGTGAAGTCTCGGTCATGAAACTGGTGGGGGCCACGAACTGGTTCATCCGCGTCCCGTTCATGTTCGAGGGCGTCATCCAGGGCGCCGCCGGCGCCGCCGTCGCCGCCGCTGTGGTGGTGGGCGTCCATCTCGTCCTCGACGCCCTCGGCAACAGCAAGACGGCGAACATCCTCTACACCATGCGGGTCTCCACCCACGAGGTCATCACCACGACCCTCGTCGTCCTCCTCGTCGGCGTCCTGATCGGCTCGATCGGCTCGGCCCTCGGGATCAGGCGCTTCCTCGATACCTAGGTCGACCACCGGGCTCGACCCCTCGGTGCGTGCCGACCAGCGCGGCCAACCACCGGGGTCACCGGGGCCAACCACCCAGCCTCGAGGGGTCAGCCTTTGTTGGCCCCGTTGGCCCGCACGAAATCGTTGACGGCGTAGTAGGCGTCGATCGACTCCCCGGCGTCGCCCCAGAAGCCGTCAAGGATGTCGAAGGCCATGGTCCCCTGATCGACGTAGTAGTTGTTCACGTCGGTGATCTCGAGCTCGCCCCGCCCTGAGGGTTCGAGGTTGCCGATGACCTGGAAGACATCGGGGTCGTAGCAGTAGATGCCGGTCACGGCGTAGTGACTGGGGGGCTCGTCGGGCTTCTCCAAGATCTTCGTGATCCGGTCGGAGTCGTCGAACTCCGGGACACCGAGGTGGCGGAGATGCACCGGGTCGTGCTCCTCGGTGAGCACGATCCGAGCGCCACCACCTTGGACGGCGAACTGCTCCACCGTCGGCCGGAAGGTCCGCTCCACGATGTTGTCGGCCAGCATCACGAGGACGGCTTCGTCAGCGGCGAAGCGCTCGGCCAGCCCCAGGGCCTCGGCGATCCCCCCGGCTTTGTCCTGGTACGCGTAGGAGAGTCGGTCGATATCGTGCTCGTGGCCGTTGCCCAGCAGCCGCAGGAATTCCCCGGCGTGGGTACCCCCGGTCACGAGCATGATCTCGGAGATCCCGGCCAGGACGAGCGCTTCGATCGAGTAGGCAATCATCGGCCGGTCGTAGATGGGCAGGAGGTGTTTGTTGGTGATCCGCGTGAGCGGGTGCAGCCGGGTACCTGTTCCTCCGGCCAGGATCACGCCCTTCATTGCCGCGAGCCTAGGTCAATGCGTCCCGGCACCCCAGAAGTCCGCCGGTCGGATCCCCGGTCCGAGGGGCCCGTGGGCCTCGCTCCCGGACTCGCCGGCCTCGGTCACCTCGCCGTCGGGCACCCGCACCACCGCTTCCTGGCGTCGGTCGGCCATGGCCGCCACCCGGGGCTCGGCTTCGGTCTCATCGGGGCTCTGCCCGTCGGCTCCGGTCGCCTGGGCTCCGGCCGCCTGAGCTCCGGCCGCCTCGGCGGCCTCAGCAAAGCGTCGCTCGGCTTTGTCTGCGCCCACCTGTGCGGTCTCCACCCGGCGCCGCTCGCCGTCGGAGAACGCGACGCTCTGGCGCTCGGCCTCGGCCGCCGCCGCCCGTCCGGCCTGGATCCTCTGACGTTCTGATTCTGCCGCTAGGCGCGCCCGCCTCCGAGCCTCGGCGGCGTCATCCTCGAGCCGGAGCTGCTCCGCAATAGCCGCTTCGGCCGCCTCTTTCTTCCGTCTCTTCGCCTCGCCCGCCTCTGCTCGAGCGGCCTCTTTCTTCCGTCTCTTCGCCTCGCCCGCCTCTGCTCGAGCGGCATCTTTCTTCCGTCGCTCATCGTGCCCGGCCTGGGCCTCGGCCTCGATCTTCCGCCACTCGGCCTCAGCCTCGGCGGCCAGGGCGATAATCCTCCGCCCCTCGTTCTCGGACTCGACCGCCCGGGCGGCGATCCTCCGCCGCTCGGCTTCGGCGGCCTCCGCCTTCTGGCGCTCGGCCGCCGCCGCCTTCGCCTGAGCGGTCTCTCGCTGCAGACGTTCGGCTTCGGCGGCATCTTTCCTCTGGCGCTCGGCTTCGGCCGCCTCCGCCTTCTCCTGAACGGCCTTTCTCCTCTGGCGCTCGGCTTCGGCCGCCGCGTCGGCTTGCCTTCGGCGCTCGCTCTCGGCTGCTTGTGTGTCAGCGGCTTCTTTCTGGCGTCGCTCGGCTACCGCCGCTTCGGCTTCTTGCCTGAGGCGCTCAGCCCGGGCCGCCTCGACTTCGATCCTCTTTTGCTCGGCTTCTGCCGCCTCGGCCTGTCGCTTGAGACGCTCGGCTTCTGCCGCCTCGGCCTTCTGGCGCTCAAGCTCAGCGGCCCCGGCCTCGTTTCGACGCCGGGCGGCCTCGGTGACTTCGGTCTCGATCCTCAGTCGTTCGGCTTCTGCTGCCTCGGCCTGTCGCTTGAGACGCTCGCTCTCAGCCGCCTCGACCCCCTGGCGCTCAAACTCAGCGGCCTCGGCCTCTTTCCGACGCCGGGCCACCTCGGCGGCTTCGCTCCGGATCCTCTTCCGTTCTACTTCCGCTGCCTCGGCTCCTCGCTTGAGCCGCTCGACTTCGGCGTCCTCGGCCTTCTGGCGACTTAGCTCTGCTGCTTCGGACTCCCTCCGGCGGCGGGTGGCCTCGCCAGCTTCGCTCTTGATCCTCTGCCGCTCGGCTTTCGCCTCCGCGGCCTGTTGCCTCAGGCTCAGGGTCGCGGCCGCATCGACCCTCAGTCGTTCCGCTTCGGCGGCGTCGGCGACGATCCGCTGGCGCTCAACCTCGGCAGCTTCGGCCTTGATCCGCCGCCGTTCGGCTTCAGCCGCCTCGGCTTCTCGCTTGAACCGACCGATTTCCGCGGCTTCAATCTTCTGGCGCTCGACTTCAGCGGCGGCTGCCTCCTTCACGAGCAGAGCCGCGTTGGCCTCCTCGGCCGCTTCGGCCTCAACCTTCTGGCGTTCGAGCTCGGCGGATTCAGTCTCGATTCTTCTTCGCTCGTTCTCCGCCGCTTCGGCTTCTTGCCTGAGTCGTTTGACGGCGGCGGCCTCGATCCTCCGTCGCTCTGCCGCGGCCGCTTCAACCTCGGCCGCCTCCTTCTTCCGACGTTCGGCTTCGGCCGCCTCGACCTCGATTCTCAGGCGCGCAGCCTCAATGCTCTCGGCCTCCTGGTTGAGCCGCTCCGCCTCGATGGCCTCGATCCTTCGGCGCTCTGTCGCGGCCGTTTCAGCCACGTTCCAAAGGCGTTTGGCCTCCGCTGTCTCGGCTTCGGCGATCTCTTTTCTCTGCCGCTCGGATTCCGCCGCTTCAGCTTTAACTCGGCGCCGCTCGGTTTCTGCATCCTCGGCTTCCCGCTTGAGGCGCTCAACCTCAGCCGCTTCCGCCTTCTGGCGCTTTGCCGCCGCCTCATCGGCCTCTTTCTTGCGGCGTTCGGCCTCGGCCGCTTCGGCCTCGATCCTCTGTCGTTCGGCTTCCGCGCCCTCGGCTTCCCGCTTGAGGCGCTCAACCTCATCGGCCTCTTTCTTGCGGCGTTCGGCCTCGGCCGCTTCGGCCGCCTTCCTGCGGCGCAGCGCCTCGGCCGCTTCGGCCTCGATCCTCTGTCGTTCGGCTTCCGCACCTTCAGCTTCCCGCTTGAGCCGTTCCACCTCGGCTGCCTCGGTCTTCTGGCGCTCGAGCTCCGCCGCTTCTGCTTCGTTCCGGCGGCCCTCGGCATCGGCGGCTTCGGCCTTGATCCTCCGCCGCACGGACTCCGCTCCTTCGGCTTGCTGCTTGAGCCGCTCAAGCTCGGTCGCCTCGATCCTTTGCCGCTCAACCTCGGCCGCTTCGGCCTCCTGCTTGCGGCGTTCGGCTTCCTCAGACTGGGAGACGATCCTCCGTCTCTCGGCTTTCGCTGCTTCGCCTTCTCGCTTCAACCGCGCAGCCTCTTGCCTTAGATGCTCAACCTCGGCCGCTTCGGCCTCTCTCTTCAGCCGTGCCGCCTCGGCTGCTTCCTTCCGACGACGCTCGGCCTCGGCTGCTTCCTTCCGACGACGCTCAGCTTCAGCCGCCGCCGCCTCTTGCTTGACGCGTTCGGCCTCTTGCTTCAGCCGTGCCGCCTCCGCCTCTTGCTTGACGCGTTCGGCCTCTTGCTTCAGCCGTGCCGCCTCCGCCGCCTCCGCTTCCTTCCGACGACGCTCAGCTTCCGCTGCTTTTTGCTTGACGCGTTCGGCCTCGGCAGCTTCAGCCTCGATCCTCTGTCGTGCCGCTTCAACCGCCTCAGCTTCTATCCGGCGACGTTCGGCTTCGGCCGCTTCGGCTGCTTGCTTCAGCCGTGCCGCCGCGGCAAGTTCGGCCGCTTCAGCTTCCCGCTGCAGGCGTGCGGCCTCCGCCGTTGCGATCCGTTCAGCCTCTTTCTGGGCCCTTTCGGCCTCTTGCCGACGGCGTTCCCTTCTCGATGTCTCTCGGGAAGGAGCGGGGGAAAACTCGTCCATGACGGCATCGGCCAAGGTCGACCATTCAGTGACGGCCCACGGTCCGAAGTCTCTGTTGGACAGCGACGCGCACGCAGTAGCGGCGACAGGGTCCAGCCAGAGGAAGCCGCCGGCACGACCGAAATGGCCGAAGGTCTCTGGTGTGGTGCGCGAGCCCGTCCAATGGGGTTCTTTGTCCCCCCGTACTTCGAAGCCGAGTCCCCAATCGCAGGGATCGAATCGCCCGTACCCGGGGAGCACACCGCGCAGACCCGGAAAAGAGACCCTCGTCACCTCTGCCATAGTGCCCGGCGACAAGATGCTGGGCGCCAACAGCTCGGCGGCCAAGACCAGAAGATCGCGCAGTGGGCCCTGCGCTCCCGAAGCCGGGGAGCTATCAGGGGCGAAGGCCGTCGCCGACATATGGAGCGGTTGCATCACACCGCTGGCGAGGTAGTCGGTGAAAGGCATGCGCGCGTGCTGAGCCAATGTGTCGGCCAGAATCTCGAAGCCGATGTTGGAGTAGATGCGCATCCGCCCCGGCCCGGCGACCGGGACCGGAGAATCGGGACCAAGACCCGATGCATGGGCGAGGAGGTGACGGACGGTGCTCCCCTGGGGTCCGGCCGGCTCGTCGAGGGAGATCGTGCCTTCCTCTACGGCGACGAAGACAGCCATGGCCACAAGCATCTTGGACATGGAAGCCCAGGCGAAGGGTCGTTCGATGTCGCCGATGCTGTCCACCACCGAGACGCTGACGTCGTCCCCCGCGTTTCCTCTCAGACCGTCCGTCCGCCTGACGACGCCGGCAGCGGCGGCGTCGACCGGCCACCTAGAGACGAGTTCGAGGGCGCGCATGGGCCTAGGTGATCGACCTCACGCGCTCGTCGCCCATTCGGTCGTCTCCGACCGATGGCGCGCGTAGTCGATCTTGCCGGCGGGGGATCGTTCGATGCTTTTCACGAAGCGGACCCGCTTGGGTGCTTTGAAGCCGGCCAGACGCTCCTTGACGTGATCGATGAGCTCCTGCTCGGTGGGCGCTGCGCCCGGTCGCAATTCCACGACGGCGGCCACCACCTCGCCGAAGCGCTTGTCGGGGATGGCGACGGCCACGGCGTCGCGTACGGCGCTGTGGGTTTTCAGAGCTTCCTCGACCTCTTCGGGGAAGACCTTCTCTCCACCGGTGTTGATCACGACCGAACCCCGGCCCAGCAACTGGATGGAGCCGTCGGCGTCAACGGTGGCGAAGTCGCCAGGGATGGAATAGCGAACGCCGTCGATCTCCTTGAAGGTGTTGGCCGATTTCTTCTCGTCCTTGTAATAACCGAGAGGGTTCCGCCCGCCCAGGGCGAGGACACCGATCTCGCCCGAACCGGGGACCACGCTCTTACCCGTGTCGGGGTCGAGGACCCGCACCTCGGGTCCGAGGGTGAAATGCGCCGTGTGTTCGGTCGAGGAGCCGCTCGACACCGATGCCCCCATCCCGAGAGCCTCTGATGAGGAGAAGGCGTCGATGAGCATCATGGTGGGGTGGTGACGGAGCAGAGCGCGCTTCGTCTCTTCGCTGAACATCACACCGGACGAGATCATGGCGAGAAGAGTGGACAGCTTCCAGCGGCCGGGGTGCTCGTCGAGGGTGGCCAAAATGGGCTTGGCGAAGGCGTCTCCCACGATGGCGATGACGTTCACGTTTTCGCGATCGACGGTGTCGAGCAACTCCACCGGATCGAACCGCCGGTTGGTCAGGGTGACAACGCAGCCGCCGATGTTCAAGGAGCCGATCGAGGTGAACGAGCCGGTGCCGTGCATGAGAGGACAGGCGGGGATGATGACGGGACCGGCGCCCACGACGGCCTTGCGGATTCCTTCGAGACCTCCGTCTTCGGGTACCCGGAGCAGGTTGCCGGCGTTGATCCGGCTGAACAGGTCGTCCTGTCGCCACATCACGCCCTTGGGCATCCCTGTGGTGCCCCCCGTGTAAAGCATGAGGAGGTCGCTGCCGCTGCGTCCCCAGGGTGCGGTCACGCGGTCGGTCTTGGTGGTGGCTGCCGTTTCGTAGGGGGTGGCCCACGCGGGGCAGGGCCCCGAGCCGTCATCGACCCAGAGCCAGCACCGCACACCGGGAACCCGCGTCCGCAGACCCTCAATCCGTTCGACAAAGGTGCCGTGGAAGATGACGGCAACGGCGTCGGCGTTTTCCCAGAGATAGACCAGCTCGTCGTTGGTGTAGCGATAGTTGGTATTGACCGGAACGAGGCCGATCTTGAACATGGCGAACGTGGATTCCAGGTACTCGGTGCAGTTGTAGAGGTAGTGCGCGACCTTGTCCTGGTGGACGACCCCGACGTCGAGAAGGGCCTGGGCGACGGAGTCGGCGCGCCCGTCGAACTCGGCCCACGTCACGCGTCGTTCGCCGTGCACCAGGGCGGGCGCGTGGGGAATCGTCTCGGCTACAGCTTCCCAGACATCAGCAAAGTTCCAATCGGTCACCCATACAGTCTACGGTCGGGCCGTGGATTTCGCCCTTCCGGGAAATGAGCATCCGGCTCGACAAGAGGTCCGTCAGTGGTTGGCCGCGCATCCGGAGCCGTCTCCGCGGCAATTAGCCGACTCCGGTTACGTCGCTCCGCATTGGCCCCGTCCATGGGGTCTCGGGGCTGATCCGGTGGCTCAACTAGTCATAGATGATGAGATGCGACGGGCCGGCGTGCGTCGGCCGTCCAACCAGATCGGCATCGGCTGGGCCGGCCCCACCCTCATCCATGCCGGTTCGGAGGCCCAAAAAGAAAGGTACCTCCGGCCCTTGTTGGCGGCCGAGGAGATCTGGTGCCAACTGTTCAGCGAACCGGGAGCGGGTTCTGATCTCGCCGCTCTCTCCACCCGGGCCGTCCGTGACGGCGACGAGTGGGTCGTAAACGGTCAGAAGGTGTGGACGAGTTTCGCCCACATGGCCTCTCTCGGGATCCTTCTGGCCCGGACGGATCCGGACGTGCCGAAGCACAGCGGTATCTCGTACTTCATCTGCCCCATGGACGCTCCGGGAGTCACCGTCCGGCCCATCGTCGACATGACGGGGGACCATGCCTTCAACGAGGTGTTTCTGGACGACGTCCGACTGTCGGCCGATCATCTGGTGGGCGAGGTCAACGGCGGCTGGGCTCTGGCCAAGGTGACACTCGGGAACGAACGGGTCTCGCTGTCGGGGGAGGGAGCGCTGTGGGGGCAAGGCCCCACCATGGGGGATCTGGTCGACCTCGTCCGACGCGCCGGTGGCACCTCCGACAGGATCCTGCGGCAGCGGCTGATGCGGGTCTGGGTGGAAGGCGAGATCCTCCGGCTCATCCGGCTGCGGACGGTGAGCGCGGCGCTGGCCGGTCGGGCGCCGGGGCCCGAAGCCTCAGTCCGAAAAGCTTTGGCCGACGACCACGGCCAACACGTGATGGAAGTGGCGAAGGACCTGTCGGGCGCCTACGGGATGACCGACTCGGGACCGGTCGAGGCGTTGATGGCCCGAGCCGGCGCGGCCGCATCGTCCGGTTCCCCCGGCGCCAGCGACGACATGGCCGATCCGAAGGGCCATTCGTGGCCTCCGATGATCTGGTCGCACGGCTACCTGTTCGCCCGGGCCCTGACCATCGGCGGCGGCACGTCCGAGGTCCAACGCAACATCATCGCCGAGCGGGTCCTCGGCCTCCCCTCGTCATAGCGCTTCCTTCTTCGCCAGCTCCACCACGCGCCGGACGAAGGCGGCGAAGGCGTCGGGGTGCGAGAGATGGGCACCGTGGGTGGCATCGGGGAACTCGACGACTTCTCCCGTGGGGAGAATTTCGACCAAGGCGTCGATCGCCCGGCGGTGATGGGGGATTGATCGACCGCCCCGGCCGAGGACGACGGGAACAGTGAGCCGGGCGAAGTCGATGGGCGACTCTTGGCGTCGGATGTCGAAGAGCTCGGTCAGAAGCGCCGGACCGTCGGCCCGGCGCTCCGCCCGTGCTCCTTCGGGGAGCCGGTCCCAGGCGTCGTCGTTCACCACCCGGCGGAAGAACGACTCGGCGAAGGCGCCCGGATCTTCCACCGGCGCGTCGCTGCCCGTGCGCCGTGGCCACCAGTCGGCCCAGGGCAGAGGGGGCTCGTAGACGCCGACGGCTCCGACGACGCCGGGCAGGGCCACGGCCGCGCCCAGGGCGACGTCGCCGCCGTAGGAGTGGCCGACGAGGACCGACGGTCGCCCGTCCACGATGGTCACCAGGTCGGCGATGTGGTCCTCCAAGGAGCGGGCGGGCGCCGCCGCCGGGCGGGAGCGGTTGTATCCCCGCCGGTCATAGGTCACGACGTGGAGATCGGGGAGCCGGCGCACGACGCGAGCGAAGCTCGTTCCCCGGTCGAGAGAGCCGTGGACCAGGACGACCACGGGCAACTTTCCGTCGGGGGCGTGCGCCGGATGGTCCACAACGTGGAGGCCAGCGGGGTTCTGGACCACCGTGGTGGTCTGTCTCTCAGGAGTCAGGGCCCGCTCACCTGCCTGGTGGCCGGTGCGGGGCCCAATGGTTCGGGCGTGCAGGCGTGCATTGCCGGAAGAGGCTACTGCGGTGAGCCCGGTTCGATGGAGGGGCACCGGTAGGATCACAGCTGATGGCTGATCAGCAACGCGTCGTCTCCGCGGCCCCGACCGGAGGCGCTTTCGGACCCAACGCCTGGCTCGTCGACGACATGTACGAGCAGTTCCGCAGCGACCCCACCTCGGTGACCGAGAGCTGGCGCGAGTTCTTCGCCGACTACACACCACCGGGGGCCCCGACCCCCGACAACGCCGTGGGCATCGCCCGGGCGGCCAACGGCGGACCCGTTTCGACCAACGGCGCCCCGGTGGCGCCGACTCTGACGGTCGAAGCGGCACCCGCTCCGCCGGCTGCGGCCGCTCCGGCCGCCGCCCCGACAGTTCCGGCTGGCCCGACCACGACAACGCCAGCGGCGTTGGTCGCGCCCGGTCAGTCGGTGGCGCCCGAGGAACCGGCACCGGTGGCGCTGCGCGGCGCAGCGGCACGGATCGCGGTCAATATGGAGGCGTCGCTGGCCGTGCCCACGGCGACGAGCGTGCGGACGGTTCCGGCCAAGCTGCTCGAAGTCAACCGGTCAATTCTGAACCAGCACCTGGTGCGGAGGTCGGGGGCCAAGGTCAGCTTCACCCATCTCATCGGTTACGCCGTCGTCCAGGCCCTCCAAGCGGTGCCGGCGCTCAACTCGACGTATATCGACGAGATCGACGAGAAGAAGACGCCCGGGGTGCTGCACCACGACCATGTCGGGCTGGGCCTGGCCGTCGACCTGGCCAAGAGTGACGGGTCACGGACGCTGCTCGTTCCCGTGGTGAGAAACGCCGAGAGCCTCGATTTCCGGGCCTTCGTGGTGGCCTACGAAGACGTGGTGCGCAAGGTGCACACCCAGAAGGTGACGGCCGACGACTTCGTCGGTGCCACCGTGACCCTGACCAACCCGGGGACGCTCGGGACGGTGCAGTCCGTGCCCCGGCTCATGCCCGGACAGGGCGCCATCATCGGTGTGGGCTCCCTCGGATTCCCGGCCGAGTACCAGGCGGCTGATCGCCGCAGCCTGGCCGCGTTGGGTGTGGGTCCTGTGGTCACCCTGACGTCGACCTACGACCACCGGATCATCCAGGGCGCCGAGTCGGGCATGTTCCTCACCTACATGGCGGAATGCCTGACGGGGGAGCATGGCTTCTACGAGACCGTCTTCGCCGCCATGGACGTGCCCTACGAGCCCGTGCGTTGGCAGGCCGACGTCAACGCCGTCGACAGTGAACACCAGCGCCTGGTGAAGCAGGTGCGGGTGCAGAGCCTGGTGAACATGTACAGGGTCCGGGGTCATCTCATCGCCGACCTCGATCCGCTGTCGGCCGAGCCGCGGCACCTGCACGCCGAGCTCGACCCCACCACCTACGGGCTCACCCTGTGGGACCTCGACCGTGAATTCGTGGTGGACGGACTGGCCGGACGCGACACCTTGCGACTGTCCGAGGCGCTCGACCTGCTGCGCGACGCCTACTGCCGGACGCTCGCCATCGAGTACATGCATATCCAGGATCCCGAGCAGAAGCGTTGGATCCAGCACCATGTCGAAGGGGTGCCGGCCACGCTGGCGCCCACCGAGCAGCGCCACATCCTCGACCGCTTGAACGCGGCCGAGGCCTTCGAGCGTTTTCTCCACACGCGCTACGTGGGCCAGAAGCGCTTCGGCCTCGAAGGGGCGGAGTCGACCATCGTCCTTCTCGACACCCTGCTCGACGAGGCGGCCACGGCGGGACTGAACGAGGCCGTGCTGGGCATGGCCCACCGGGGACGGCTGAACGTCCTGGCCAACATCGTGGGCAAGTCCTACGGCGAGATCTTCCGGGAGTTCGAGGGCGATCTCGATCCCGATTCCGTGCAGGGCTCCGGTGACGTGAAGTACCACAAGGGCGCCAGTGGCACCTTCGTGGGCCACTCGGGCACGGCCCTGCCCGTCACCTTGGCGTCGAACCCGTCGCACCTCGAAGCCGTCGACCCCGTGGTCGAGGGGATGGTGCGGGCCAAGCAGGACCAGCTACCCGACGATCACCCCTTTGGCGTTCTCTCTCTGCTCATCCACGGCGATGCCGCTTTCGCCGGACAGGGAGTGGTGGCCGAGACCCTCGAACTGTCGCAGCTGGCCGGTTACCGCACCGGAGGGACCATCCACGTGGTGGTGAACAACCAGCTGGGCTTCACCACCGCCCCCGAGTCGGCCCGGTCGTCGGTCTACCCGACCGACGTGGCCAAGATGGTCCAGGCTCCGGTGTTCCACGTGAACGGCGACGATCCCGAAGCGTGTGCACGAGCGGCCCGGCTGGCCTTCGGGTTCCGCCAGACGTTCCACAAAGACGTCGTGATCGACGTCGTCTGCTACCGGCGTTTCGGCCACAACGAGGGCGACGACCCGAGTTACACCCAGCCCCGGATGTACGCCATCATCGAAACGATGCGTTCGGTGCGCAAGCTCTACACCGAGGCCCTCGTGCGACGCGGCGACATCACCATGGAGGAAGCCGAGCAGGCGCTGTCGGACTTCCAAGCCCGGCTGCAGACAGCTCTGGACGAAACCCGCCAGGCGGCCCCGCCCCAACTCACCACCTTGCCGCCGGCTCCGGCACCGGCGCGACCGGCGGCGGACGTGCGCACCGGGGTCGAGCGCGGCACCTTGGAAAGGCTGGTGGTCGACGCCACCTCGGTGCCCGAGGGATTCACCATCCATCCGAAGCTCTTGCGCCAGTTCCAGCAGCGCGCCGGCGTCGTGGCCGAAGGCGAAGTGGACTGGGCGCTCGGCGAAGCTCTGGCCATCGGCTCGCTTCTGTTGGAAGGCACCGACGTCCGGCTGGCCGGTCAGGACACCCGGCGGGGGACGTTCTCCCAGCGCCATGCCGTTCTCGTCGACTACGCCACCGGCAACGAGTGGGTGCCGCTGGCCCATCTGGAAGGAGACGGGGTGGGCCGCTTCGCCATTCACGACTCACTTCTCTCGGAGTACGCGGCGGTGGGCTTCGAATACGGCTACTCCGTCGAAGTGCCTGACGCGCTCGTGGCCTGGGAGGCGCAGTTCGGCGACTTCGCAAACGGCGCGCAGATCGTGATCGACAACTTCCTGGTGGCCGCCGATGACAAGTGGGAGCAGGCATCGGGCCTGGTGCTGCTGCTTCCTCACGGCTACGAAGGCCAAGGCCCCGAGCACTCCTCGGCCCGCATAGAGCGGTTCCTGACACTGTGCGCTCGGGGCAATATGCGCCTCGCCCAGCCGACGACGGCGGCGCAGTACTTCCACCTGTTGCGTTCCCAGGCCCGCGGGGCCGGGAGCCAGCCGCTGGTGGTCTTCACGCCCAAGTCACTTTTGCGGGCGAAGCAGTCGCGGTCTCCTATCGATGAGCTCGCCTCGGGCTCATTCCAGTCCGTGGTCGACGATCCGGCCGCCTCCGGCGGCGCTGTCGGGGCGACCCCGGGCAACGCCGCCCCGGTCGGCAAGGATCAGGTCCCGAGCGCCGTCATCCAGCCTGACGAGGTCCGCCGCGTGCTGCTGTGCTCGGGCAAGGTCGCCTTCGACGCCATGGGTCGCCGCGACCAGTTGGCGGCCGGCGTGGCCGGTCTCCCCGAGCCCGGCGTGGCGGCGGCCGCCGTGGCTGTGGTCCGGGTGGAGCAGCTCTACCCGTGGCCCGAGGACGCCCTCGTCCGTGTCCTCGACCGGTACCCGTCGGCCACCGAGGTCGTCTGGGTGCAGGAGGAACCGGAGAACATGGGGGCGTGGTCATTCGCGCACGGGCGACTGCACAAGCTGCTCCGGGAGCGGTTCACGCTGACCCATGTGAGCCGGTCCGAATCGGCCAGCCCGGCCACCGGCAGTGCCGCGCTGAACCACCTCGAGCACGAGGACCTTCTGGCCCGCGCCTTCGCCTGATCCGGTGCGGCCGACACGGCAGCGACATGCGGCGTGCACGTCCAATGTCTCGGATCAACCCTGAGGGAAGAGCACCTGTGCCGGAGACGGTCAAGGAGTCTCGGGTGACGGAGCGCCACTACGGATTCTGCTTGGCCACATCCCAGGCGTGATGAATGGGGTCGTGCACCATGTAGGAGGCGATGGTGGCCACCCGAAATGAGGCGCCGTCGCTGCGGCGGCCGGGCCGTTGCCAGGCCGGGCCCGACACCTGGTCGAGCAGTGAGGCCATGGCCTGCGCCGCGTCGGTGAGCTCGCCGATGACCACCTGGGGGACCTGCTCCTCGTACCGGTCGGCCGTGGCGGTGGCGTCCTGGTTCCAGTTTTCGAACGGCGGATCGTCCTCGGTCAACATGCGTTCGATCCGGGTGCGGAAGCGGCGGTAGACGTCGCGGACATGACAGGCGTACTCGAGAGGCGACCAGGTCGAGTCGTCCGGACGGCCGGGCCCGATGGCGCCGTCGTGCAAGAAGCCTTGCCAGACCCGGGCGTTCTCCCTCACCAAGCGGGCGACCTCCGCGCTCGGGCAGCCGCCGGCGTCAAAGCCGCACTCGGGACACGCGGTCGTGAGGACCCACGTCCAGTCTTTGGTGTCGGGAACGATCACGAGCGCAGGGCGATGCCGACGACGGCTTCGAGCTCGATCAGAGCCTCGGTCGGATCGATGACCTTGATGGTCGTCATGCCCAACTCCCGGGCCGGTTTCAGGTTCACACCGAGATCGTCCAGAAAGACAGCGGCGGCGGGCTCGATCTCCAATGCCGAGCAGGCCATGAGGTAGAAGCGCGGGTCGGGCTTGCGCACGCCGACGACGGCGGACTGGACGACGACGTCGAAGAGATCGAGGACCTCGTTGTGACGGGCCGTGGTGGTGGGGGTGACGAAGTTGTTGGTCAGGAGCCCGGTCTTGAAGTGCTCGTGGCAACGGCGGACAGCCTCCAACATCTCGGGGCGCATCTCGCCCGTCATGGTGGCGAACAACTCCCGGGCGTCGAGGGTGCCGCCGGCAGCGATGGCCTCGGCTTCGAAGGCGGCACAGAACTCCTCGAAGTCCACCTCGCTGCGCTCCAGGCGGGCCCAGGCGTTCCCATGGGGATTGGTGGCGTTCAGGGTGCGGATGAAACCGGCGGGGAGGCCCCGGTCCTGCTCGTGACGTTCGAAGGCGCTGAAAGGACTGGTGGAGAGCACCCCTCCGAAATCGAAGAGGACCGCTTCAATGGGGGAGGTCATGGAACGGTTCGGAGAGGATCAGACAAGGGTGTCGCGCGCCACGCCGTCCCAGAGCTGGGCCGAGAGACCGAGAGAATCCACGTCCACCCGCTCGTCGATCCCGTGGAACATGGTGGCGTAGTCCTCGAAGGTGAGGTGCTTGCTGAAGAGTCCGAAGCCGTAGGCGACGGTGCCGAGCTTGCGGAAGAAGCGGGCGTCGGTCGCCCCGACGGTGAGGAAGGGGACGCAGCGGGCATCGGGGTAGGAGCGCCGGGCGACCCGCTCGAGGGAGTTCCACAATGGTGTGTCGGTGGGTGAGGTGCTGGCGGGGTCGGTGAAGTTCCAGGTGGTCTCCACGTCGTCGGCCAGGTCCCCGAGAGCGTCGCGCAGCATGGCGTCGACTTCGGGCCGGTCCCAACCGGGCAGGGTGCGGATGTCCACCTGGAGAACGACCCGGTCGGGGATGACGTTCACCTTGGTGCCCGCCGTCATGACGGTCGGAGCCATGGTGGTGTGGGTGCAGGCGTGCGCCTGGCGGGCCAGACCGAGGGCGGGGAACTCCTCGCAGAAGTCGCCGATGGCCTCGGGATCGAGCAGGGGACCGGCGATGTCGAGGGGCAGGCCGATACCTTCGACGAACCGGCGCCAGGCGTCGTGGATGTCGGCCGCCGGCTTGTAGTCGGCCAACCGGCGGACGATCTCGGCCGCCTTCACCAGCGCGTTGTCGGTGCGCAGCGGTTGCGAGGCGTGGCCCGGTGTCCCCCGGACGGTCAAGGTGCACCAGAAGACGCCCTTCTCGCCGGTGATGACCGGCAGCCGGACGCCGTCGGGCGCCTGCATGGGAAAGCCGCCGGCCTCGGTGATGAGGTAGTCGGCGCGCACCTGCTCGGGGACGTGGGTGGTCAGCCACTCGGCGCCGTGGATGCCCAGAGCTTCCTCGTCGGCCACGCCGATGAAGAGCAGATCGCCGTCGGGCCGGAAGCCGTCGTCGGCCAGGTGGCGCACGGCCACGGCCATGGAGGCGGTCAGGTTGAGCATGTCGACGGCACCGCGTCCCCAGATCTCACCGTCGATGAGCTCACCGCCGAAGGGATCGTGGCGCCAGTCGTCGCCGTTGGCCGGCACCACATCGGTGTGGCCGAGAAGGCAGAGCGACGGTGCGTCGGGCCGGCGGCCCTCGATGCGCGCCACCAGGGAGGAGCGTCCGGGAAGAGGTTCGTGGACCTCGAGATCGAGGCCGGGACGCTCGAGCAGCGAGCGCAGGACCTCGGCGTTGCGCTGCTCGTGTCCGGAGCCCGGGGTGCCGTCGTTCACGCAGGCGTTGCGGATCAGCTGCTGGAGCAGCTCGGCTACTTCCCCGGCCAGATCGGTTGCCACGGCCGCATCCTACGGTGCGGCCCCCCGACCGGTGCGGGGCCGATTGCCAGCGGTCCCCGGGGAGCCGAACCCGGAGGTCAGACCCCTGAAGGCGCCTGGGTGGTTGACTGTGCGCAGCCATGTCCCTCTCTCACGTCGTCGTCGACGGCTCGAACATCGCGACCGAAGGCCGTTCCGCACCAAGCCTCCGCCAGCTCGATGAAGCCATCAGACAGTTTCAAGATGAATTCCCCGGCGTCGAGGTGATCGTCGTCGTGGACGCCACCTTCGGTCACCGGATCGACCCTTCGGAACGCCAGATTTTCGACGAGGCGGTGGCCCACGGCGAGCTCGTCTCGCCTCCGGCGGGCGCCATCGGTCGGGGCGACGCCTTCGTTCTCCGGGTGGCCGAGAGGGTCGGGGCCCAGGTGCTGTCGAACGACTCCTTCCAGGAGTTCCACGCCGAACACCCGTGGCTGTTCGAGGAGGGCCGGCTGATGGGGGGCAAGCCGATACCCGGTGTCGGCTGGATCTTCACCCTTCGGCTCCCTGTTCGTGGTCCGCGCAGCCGCGCCGCGACATCTCCGGGTAACGGTCGCCGCAGGGTCAGTGTGTCCGAGGAGTATGTGCCGGCGGTGCCGAAGACACCGCCGCCCTCCCGGGGGCCGTCGAAGGAAGCGGCGGAAGCCATCGCGCTGGCGACCGCAGAATCGACCCTTCCGAGTCCGGCCAAGGCCACGAAAGCAGTCAAGGCGCCGAAGGCAGCCAAGGCCGTCAAGACCACGAAAGCGGCCAAGGACGCGAAGGGCACCACGGTCAAGGCCACGATGGAACCGGCCAAGGCGGCCAAGGCGGCCAAGGCGGCCAAGGCAGTCAAGGCAGTCAAGGCGACGAAGACGGCGAAAGCGGCCAAGACCACGAAGGTGGCCAAGGAACCGGCGGCCAAGGTAGCGAAGGCGGCCAAGGAGCCGGCCAAGAAGACCCGGGCGGCCACATCGGTGGCGTCGATACGGGCGGCGGCGGCCACGAAGGAACCGGCCAAGGCAAGCCGGTCCACGAAGGCCGCCGGCGCCACAAAGAAAGTGGCCCGGGCCACGAAGAAGGCCGGCACGACGAAGAGAGCCGGGACGGCGACGGCGACGGAGGTTGCGGTAGTCGACGAGGAGAGCACTGCCACCGATGCGACGGGCTCGACATCTTCGAGACGGCGTCGGCGGGGAAGAGGGACGGCGGCCGCCGCCGTCAGCGCCGCTATCGCCGCCGCCAGCAACGAGGCGCTCGCCCCGGAGACAACCGTGTCGGCTCCGGCGATCGAAGACCGCCCTCGTCGCGGTCGGGCAACGGCGACAGAGAAAACGGCGGCCAAGAGCACAGCGGCCAAGAGCACCGCGACAAAGAGCGCGGCGGCTGTGGCCACAAAGTCAGGGGCCGCGGGCCCACGGCGAGCAGCGGCTGCGGCCCTGGCACCGACGGCCGTCAATGATCCCCTGACCTTCCTGACATTCGTGGCTGAGCATCCACTCGGCTCGACGGTGGTGGGGACGGTCTCGTCCTTCGTCTCGCACGGAGCCATGGTCGACGTCGACGGGATGTCGTGTTACCTGCCCCTGACGGGACTCGGAGATCCGCCGCCGCGCCGGGCCCGCGAGGTGGTCGAGCGTGGTGAAAAGCGTGACTTCGTTCTCGTGGCCCTCGATCCACCGCGGCGCGGCGCCGAGTTGGCCCTGCCCGGGGTGGAGAGGGCTCCGGTCGTCGAGACGGCCGAGCCGGCCCGGGCGCCTTCGCGTCGGGGCCGACGGTCAAGCCGGGCCGGCTCATAGGCCACGTTCGTCCCATTCGTCCCAGTTGTCACGACGCCCCCGGCGGGTAACTCTCCAGGCACACAACGGTCACGAATAGTGACCAAAGGATTCAAGACGACCACTTAGCGTGTCGATGGGTGCGGAAGTAAAAGTCACTGAAGACGGGGGAGTTCTGCCATGCGCTTTCCGCACACCCTTGACCATCTGAGCATCGCTCGGAACCGTCACCACAAGGGCCACGGCAGCCGGGTGCTCATCGAGTCGGCCCTGCCGGATCACCGGGACGTACTGCGGGCCGGAACCGAACGCTGGCGGGCCATGTCCTACAGCGATCCGTGGCCGGACCGCGCCTGAGAGCCAGAGAGCCTGAAAGCACAGAGAGACAGCATCACCGCATCTCACCGCTCGAGCCGGACCGTCGAGGGCCGGCATCGAGGGTGACGAGGATCGCCGCCGACCAACGAGGCGGCGAGGGACATTTCTTCCGAGGGCGCGAGCCTTCATCGGGACGCGGCCTCGGCCGGTAACGTCGGCAGCGTGGTGCGGCCCGAGGATCTCATTCCCCATCGGCCACCCTTTCTGCTGGTCGACGAAATCGTGGAGCTCGAAGCCGGGCAGTCGGCGCGCGGGCGATGGCACCTGACGGGTGAGGAGAGCTTCTTCGCCGGTCACTTCCCCGGTCGGCCCACGCTGCCCGGAGTGTTGATGGTGGAGTCGCTGGCGCAACTCGGCGGTATCGCCGTGCTGGCCGATCCGCGCTACGCCGGCAAGCTGCCGCTGTTCGGCGGGATCGACAAGGCCCGGTTTCGTCGGCAGGTGAGTCCCGGCGAGGTCCTCGATCTCGAGGTCCGGCTGGGCCGGCTTTCGGCGCGGGCGGGGACCGGCCACGGCCGGGCCACGGTCGACGGCCAACTGGCCTGCGAGGTCGATCTGCTCTTTGTGATCGTGGACGGCTGAGAAAGAATCGAGGACTGCGCGATGCGGATCGCCACCTGGAATGTGAACTCGCTGAACGCCCGGCTGTCGCGGGTGGAGGAGTGGATCGAGTACGCCCAACCGGACGTCCTGTGCATGCAGGAGACGAAGGCGGCCGATGCGGCCTTTCCGACCATGGCTTTTTCGGCACTCGGTTATGAATCGGTGTCCCACGGCGACGGTCGCTGGAATGGCGTGGCCATCGTGAGCCGGGTAGGCCTGGACGACATCGAGGGGGGCTTCGGAAACGGTGCCGACGAGCAGGGCTGCCGGCTGGTGGCGGCCAGCTGCGGCGGGGTCCGGGTCCACAGCGTCTACGTCCCGAACGGTCGGGAGGTGGGCGGGGAGTTCTACCTGGGCAAGCTGGCCTGGCTCGGAGAGCTCCGGTCCTATCTCGATCGGACGGCCAAGCCGACCGATCCGGTGGCGGTCTGTGGCGACTTCAACATCGCTCCCGAGGACCGCGACGTCTATGACCGTGCGGCTCTCGAAGGTTCGACCCATATCACCGAACCCGAGCGTCAGGCCCTGGGCGAGATCGAGGCCTGGGGACTCGTCGACGCCTTTCGTCTGCTCTACGACCAGGGCCAGCTCTTCAGCTGGTGGGACTACCGGGCGGGGAACTTCCACAAGCATCTCGGCATGCGGATCGATCTGATCCTTCTCAGCAAGGCCTTGGCCGAGACCGCTTCCTATGCCCTGATCGACCGCAACGCCCGCAAGGGGAAGCAGCCGTCGGATCACGCCCCCGTCCTCGTCGACGTCACCCCCTGACGGAGACGACTCCGGCGCTCAGAGGGCGGCAGGGAGAAGACGCCGGAGCGATGCGATCTGGTCGGCGAAGGTCTCGGTTCCGGGCCCCGGTCGATTGATCGTGCCGGCCGCCTCGATAGCGGCCAGGAAAGGCGATGCCTTACAGGACCAGCTCCGGTCGCCGGCCTGGCGTCGGGCCCCCCAGGAGCACCAGAGATCTTCCTCGGCCCGGGTGACAGCCACATAGAGCAGCCGTCGTTCCTCGGATCGGGCGACGGCCGTGGTGGCGTAGGAGATCGGAACGAGGCCGTCCTCCAGGCCGACGAGGGCCACGGCCGGCCACTCGAGGCCCTTGGCCCGGTGGAAGGTGGAGAGCTCCACCGAGTTGGCGTCGGGATCGACCTCGGAGGAGGCCCCGTCGCCCACGGTGGCCGTCAGCCAGGTCAGAAATCCTCCGACGGTGGCACCGGGATCCTCGACGGCGTGCTCGTCGGCCAGCCGGGCCAGGACCGGGGGAATGCCGGGGATGGAGAGGTCGGCCATGGCGCTGCGCAGAGGCCGGCCCAACGGCCCGGCCCGGAGCAGGCCGATCACCTCCCGCATCTCGGTGCCGGCCCGTGACGGCCCCAGCCGGTAGGGGATACCGGCCCGGCCGAGGGCGTCGGCCACCGGAGTGAGCCGGGCGTTCGTCCGGGCCAGGACGGCCAGGTGGGACCAGGGGCGGCCGGGCCGGTGCATCAGCCGGAGCCAGCGGGCCACAGCGTTGGCCTCGTCGGTGTCGTCGTCGAATCCAGTCACCCGGGGAGCCGGTCCGTCGGGCCGTCCGCCCGAGCTCGCAGCCGGGCGACTCCCGGTGAGGCTGAGCTCCTCGCCGGTGGGACGTGCATCATCGTGCAGAACGGCATCGTGCAGAACGGCATCGTGCAGAACGGCGCTGGCGGCGGCGATGACCTGGGGTGTCGAGCGGTGGTTGGCGTCGAGCCGGAGGACGGTCGTCCCCGGGAGAAGCTCGGGGAGCCGGTCGATCAAGGTGGGGTCGGCGCCATTCCAGCCGTAGACGGCTTGGCGGGGGTCGCCGACCACGAAGAGATCGGTCCGGTCGCCCAGCCAGGCGTTGAGGAGGCGCCACTGGGCCGGGTTGACGTCCTGGAACTCGTCCACGAAGAGGTGCCGGATCCGCCAGCGCGAGGCGGCGGCCACGGCCGTGTCGCGCTCGATCACCTCGGCGCCGCGGCTGAGCAGGTCGTTCACGTCGATGACCCCGTGGACCCGCTTGGCCTCTTCGTAGCGGCCGTAGGCCTCGGCGATCTCGTCGACGGGCAGCGGCGTCCGGCGTCCGGCGGCCCGGGCGGCCCGGGCGTAATCGGCCGGGCTGAGCAGCCGGGCTTGGGCCCACTGGATCTCGGCCAGCATGCCGCTCACCGTTTCGGAGGAGAGGGCTCCGGAGGAGTCGGAGGAGAGGGCACGACGGAGCATGCGGCGGGGGTCGTCGACCACGGCGAGGGCCCGGCTTCCGGTGTCGGACCAGTGACGACGGAGTTGGGCGTAGGCGGCGGCGTGGAAGGTGCCGGCCCAGACCCGGCCCGGGACGTCGAGGTGCCAGAGACGCTCCCGGAGCTCCCGGGAGGCTTTCCGGGTGAAAGTGACGACGAGGGAGTGCTCGGCCGTGGCCGAGCCGTCGAAGAGCCGGCGGGCCACCCGCCGGGTCAGGACCGTCGTCTTTCCCGAACCGGCCCCGGCCAGGACGCAGAGAGGAGCGCCGTCAGAAGAGACGGCGGCGCGCTGGGGCGCGGTCAGACCCCGGAGGAGCGCGGCGCCCTGATCGGTGTCCACCGGACCGAAGGTATCGGTGGGCTGTGACGGCCGGTGGGATGGGAGCGGGGGTCCGACGGAGCGCCGAGAGAGATGCCGAGAGATGGAGAGCGGTAGAGGAGCGCGCGGTGGGATGGGAGTGGCAGCCGGCGGGGCCGGTTAGCCTCGCCCCGATGCTGCGGGCGCTCGCCGGTGGGGCACTCTTCGGCGAGGTCTGGGGCGCGAGCCCCCCCGAGGTGCTCGTTCTGCACGGATGGGGCCGGAGCCACCAGGACTTCGCCGGCGTCGTCGGCCCCGTTTCCCCGGGGGGAGCGCTGGCCAGCTGGGCGCCCGATCTTCCCGGTTTCGGTGCCAGCCCGGCGCCGACCGAGGTCTGGGGCTCGGCCGACTACGCCGCCGCGCTGATCCCTCTGCTCGAGGAGACCGGGGGCCCGGACCGGCCGGTGGTCGTCCTCGGTCACTCCCTGGGCGGCCGGGTAGCCGTGGCCCTGGCCGCGGCCCGGCCCGATCTCGTCCGGGCGCTGGTCTTGACCGGCGCCCCTCTCGCCCCCCGGCCCGGCGGCGGCCGGAAGCCTCCCCTCGGCTACCGGCTGGCCCGGGCGCTTCACCGGAGAGGGATCCTGAGCGAGGCCCGGATGGAGCGGGGCCGGCAGCGGCACGGCTCGGCCGATTACCGGGCGGCGGAAGGGGTCATGCGGGCCGTCCTCGTCCGGCTGGTCAACGAGTCCTACGAGCAGTCCCTGGCCGCCATCGCCTGCCCGGTCGCCCTCGTCTGGGGCGAGGACGACAGCGAGGTCCCCGTCGAGGTGGCCCGGACGATCGCCGCCGCCGTGCCGGGGACGACCCTGACCCTCTGTCCGGGCGCCGGCCACCTCACCCCCCTCTCGGCACCGGGGCCGCTCCGGGCGGCGGTCGAGCGGTTTCTGGCGCCGAGGTGACGGCCCTCCGGGGGGCCGCCGTCGCGGGCTGCGGACTGGCGATGGCACTGGCCGGGCTCCGCTGGTTGCGGGTGGCTCAACGCGAGCACTACCTCCCGGGCTCGGCCGGCCGGTTCGCCCTGCGCTGGTGGCGGCTCGATCCGTTCAACCTGGCCGGCGCCCTTCTGGCCGGCGCCGGCGTGGTCCTGGCCTACTGGTGGCCCGCCGCCGCTCTGGTGACGGCCGTGATCGTGGCCGCCGGTCCACCGGGCCTCGGGCTCCGGGGCCGGAGCTCTCCGCTCGCCTGGACCCGACGGCTCCGGACCCTGGCCGGGGTCGTGATCGCCCTCGACATGATCGGGCTGGTCGTCGGGGTCCTCAGCGGACTCGGTCCGCTACTGGCGGCCGCCCTGGCTTTCTTCGTCCCCCTTCTCGTCGATCTCGCTTCTGCCATCACCGGGCCCTTCGAGCGGGCGGCGGCGGAGCGCCATGTCAGCCGCGCCCGGGCCCGTCTCGCTCGGGTGGCTCCGACGGTCATTGCCATCACCGGCTCCTACGGCAAGACCGGCACCAAGGGATACGTCGCCCATCTGCTCGGGGGCTCGAGGACGGTTCTGGCCAGCCCGGCCAGCTTCAACAACCGCGCCGGCCTGGCCCGGGCCGTCAACGAGAACCTGGCCGAGGGCACCGACGTCTTCGTGGCCGAGATGGGCACCTACCGCCCGGGCGAGATCGCCGAGCTCTGCTCCTGGCTTCTGCCCGAGATCGCCGTGATCACCGCCATCGGCCCCGTCCATCTCGAGCGCTTCGGCACCGAGGAGCGGATCGTCGAGGCCAAGGCCGAGATCCTCGAGAAGGCCCCGATGGCGGTGCTGAACATCGACGACCCCCGTCTGGCCGCCCTGGCCGACGGCCGCCGGGAGGCCGGTCTCGGGGTCCGCCGGGTCTCGGCCGTGGACCCCGCCGCCGACGTAAGCGTCCTCTCCGACGACGGGGGAATTATCCTGGTCGTCGCCGGTGTCGAGCAGGCCCGGGCCCCCGCCGGACCCCATCCGGGCAACGTCGCCTGCGCCGTGGCCGTGGCCCTCGAGGCCGGCATCCCGATCGAGGAGATCGTCCGCCGCTTCGGCAGCCTTCCGGGGTCGCCCCACCGGCTGGAACCGGGTACGGGGCCCGGCGGCTTCGTCGTCCTCGACGACACCTACAACGCCAACCCGGCCGGGGCGCGCGCCGCGCTCCAGTTGCTCGACAAGCTGGCCCCGGCCGGCGGCCGCCGGGTGGTGGTGACCCCGGGGATGGTGGAGCTGGGCCCGAGCCAGCGCCGGGAGAACGCCCTCTTCGGCCGGGCCGCGGCCCAGCTGGCCGACGATCTCGTCGTCGTCGGCCGGACCAACCGGCGGGCCCTGCTCCATGGGGCCCGGGACCGGCCGGCCGAGCGGCCCTTCGATCTGGTCCTCGTCCGCCATCGCCCCGAGGCGGTGGCCTGGGTCCGCCAGCGGCTCGGCCCGGGCGACATCGTCCTCTACGAGAACGACCTGCCCGACCACTACCCTTAACCGCCGACCGACCCCCGGGAGCCCATCTGTGAACGCCAGCAACGCCACCGTCGCCGTCGTCTTCGGCGGCCCGTCGCCGGAGCACGACGTTTCCATCCTGACCGGCCTCCAGGTGGCCCGGCTCCTGGCCGGCGCCGGCCGCCAGGTCTTCGGTCTCTACTGGTCGAAGACGGCCGACTGGTACCGGGTGCCGGCCTCCTTGGAGGCCTCGGACTTCTTCGACGGCGTCCCGGCCAAGGCCGAGGAACTCCGGCTCACCGTCGGGGGTGCCGGCGCCGGAGCCGGCTTCGCCGAGACGGCGGGCCGGCTGGGCCGGAGCAAGCCGGTCTATCTCGACGTGGCCGTCAACTGCTGCCACGGCGGCCCCGGCGAGGACGGAACCCTCCAGGGCCTCTTCGATCTGGCCGGCATCAGCTACAGCGGACCGGGGGTGGCCGCCGCCGCGCTCGGTATGGACAAGTTGGCCTTCGCCGGCGTGGTCACCGACGCCGGCCTGCCCGCCCTCCACCGCCGGCTGCTCGATCCCGCCATGACCGATCCGGGCTTCCCCGGTCCCTACATTCTGAAGCCCCGCTTCGGCGGATCCTCCCTCGGCATCGACGTGGTCGAGGACATGACAACCGCCCGGGCCCGGCTCGAGGCCAACACCCATCTCCGCCAAGGCGCGGTCATCGAGCCCTACCGTCCCGATCTCTTCGACCTCAACCTGGCCGTCCGGCTCTGGCCCGAACCGGCCCTCTCGGCCATCGAACGGCCCCTGCGGACGGCTCCGTCCTCGGAGATCCTCGGCTACGCCGACAAGTACGTCGGCGGCGAGGGGATGGCGTCCGCTCCCCGGGAGCTGCCGGCCCAGTTGCCGGCGGCCCTCACCGCCGCGATCCGCACCGCGGCGCTCGAGGTCGCCCGGCTGACCTCGGTCCGGGGCGTGGCCCGGATCGACTTCCTCTCCGACGGCGAGGCCTGGTTCGTCAACGAGGTCAACACCGTTCCCGGTTCTCTGGCCCGCTATCTCTGGGTCGATCCCCCCGTCTCCTTCCTCGATCTGGTCGACGCCATTGTGGCCGAGGCCCGGGCTCGGCCCACCTGGCGACCCCAGGTCATGGGGGCCGACGGCACCGTCCTGCGGGGTGCCGGGGGCATCGCCGGCAAGCTGGGCTGAACCTCCGGCCGCCGGGGCCGGGGCGTTACGCTGGACGCCCGATGACCGGAGCCCCGTGACCTTTCCCCGCAAGCTCCTGACCGAAGGGGAGGACGTCGTCGTCGACCTCCGTCCCCACTGGGCCTTCCTCGGTTGGCCCCTCCTGGCCACCATCGCTGCCGTGGTCCTGGCCATCGCCGTCGAGGTCTCCTACTCGAATGCTCCCAACGGCCTCCTCTACGTCTTGCTGGCCGCCATTGCCCTCACCGGCCTCTGGCTGGCCGGCCGGGTGCTGCGCTGGGTGACCACCAGCCTGGTCCTCACCACCATGCGGATCGTCGAGCGTTCGGGCGTCTTCGCCCGCCGGGCCCTCGAGATCCGGCTGGAGCGGATCAACGAGCTCTCCTACCACCAGTCCCTGGCCGCCCGCCTCGGCCGCACCGGTGAGGTCATGGTCGAGATGGGCGGCGAGACAGGTGTCATCGTCTTCGAGCACGTCCCGCGGCCGGCCGCCTTCCAGAGCCTGATCACCGAGCACATGTCGGCGCTCCCGGACCCCCGCCGGCCCTCGTCGGCCTCCGCCGTTCCCGCCTCCTGGGTGACCGACACCACGCCCCCCACGGGCGCTCCCGTCGTCTCCGGCGCGTCCAGCAGGGCCGGCGTGCCCGGCGCGTCCGGCGGAGCGGTTCCCGACTGGGCCGTTCCCGACGGGGCCGCCGCCTCCAGCGGAGCAGGCGCGGCGCCCAGCGTGGCCGACCGTCTCACCCAACTGAGCGAGCTCCGCCGCCGCGGTGTCGTCACCGAAGCGGAGTTCGAGGCGAAGAAGGCGCAACTCCTCGAACTGCTCTAACGGTTGTCACGTCAGGGCCGCCACCGGTCTGATCGACGGCTATCGGCGGCGGCGGGGCCGACACCGCGGTGAGATGTCAGAGAGTCTCGACGCGGGCGCCGGCGGAGGCGTGGACACGCCAAGCCGGGGTCTTCAGTTTGGCCAGGTCCACCGCTCCCGGTTCGGCCAGCGCCACCACGCAGCCGCCGAATCCGGCACCGGTCATCCGGGCCCCGAAGACACCGGGGATGGCCTGCAGATGGTGGACCAGCGCGTCGACGCCGGGGGTCGAGGAGTCGAAGTCCTCGCTCAGGCTGGCGTGGCTGGCCGACATCAGCCGTCCGGCGTCGAGCAGGTCGCCCGATCCGAGGGCGGCGGCACACCAGCGGACCCTGTCGCACTCGGTCACCACGTGCCGGGCCCGCCGGCGCAGCAGCGGATCGGGCAGCCCCAGCATGGCGTCGGCGCCCAACCGGCCCAGGGGACCGAGCCGGTAGGCGGCCGCCTCGCACTCGGCCCGCCGTGCCGCGTAGGGGGTCCGGTCGAGGGAGCGGTGCTCGCCCGAGTGCACGACCACGATCTCGGCGCCGGCCGGGATGGGGACCATCCGCAGCGAAAGATCGGTGAAGTCGATGAGCAGGGCCGATCCCTCGACACCGGCGGCCACGGTCAGCTGGTCCATCAGACCGGTGGGCACCGTGGTGGCCACCTGCTCGGCGCGCTGGCAGAGCTTGGCCATGGTGACCGGCTCGGCTTCGAAGCCGAGCGCCAGAGCCACCGCCACCTCGAGCGCGGCGCTCGACGACAGTCCCGAGCCCACGGGAAGGGTCGACTCCACCACCCCCCGGCCTCCCTTCCAGGGCCGGACCGAGGCCACCATGGCGGCCACGTAGCGCGCCCAGCGGGGCTCGATCTTGCTCAGTACCTGGGGATCGAAGGGGATGTGCACGTCGATATCGGTGGGCTCGGGTTCGCCCGAAGAACGGAGAAGGACCCGGTGCCCGGCATCGGGCACATAGGTCACCGTCGTCCCCAGATCGATGGCCATGGGCAGCGCCAGCCCGTCGTTGTAGTCGGTGTGGTCGCCGATCAGGTTCACCCGGCCGGGGCTGTAGGCGCGCACGGTGGGGCCGTCACCTCTGTCGTGATTGTCGGGAACGGGAGCGCTGTGGCCGTTTCCGCCCGTCATCGTGGCCCTGTCACGGACCGAGGAGCCCTTGCATGGCCGAAGAGCATGGCACGAGAGCCGTCTCCCGGTGGCCGGGCCCCCACCGTTCTCATCGCCGGCCCCACCCATTACCCGCCGTGGCTTGACCGTTGATCGTCGCACCGACCAGCATCCGAGCCATGACAGGTCCCCTCGCTGGTGTCCGGGTCGTCGAATTGGCCGGGATCGGTCCCGGTCCCTACACCTGCATGCTCCTGGCCGACGCCGGGGCCGACGTCCTACGCATCGACCGGCTGGTGGGCGAGCGTCCGCCGGCACCGACGGGCCCGCACTGGGACCTGCTCAACCGCAGTCGACGCTCGGTCTGCGTGAACCTGAAGGATCCCGAGGGGGTGGCTCTCGTCCTCGACCTCATCGCCGGGGCCGACGCCCTGGTCGAAGGCTGGCGCCCCGGCGTGGCCGAACGGCTCGGCATCGGACCCGATGACTGCGCGGCCCGCAACCCGGCGCTCGTCTACGGCCGCATGACGGGCTGGGGCCAGGACGGCCCCCTCTCCTCCACGGCGGGCCATGACATCAACTACATCGCCGTGGCCGGTGTCCTGTGGGCCGTGGGTCGGGTGGGGGAGCGCCCCGTCCCCCCGCTCAACTTGGTGGGCGACTTCGGCGGCGGCGGGATGATGCTCGCCTTCGGGGTGGTGGCCGCCATCTTGGAAGCCCGGAGCTCGGGCCAGGGCCAGGTGGTCGACGCCGCCATGGTCGACGGCGCCGCCTCGCTCATGACCATGACCTACGCCTTCCGCCAGGCCGGCCTCTGGTCCGAGAACCGGGGGGTCAACATGCTCGACACCGGGGCGCCGTTCTACGAGGTCTACGAGACCTCGGACGGAAAGTGGTTCTGCATCGGTGCCATCGAGCGCCAGTTCTACGCCGAGCTCCTCCGCGTCCTCGGCCTCGACGCCACCGAGCTGCCCGACCAGATGGACCGCACCCAGTGGCCGGCCATGAAAGAGCGCTTCGCCGCCATCTTCCGCACCCGCAGCCGCGACCAGTGGACCGAAGCCTTCGACAGCACCGACGCCTGTGGCGCGCCGGTGCTGTCGCCCTGGGAAGCACATGAGCACCCCCACAACCAGTTCCGTGGCACCTTCGTCGAGATCGACGGCGTTCTTCAGCCCGGCCCCGCACCGCGTTTCAGCCGCACCCCGAGTGCGGTCCAATCCCCGCCGGCGGTGGCGGGACGCGACACCGACGAGGCCCTCGCCTCCTGGGGTGTCGACGAAGCTCGCGTCACCGCCCTGCGCCAACAACACGCCATCGGCTGATTCTCTGCCGCCCGGTGATCGGGCTCAGAGATTGACGACCGGACAAGTGACGGTGCGCGTGATCCCCTCGATGAGTTGGATCTGGCTCACCACCAAGCGGCCGAGGTCGTCCACCGACGGTGCCTCGGCCCGGACGATCACGTCGTAGGGACCGGTCACGTCCTCGGCCGACACCACGTTGGCGATGGCACCCACCTGCGTGGCCACGTTCGCCGCTTTGCCGACCTCGGTCTGAATGAGCACGTACGCCGTCACGGCCATGGTCGCCTCCTCGTTGCCGGTTCCCGGGGGTACCGTCGAACCTGCGGTCATCGTAGTGTCGGTAAGGGCGTCACGACCTGGCCGTAGCATGGGCAATGTGGCCGGTCGAGGGCGTGAGGCACCCGCCCGCATAGGGCGCATGGTCCGTGACGCACTCTCGGGCCTTCTCGATCAGAAGACACCGTTCGGCCGCCTGGCCCTCGTCCATGTGGTGATGACGGCGGGCGACACCCTTGTCACCGTCTCCCTGGCGGGGTCGCTCTTCTTCTCCATCTCGCCCGAGGCGGCCAAGAACCGGGTCATCCTCTATCTGCTTCTCACCATGGCGCCCTTCGCCGTGGTGGCACCGCTCCTCGGTCCCGTCATCGACCGCAGCCGGGGGGCCCGCCGGGCGACCGTCGTGGTCTCGGCCGCCTGTCGCGCCGTCGTCTGTCTGATCATGGCCGTCGGCCTGAAGAGCCTCCTTCTGTTCCCCGAGGCCTTCACCATGCTGGTGCTGTCCAAGGTCTACCTCGTCACCAAGGGTTCGTTGGTGCCTCTTCTCATCGGCAACCGGGCCGACGCCGAAGCCGCTCGCCAGGCGCCACAGGCGGGCCCCGGAGCGCCCGCCGCGGCGACGGCGGAGAACGGCGAGACGTCGGTCGATCACAACCGGCTGGCCACGGCCAACGCACAGCTCGGCCTGCTCGCCTCGTTGACCGCCTTCGCCGCCTCGCTTCCGGCCATCGCCGTTCTCAAGCTCCTGGGCGGGCCCTGGGTTCTGCGGTTGGACATGCTCGTCTTCGTCGTCGGGACCGTTCTCGCCCTGCGCCTGCCCATCCGTAAAGAAGGACGCACGGTGCCCGGGGCACAGACATCACGGCCGGCAGCGGCGGCCCCGGCGGCCGACGCTTCATCGTGGGAGCCGCAGGGTCCGCTCGCCGCTCTCGGTCCCGCCGCCAACACCCATCCCGAGGTCACCCTGGCCCTGTCGGCCATGTCGGTGTTGAAAGGCATCGCCGGTTTCCTCACCTTCATGCTCGCCTTCGACCTCCGCCGTGAGCACGCCACCATCTGGTACGGACCGACCCTCGGTCTGTCCATCGCCGGGGCGGTGGCCGGTGTGCTCGTCGTCCCCCGGGCCCGGCGCATCTTCAGCGAGCAACAGGTCCTCGTTCTCGCCATCTGGCTGGTGGCACTGTCGGCCGTGGTCACCGCCATCGTCGGCGGGGTGGCCATCCAGACCGTCCTCGCCTTCGTCATCGGCCTGGCCAGCGGAGCCGGCAAACCGGCCTTCGACGCCCTGGTGCAGCGCTATGTCCCGACGGCCGCCCAGGGCCGTGCCTTCGCCCGCTTCGAGACCCGGTTCCAGTTGGTCTGGGTCATCGGTGCCCTGCTCCCGGTGGTGGCGTCCACACCGCTGTCCGCCGGTGACATCGTCATCGCCGCCGTGGCCGGAGTGGGGGGCCTGTCGTACATGACGGGGCGCCGGGCCATCCGTTACCTCCGGGCGAGCGCCCACTGACTCCGCCCGTTTCTCCGCAGCGCCCCATGCGTGTCGCCAAGCGTGGTGCGACCGCCGTTACGACAGGCGTTTCTCCAAGGCGTCGACCTGCGCCGACAACGCGGCGGGGAGGTGCTCGGCGAACGACGCGTAGAAGGCGCGGATGAGCGGTATTTCGTCGCGCCACTCCGCGTTCTCCACGTGCAGCAGCTCGAGCATGTCCTCTTTGGAGACGTCGAGACCTTCGGTGTCGATGGCCCCGGGCGCGGGGACGTTGCCGATGGCCGTCTCTGTGGCGTCGCCGCGTCCCGCCGTGCGCTCGAAGATCCATTCGAGAACCCGCGAGTTCTCGCCGTAACCGGGCCACAGGAAGCGGCCGTCCTCGTCCTTGCGGAACCAGTTGACGTAGTACAGCCGCGGCAGCTTGGTCGGATCGGGGGCGGTCGCCCCGATGTGCAGCCAGTGGGCGAAGTAGTCGGCCATGTTGTAACCGCAGAACGGCAGCATGGCGAAGGGATCACGGCGCAGGTTCCCCACCGCTCCGGCGGCGGCGGCTGTCGTCTCCGAGGCCATGATGGAGCCGAGAAAGACCCCGTGGGCCCAGTCGAAGGACTCGGTGACGAGGGGCACCACCGAACGGCGGCGGCCGCCGAAGAGCACGGCCGAGATGGGGACGCCGCCCGGGTCTTCCCACTCGGGGGCACAGGCCGGATTCTGGTCGGCGGGGACGGTGAAGCGGGCGTTCGGGTGCGACGCCGGTGTGCCCGTCTCCGGTGTCCAGCGCTCGCCGCGCCAGTCGGTCAGCGACGCCGGAGTGGTCTCGGTCATCCCCTCCCACCAGACGTCACCGTCGTCGGTCAGCGCCGTGTTGGTGAAGATGCAGTTGTGGGTCAGCGTCTTCATGGCGTTCGGGTTGGTCTTTTCCCCCGTCCCCGGAGCCACGCCGAAGAAACCGGCTTCGGGGTTGATGGCGTAGAGCTGACCGTCGCCGCCGAACTTCATCCAGCAGATGTCGTCTCCCACCGTCTCGACCTTCCAGCCCGGCACGGTGGGGACGAGCATGGCCAGGTTGGTCTTGCCGCAGGCGGAGGGGAAGGCCCCCGATATGTAGCGGACCTCACCGTCGGGCGAGGTCAGCTTCAAGATCAGCATGTGCTCGGCCAGCCAGCCGTCGTCGCGGGCCATAACCGATGCGATGCGCAGCGCGAAACACTTTTTGCCCAGAAGGGCGTTACCCCCGTAGCCCGAGCCGTATGACCAGATCTCGCGGGTCTCGGGGAATTGGACGATGTACTTGTTCTCGGCGTCGCAGGGCCACGGGACATCGGCCTGGCCGGGTTCGAGGGGAACGCCCACCGAATGCAGGCAGGGGACGAAATCGCCGTCAGCGCCGAGGACGTCGAGGGCCTTGGTCCCCATCCTGGTCATGATCCTCATGGAGACGGCCACATAGGCCGAGTCGGTGATCTCCACGCCGATGTGGGCGATGGGGGATCCGAGGGGGCCCATCGAGTAGGGGACCACGTACATGGTCCGGCCCCGCATCGAGCCCCGGAACAGCTCGGTCAGCTCCGCCCGCATCTGGTCGGGATCGCGCCAGTTGTTGGTGGGCCCGGCGTCGGCCTCGTCTTTCGAGCAGATGAAGGTCCGGTCCTCGACCCGGGCCACGTCACCGGCGTCGGAGCGGGCCCAGTAGCTGTGGGGACGCTTGGCCTCCGAGAGCTCGGTGAAGGTGCCGTTGTCGACCAGGAGCTGACAGAGCCGGTCGTACTCCTCGCTCGAGCCGTCGCACCATTCGACCCGGTCAGCAGAGGTCAGTGCGGCGACCTCCTCGACCCATGCGACCAGCTTGCGGTTGGCGGTGGGGGTCATGGTCGGGGCGCTACCTCTCTGGCGTCGGACGGGCTATCGGGAGCGGGCGGAGTGAGGGAACTCTCCGGGATCGGCTCTCGCTGATGTCAATGGTAGGCATTTCGCATGCCTCTTCCCAACTCAGCCCACACACGGGCGGCTCGGTCGGGGGTCACGCCGGGGGGACCGGCCGGAGGGGAATTCGCCTTCATCGACCGGTTGACGAGCCGGCTCCCGGGCCCGCCGGCGGGGGAGATCTGGATCGGCGACGACGCCGCTGTCCTCGGACCGGTCGGTAGCCGGACCCTTCTCACCACCGACATCACCGCCGCGGGGGTCCACGCCGATCTGGCCCTGATGGGCCTCGACGACCTGGGATGGCGGGCCGTAGCCACCGCCGTGAGCGACATCGCCGCCATGGGGGGCCGGGCCGACCACATCCTGGTGGCCGTGGCCGCCCCGCCGTCGACCGACCTGGACACGCTCTATGCCGGGGTGGCCGAGGCGGCCGCCGCCTACAGCTGTTCGTTCGTGGGGGGAGATCTGTCCAACGCCCCCGATCTGGTTGTGGTCGTGACCGTCCAGGGCACCGCCGACGGGGAGCCCGGTCCGGTGCTCCGCAGCGGTGCGCACAGTGGCGACCATCTCTTTGTCACCGGGTCTCTCGGAGCGTCGGCGGCCGGGCTCCGGACCCTGCGGTCAGGGGTGGAGGACCCGGCGCTGGCCGAAGCCCACCGGCGCCCGAGGGCGCGCCTGGCCGAGGGCGACGCGGCGCGCCGGGCGGGGGCGACGGCCATGATCGACATCTCCGACGGCCTGGCCGCCGACCTGGCCCACATCGCCCGGGCATCGGCTGTGGGCTTCCGCCTCGACACCGTCCCGGTGGCCCCTGGTGCCACCGTCGAAGAGGCGGTCGGAGGGGGAGAAGATTACGAACTGGTCGTGGCCGTGCCCGATGCCACCCGGCTGACGGCCGCTTTCACCGCCGCCGGGCTTCGACCACCGATCCGGATCGGAGTCTGCACGTCCGATCCCTCGCAACGGCAGTGGGAGGACAGAGAATTCCCTCCGACGGGGTTCGAACACCACTGGAGCTGAGGTATCGCCGTTCCTGGCGATCCGCGGCGAGCCCGATGGAGGCGGACGGTCAGGCGGTGGGCGTGGGAGCGGTGCGGCGCGGCGGCTTCGTCACCTTGCCGGCGCGGATGCAGGAGGTGCACACCGAAAGCCGGCGGGGAGAGCCGTTCACCATGGCCCGGACCTTCTGGATGTTCGGGTTCCAGCGACGCTTGGTGCGACGGTGGGAGTGAGAGACACTCATGCCGAACGAGGGGTGCTTGCCACAGACTTCACAAACGGCAGCCACGACGCGAACGCTCCTCGGCAGAAATTCGGGTTGGAGCGCAAAGGTTAGCATTCGCCGCCATGGAGGCGTTGGGCACGCTCGCTGGAGCCGACGTCGCACGGGTGCTTGGTGCCTATCGCGACGTCCTGCGTCTCCACCAGGACGATATCAACCGGCTGAACGTCTACCCCGTGCCCGACGGGGATACGGGCACCAACATGGCCCTAACCGTCGAGTCCGTGATGACCGAGCTCGAAGGGCTCGAGGGCGGCGCTGACCTGGAGATGGGTGCGGTCTGCAAGGCCATCGCCCACGGATCGCTCATGGGGGCCCGGGGCAACTCCGGCGTCATTTTGTCACAGCTCCTGCGGGGAGCGACGAAGGTCCTGGCCGGCTCCGACGGGGCCGGCCCGCACGAGGTGGGACGAGCGCTCGCCGCCGCCAGCGAGGCGGCCCGCGAGGCCGTGCTCCGACCGGTCGAGGGGACAATCCTGACGGTGGCCCACGCGGCGGCCGAAGGAGCGGAGCGGGGCAACACCGCGGGGGCGGATCTCCTCGGGATGCTCGAGTCGGCCCGCCAGGTGGCGGCCGAGGCGCTCGCCCGGACACCGGAGCAGTTGCCCATCTTGGCCCAGGCCGGCGTGGTCGACGCCGGAGGGACGGGCTATCTGCTGCTGCTCGATTCGCTTCTCCATGTGGTCGACGGCAGGCCGTTGCCCGACCCGCCCGCGCCGGGACCCGACGCGCCCGCTCTGCTGGCCGCCGCCTACCCCGAAGGTTCGTGGCAGGGCGAGGCCGGCGACGGGGAGGCCGGCGAGATGGGCACCGACCTGCGCTATGAGGTCATGTACATGCTCGAAGCCCCCGACGACACCATGCCCGCCTTCAAAGAGGTGTGGGCCGGGATCGGGGACTCCATCGTGGTGGTGGGCGGAGAGGGTCTGTGGAACTGCCATATCCACACCAACGATGTGGGCCCCTCGATCGAGGCCGCCATCGACGCCGGCCGGCCCCGCAACATACGGGTCACCGATCTGGTCGAGCAGATGCAAGAGGAACGGTGGGTCCGCGACGCCACGGTCGCGCTCAACACGGCCGCCCGTGAGGAACCGTCAGGGCCCCCGCCGAGAACGGCGGTGGTGGCGGTGGCCAACGGCGTTGGCGTGGGCCGGATCTTCCGCTCGCTCGGTGTCCACTACCTGGTGGCCGGGGGACAGTCGATGAATCCCTCGACCGCCCAGATCCTCGAGGTGGTAGAGGGCACGTCGTCGGCCGAGGTTGTCCTGCTGCCCAACAACGACAACATCCGACCGGTGGCCATGCAGGTCTGCGAACTGGCCAGCAAGCCCGTCCGGGTGGTGCCGACGAGCGGGATCGTGGAAGGTTTCGCGGCGTTGCTCGAGTACGACCCCGAGGCCGGCGCCGATGACAACGCCACCTCCATGGCGGCCTCGGCCCGCCGCGTGGTGGCCGGAGAGGTGACCCAGGCCGTGCGCGACGCCACCGGCCCCATGGGACCGATCCGGACCGGGGACTGGATGGGGCTCTCGCGCGACGGCGTCGAGGTGGTGGGCGAGAACATGGGCGAGGCCGCCAGCGCCCTCCTGGGCAAGTTGCTGCGCGACGATCACGAGCTCGTCACCCTCATTGAAGGCGAGGGGGCGGGAGCGGCCGACACCCGGCAGGTCACCGAATGGCTGGCCGAGAACCGACCCGATCTCGCCGTCGAAGTCCATCACGGCGGCCAGCCTTTGTACCCGTACCTCATCAGCATTGAGTGAGGCTGTGCCCACACTGCAGCGGCTGGCCGAGATCCCGGTCGGCGACATCAAGAGAGTGGGCGAGAAGCGGGCCGAGGCGCTTGCCGGCTTGGACATCACCACCGTCCTCGACCTGATCACCCACTATCCCCGGCGCTACATCGACCGGTCGCGCCAAGCCGATGTGGCCGGCATGACCATGGGGGAGGAGTCCCTCGTTCTGGCCCGGGTGGAATCGGTGAAATCCCGCCGGACGCGCCAGGGCCGGGCCCTGGTCGAGCTCGACATCGACGACGGCACGGGCCGGTTGCGTGTCACCTTCTTCAATCAGGCCTGGCGAGCCAAGCAACTTCCCGTCGGAACCGAGGCACTGTTCTTCGGAAAGCTCGACAGCTACCGGGGAAAGCGACAGTTCACCAACCCCGTCGTCGACCTCGTGGGAAACCGGACCGGTCGCATCGTGCCCATCTATCCCACCTCGGAGAAGGCGGGCATCGCCGGCTGGGAATTCGGCGAATGGATCGGCGAGGCGCTGCGCCGGGCCGGAGAACTAGACGATCCGCTGCCTGATCACGTGCGCAGGGAGCTCGATCTGATGGACCGGACCGCCGCCTTTCACGCCATCCACGCCCCCGGTTCCTTCGACGAGCGCGACCGGGCACGGCGCCGGTTGGCCCTCGACGAGCTCCTGCGCTTGCAACTCGAGGTCGTCATGCGGCGACAGGCCAACGAGCGCGACGCCCGGGGCATCAGCCACCGGGTGGCGCCCGTACCGGCGGAGCAGGATCTGGTGGCCGCCTTCGTGGCCCAGCTGCCCTTCTCCCTAACGGCGGCCCAGACACGGGCCCTGGCCGAGATCGGCACTGACCTGGCCGGGCCGTTGCCCATGCACCGGCTCCTCCAAGGTGACGTGGGCTCGGGCAAGACGGTGGTGGCCGTGGCCAGCCTGCTGGTGGCCGTGCAGGGGGGGCACCAGGGTGCCTTCATGGCCCCCACCGAGGTCCTGGCCGAGCAGCACTTCCTCGGCGTCCGCGAACTGGTGGCCGCTCTCGCCGTTCCCGACCCGGCCACCCTCGCCGGTAGCCGCCCTCTGAACGTCGTGCTCCTCACCAGCCGGACACCGGCGGGGGCGCGGTCGAAGATGCACGAGGGCCTGCGCGCCGGGGCGGTCGACATCGTGGTGGGCACGCACGCGTTGCTGACCGACGACGTCCGCTTCGCCAGCCTCGGTGTCGTGGTCATCGACGAACAGCACCGCTTCGGAGTGGAGCAGCGCGCCACCTTGCGGGCCAAGGGCCGCGACGCCGCCAGTGGCGAGGGGGCCGATCCCGACCTCCTGGTCATGACGGCGACTCCCATCCCGCGCACGGCGGCCATGGTCGTCTTCGGCGATCTCGATGTCACCGAACTCGACGAACTACCGGCCGGCCGGGCCGCCATCAAGACCCTCTGGGCCCGGACCGAGAGCGACGACGACGACGCCTGGCAGCGCGTCCGCGACCAGGTGGCGGCCGGCCACCGCGCCTATGTCGTCTGCCCTCTGGTCGAAGGCACCGAGAAGAGCCAGGCGAAATCGGCCACCCAGGAGAAGGAGCGGTTGGAGCAGACGGTCCTTTCGGGTCTGTCCATCGGGCTCCTGCACGGCCAGCTGAAGCCGGCCGAGAAGGAGGGCGTCATGGCCGCCTTCCGCCGGGGGGAGCTCTCGGTCCTCGTGGCCACGACCGTGGTCGAGGTCGGGGTGGACGTGGCCGAGGCCACCGTCATGGTGATCGAAGACGCCGACCATTTCGGAATCGCCCAGCTGCACCAGCTCCGGGGCCGGGTGGGGCGGTCGGACCTGGCTTCGTGGTGCTACCTCGTGAGTGCCAGCTCGACCCCCGAGGCGGCCACCCGTCTCGAGGCACTGGTGAAGAGCACGGACGGCTTCGCCCTGGCCGAGGTGGACCTCGAGCTGCGCGGCGAGGGCACCATCCTGGGCGCCCGCCAGAAGGGCCGCAGCGACCTCAAGCTGGCCTCGCTGCGCCGGGGCGATCGGGAGCTCGTCACCGCCGCGCGCCGGATCGCCGAGTCGCTGCTGGCCGAGCAACCGCCGCTCGAGAGCACGGCCGTGCTCGCCGACGAGCTCCGGCTCTTCGTGGGCGACGACGAGGCGGCCTACCTCCTCAAGAGCTGAGCCTCCTCAAGAGCTGAGCCTGCTCAAGAGCTGAGGCAGACCACAACTACGCTCGGGGTGTGGGTCCCCGTGCGTGTGATCGCCGGCAGTAGTCGGGGCCGGGCCCTGCGGGCCCCGGCGGGCAACGGCACCCGACCGACCGCCGACCGGGTCCGCGAGGCGATCTTCAACGTCCTGGCCGGTCTGCTCGACATGGAGGGCGCCGCCGTCGTCGACCTCTTCGCCGGGAGCGGCGCCATGGGCATCGAGGCGCTCTCGCGGGGAGCCGAGTCGGTCACCTTCGTCGACAACTCCCTGGCCGCGGTGCGCGCCGTCCGCTCCAACGTCACCGGCACCGGCCTCGATCCCGACGCCACCCGGGTCGTCCGGGCCGAGGTCGTCGACTGGCTCCTTCGCCCTCACCGATTCGACCTGGCTCTCTGCGACCCCCCCTATGCCTTCCAGGCCTGGCCGGACCTGCTGGCCCGGCTCCATGCCGATGTGGCCGTGATCGAGTCGGACCGGCCGGTGGATGTGCCCGACACCTGGGAGATCATCAGGAACAAGCGCTACGGCGGTACGCTCGTCGCGGTGCTCCGTTCCCGACAGCCGCATCAACCCGCAGAGTCGCACCAGAGAGGCACCTCGTGACCGTCGCCCTCATTCCGGGCTCGTTCGACCCCTTCCACAACGGACATCTCGAGGTGGTCGAGAGAGCCGGCCGCCTGTTCGACGATGTCGTCGTGGCCACCTTGCGGAACCCCCAGAAGGCCGAGCCGCTGTTCAGCCTGGCCGAGCGGGAGGAGATGTTGAAGGAGGCCCTGGCCCACCTGCCCAATGTCCGCATCGTCTCGGTCTCGAAGCTCGTGGTCGATGTCGCTCATGATGTGGGGGCCTCGGCCATCGTGAAGGGCCTCCGGGCTGTATCGGACTTCGAAAACGAATTGCAGATGGCCCAGATGAACCGTCAGCTCTCGGGGATCGAGACTCTCTTCATCCCCACCACCTCGACGTCGGCCTTCGTGGCCTCGCGTCTGTTGCGCGAGGTGGCCCGCTACGGCGGTGACGTGTCGGCTTTCGTCCCGAAGGTGGTGGCCCTGCGTCTGCAGGAGAAGTTCTCCAAGTGAGCGACGACACCTTCGTCGAGGATCCCTTCGCCGAAGAGGCGCCCGTGGTCGAGGCCGACGCCCAAGGCCTCCTGCGTCAAGCGGTCGACCTCGTCTCCACCGCCCGCGCCATGCCCCTGTCGGCGTCGGTCCTCATCGCCCGCGACGAGGTCCTCGATTTGCTCCAAGGGGCCCTCGACCGTTTCCCCGACGAACTCCGCCAAGCCCGCTGGCTTCTGCGTGAGCGCGACGAATTCCTGGCCACCCGCCAACGCGAAGCCGACAACCTGCTCGAAGAGGTCCGGGCCCAGGCCGAGCGGATGGTCCAGCGGACCGAGATCGTCCGACAGGCGAACCACGTCGCTCAGCGGATTCTCGATGACGCCCGTGAGGAGGCCCGAAGGCTGCGCCACGAAGCCGAGGACTTCTGTGACCAGAAGCTTGCGTCGTTCGAGATCGTCCTCAACCGGACGCTGAAGACGGTCCAGGCCGGGCGCGAGAAGCTCCAGGCCACGCCGCCACCGTTGCCCGAAGATCCCGGGGCGCCCGGCGCGCTCGGGACCGGGGAGGGTGGGCCGGCCGAGGGTGAGCTGGGATTCTTCGATCAGGACGACGCCTGAGGCCGCTCGTGGCTGCCCGTCCCTTCATCGTCCATGTCGCCAAACTCCGGCGGGTCCTCGGCACCCGCTGGCACGAGGTCCGCTCCGGACCCATCGACGACCTCGCCTGCTCGGGCAGTGCCGTCCCCGCCGGCGCCGACCTGCGGGCCGATGTCACCCTCGAGGCCATCGCCGGCGGCATCACCGTGGTCGGGCTGCTGGAGGCACCGTGGACGGGCGAATGCCGCCGCTGCCTGACCACGGCGTCGGGCACCTTGAGAATCCCCGTCCGTGAGCTCTACCGATCCGATGGTGACGGCGAAGACGCCTATCGGTTGGTGGCCGACGAGGTCGACCTCGAGCCCCTCGTCCACGACGCCGTGCTGCTGGAACTCCCCATCGCCCCCGTCTGTGACGAAGGATGTCTCGGTCTCTGCCCTCTCTGCGGCGGCAATCGCAACGAGCAGGCATGCAGCTGCGAGACACCGCGCGACGAGCGCTGGGCCGCCCTCGACGTCCTGCGGGTACCCGACCTGGGGCCCGAGAACTGAGCACCCCGGCCCCGGATTCCCCTGGCCGGAGGGCGACCTTCCCCGGCCACGCTCGTGAGGGTGGGCCTGCAGCAGGTATCGTGGACCGGCTCCCAACCTGAAGGTGATCGACGATGGCCGTCCCCAAGAAAAAGACATCCAAGGCGAAGAGCCGCAGCCGGCGCGCCTCGAACTGGGTCCTCGGCCTTCCGGCTCGCAGCATCTGCCCCCAGTGCCAACACGCCAAGGTGCCCCACGTGGTCTGTCCCAACTGCGGCTGGTACAAGGGCCGGCAGGCCGTCGAAGTCGACTAGTGGTCGGTTAGCGGTCAGTTCGTGGTCGGCGCCAACGGGCCGGGCGGAGCGGTGGCGACCGGATTGCCGGTGGCCGTGGACGCCATGGGCGGCGACCGGGCTCCCGACGAGATCGTGGCCGGTGCCATCCGGGCCAGTGTCGAGCTCGGAGTCCCCGTTGTCCTCGTCGGCCGACCGGAAGAGCTCGGAGATACCGGAGGGCTCGAAGTTTTCCCCGCCTCCGAGGTCATCGGTATGGATGAGGACCCGGCCCAGGGCGTCCGCCGCAAGAAAGACTCCTCGCTCGTCCGCGCCGCCGAAGCCGTCCGTGACGGCCGGGCGTTGGCCATGGTCAGCGCCGGCAACACCGGTGCCACCATGGCTAGCGCTCTTTTGCGCATGGGTCGGCTGAAAGGGATCATCCGCCCGGCCATCGCCACGCCGATCCCGCAGCTCGGCTCGCATCCCACCGTTCTCCTCGATGCCGGCGCCAATTCCGAATGCACCGCCGCCATGCTGGTGCAGTTCGCCCAGATGGGAGCGGCCTATTCAACGGCGCGCTACGCGGTAGCCGATCCCACGGTGGCGCTGCTCTCGATCGGCGAGGAGAAGTCGAAGGGCACCCCCCTGGTGAAAGAGACCCATGCCCTCCTCGCCGCCACCGCCGGTCTGCGCTTCATCGGCAACGCGGAAGGCCGCGACCTCATGCACGATGCACCCGACGTCGTGGTGACCGACGGTTTCACCGGCAACGTGGCGCTCAAGACCCTCGAGGGTTCGCTGCGCTTCTTCATGGACACCCTGCTCGAGATCCTTCAGAAGAACGACGAGACGAAGAAGGCCTCCGAGGCGCTTCTGCCCTACCTCGCGCCTCTGGCCGCCGAGTTCGACCCCGACAACACCGGCGGAGCGGTTCTGCTCGGGGTGGACGGTATCTGTGTCATCAGCCACGGCTCTTCGTCGGCCCAGGCCATCGTCTCCGCCGTGAAGGTCGCCCACGACGTGGCCACCGGCGGTCTTGTCGACCGCCTGGCCCACGCCGTCGCCCTGTCGTAGTTCGTCCTCTCCATCTCCCGGGCCTGGGCGGGGGCTCCCCCCTGGTCGTCCTGGGGCCCCCTCCGGTGCTGACGCGGTACTGTCCTGCTCCTGGGAGGTTGTCAAAAAGGGCCCTCTACCTGCTACTTCGTCGGTCAAGGGCATCGCGTCGGGTAGGATGTCCGGCGAAACCCCAACCCCCGCAGGAGAACGACGTGCCCGCAGAGACTCACGTGGAAAAGGGTCCTCTCGACCGCCAACAGGTCTTCGAGCTGGTGCGTGACCAGCTGGCCGACATTCTCGAGGTCGAACCCTCCTCGATCAGAGAATCATCCTCGTTCGCCGAGGACCTCGATGCCGATTCGCTCGCTCTCATCGAGCTGGTCGAAGCGCTCGAGGAGGAGCTGGCCGAACGCAGCGTGGGCTTCCGGATCGAGGACGAGGACCTCGAGGATCTCCGGACGGTCCGCGACGCCGTCGACTACGTATTCGCCAAACTCGGAGCCAGCTGAGACGGTCGAAGATCCCGCTCCCGTCAACGGCGCCGCGGGCGCCGGACCCGAGGTCATCTCCTCGGCCGACTCCGCGCCTCTCGGCGCGGAGTCGGGCGAGACACGGCCCGCAACGCCGTATTCGCCTTCCGATCGCCGCTTGAAGACCCCCGACCTCACGGCGCTCCTCGAGCGTCTGGGCCGACCCTTCGGCGACGAGACGCTGCTCCTCCAGGCTTTGTCGCACCGGTCGTGGTGTGCCGAAGCCGGCGGCCGGCCGTCGAACGAGAGGCTCGAGTTCTTAGGTGATGCCGTTCTCGGTCTGGTCGTGGCCGAGCACTGCTACCGCACCTATCCCGAGATGCCCGAAGGCGCGCTGGCCAAAGTCCGCGCCGCCGTCGTCAACACCTCGGTCTTGGCCGAAGTGGCCCTGGAGCTCGATCTGGGACCGGTGCTTCTCCTCGGCCGAGGAGAAGACGCATCGGGTGGTCGGGCCAAGCCGTCGATCCTGGCCAACGCCGTGGAGGCGGTCATCGCCGCCATCTACCTCGACGGGGGCTGGGACGCGGCCGACACCTTCGTGCTCCGCATGCTCCATCACCGGATCGAGGAGTCGGCGGCCGGTCCCGGTGCCGAAGACTTCAAGACCCGCCTGCAGGAGATGGTCGTCCGCCGCGTCGGGCGGCTTCCGCAATACGAGGTGGCGGGGACGGGACCCGACCACGCCCGCCGTTACACGGCCACCGTGATCGTCGCCGGAGAAGTCGTCGGACAGGGTGAGGGGAAGTCCAAGAAGGACGCCGAGCAGGCCGCCGCCCACGCCGCCTGGCCGTTATTCGCCGATCCCGCCGGTCACGAACCCGCCGCCCACGATCACGCCGGGCCGGATCCTGCCGGTCACGATCACGTCGACGGGGGTGTTCCCTCCCATGCCTGAGCTGCCCGAAGTCGAGACCATCCGTCGCGACCTCGAAAAAGAGGTCATCGGCCGCCGGGTGAAGACCGTCGAGGTGAAGGGCAAGCGCTCGGTCCGCAGGCACAAGACCGGTCCCGAGTTCCGCGACCGCCTCGAAGGCCGCAAGATGACGTCGGTCCGCCGGGCCGGGAAGTACCTGCTCGTCGGTCTCGATGACGACGATGTCCTCGTCATCCACCTGGGGATGAGCGGGCAGCTTCTGCGGGCCAAAGGCCCGAAGGACCCCCTGGCCACCCACACCCACGTCATCATCACCTTCACCCAGGGCGGCCAGCTGCGGTTCGTCGACCCCCGCACCTTCGGTGAGATGTTCGTGACCACCGCCGACGAGCTCGAGACGGTGGCCGAGCTGTCCCACCTGGGATTCGACCCCCTCGAGGAGGTCATGAGCTGGGCCCGCTTCGGCCAATTGCTGGCCGATCGGCACACGCCGCTCAAGACCCTGCTCATGGATCAGAAGTTCGTGGCGGGCATCGGCAACATCTACTCCGACGAGATCCTCTTCGCCGCCGGGCTCCGTTATGACCGTGGATCGGACTCGCTCAGTGCCCAGGAGATCCGTCGCCTCTACCGCGCCATGGTCGAGACCTTGTCGGAGGCCGTCAAGTACCGCGGCTCGTCGCTGGCCGACGAGCAGTACCGCGATCTTTTCGGCGCGATCGGCGACTACCAGAGCCAGCACCAGGTCTACGACCGTGAGGGCAAGGCCTGCCGACGATGCCGGAACTCGATCGTCAGAGTGAAGGTCAACGGCCGGTCGGCCTTCCTGTGCGACCACTGCCAGATCTGATATCGCCGGCCGATCAGTTATTGCCGGATCCGATTGTGCCGGATCCGATTGTGCCGGTCCCCAGCGGTCATCCCCGCATCGCTGCGCCCGACAGGTAGGGTGACCAACGGTGTTCCTGAAGTCACTGACCTTGAAGGGCTTCAAGTCGTTCGCCGACCCGTCGACCTTGCAGTTGGAACCGGGCGTGACCGTGGTGGTCGGGCCCAACGGGAGCGGTAAGTCGAACGTCGTTGACGCTGTGGCCTGGGTCCTCGGTGCCCAGGGTCCGCGCACCGTGCGTTCGTCGAAGATGGAGGACGTCATCTTCGCCGGATCGGCTGATCGTCCCGCCCTCGGGCGCGCCGAGGTCTCGCTCACCATCGACAACCGCGCCGGTCACCTGCCCGGTGGCCTGGCCGAGATCACCATCACCCGGACTCTCTTCCGCTCCGGTGACAGCGAGTACGCCATCAACGGTCAACCCTGCCGGTTGCTCGACGTCCAGGAGCTTCTCTCGGATTCCGGGGTGGGCCGCCAGCAACACGTGATCGTCAGCCAGGGGCAGCTCGACCAGATCCTGAACGCCCGGCCCGAAGACCGCAGAGCCGTCATCGAAGAGGCGGCCGGGGTCCTGAAGCATCGTCGACGTCGGGAGCGGGCCGAGCGACGGCTGGCGGCCACGGAAGAGAACCTCGAACGGCTCGGTGACCTTTTGCGTGAGGTGCGCCGCCAGATGCGCCCGCTCGAACGTCAGGCGGCGGCGGCGCGCTCACACGCCTCTTTGGCGGTGGAGCTCCGCGACCTCCGCCTCTTTCTCATCGGACAGGAGCTGACCGCTCTCGACGAGCGCCGGCGCAGCGCCACGGCCGAACGTGACCGCCTGGGCGCAGCGGAATCGGAATTGCGGTCGTCTCTCGACGAGCTCGATGCCGCCGCCGACACCGCCGCCGCCGAATTGTCGGCGCAACGCGAAGACGGCCTCGTGGCCGCGCTCACCCAGGTCCACGGGCTGGGCGAAAGGTGCCGGGGCCTCGGCGGGGTGCTGGCCGAACGCCGCCGATCGCTCGTCCAGGCGCTCGAGGCGGCGGCCGACGCTGATGTGGTCTCATCGCTCGAAGCCGACGCGGCGCGGCTTTCCACCGAGCTCGAGGCGACGGCGGTCGAAGCGCAGGATCTCGATCCGGCCACCCGGGAAGTGGCGGCGGCCGAGGCCGAGTTGGCGCGCGAGCTGGCCGCCTTCGAGTCGGCCACGGGAGACCTGGGCACGATGCGCGCCGCCCAAGAAGCCTTTGCCGTGGCCCGCGGGGAGAGAGAGCCCCTGCGCCGGGCCCTCGACCGTGATCGCGGTGACCTCGACCAACTCGACGAGCGGGTGGCCGCCGTCGAAGGTCGACGTCTGGCTCTTCGCTCCGAGTCGTCGGACCTAGCGACGCAGCTGGCGCAGGCGCAGGCCGAGGTGACCACTTCCGCCGATCGGGCCGACGAGGCGCGTGCGGCGGCGGCGGCGGCGAGCGAAGCCTGGGACCGCACCGAGAGTCGCCGCCGTGAGGCGGAGCAGACGCGTCACCGGCTCGATGCACGTGCCGAAGCACTGGCCCGGGCGCAAGCCGAGGCGCGTGGCGCCGCCGGAGCCGACGTGCTCGCCGGCGTCCCCGGTGTCATGGGGTCGCTCGTGGAGCTGGTCCAGATCGATGACGGCTGGCAGGGTGCCTTCGAGGCGGCCATCGGCGCCGCTCTGGCCGGCGTCGTGGTGCATGACACCGAGACGGCGCGCTCGGCGTTGACCCTGCTCCACGAACGCGATGTCGTCGGTACCGTTCTCACCCTCGGGCCGAGCGCCCCCGAGCAGACGACCGATCTGGAGCTTCGTCACGACGCCGAGCCCGTACGGGGCCATGTCCGCTCCGATGTTCCCGGTGTGGGCGCGTTGCTCGACCGACTCCTGGTCGGGGCCGTGTCGGTCCACGGCGGTTGGCGCGACGCCGTCGACTACGCCCTCGATCGTCCTGATCTGGTTGTCGTCACCTCAACCGGCGACCGCTTCTCCTCGACAGGCTGGATCATCCATGCCGGGTCGGCACCGGCCTCGGCCATGGCCACCGAGCAGGCTCGCCGCGAGGCCGAGGCCGCTTCGGCGTCGTCGGTCCAAGCGGAATCGGCACTCATCGCCGCCCGGGCGGCAGCGGACCAGGCCCGGGCGGCCGCCACCGCCGCCGTTCGTGACGCGGAGCGGGCCGTGGACCATCGTCACGCGCTCGACGACGCGTTGACGCGTCTCGGCTCCGAGGCCGTCGCCCTCGACAACGAACACTCCGAGGCCACCCGCCATCGCCTCGCTCTCGCCGATCGGATCGAGCGCGACACCGCCCGTCTGGTCGAGCTCGAGGAGAGGCTGCCCGAGATCGAACGGGCGGCGACGGACGCTTCGGCCCGACTGCGCTCGGCCGAGGACACCCGTCGCCACCACCAGCAGCGGCGGGCGCAGGTCGAATCGCAGCGCCGCGACCTCGAGGTGCGGATCGCCGGCCTGGCCGAGCGACGCACCGTCTTGTCGGTCCGCCTCCAAGACGTCGAACGACGGTTGGCCGGCCACGTGGCCGAGCGCGACCAGGCCGGGGAGCGCCGCCGCCGCCTGGAGGCCGATGCCCGAGCCGTCGACCGCCTGGCCGTGGTCGTCGACCGACACGCGGTGCGCCTGGCCGGTCTGGCTGAGCGCTTGCAGCAGGAGCGGTCCCGACAGCTCGACGAGGTCCGCGCCGGTGGGGCCCGCCTCGACGGCCTACGTCGGGAGCGCGCCGCCGTCGAAGGCCGGATCACCGAGACCCGCGACCGCCTGCAGAAGTTGGCGCTCGACCTGGCCGAATCGGGTGTCCGCCAGGAATCCGCCGTCGAGGCGCTGCGGCGGGAGCTCGGGTGCGAGCCCGACACCGCTATGAGTGCGTCGTGTCCGGCGTTGCCCGAGGGTGTCGACGCCGGCGCCCGGGCGAACGCCATCGAAACGGAGCTGGCGTCTCTCGGGCCCGTCAATCCTCTGGCCCTGGAGGAGCTCGGCACCCTCGAGGAGCGCCATCGGGTCCTCGAAGAGCAGGTCGAGGATGTCCGTCGCGCCCGGCGTGAACTGCATCAGGTCATCCGGGCCGTGGACGACGAGATCATGCGGGTCTTCGCCGAGGCCTTCGCCGATGTCAACGAACACTTCCAGGTGCTCGTGGCCACGCTCTTCCCCGGAGGCACGGGACGCCTGGTCCTCACCGATCCCACCGACATCTTGGAAACCGGTGTCGAGGTCGAGGCCCGTCCGGCAGGAAAGAACGTCCGCAAGCTGTCGCTGCTCTCGGGTGGGGAGCGGTCCCTCGTCGCTCTGGCTTTTCTCTTCGCCGTCTTCCGGAGTCGTCCGTCGCCGTTCTATCTGATGGACGAAGTGGAGGCGGCACTCGACGACGTGAACCTCCACCGATTCCTGGATCTTCTCCACGAGTTCCGCGACGAGGCGCAGCTCATCATCGTCAGCCACCAGAAGCGCACCATGGAGGCGGCCGACGCCCTCTACGGCGTGACCATGACTCCGGGCGGCTCGTCCAAGGTCGTGAGTCAGAAGGTCCGTCGTCAGACCGACGACGAATCGGCCGCCGCCTCCACCAACTGAGCAACCGCCCACCTTCGCCGCTGCCTTTCTGAACAGCAGCGGCCTCCGAACAGGCGTGGCCCGCACGAGCCGAGCGGTCGAGCCCCAGGTCGTGAGCGTCAGGTCGTGAGCGTCGTGGGCTCGCCGGCCATCTCGTAGGCTGCCCTGGCCATGCTCGCCCTCTGGATTGTCCTGGCCGTGGTCGTCGTTCTGGCGATCGTGGCGTCCTCGGTGGTGCTCTCCCGGCGCTCGTCGCGCGGGCGCGCCGCCGGAGCCTCTCCCTCGGCGGTGCAGACGAAGCCGCCTCCGGCGCCGCCCCGGCCGGCGCGACCACCTTCCCGGTCGCCGTCGCCGGCCGCGCCCTCTCCGACAGCTGTTCCCGAGGCGTCCGTCGCCGACGAGACCACCACTGCACCGGCGGCCCCCCCGCCTTCTGCGGGTCCTGAGGTCGCCGTCGAGGACGTCACCGACGTCGTCGCACCGGCTGATCTGCGCGACCGGATGGGCAAGACCCGGGGCCTGTTGTCGGGATACGTCCGGGCTCTGCGCGGTCGGGGTTCGGTCGACGAGCAAACGTGGGACGACCTCGAAGAGGCACTCCTGCGGGCCGACGTGGGTACGGCGACCACCTCGGCATTGCTCGATGACCTTCGTCAGCGGACCCGCAGTGGGGAACTGCGCGGACCCGATGCCGTGGTCGCCGCTCTGCGCGAAGCGCTGCGGGAGTCACTGGTCGGCGCCGGAGACATCGGTTTGGCCCTCGAAGAAGGCGTCACCAATGTCTGGCTCTTCGTGGGCGTGAACGGGGTGGGAAAGACGACGACGATCGGGAAGGTCGCTCGACAGCAAACGGCCGAGGGCCACTCGCTGCTCCTGGCCGCCGGCGACACCTTCCGGGCGGCGGCGGCGGAACAGCTGGAGATCTGGGCGACACGGGCCGGGGTCGGGCTCGTGCGCGGGGCCGAGGGCAGCGACCCGAGTGCCGTGGTCTTCGACGCCGTCCAGAGGGCGTCGGCCCGCGGTCAGGTCCTGGTCCTGGCCGACACAGCCGGCCGGCTCCACACCAAGCTCAACCTGGTGGAGGAGCTGAAGAAGATCCGCCGGGTGGCCGATCGGCCGCCGGGGCGCGTGACCGAGGTCCTGCTCGTCCTCGATGCCACGACGGGCCAGAACGGGGTGACCCAGGCCCGGCAGTTCCTCGACGCCGTGGGGGTCACCGGGGTCGTTCTGACGAAGCTCGACGGCACGGCCAAGGGGGGCATCGTGGTGGCCATCCAGCGTGAGCTCGGGCTCCCGGTGAAGCTGGTGGGCATCGGTGAAGGCCCCGACGATCTCATCGCCTTCGACGCGGAGAGTTTCGTCGACGCTCTCTTCGACTGATCCCGACCCGGCCCGGGAAGGCCCACCGGAGCCGGTAGCCTGAGCAACCGATGTTCGAGACCCTCTCTGACCGCCTCGAAGGCATCTTCGGCCGCTTGCGAAGTCGCGGGCGGCTCAGCGACGAAGACGTCGACGGCGCTCTGCGCGAGATCCGCACCGCTCTTCTCGACGCCGACGTTGATGTCCGCGTGGCCCGCTCGTTCGTCGACGGGATCCGCCTCCGGCTCGTGGGCCAGGATCTGTCGAGGAGCCTGAGCCCCGGCCAGCAGGTCATCAAAGCCGTCCACGAGGAGCTCATCTCCGTCCTCGGGGGCGAGACCCTGCGGATCAGCTACGCCTCGGCGCCACCGACGGTTGTCCTCCTGGCCGGCCTCCAGGGGTCGGGTAAGACGACCACCTCGGCCAAGCTGGCCCGCTGGTTCCGCCAGCAGGGCCGCAACCCGATGCTGGTAGGGGCGGACCTCCAGCGTCCGGCGGCCGTCGAGCAGCTGCGGATCCTCGGCGAACAGGCGGGGGTACCCGTCTTCAGCGAGGCGACTGATCCCGTGGCCGTGGCCACCGCCGGTCTGAACGAAGCACGACGCCTCGGTCGTGACGTCCTCGTGGTGGACACCGCCGGACGCCTTGCCATCGACGCCGATCTGATGGACGAGGTCCGCCGGATCTCGGAGGCCGTCAATCCTCACTTCACTTTCCTGGTCATCGACGCCATGACGGGCCAGGACGCGGTCGCCACCGCCGAAGCGTTCCACGAGACGCTCGATCTCGACGGGGTCATTCTCACCAAGCTCGACGGCGACGCCCGAGGTGGCGCGGCGCTGAGCGTCAAGGAGGTCGTCGGCAAGCCGATCGCCTTCGCCTCCACGGGTGAACGCCTGGCCGATTTCGACCAGTTCCATCCCGACCGGATGGCGAGCCGCATCCTCGGCATGGGCGATGTCATGAGCCTCATCGAGCAGGCCGAGCGCGAGTTCGACAGCGACGTGACCCAACGTGGGGCCGAGCGCCTCATGGAAGGCCGGTTCACCCTCGAGGATTTCCTCTCGCAGTTGCAGCAGGTGAAGAAGCTTGGATCGCTGGGCGGCATCCTGTCGCTCCTGCCCGGTGTTCCGAAGGAGCTCAAGCAGGCCGGCAGCAGCATCGACGATGGCCAGATCACCCAGGTGGAGGCCATCATCCAGTCGATGACCCGCAAGGAGCGGGCCGATCCCGCCCTCATCGACGGCGGTCGCCGACGACGGATCGCCACCGGAAGCGGGACCTCGATCCAGGAGGTCAATCAGCTCCTGCGGCAGTTCAAGGACGCCCAGCAGCTGATGAAGTCCCCGGGGATGCTCGGAGGGATGATGGGGGGCCGGGGTGCTGCGAAGTCGGCCCAGGCTCTTTCGGATCAGATGGGAGATCTGGCCGCTCTGGCGCCCGGCGGAGCCGATGCTTTCGGCGACCTGGGCATGGGGCTCCCCGGGGGGTCTGCGCCCCCACGGGGTCTCGGCATCGGCGGAGGAAAAGGCCTGAAGGGAAACAAGAAGAAAAAGAGTGGCGGCCGGGTCACACCGAAGGCCACCGGCGGGGGTCGTTAGCGCTCCGGCAGGCCCGAAATGGCCTTTTTTCGCCGGGAGGGCCCGTGACGGGCCACAATGGAAGGTCCGCACCCCCGGGTGCGTGACGCTCACAGGAAGATCAGGAGAGTCAAATAGTGGCCGTAAAGCTCCGTCTCATGCGGATGGGCAAGAAGAAGCAGCCGACGTACCGCGTCGTTGCCGCTGACAGCAGGTCGCCGCGTGACGGCCGTTTCATCGAGATCGTCGGCACCTACGCCCCGCGGGGGCGCTCGTTGGCCGAACCCGACGCCATCGTCGAGATCGACAACGTGAAGGCCCTCAAATGGCTGCGTCAGGGTGCCACCCCCACCGAGCGCGTGGAGAAGCTCCTACGCAAGTCCGGTGCCTGGGACGAATACCGTCCGGCGGAAGCCAAGTGAGCGACGAGGACTTCAACTCCGCTGCCGGTGACGCGGAGGAACACGACATCAACACGGTGGACGACATGGCCGGCAACCGTGTCGAGGGAGGAACGGCGCGCGCCGTCCTCGACTACATCACCCGGTCCATCGCCACGGACCCCGACGCCGTTGTGCTCGAGGCGGACGACTCCGGTCGCACCGTGCGATTCCGCATCCACGTGGCACAACGCGACATGGGTCGGATGATCGGACGTCGGGGACGGGTGGCCCAGGCCATCAGGACTCTGGTGCGGGTGGCCGGATCGCGAGACGGGGTGGAGACAAACGTCGACTTCGTCGACGACTGACGATCCCCGCCGTGATCCCGTCCCCAGCCGGACGGATGACGGACTCCTCGACGTGGGGCGCGTGGTGCGACCTCACGGCCTGAGTGGCGAAGTGGTCGTCAACTTCGTGAGCAACCGCGCCGAACGATCGATGCCGGGCTCGGTCTTCCAGACCGACGAGGGTGAGTTGCGCATCGAGAGCTCACGTCCCTTCCGCTATCGCTGGCTGGTCAACTTCGCCGGCGTCCACGGCATCGCCGCCGCCGAGCGCCTGCGCGACCGCATACTGCGTGCCCCTCCACTGGAGGACCCGGCGGCCCTGTGGGTCCACGAGCTCGTGGGCTCGACCGTCGTCGACAATGCCGACGGCCGCCCGCTCGGTACCGTCGCCGCCGTGGTGGCCAATCCGGTCAGCGATCTCCTCGAGCTCGACGGTGGCGGCCTCGTGCCACTGCGCTGTGTTGTTGAGCACGGCCCAGGCCGGATCGTGGTCGAGATCCCGGCCGGCCTGCTCGACTGACGCTGAGCCGAACGCCGGCGGAGGGATCGCAATGCGGATCGACGTCTTCACTATCTTTCCCGAGCTCTTAGAGGGCTTCAGTTCGGTTGCCCTCCTCGGCCGGGCCCGTCGCGATGGTGTCCTCGACCTGCGGATCCATGATCTGCGTGATGCGACGACCGATGCCCGTCGTTCGGTGGACGACGCACCGTTCGGCGGCGGGGCCGGAATGGTGCTCACCCCCGGTCCCCTCTTTCAGGCGGTGGAGACGACCGATCCGCCGAGACCTCTCTACCTTCTCGGCCCCCGGGGCCGACGTTTCGATCAGAGCGTGGCCGAAGAACTGGCCGGCCTGGCGGCCGGTGCCTCGGGCGGATTCTCGCTGTTGTGCGGACGCTACGAGGGGGTGGACGAGCGGGTCTCCGATCACCTCGTCGATGGGGAGCTGTCGATCGGCGACTACGTCCTGGCCGGCGGTGAGGCGGCCGCCATGGTCGTCATCGAAGCCGTCTCCCGCCTGTTGCCGGGGGTCATGGGGAACGAGGCCTCGGCTCAGGACGAGAGCTTCACCTCCGGGCTCCTCGAGTATCCCCACTACACCCGTCCGGCCGACTTCAGGGGCTGGGAGGTTCCCGAGGTGCTGCGCAACGGGGACCACGCCCGTATCGAGCGCTGGCGCCGGCTGAAGGCGCTCCAGAGGACAATCGACGAGCGACCGGACCTGATCGTCGCCCGGGGCGGGATCTCGGACGAGGAGCAGCGTCTTTTGGATGCCGAGGACCCCGACCGTTCTTCGTAGGGCCGGATAAGGGTTCACGGAGGGCAGGGCGCCGGGGTTCCGCCGCACGAAGGCCCAGGGAGCGGCTATTCTGGCGAGTTCCAGCAGGCCCCATCGGCCGGCCGTGCTCGGAGGTGGCCATCCCGCCCGGGTGTCGCCGACGTCGCCCGAAAATCGACCCGCGAAGGGACGCGCACCATGAATCCGACTGACATCGTCGATCGCGAGTTCCTGCGAGACGACATCCCCGAGTTCGGTCCTGGCGACACCCTCAAGGTTCACGTGAGGGTTGTGGAGGGCACCCGTGAGCGCGTCCAGGTCTTCCAGGGGGCTGTCATCCGCCGCCAGGGGTCCGGCGCCCGCGAGACCTTCACCGTCCGCAAAGTCAGCTTCGGCGTCGGGGTGGAGCGGACCTTTCCCGTCCACTCGCCCGTTCTGGCCAAGATCGAGATGGTGACCCGGGGTGACGTCCGCCGGGCCAAGCTCTATTACCAGCGTGACCGCATCGGTAAGGCGGCCAAGATCAAGGAGAAGCGGGCAGTCCGCCCGTAGGGCGATGAGCGAAGAGGACCTCGAACGCTACGAGGCCGACATCGAACTGGCTCTGGTTCAGGAGTACCGCACGGTGCTCCCGCTTTTCAACTACGTGGTCGAGACGGAACGCCGCTTCTACCTGGCCAATGAAGTCAAGGTCTCGGTGGGCAGCAGCTCCGCTCCGACCTGCATCGAAGTCGAACTGACCGATGCCTGGGTGTGGGACATGTACCGCCCGGCCCGGTTCGTTCCGAGCGTCAAGGTGCTCACCTTCCGGGACGTGAACGTGGAGCGGCTCCCCGAACGCGACACCTGAGCCCCGGCGGGGGCGTCCGGCCACCGGCGGTATTACACCCCCCGGAGAGACTTTGGAGATGACCGCGATATCTCCGAGTGCTCGATCACCCGTCAGTCGTGGCGATCTCGGTCGTGCCGATCTTGGTCGGCGGGGAGAAGAAGCGGTAGCGCTTTGGTACGTGCGGGCCGGTTACGACGTCGTGGCCCGCAATTGGCGGTGCCGCCACGGAGAGATCGATCTGGTCGCCCTCGATCCCGATGGTGTGGTCGTGGTCTGCGAGGTGAAGACCCGTTCGTCGACGGCCTTCGGGTCACCCGCTGACGCCGTCACGGCCACCAAGCAGCGACGGCTCCGGCAGCTGGCGGCGCGGTGGCTGGCCGACACCCGCCAACGCGGTACGCGGATGCGGCCCGTGCGCTTCGACGTCGCCGGGGTTATGGAGAACCGCTCTGGAGAGCTCCACATCGAGATGCTCCACGACGCCTTCTGACGCCGCTCACCCGAGACGCCGAGACCAAGATCGCGAGCGCTCTTGGCCGGTTCTCCTGCTTGGTGAGTAGGGTGGCGCCGTGACCGGCGAGACCATCATTGTGGAGCGTGACGCGGGAGTTGTCACTGTCACCCTCAACCGTCCTGAGCGCAAGAACGCCGCCAACGGCGCGATGTGGCAGGAGCTGTACGCCACGTTCGGCGACGTCGCTCGTCGGCGCGAGGACCGCGTCCTGGTGGTCACCGGAGCGGGTGGGGCCTTCTGTTCGGGCGCCGATATCGGCGATCCCAAGGGCATCAGCGGCGACAGCGACGATCCCCCTCTTACCCGCATGCGGTTCCTCGGTTCCGTCATGCAGGCGCTGTACGACCTCCCGAAACCGACGATCGCCAAGATCAACGGGATCGCCGCCGGCGCCGGCCTGAGTCTGGCGCTGTGCTGCGATCTCACCGTCATGGCGTCCTCGGCACGGCTGTCGGAGATCTTTTCCCGCCGGGGGTTGTCGGTGGACGGCGGGTCCTCCTGGTTGTTGCCGCGCCTTATCGGCCTGCACCGGGCCAAGGAGCTGGCCTATTTCGCCGACACCTTGTCCGCCGACGAGGCCGCTTCGATTGGTCTCGTGAACCGCCTGGTGGTCGACGAGGAGATCGATGCCTTTGTCGACGACTGGGCCAGGCGGCTGGCGGCCGGTCCGCCCATCGCCCTCTCCATGACGAAGAAGCTGCTCAACGACAGTGGGGTTGTCTCCATGGCCCAGGCCCTGGAAGACGAGGCCCGCTGCCAGACGGTGAACTTCACGACCGAGGACACCCGCGAGGCGATGCGCGCCTTCTCCGAAAAGCGCGACCCCCACTTCACCGGCAACTGACCGATCCGGCCGGGCGGGGGATCCCGGTGGGTCCCACGGAGTCGGCAGATGTTGGCCGGAGGCGACCGATGACTTCTGATCGACCGTTGCGTCCAACCTGTAATGGCCGATGTCATGTTCGAGTCCCCTTCGGTAGTATCTGGTCCCGTGGCCCTGCGCGAGGAGGCTCCGGCTCCATCTGACCTGGAGCCGTTCCGGCGGGAGTTGAACGGCTACTGCTACCGGATGCTTGGTTCCGGCTTCGAAGCCGAGGATGCCGTCCAGGAGACCATGCTGAGAGCCTGGCGCCACGCCGAGGACTTCGAAGGTCGCTCCAGCGTGCGCTCGTGGTTGTATCGCATCGCCACCAACGTGTGCATCGACATGCACCGCCAGGTCCAACGCCGGGCCCGACCCATGGAGATGGGTCCGGCCTCGCCCCCCGAGGAGTCCCACCTCGGCCCGACGCTGCCCGAAGCCACGTGGGTGACCCCGGTTCCCGATGCCCGTGTCGCCCCCGAGAGCACGGATCCGGCCGAGATCGCCCAGTACCGCGAGTCCATCCGCCTGGCCTTCGTCACCGCGCTCCAACACTTACCCGCCCGCCAGCGCGCCGCTCTGATCCTGTGCGAGGTCCTGCGCTGGCAGGTGTCAGAAGTGGCCGAACTCCTCGATACCAGTGTGGCGGCGGTCAACAGCGCTCTCCAGCGCGCCCGCGCCACGCTCGGCGCACTGCCGAATGAAGAGAGCCGCGAGACCTTGGACACGGCCGACGCCGAATTGCTCGAGCGCTACGTCGACGCCTTCGAGCGCTATGACATCGAACGCCTGGTGACGCTGCTGCACGACGACGCCGTCCAGCAGATGCCGCCGTTCGCCATGTGGATCAGGGGAGCGGTCGATATCGGCCGGTGGATGGTCCAGCCGGGACCGAGCGCGTGCCGGGGTTCACGGCTCGTGCCCGCTTTCGCCAACGGCTGCCCGGCATTCGGACAGTACCGACCGGATCGGGCCGGCGGTCACGCGCCGTGGGCGCTGCAGGTGCTCGAGATCTCGGAAGGAAAGATCACCGGCATGAATTTCTTCCTGAGCCTCTTGGACCCCGAACGGCTCTTTCCCGAGTTCGGTCTACCCCTGCACCTCGATTCCTAGGCCACCGAGCTCGAGAAGCTCCTGCATGGCGGGCGAGACCTCGGTCAGTCCGATCGTGCCGTTCAGACGGGCCGCCAGCAGTGCCCAACGGGCCACCTCGTCCATGGCACCCAGGTCAGGGGGGGCCGGTCCCTCGAGCACGTCGTCGGTCAGCACCGCACCGTCGGGGCCCACCACGGTGATCCGGCACCAACGTTGGATGGAAACCATCACCTGGTGGACGGGCCCGGGCCGGTGATCTCATCGGCCGCCCGTCGTGCCGCGCCATGCGGAACCCGATCCGAGGCAGGGCCGGGCCGAGTCGGGCGCCGGCGTGGCATGAACTCCTCGGAGGACCGATGATTCTCGGCCCCCGAACCCGTCGAGTGTGGTGAAACCATTCAACGAACCAAACTTCGGAGAAAAAGGAGTAGCCATGCCCACTCGAGACAGTGCCCCCGTCGGAGCGCCGTGCTGGACCGATCTGTGGACCTCCGACGTGGAGGGCAGTCGCACGTTCTACGCCGAACTCTTCGGGTGGGAAGCGCAGGACCCGAGCCCGGAGTTCGGCGGCTACTTCATGTTCACCCGCAACGGTGTCCCTGTGGCCGGCGCCATGGGCGCCATGGGCGACCAGGCTGCCTCAGACGCCTGGCAGATCTATCTGGCCACCGACGACATCACCAAGACTCTCGAGGCGGCCGAGGCCCACGGTGCCCAGATCATCAGCCCGTCCATGGACGTCGCCGATCTGGGGAAGCAGGCGATCCTTGTCGACCCGACCGGAGCCCACCTCGGCACCTGGCAGCCGGGGACCTTCCCCGGGTTCACCGTGCTGAACGAGCACGGGGCCCCGAGCTGGTTCGAGCTGCATACCCGCGACCATGGCGCCGCCGTCTCGTTCTATCGCTCCGTCTTCCACTGGGAGACGAGTGCCGTCGCCGACACCGATGAATTCCGTTACACAACCATGCATGATCCGGCGGGCGAAGGCGAGCTGGCCGGGATCATGGACGCCGCGGCATTCCTGCCCGAAGGTGTGCCCTCTTACTGGTCGGTCTATTGGGAGACAGACGATGCCGACGCCACCATCGCCAAGGTCAAGGCCCTCGGCGGTTCGGTCGTAATGGAGGCCGAGGACACTCCCCACGGTCGCCTCGCCACCGTGGCCGACCCCGCCGGCGCTCAGTTCAAGCTGCGTACCCCCAACAGCTAGAGGAAATGGGCAGCGCCTCCCGGCGGTTGCCTGCTTGCCCCGGTCGGTCATGACTGTTTCATGACCATCGGGCTGTAAGCAGCGGCCGCCGGGGACGCCCTGTCCTCTGATCGGCCCGTCGGTCCTTATCGGCCGATCGAACGCTTCGACCGTCCGGGGTCTCGGGCACGCGCCCGGTGGCTGATACACCCCTGCCGTACCGTGCGGGCTACGCCTCGTGCGGCCGGCGCCTCAGGGAACGGCCCTCTCACCAAAGCAGCATCGGTCTCGCGACCGACGCCGATCCCCGTGGGAGCTGTCGTGCTCGCCTCTGTCCCATCTGCCACTCTTCACGGAGTCGACGGTCGTCCCGTCGCCGTGGAGGTCCATGTTTCGGGTGGCCTGCCCGGATTCACCGTCGTCGGCCTTCCCGACGCCGCTGTGCGCGAGTCGCGTGACCGGGTGCGCGCCGCCGTCTTGTCGAGCGCCCTGACCTGGCCCAAGCACCGGGTGACGGTCAATCTTGCTCCGTCAGGTCGACGAAAAGGGGGGTCCGGGCTCGACCTGCCCATCGCCATCGGTGTCCTGGTGGCCGACGGCTCGGTGTCGGAAAGAGACGTCGAAGACACCGCCTTCATCGGCGAGCTCGGGCTTGACGGCTCCCTCCGGCCGGTTCCCGGCATCGTGCCCATGGTCGCCGCTCTCACGTGCCGGCGGGTGGTGGTCCCGGTCGAATGCGCCGTCGAAGCACGATTGGTGGGCGGACACGAGGTGCGCGGGGCCGCCGGCCTGGGCCAGCTCGTGTCCGCCCTTCGGGGACAGGGTCCGTGGGCGGACACTGCGGCTCGCACGACCGACGCGACCGAGTTGCCACCGAGTCCCGATCTGGCTGACGTCCGAGGTCAGCCGGTCGGACGACGCGCACTCGAGGTGGCCGCCGCCGGGGGACACCATCTGCTGCTCGTGGGTCCCCCCGGTTCGGGCAAGACCATGCTCGCCACCCGGCTCCCCGGGCTTCTCCCGCCACTCGGGCGAGACGACGCCCTCGAGGTCACGCGCATCCACTCGGCCGCCGGCGTGAGCCTCGCCGGTGGCGCTCTGGCGCAGCGCCCGCCCTTTCGGGCACCTCATCACGGGGCCACCGAGGTGTCGCTCGTCGGCGGTGGAACGGCCTGGCTGCGCCCGGGGGAGATTTCTCTCGCCCACTGCGGGGTGTTGTTCCTCGACGAGCTGGGCGAGTTCCCGGCCGTCGCCCTCGACATGTTGCGCCAGCCACTCGAGGAGGGTGTCGTCCGGATCAGGCGGGCCCGTCGAGCCATCGACCTGCCGGCGCGCTTCTTGCTGGTCGGTGCCATGAACCCGTGTCCATGCGGCGAGGGAAGCGTCCCCGGTGCCTGCCGATGCACCGAGGCAGCGCGCGCCCGTTATGCCCGGCGTCTCTCGGCGCCTTTGCTCGACCGATTCGATCTGGCTCTTGGTCTCGGGCGTCCCGACGTCGACGATCTCCTGGGAGGTCCTCCCGGGGAGGCCTCGGCAGTGGTGGCCGAGCGGGTCCGCTTCGCCCGCCTGGTGGCGGCCACGCGCGGCGTGCGGTGCAATGCCGAGATCGCGCCGCAACTGCTCGACGAGCTGTGCCCGCTGTCGCCCGAGGGCGCCGCTCTGCTCGAACGGCGTCTGCGATCAGGAGCGCTGTCGGCCCGGGGGTTTCACAGGATCCGACGAGTGGCCCGGACGCTCGCCGATCTCGACGATGTCGGGCCCGTGATCGGCGAGCGCCAAGTGGCAGAAGCCATTCACCTGCGAGATGCCCGTGGCGCCCAGGCCCACGAGGTGCCGTCATGAGGGGCCTCGGTCACCTCGCTGACGACGAGCGCTTCGCCGCCGCCATCGCCGCTCTCGGTGCCGGCCCCGCTCGGATGCGCCGATTCATCGACGGCTACGAGATGCAGGGCGCGTGGGAGGCGCTCGCCCGGGGCAGACACGGCGCCGACCCCGACGGACGGTACAAGTCGAAGGCCACGCCGGCGCTGCTCGAGTCGGTGGGCGAGAGATGCGCGCGGGCAGGCATCGGAGTCCGCATTCTGGGGCGGCCCGGCTATCCCGCCGCGCTGGCATCTGACCCTGAGGCTCCCGGAGTTCTCTTCACCCTCGGGAACCCGACCTTCATCGACGCCAGTCCCCGGGTGGCGATCGTCGGTACCCGTAGTGCCACCCCCTACGGGCTCGGTGTGGCCTCGGAGCTCGGGCGGGGTCTGTCCGGGGCGGGCGTGGTGGTGGTGTCGGGGCTGGCCCGGGGCATCGACTCGGCCGGGCACGCCGGCGTCCTGGCGGCGATCGGCGGGGCCCCGCCGGTGGCCGTCATCGGCACCGCCCTCGACGCGCCGTCACGGCCGGCGGAGCAGCAGCTCCAGAGGGCGGTCGCCGACACCGGTGTCGTGCTCTCCGAACGAGCTCCGGGATCGGCGGGTGCCCCTGTCTGGCTCTTCGCCGTGCGGAGCCGGGTCATAGCCGCTCTCGCTCACGTTGTCGTGGTCGTGGAATGCCACCGCAAGGGCGGATCACTGAACACCGTGAAGTGTGCGTCGGACCGGGCCGTGACCGTGGCGGCTGTCCCCGGATCGGTACGCAGCTCGGCCTCCATGGGGTGCAACGCCCTCTTGGTCGACGGCGCGGTACCGGTGCGAGACGTCCAGGACGTCATTGCCGCCGTGGAGCTGGCCATCGCCGGCCAGTCTGGGATCGTTCCGCCGCGGCGCCCGGCCCGGGTGACGCCAGAGGGGGGACTGCGGTGTCCGGTGCCGAATCCGATCTCGGCCCGGATCTTGGAGACTCTCGACCACGATCCCGCCAACTTGGACACGATCGTCCGCCGCTGTGCGCTACCTCTGGCCGATGTGGCCGTCGCCCTCGAGCAATTGGCGGCCGCGGGCCTGGCATCGGGGGCCGGCGGTTGGTGGTCTCGACCGGGTCGTTAGAGCGGGGCCGTTGGTGCGGGGTCGTTGGAGCGGGCCGTTGGTGCCGGGCTGTTCGTGCCGGGCCGCAGATGATGCAAGGGCAGCGCCGCCGCCGCGGCGCTGCCCTTGGTTCGACGTCGAGTCCCCCCGGTTCGACGTCGAGAACTTAGACGGTTGCCTCCAGAGCGGGAGTCCCGACCGAGGCGATGACCTCGAGGATCTCGGCTCCGACAAGCTCGTCTCGCTCGAGAAGGGCGTCGCGCAGTCCCTCGACCACCGACTGGTTCATCTCGAGAAGCTTTCTGACTTCGGCTTTGGCCTGGCTGAGAACGCCCTCGACCTCGTCGCGTCCGTCGTCGTTGGACAGCACCTTGGCCACGATGTTGCCGCCGCCGGCGGTCTCGAGCGCAGCAGCGGAGATCAGGGTCGTGCCCATGCCCAGGCTGCCGATCATCTGGCAAGCGGCGATGGTCGCTGCCTTCAGGTCGCTCGCCACTCCCGAGCCGGCTTCGCCGAAGTACATCTCCTCGGCCACCATGCCACCGAAGGCGATGTGGATGAGGGCCTCCATCTCGGTACGTGTCTTCAAGAACCGCTCCTCCTCCTCGGAGTGGGCGAGCAGGCCCAGAGCATCCTTGCGCTTGATGATGGAGAGGACGTCGAGCTTGCGCCCCTTGCCCACCAGCCATGCCACCACGGCATGTCCGGCTTCGTGGGTGGCGATCGTCCGTCGCTCGGCCTCGGCGTACTCGACGGGCTGCGCCAGGCCGATCTCCTCGGTCATCTTGGCGTTCTGGATGTCGGCCCACGACAAGCGGTCGCCTTGGCGGCGCAGGGCCCAGATGAGCGCCTCGTCCAGGAGGTGCTCGATCATCACCGGCGAGTACCCGAAGGTCACTGCCGCCAGCGTGTCGCGCTGAGCGGGGACATCGAGCTCGGGCTCGTGTGCCTTCTTCTCCAGGTAGTAGTCGATGATCTCGCGCCGGCCGGAGCGGCTGGGCAGATCGAAGTAGATCGTCCGGTCGAAGCGTCCGGGTCGGACGAGAGCGGGGTCAAGGTCGGCGGCGCGGTTGGTGGCACCGATCACGAGGATGTTGGCGGGCGTGGCCGGCTTCTTCTGAATCTGCCGTCCGGCGGGCATCCACGCGTTCACCTTGTCGGCCAGAGCGGCGCCGATGCGGGTCATCAGGGCGGGCTCGTCGAAGGACTGGAGCTGGATGAGGAGCTCGTTGACGACGCCGGAAACGCCTTCGGCCCGTCCCGTCCCCATGCCGCCCCGGGCGCCGCCGATGGCGTCGATCTCCTCGATGAACCCGATGGCCCCGCCTTCGCGTCGGGCGTACTTGCGCAGAGCCTTGAAGTACGACCGGATCTTGCGGTTGGTCTGGCCGTAGTACATCGACTGGAAGGCGGACGACGAGACGAAGAGAAACGGCACACCGGCTTCCGCCGCCATGGCCTTGGCCATGTAAGTCTTGCCCGTTCCCGGAGGTCCTTCGAACAGAAGCGCACGGCGCGGGGACCCGCCCATGTGCTCGGTGAACTTGCGGTGACCGAGGAAGAGGTTGAGTGTCTTTACGACCTCATCGACCACCAGGCCGGCGCCACGGACGTCCTCGAACCGGACATCGATCTCACTGGGCCGGTACAGCACATGGGGCGACCGGCCGGCACCGAGCAGGGGCACGATGATGGCGACCGAGAGCAACGTGATCAGGGCCATGGCCGGGAGGTAGGGGAGAAGGGCATGGGGGAAGTGCGGCAGTGCGAAGGGACCGCCACCCCATACGACGGCCCGGAGCACGAGAAGCAGGGCGATCGGCAGCAGGACGAGACCGAGTCGGAAGAGACGTCCCTGACGGACCCTCTCCCGGGTATTTCCCACATCGGCGGTGGATGCGCCGATCACCTGGGACTGCCCCAGGGTACGGAGGTCGGCCGAGGCCTGGGTCGAGCCCTCGGAGCCTTGTCCTGAGTACGACTCACGGCTTACTCGCCTGGTCATTTGGGGGGTTTCCCTTCCACCGGCCGGGGGCCAGCTGTGTTCGTTCTCGACGGTGAGGCCACTGTGGGGGTCCGAAGTCACGACCCCCGCAACCAAGGATCAAATGTCCCCCAATAAGGTTCCCGCCGGGCTCCTGGGACAGGCTGTGGTCGTGCATTACATCGTCGACGGGATGAACGTCATCGGGACCCGGCCCGACGGGTGGTGGCGCGATCGCCCCGCCGCCCGGAGGCGTCTGGTCGAGCAGGTGGCCCCCTTGGCGGGCGATTTGGGGGAGGTCACCGTGGTCTTCGATGGCCGCTCCACCACCGACGAGACCGACCGGGCGTCAGATATCGGGGTCAGAGTCGCCTTTGCCCCCGGGGGGCCGAATGCCGCCGACGACGCCATCGTCGAGATGGTCGGGTCGCTCGATGACCCCGAGGACACCGTCGTCGTCACCTCCGACCGGGGCCTGGTGGACCGGGTCAGACGGCTCGGGGTGAAGGTAGAGAGCGCGAGGACCTTCCTGTCCCGACTGGAGCCCTCGGCGTGACGCCGGGAAGGGGATCGGTGCAGGACCGGAGCCCCCGTTTCGTCACGGCCCGGGAGGGTAATCTCCCGCTCTGATGACGGCATTCACGCGACTCGGCCTCCAGATCCCGAGCTTCACCTACGGCGACACCGACGGCCCCGACAGCCCGGGTCTCTTCGAAGAGGTGGTGTCGATCGCCACCACGGCCGAGGCCGCCGGATTCGATTCCATCTGGGTCATGGACCATCTCTTTCAGATCCCGCTGATCGGTGAGACCGATGAGCCGATGTTCGAGGCTTACACGCTCCTCGGCGGCCTGGCCGCCCGCACCAGTCGTGTCCGGCTGGGCGCCATGGTCACGGGCGTCACCTACCGGAACCCCGCTCTTTTGGCCAAGGAGGTGACGACCCTCGACGTCCTGTCCGGCGGGCGGGCCGTCCTCGGTATCGGGGCAGCCTGGTTTCAGGCCGAGCACGACGCCCTGGGATTCGATTTCCCGCCCCTGTCGGAGCGCTTCGATCGTCTCGAGGAGGCCCTCGTCATCTGCCGATCGATGTTCACCGAGGATGCGCCCAGCTTCGAAGGCCGGTATTATCGCATCGCCGGAGCCATGAACCGCCCGCGCCCCGTGCAGCGCGGTGGGCCACCCATCCTGATCGGTGGGAGCGGAGAGCGCAGGACGCTGCGCCTGGTGGCCGAGCGGGCCGACGCCTGCAACCTCTTCGGCGACGCCGCCACGATCCGCCACAAGCTCGAGGTGCTGGCCCGCCACTGTGACGACGTGCACCGTGACCCGGGCACCATCACAAAAACCCGGCTCGGTACTCTGATCATTGCGGCCACGGCGAAAGAGGCCGACGCCAAAGTGGAGGAGTTCAGAGCCACCCGGGGCATGGACGAGACCATGGCCCGGGCCATGGTGACAGCCGGCGATCCCGACGCCGTGGTCGAGCAGGTGGCCGCCCTTTACGACGCCGGACTCGACGGTGTCGTGTTCAACATCCCCGATGTTCGGGACCTCGATACGGTCCGCCTGGCCGGTGAGACCCTCACCGGCGCCTTCGGTGCTCTTCCCCCACGGTCCTGAAGCTCGTGGTCCGATGACCGGCGGGCGGCCGATCGTTCAGGATGATCCGATGACCGGCGGGCGGCCGATGATCCAGGGTGGCCCATGCATGTGACCGTCGATCTGGCGACATCGGACGTGGCGCTGACCGAGCCGGGGGACTGTCAACGATTCGACGTCGTCGTCACGGGCACCGCCGACAACGACGCCCTCGACAAGGTGCTCATCGGGGCCGGCGTCGGCCGGAGCGAAGGAGACGAGGTCCTGATGGACGTGGACGCCGTGCGCCGGCTGGCCTCGGGGGCCGTTGGCCCGAGCTGGGAGGCGGACTTCGCCGCCATGCTCGAGTTCGCCCGGGGTAAGAGTTGGCTGACCGACGACGGCCAGGCCATCAGGGCCCATGTGGAGTGGCGATAACGTCGGGCACGCCAATTCGGAGAATTCGTAGCTAGCCGGTCGGCCGTAATTGGGCCCCCCGGATCCCCCAGAAGAGAAGCTCCCGCAAGAGAAGAAAGGCAACCCGGTGGCCGCCACGCGCATAGAGACAGACTCGATGGGCCCGATCGAGGTTCCCACAGACCGCTATTGGGGGGCCCAGACGGCGCGGTCCCTCGTGCACTTTCCCATCGGCGACGACGTCATGCCGCGACCGCTGCTGCGCGCCTTCGGCATCTTGAAGGAAGCCTCGGCGGCCACCAACGCCGACCTGGGCAAGCTCGACCAATCGGTGGCGGACCTCATCATCCAAGCGGCCAGAGAGGTCACCTCGGGCGCTCTCGACGACCATTTTCCTTTGCGCATCTGGCAGACCGGCAGCGGCACCCAGACCAACATGAATGCCAACGAGGTCATCTCCAACCGGGCCATTCAACTGGCTGGAGGGGAGATGGGATCGAAGACGCCGGTCCATCCCAATGACGACGTGAACATGTCGCAGTCGTCGAATGACACCTTCCCGACGGCCATGCACATCGCCGCCGCGGAGCAGTTGGTCCACGCCCTGCTGCCGTCGGTCCGGGCCTTGCGTGATGCACTGGCGGCCAAGGCGAACGATTTCTCCGACATCGTGAAGATCGGCCGGACCCACCTGATGGATGCCGTCCCTCTCACCCTCGGTCAGGAATTCTCCGGCTATGTGGCACAGCTCGATGCCGATCTGACCCGTCTGGACGCCTGTCTCTCCGATCTCTTCGAGCTGGCCCTCGGGGGCACGGCCGTAGGCACCGGACTCAACGCCCATCCGGAATTCGGAGACCGCGCCGCCGCCCACATCGCCGCCCTTACCGGTTTGCCCTTCGTCTCGGCGCCGAACAAGTTCAGCGCCCTGGCCGCCCACGATGCCCTGGTTCACGCCAGTGGGGCGCTGCGGACACTGGCCGTGTCGCTCACCAAGATCGCCGACGACATCCGGTGGCTCGGTTCGGGACCGCGCGCCGGGTTGTCCGAGCTCGTCCTCCCGCCCAACGAGCCGGGTTCGAGCATCATGCCGGGGAAGGTCAACCCGACGCAGTGCGAGGCCCTGATCATGGTCTGCATCCAGGTGATGGGGAACGACGGCGCCGTAGCCGTGGCGGGCAGCCGGGGAAACCTCGAGCTGAACGTGTGCAAGCCCGTCATCATCCACAACGTCCTGCACTCGATCCGACTGCTCACCGACGCCTGCGGTACCTTCCGGGAGTTCGCCGTCGAGGGCCTCGAGCCCGACCGCGTCCGGATCAAGCAACACCTCGACACGTCGCTCATGCTCGTCACCGCTCTCAATCCCCTGATCGGGTATGACAAGGCGGCTCAGGTGGCCAAGAAGGCCCATTCCGAGGGGACCACGTTGCGCGAGGCGTGCGTGGCTCTCGGGTATCTGTCCGGCGAGGAATTCGACCGCGCCGTCCGACCCGAGGAGATGATCCACCCTTGACCCTTTCTCGGGTCTGTCCGCGCCGCCGCCGGCCGTTAGCCTGACGGCATGGCCGTTCTTGATCCGAGCACCGTGGACGCCGCTTTATCACAGGGTATGAAGTGGACGCGCGAAGGCGCCGAGCTGGTGAAGGTCCACACCGGCCACGTCTTTTCCGACGCCCTGGCCTACGTGAACGCCGTGGGAGCTCTGGCCGAAAAGGTGGACCACCATCCCGACATCGATATCCGTTGGAACCGGGTGACGCTGCGCCTGACCTCACACTCCGAGGGTGGTCTCACCCAAGCCGACCTGGAGCTGGCTCGTCGCATCGACGACCTGCCCAACGAGTCGAGTTAGCCGTTCCCGCTTCAGTGGCGAGAGACTTTGATACGCCGGCTCCATAGAGATCGGCGGCCGACGGGGCCGCCCTTCCGGTATGTTCCGGCCCATCTCCTGGCCGGCGAGGCCCACGTGATCGTGGACGGGGCGCAGCGACCGGGGACCGCCTACACCCTTTCTCATTGGCCGGGCACACCGACACCGCCGGCCTTCGCCGCCGATCTCTCGGCCGAAATCGCCCGAAACGCTCTCGCCCATCGCCACGCCATCCCCGCCGAGCCTCGGGTGGCGTCGATCGATCACTATGACGCCGACGGCCTGGTGGCCCTGGCGCTTTTGGTGCTCGATGGGCTCGACGCCGAGCACGGGCCGCTGCTGGTGGAGGCGGCCCGGGTGGGCGACTTCGATGTCGTGACCGACCACTCCGCCGCCCTCGTCGCCTTCGCCCTGAATGCGCTGGACGACAGCGAACGCGGAAGCGGTTGCACGGTGGCGCCGTCAGCGCGACCGGCGGGCGCCTTCGCCTACTGCGGGGTCCTGGCCCAGCGGGCGCTGGACGTGCTCTTCGATCTCGCCGCCCATCCCGAAGGATTCGAATCGCTGTGGGGCGATGAGTTTGCCGCCTACGAATCGTCGGTGCGCGCGCTGACCGAGGGAGGGGCCTCGATCGAGGAGTTCGCCGATCAGGATCTGGCCGTGGTGCGCGTGGACCCGCAGTTCGACACAGCGCCGACGTCGTGGGAGGGCGCATCGCTTCACCGGGCCGCAGTGCACAGCGCCACTGACCGCCTGAGGGTGGCGACCGTGGCCGGCGGCGCGATGGAGCTGCGCTACCGCTACGAGTCCTGGGTGCGCCTGGCCACCCGTCGTCCCCGCCTGCGCGTCGACCTGGACCGGCTGGCATTCGACCTCACGGCGGCGGAGAAGCACGCGGCGCAGTGGACCTTCGATGGAGCGCGGTCCATCACCGGAGCGCTTCATCTCGTGGGTGACGACGCCACGAGCACCATCGACCCCGAGCAATTCGTCGAGATGGTCCGTGGGCAGCTTCACACCCTGGATCAAGGCCCGCCGGCCTGGGATCCCTACTCCGACCGTTCGTTGTCGTCGCCAGCCGAGTAGTTGTCGTCGCCGGTCAGGCGATGGGGAGGTCCCAGATGGGAAACCAGCGGCTCAGATCCGATTCGACGGGCAGGTCGGTGCCCAAGATGCCGCGGAGACGCAACTCGAGCTCGGTATCGCGCTGTTCGCTGCCCGTCGGCGCAAAGGGGTAGAACGTGCCCTGCTTGGCCAGGTAGACAAGGAAGACGGGTTGGTTCACGGCGTCGGAGGCGCCGACGGTGTCCCCTGCTCCCGCCGGACCGGCCGGCTCGAAGCCGAAGACCGAGCACAGCAGCTGGGGGCTCCATCCAGCGTCTTCCAAAGAGGAGTGCACCATGTGCACCCGGGTGACCAGATCGTCGATGTCGCCCCCTTCGACGAGGATCCAGCGGTACCCGAACCGGTCCCCGACGTGACGGACCGTCAGCGTGCTCGTCGTCGACGGTGCCGTGGCGGCTGCAGGGGCTGCAGTGGCTGCAGGGGTCGCGGCGGCAGGGGCTGCGGCGGCAGGGGCTGCGGGGGCGTCGGCCACGGTGGCCGGGCCGGCGGATGCGGCGGACGCAGGGTCGGACGTGGCCGGCGCCGTTGTACCGGTGCCGGTACCGGTACCGGTGGCGTCGCCGAGCTCCAGGAGCTTCTCCAGCTCGTTCTGCATATCGGTGAAGTTCTGACCGGCCGGGGGTTTGAAGCAGACGCCGGCCTTACGCGTCGACACCAGGCCGGCACTGATCTGCAGGGTGACGGCGGCTGAGGGCAGTGCGAAGAGGGCGTCGAGGTTGGCCCGGACGGGCTTCGTCCGCCCGAGCAGGGTGTCGAAGATGCGCATCAGCGGGTGGGGGCGGTGAGGAGTTCGTTCACGGGGTTTGGTTCATCTCGGCCTCGAGCTTGGCCAGTGCGTCGAGGCGCTTCTGCAGGGGCGGGTGGGTGGAGAACAGCGACGACAAGCTCGCTCCGCTGGCGATGGCGGGGGAGAAGTAGAAGGCGTTGAAGTGTTCCGCCGACCGCAGGTCACGCGTGGGGATCCGACTGATTTCACCCGTCACCTTGATGAGAGCAGAGGCGAGGAGCGAAGGGCGTCCGATCAGGATGGCCCCCGAGCGGTCGGCGGCAAGCTCGCGATAGCGGGACAAGGCCATGGTGAGCACGAAGCTAATGGCGTAGACGACGGCGGAGACCACGAGGACGCCCATCTCGAGCAGTGCGGTCTGTTGGCCGCCCTGGTTGTTGTTGTTCCCGCCACCGAAGCCCCCGAAGATCTCGGAGTAGAACAAGACGCGCGTGAGGAGGCCGGCGATCATTCCCAGGAAACTGGCGATGGTCATGACGGCCACGTCGCGGTGCGCCACATGGGACAACTCGTGGGCCAGGACGGCCTCGAGCTCAGGTTCTTCGAGACGTCGCATGATGCCGCGCGTGGCGCAGACCACGGCGTTATTGGGGTTGCGTCCCGTGGCGAAGGCGTTGGGCATGTCGACCTCGGCGATGGCCACGCGGGGCTTCTTCATGTCGGCCAGGGCGCACAAGCGGTCGATGATCCCGTGGAGCTCGGGTTCCTGCTCGGCCGTGACGACGTGGCCGTGCATACCCCAGAGGGCGATCTTGTCGGAGAACCAGTACTGGGCGAAGGCGAAGGCCACGCCGATGAAGATGATGAGACCGATGGCCAGGTGAAGGGCGAACAGGACCCCGATCACCGCGCCGTAGAGCAGGACGATGAAGAATCCGGTCAGGAACATCCGGAAAACGAGTTGGCGGTCGGGCGGGATGCGGCGGGAAATCGCCATCAGATGGTTACCTCGGGTTGATCGGAGCTTCCTGGAGATTGGGCGGTCGAAGGATCAGCCGGGGCCGGGACCGCGGCGGCAACGGCGGGCGGCGGCGGCGCCGGGGAGCCGGCCGGGAGACCGGCGGCCGAGCCGGCGGCCAATTCGGATTTCATGGCGGCCAATTCGGCATCGACCTGTGACGTTCCCGCCACCTTGTCCAGCTGGGCCTGGATGTCGTCTGTGCTCGAGCTCAGATCGGTCAGCGCGCCTGACGCCAAGAGCTCGTCGATGGCTCCGGCCCGGGCCTGCATGTTGGCGATCTTGTCCTGGGCCCGCTGAATGGTCATGCCGGCGTCGCCCATGGACTGTGAGATGCCGGCCGCCGCCTCCCCGATACTCGCCTGAGCTTGGGCGGCGGTGTAGCTCGCCTTCATCGTCTCCTTGCGGGTCCGGAAAGTGGCCACCTGCGATTGCAGGCGCTGGGCGGTCTGGACCAGCTTCTCCTCCTGGTCGCCGATCTGGTCGCGCTGGGTGTGCAGGTCGGTCAGCTCGGCGCCGATGGCGGCCCGTCGCGACAGCGCCTCGCGGGCAAGGTCCTCACGGTTCTGTCCGAGAGCTTGGCGGGCCTGGTCCTGCAGCTTGGTGGCCTGCTGCTCGAGCTGGGTGGCCTGGATCTCGATCCGCTTGCGGGCCGTGCCCACCTCGGCCACGCTGCGCCGGATCTTCTGGAGGTTCTCGAGCTGCTTTTCGTAGGAGAGATCGAGCGTGTCGCGGGGATCCTCCGCCCGGTCGAGGACCTTGTTGGCCTTGGCCCGGAAGATGTTCAACAAGCGCTGCATCATGCCCATTGCTTGTCGTCCCTTTCCTGGTGGGAGCCACCGTTCGGTGCCTCAGATGCCACCCGCGAGCATAGGGGAGCCCGCGTAGGCGTTGGCCGCACCACGGCCCGGTGGCGGTAGGCCCCGGCCGCTCCCGTGCCAGGTAGAGGCAGCATTCGCGTGACCGGCCGAGCGGCCCGGGAGGTGAGGAGCGTGTCGCGACCGCCGGGTACCGTGTGGATATGACCACGCCGCTGTGCCTCCTCACCGTCCACGCCCACCCCGACGACGAGGCCTCGAAGGGCCCCGGGACGGTGGCCCGCTACCACGCCGAGGGCGTGCGGACGGTGCTCGTGTGCTGTACCGGGGGCGAGGAAGGCGACATCTTGAACCCGGCGTTCGACTCGCCCGAGGTGCGAGCCGACCTGTCCGCCGTGCGGATGGGCGAGCTGGCCGCCGCCGCGTCGGTGATCGGCTACGACGAAGTGGTGATGCTCGGCTACCGGGACTCAGGGATGCCCGACACGCCGGCCAACGCCCGGCCCGAATCCTTCGCCCGGGCGCCGCTGGATGAGGCCGTGGGTCGTCTGGTGGCCATCATCCGCCGTGAACGGCCCCAGGTCATCGTGACCTACGGCGACGACCAGAAGGGCTACCCCCATCCCGACCACCTGCGGGTGCACGAGATCTCGGTCATCGCCTTCGACGCCGCCGCTGATCCCTCGCTCTACCCCGACGCCGGCGAACCGTGGGCGCCGCTCAAGCTGTATTACGTGGGCTGGTCCGGGGCCCGGGTGGTGGCCATGCACGAGAAGTTCGTCGAGCTGGGCCTGGAATCTCCCTTCGACGCGGCCTGGTTGGAGAGAGCGGCGTCGAACACCAATGAGTACACGACCCTGATCGACGTGTCGGGCTACGGCGATGTCCGGCGCGAGGCCCTTCTGGCCCATGCCACCCAGGTCGATCCGACATCGCCGTTCTGGTTCGGCCTGCCCCCCGAGGTGGCCCGCACCGTCCATCCCGTGGACGAGTACATCCTGGCTCGCACCCTGGTGGGCGGGGCCGGGGGCACCGGGGCCAACGCCGTCGAGGACGACCTGTTCGCCGGTGTGCGGGACCTCGCCGCTCGGTAACATGCCGTGACGTTGTGGCGACCGGTGGGCCCGCCGGGCCCGGACTGCGGCCGTGTAGAGAGCGACGACCCATGGAGGAACGACATGTCGAAGTGGCTCACCCAGGACTGGCTCGACGAAAGCAGGAAGATGGCCGAAGGGCAGCCCGAGCGTGCCGGAGCCTCAGCCCGGATGCAGTACGTGGTGACCGGTGGCCCCGACGGTGACATCGAGTACTACTGGGTCCTCGAGAACGGCAAGCTGACCGAGAGTCAGCTCGGACACCTCGACGATTCTGAAGTGACCCTCACCACCGGCTACGCCGATGCCGTGAAGATCCAAAAGGGCGACCTCGACGCCAACGCCGCCTTCATGCAGGGAAAGGTCAAGGTGACCGGCAACATGGCCAAGGTCATGGCCCTGCTCCCCATCACCAACGCCCCCGAGTACAAGCAGCTTCAGACCGAGATCGCCGCCATCACGGAGTTCTGAGGGCGGCTTCGGCTCCTTGCGCCCTCATGAGGTCGCGTAATTCCCGGTAACCGATCAGGGTGATACCGGCGTCGGCGATGGCGTCGGAGAGTTGCCTGTCGTCGACCAGGAGCCGATGGTCGTCCACCCGGTCTTCCCAGTCGGTGGCCATGGCCTCGAGCTCGGGGCTGGCCACGGCCGGATGCAGGTAGGCCTCGGTGACCCCGGGGCCCATGTCGGCGATGGCATCGAGCAGGATCTGTCGGCTGCCCACGCCGGGGATGTAGACGAGCTCGTCGGGGAAGAGCACGCCGACGTCGGTGGCGAGGGCCCGGAAAGGGAAGCCGATCAGCGGCTCTGTCCCGGCACCGGAGAGCCGGAGGGGCAGGCCGAACTCGACGGCCAGGTCGAGATAGACGTCGAAGAACTCCGACTTGATCTGCATGGTCCCCATGTGGGCGTCGAGGTGGCTGACGTCGAATCCCCACAAGATGGCCCGCTCGATCTGGGCCCGGCATTCGCGGCGGACCTCGTCGAGATCGGCGTGGTCCCAGACGTCGGCCACGGTGCGGGGGAACCCGCCGTCGCCGTCCAGAAGCGAGGGGGCGTGGGTGATGGGACCCCACCGGTAGAGATCGTGCTCGGCATTCACCGTCAGGTGCACACCGACGTCCTCGCCCCGGTAGCCCGCGGCGGCACCCCGGGCCCAGGGGCACGGGACCATCAGGCTGGCGCTGGTGGCCAGCCCATGGCGCAGAGCGTCGTAGACCCCGACGTTGGCGGCGTGACAGAAGCCCAGATCGTCGCAGTTCAGGATCAGAAGCTTGGCGTCGGCCGGGTGCCCCAGGCGTTCGGCGAGCGACGGCATGCCCGCGACGGTAGCGCCTACCGCTGTCGGGACGGGCCGCGCCTGGCGTCGGCGATCACCGGGAACGGCTGATCACGCGACGCCGGCAATCACCGGGAACGGCTGATCAGGCGGCGTCGGCGTGGCGGCGCTCCGCCGGAGAGCTGGCCCCGGCCAGGGCGGCCCGGGCCAAGGCCACGCCCTGGCGACCGGCCCGTCGGGTCTTCTCGTCGAGCCGCCAGTCGCCGTAAGAGACCGCCCGCCGGGCAGGCAGTGCCGGTCCGCTGGCCTGACGGTTCGTCTGACCGGGGGCCGGACGGCTCGTCTGACGGGTGGCCTGCCGACTATCGGCGGTGCTCCGGCGCCCCTTCGTGGGCAGCTTGGGGTTGGCCGGCGCGGTCGACCGGACCGAGGTGGTGGGGCCGCCGAGTCCGGGGTCGGCCTTCCAGGGCAGGGGGGGCTGGTAGAGGCGCTTCTGCTGGGGCAAGTTCCGGGCGGCTGTCACAGGTACAGGGTGACAGCGGGGTGTAACACTCAGTGTCGTGCCCAACCGATACGGAATCACCGTCCCCTTCGACCACGTTCCTCTGTCCGAGCACGGGGCCTGGTACGAGCGGCTGGCCGAGCTCGGCTACACAGATGTCTGGACCGGTGAGGCCAACGGGGCCGACGGCTTCACGCCGCTGGCCCTGGCCGCCGTGGCCGCCCCCGGCTTGCAGCTCGGAACGGCGGTCGTGCCCGTCTACACGCGGGGACCGGGACTGCTCGCCATGCAGGCCGCCACCATGGCGGAGCTGGCCCCCGGGCGCTTCGCCCTCGGGGTGGGCTCGTCCTCCGACGTGATCGTCGAACGCTGGAACGCCGTGCCGTTCGATCGGCCGTACCAGCGGGTCCGCGACACGGTGCGATTTCTCCGTCTGGCGCTCACGGGCGAGAAGGTCGATGCCGAGTTCGAGACCTTCACGGTGCGCGGCTTCCGACTGGGTCGGCCGCCCGTGCAGATACCGCCGGTCTATGTGGCGGCGCTCCGTCCCGGAATGTTGCGGCTGGCCGGGCGGGAATCCGACGGCGCCATCATCAACTGGCTCTCGGCCGAGGACGTCCGGACGACGGTGGCCGAGGTGGGACCGGGCAAGGAGGTCGTGGCCCGGATCTTCGTCTGTCCGACCGAGGACAGCGAGCGGGCGCGCGCCGTGGGCCGGATAGGCATCGCCGCCTATCTGAACGTCGCCGTCTACGCCGAGTTCCACCGCTGGCTCGGACGGGGACCGCTGCTCGAGGAGATGTGGTCCGCCTGGGCGGCGGGGGAGCGCAAGGCGGCCCTGGCCGCCATCCCCGACGAGGTGGTCGACGCCCTCGTGGTCCACGGTTCCTACGACGAGTGCCGGGCCCATATCGGACGCTACGTGGAGAACGGGGTGACCGTTCCCGTGCTCGCGCTACTCCCCGGTGGGGACGACCTGGCCAAGACGGTGGAGGGACTCGCTCCCTCCGCCGGCTGAGCGACAGCCGGGCGACGACCGACAGCTGGGCGACAAGAGCCAAACGCCATCTCGCTGAGTACTTCCGGGTACTAGCGGAGCGCCTCCTGCAAAGCCCCGGGTAGTGCGGGGTCCTGGAACCGGTAGCCCAGCTCCGTCAGACGGCCGGGCAGGACCCGCAAGCTTCCGAGCAGAAGCTCGTCGGCCAACTGCCGGCCGAGGGCGAGCCGGAGAGCGAACGGCGGCACGGCGAAGACCGCCGGACGGTGCAGCGCCCGGCCGAGCGCCTTGGTGAACTCCCGGTTGGTGACCGGTGCCGGCGCCGACGCGTTCAGGGGACCGACCAGAGAGCTGTCCTCGATGGCGCGGAGGATGACGCCGATCTCATCGCGCAGCGTTATCCAGCTGAGCCACTGCTTGCCGCTGCCGAGCCTTCCCCCGAGACCGAAACGAAACAGAGGGAGCTGCCGGCCGAGCGCCCCTCCGTGGCGGGAGAGAACGACGGCGGAGCGGAGATGGACGACCCGGAGTCCGGCCGCTTCGGCCGGCGCCGTCGACTCCTCCCAGGCGCGGCAGACCTCGGCCTGGAAGCCGCTGCCCGGGCCACTGGCCTCGGTGAGCTCCTCGTCGCCCCTGTCGCCGTAGTAGCCCATGGCCGACGCGCTGACCAATACCGACGGTGGGTTCTCGAGCGCGGCCAGGGTGCGCGCCAGCAGGGTCGTCGAATCGAGCCGGCTGCGCAGGATGATTTCCTTCCGTGCCGCCGACCAGCGGCTGTCACCGATGCCGGCACCGGCTAGGTGGACGACGGCCCCGGCCCCCTCGAGGGCTGCCGGCTCGATGGTGGCCGCCGCCGGATCCCAGCGCGCCTCACCGGGCCCGGCGGCCCGGCGGACGAGGACGGTGGTCTCGTGACCCGCGGACAAGAGAGCGCGAAGAAGGGCCCGGCCGATCAGCCCGCTGGCACCGGTGACGACGATCCGCATCCGGCCCAGCCTGTCAGCCTTTGGCCGCCGGATCTCCTCGTCGCATCGGGGAGCAAGATCAGGCGGATGACCGCTACTGCGCGAAGCGGGTCCGGATCTCCTCGTCGGCGGCGCGGACCTTGGCCGCCATGTCGTCGCGGTGCAGGGTCAGGGCCGTGGCCAGCCTTTCGTCGGAGAGCGCCAGTATCCGGACGGCCAGCAGCGCCGCGTTCCCCGCTCCGTTCACGGCCACGGTGGCCACGGGGACTCCCTTCGGCATCTGGACCATGGCCAGCAGGGAGTCGAGGCCCCCGAGGCCGCCCACGGCGATGGGAACGCCGATGACAGGGAGAGCGGTGACGGCGGCCAGGACCCCGGCCAGATGGGCGGCTCCCCCCGCGCCCGCGATCAGGACACGCCGGCCGTTGGCGGCCGCCTGACGGGAGAAGTCGAGAGCATCGTCCGGTGTCCGGTGGGCGGAGAGGACCCGCACCTCGAAGGGGATCTCGAAATCGCGGAGCACCTCGACGGCGGCCTCCATCACGGGCGCATCCGATGCGCTGCCCATCACTATGCCCACGCTCATGGCTCGTCTCCCGGTGGTCGTGCGGACCTGGCCCCTGGCCCCGGCCCGGTCTCGCATTCTTTCTTGTTGCCGCCGCACCTTCTAACCGGGGTGATGGCAGTGGCGCTAACCGGGGTGATGGCAGGGCGCCCGACCTCGCCGAGAGCGGGCACAGTGCGAACGGTACTGCCAGGATGAGTGGCCCCGGCCGACCGGGGGATGGAGAGCCGACCGCAGTCAGGGTCGGACGTGAGGAGGAGACAATGCGGATCGGGCTGGGGCTCGAGATGGGGGGGACGATCGAAGCGGTCGTGACCCGGGCGAAGGATCTGGCCGCTACCGGTGTCTCGTCGTTGTGGTCGTCGCAGATCTTCGGCTGGGACACCCTGACGGCCCTGGCCGTCGTGGGCCGGGAGGTGCCCGACATCACCCTGGGCACGGCCGTCATCCCCGTCCATCCCCGGCACCCCACCGTGATGGCGGCCCAGGCCCTGACCGTCCAGGCGGCGACCGGCGGTCGTCTCGCTCTCGGGATCGGCCTCTCCCACCAGATGGTGGTGGAGGGGATGTGGGGCTTCTCCTTCGACCGGCCGGCCCGCTACATGGAGGAGTACCTCTCGATCCTGATGCCCATGCTGGCGGGGGAGCAGGTCTCGTTCCAAGGTGAGGTCCTGGCGGCCAACACCCTCGGACCACCCGAGACCGAGGGCGCCACCGCACCCCCCGTCCTCGTCGCCGCCCTCGGACCCGTCATGCTCGGCATCGCCGCCCGGATGGCTTCGGGCACCATCACCTGGATGGTCGGTCTCAACACCCTGGCCGATCACATCGTCCCCACCATCACGTCGGCGGCATACAAGGCGGGCCGGCCCGCCCCCCAGGTGGTCGTGACCCTGCCCGTCTGTGTCACGAACGACCCCGAGGCCGCCCGGGAGCGGGCGGGGCGGATCTTCTCCGTCTACGGCCAGCTGCCGTCGTACCGGGCCATGCTCGACCGCGAAGGCGCGGCGGGGCCGCCCGACGTGGCCATAGTCGGCACCGAGGAAGAGGTCGCGGCCGTCATTGCCCGCCTGGCCGATGCCGGGGCCACGGAATTCTCCGCCGTCGCCTACGGCACACCCGAGGAGGTCCGCCGCACCTTCGCCCTGCTCGGCACCTTGGCCTGAACCCCGGCGGCTTCTCAGACAGCACCGCTCAGCTCAGCGAGAGATCGAGGTGTGCTTGAACTCGTTGATCTCGGGATGACCGAGCAGCAACTCGAGGATGCTCTCGATGGTCGTCCGGGCCCGCTCCCCGTCGCCCTCGGGCCTCGTCATGATCCGGACGAAGGCCGACGCCTCTCCGGAGATGAAGGTCGGCACCCCGAACACCTGGTGATCATTCACGGCCGCCTCGTGTGCTTTGCGGAAGGCTTGGCGCGGCCATCCCTCGGCGATGGCGGCGAAGACATCGTCGGCCCCGACACCGTTCGCTTCGAGCACCTCGCCGATCACGGCCTGCTGCCGTAGGTCTTGTCCTTGGTCATGACGGGCGGCGAAGAGCGCGATATGGACGTCGGGGAAGCGCTCGGGGAACAGGTCGCGCACGACCAGCCCCGCTTCGATGGCGATCAGGTCCGGCGTCTTGTCGGCCCTGTCCCACACCGGCTCCTCACCCTCTTCGACATGCGACTGCGTCAAAGAGAAAGGCAGGTACTCGACCTCCCAGTCGGCACCCCCCTCCATGGCCGTCACCAGGTGCTCGTGCACATTGCGGGCGAAGGGGCACCGGTAGTCGAAGGTCACAGCGAAGGTAAGGGCGTTCATGCTCCCTCCAACCTCTTTCGGCGACGACCCATTCCACCGGGCCCCCGAACGGGGCGCCGGCAGCTCAGGCGGGGGCGCCGTGCAGTTCGGCGCTCAGAGCCGAGGCCAGCGCCGGATCTCCTCCGAAGGCGGGACACAGCGACTGGAAGTTGCACCAGTTGCACAGCCCCGACGGCTTCGGCCGGAAGTCCTCGTCCTCACAGGCCCGCTCGATGGCGCTCCACACGGCCGCCGTCCGCTGCCGCAGACCCCGCAGCGCCTGCTCGGACGGGTCGGCGGCGATCACGATCGGCTCCTTCAGATAGAGCAGCCGCACGCTCACCGGACGCCGGCCCAGAACCTGCTCGCACAGCAGGGCGTAGAACTGCACGCCGCCCAACCGGCTCTGCTCCTGCATCTCGCTCGGCACCCGGCCCGTCTTGTAGTCGACCACGATGAACTCGCCCTCCGGGGTCACATCGAGCCGGTCGATGATCCCCCGCAGCAAAAGCCCACCGACCTCCGCCTCGAGCAGAAGCTCGACACCGACGGTGGTCACGGCGTTCGGGTCCTCCAGCCGGAAGTATCCCGCCACCAGACCCTCGGCGTCGGCCAGGAAGGCCTGGCGCTGATCGTCCGCCAGCTCCAGTTCGAGGAACTCGGGGTCCTCCTGCAGTTCCTCCCAGGCCGCCGCCAACGAAGCCCGGGCCGCCTCGGGGGTCCGCCCCCCGGGCCCGTTCTCCCAGAAGAGGCCCTCCAGGGCGCTGTGCACCAGGGTGCCCTTCACGGCATGGGGTGAGGCGGGCTCGGGCAGCCGGTCGATCACGCTGAACCGGAAGGCCAGGGCGCAGTCTTTGAAGCTGCTCACCTTCGAGGGCGACAGGGAGCGGGGGAGGGTCAGGGCCACGGGTTCGAGGCTAGGCCGTGGCTGTAACGCTCACGTGCATCAGGGCGCGCTCTCTTCGAGCGACCGAGCCACCGACAGCGCCACCGCATCGGGGTCCTCCAGGGGGCCGAAGTGGCCCATCCCGGGAAAGACCTCCACCTCGGACCGGGCCAGCCGCTGCTGCAGCAGCGCCAGGAAGTCGGCCCCGACGGCATCGGTCTCGGCCCCGCAGGCCAAGCGGACGGGGCAGCCGATCTCGGCCAGATGCCCGAAGCCGTCGTGCGACAGCCCGTGGTCGTAGACCTGGGCCTCGTCCTCCCGGCGGCAGCACAGCCGGATCCCGTCACCGTGGGCCTCGAAACCGTTGTCGACATAGGCCGCCAGCACCTCGGGGTGGAGCCGCATAAAAGGGCCCTTGCCCGAGAAGTTGCCCAGCGCCTCGGCCCGCGACCCGAAGCTCTCCCGCCGTCGCAGCGCGCCGGCGGACAGCGGATTGTCCCCGAGCGTCGGGGCCAGGGGGCTCTCACCCGGGTACATGATCGGTTCGAAGCAGTACAGAGAGCAGAACGTCCCCGGTTCGGCCTCCTCGGCCAGAAGCAGTGCCGCTGCCCCACAGGAATGGCCGAATCCGGCGGGCCGCTCGAGCCCCAGATGACCGACCACGGCGAGCACGTCGGCGGCGAAGCCGTACCAGCCGAAGTCCCCGTCCTCCGGACGATCGGACCGGCCGTGACCGCGCTCGTCGAATCCGATACAGCGGAAACGGTCGGCCAGCCGGCCGGCCATGGGGGCGAGCACCGCCCCGCAGAAGCCGGTGGCATGGGCGAGCAGGAGAGCGGGCCCCGATCCCCCGAGCTCGTAGTAGGCGATCCCCACCCCGTCGGCCGTTCTCGCCCGACCCGACGGCTCCCACGCCCCGGACGGAACACTCTCGGCCACGGCCATCGGGTCGACGCTACCGGTCCGTCCCACTCACCCCGGCCAACGGCCAGATGACTCCCACCCCCCAAGGGCGCCGACTAGAAAAGACAGATGCCCCCGCACATCGACCGCCGGAGACCGGGGCCCGCTCATCGGGTGCGGGGCTGACACCGGGTGGCGACCGGCACACAACGCCTCGTCTGGCAACGGGGTCTGCTCTTCGAGGGGGAGGACTCCCGCCATTTCCGCCTGCCCATCTCCGGCGATCCCGAGATCGACGGGGCGAAGCCCTCTGACCTCCTCCCGCTCTCCCTGGCCGCCTGTCTGGCCTACGACGTCGTCGTCGTCCTCAAGAAGAAACGCCAGCAACTCGACACCCTGACCGTCGTCGTCGAATCCGAGCAGCAGGACCTCCCCCCGGGCCGATTTCTCCGCATCGTCCTCGCCTTCGAAGTCACCGGCGTCATCGAGAGGCCGGCGGCCGACCGAGCGCTGGAGCTCGCTCTCAAGAACTGCCCGGTCCGCGCCAGCCTCTCGCCCGATGTCGAGGTCGTCACCTCGATCGCCGTTCGGTGACGTCCTCGTCCCGAGCGCCACTCCGGCCGAGCTGTTCCGTTCCTCTCACCGTCCTCTTCGCCCTCTCCGTTCCTCTGCTCCTCCTGGTTCTTCTCTCGCCTGCCGCCGCCGCCGCCGGCAACAGCACCATCGACCGCTTCATCATCGCCAATCCGCTGCGCGGCTGGCAGCCGCTTCCCGCTGCCCAACAGCACAGCCTCGTCAGTTCGCTGGCCCGCCAAGCGGCCGCCGCCGCCTCCGGCACCAACCTGAAAACGGCCGTCGCCGCCGAGGGCTGGCAGGACCCCACCACCGCCACCTCTCTCTTCGAGATCATCCTCGTCGGATTCTCCTCTGGTCCCCCGGACCAGTCCGGCGCCCAGGAGGCCAAGGGCGCCGCCGGCTCCGATGCCGCCGCCTACTGCACCGGAGCCACCGGCTCCCCGCCTCTCACCGACCTCCCCCTGCCTTCGATTCCGGGCTCCCACCAAGTCGTCTGCCGGAAGGCCCCCAACGGCACCAGCCCAACGGCGGTCACCTGGGCCCGGGCCAACCTTCTGGCCACCCTGGCCAACAACACCCTCACCCTCCGCCAACTCGATGCCATCGCTCTCGCCCAGTACCGGGCGATGCCCACCACCGAGACCTCCCTCTCCGCTCACTCTGGCCCCGGTGACTCCTGGACGGTCGGCGTCGCCCTGGCCGCCGTCGGTCTCCTGGGCCTCACCGCCGCCATCGTCATCCTCCGCCGCCGACCCGCCCCCTTCGCCTCCTCCGGACTGGCATTTCCCGGCACGGGACAGCAGCCCCCGCCGACCGGACCCTCGGCCGGCTGGTACCCGGACCCCGTCAACCCCGATCAGATCCGCTACTGGACGGGCACCGACTGGGGACCCGAACAGCAGCCGCCCACGCCACCTGGCACCGAGCTCCCGGGCTAAATCCGAGCTTCCGGGGAAAAAGGGCCCCACCTCCCCTCATCTTTGAGGGCGCCCTTCGTGGACACACGGCTCCTCAGCGTGCGATTCATCATCTCTGACGATGGCAGACCGCCCGCTCAGGCGGGAAGATCAAGGGACATCGACAAGGAGAGAGCACGTGAACGTCCGCCGTAGTTTCGTGCGGCTGACCGCACTGACGGTCGTCGTGGCCATGCCCCTGCTGGGCACGGCGGGGATCGTCTCGGCCAAGACCCTGAAGGCCGCACCGAAGGCCTGCGCCAAGCACCCCACCAAGGCCAAGTGCCAAAAGGCCGGCGGCGGTAGCACCGGTGGCGGGGGCGGTCCCCAGATCACCGTCCAGGTCGACCCCCAGCCCCTGGTCGAGACCGGCCAGTCCGAGGTCCACGTCATCATCCAGGTCGAGACCCTCGCGTCCTACGCCGGTGACACCGTCAACATCGACTCCTCCCAGCTGTCGGCCTCCTGCGGCACCCTCACCTTCGAGAACCTCCAGGTCCCCGGGGGCGGCCCCCAGACGGTGCCGCCGACGCCCAACGTCGTCCCCAACCGGATCGACGCCGTTTTAGACAACGACGGCAACGCCACCGTGGTGGCCGACGGCATCGACTGCGCCCCCGGTTGCAACGTCATCGAGGCCGACCTCGAGGTGGCGCCGTTCATCACCGCCCTCACCACTCTCATCACCAGTCCCCCCGTCGTCACCCCCGAAGGCATCACCGTCAATCCCCGCACCGGCGGTCTCAACCAGGAGATCGAGACGGGCGACACCTCCACCAGCGGTGACTCGAACGTCTACGCCGTCTTCTACGTGGAGACCAACCCCGTCTACGCCGAGCAGTCGGTGGAGATCGGCTCCTCCCAGCTCGAGGGTCGCTGCCTCCAGGGTTGGATCTGGGAGGCGGGCAACACCACCTCGGGTATCGGCGGCGGACCAGGAATCAACAGCCCCGTCTCGGGGGTGGGCGTCAACACCGACCCCGAGGCCGCCACCATCCTCGATAACGACGGCAACGCCGTCTTCATCTTCAAGGGCGTCTCCTGCGCCTCGGGCCCCTCACAGGTCATCGCCGACGTCCTGGCCGGTACCCACCCGACCTACGTCCTCACCTTCACCGTCCTGCCCCCGGCGCCGACGATCTAGCCCCCCGGTATCTCTCCCGGGGCCGGGAGGGTCCTGCTCCTGCCCGACACGCCTGCCTGACGCGCCTGACTCGCCCGCCCGACGCGCCGAGTGTGAAGTCCTTCCCTACGGGGAATGAAGTCTCCCGGAGATGCCCTGCTCTCAAAGAGCAGCTCCTCGGGCTTGTCCGCCGTCGCGCCACCGTCGTCGCCATCGACCTCACGAGAGTCTCCTTCATCGACTCGACCGGCCTGAGCGGCCCTCCTGCTGGCCGAGAAGGAGGCTCGCCGCCTGGGCGTCGAGCTCCGCCGGGCCGTCGGGGATCCGGCGGTCATCAATGTCTTACGCCTGACCGGACTCGACGAGATCTTCCCCCCCCTCTTCGCCTCCCTCGACGAAGCGCTCCCGACAGCGGTCATCAGCCCCGTTTAGCAATTCCCGGCCCGGGCATGAAAGCCCTCGAGCTTCTCCAGCATCCCCCGGACTCCTCGGTCCAACCCACTGGCCCCGACTAGGGGTCAGTGGCGCGTCAGGGCCCACTCCCGCCGTTGCCGGAGCCGCGCATCGTCTTCGAGATTCCTGGGTAGATTCCCTGCTATGAGAAAGGGGCCGGCCAACGTGGAGACGGACCGAAGAGATCGACTGCACACCCGCACCAGCGCCGCCTGGACCGGCGTCGTCGCCGGCCTCGTCGTCGCCGTCATCCTCCTCGTCTTCGTCGTCCAGAACACCCAACGAGCGAGGATCGACTTCTTCGGCGCCCACACGAGCCTCCCGCTCTCGGTCGCCCTCTTGGTCGCCGCCGTCGCCGGGGGCCTCCTCGTCCTCATCGCCGGATTGGCCCGTACCGCGCAGCTGCACCGGACCGCCTCCCGACGTGCCCACGCCCTGCCGGACACCCCCGACTCGACCGCCCGCCAGGACTGACCCCGCTCCGGACGGCCCAGTTACGGCCGGCCCAGTTACGGACGGCCCAGTTACGGCCGGCCCAGGGCGCGCCGGCTCAGTCCGCGCCGGCGGACCCGGGCCAGCCCGCTTGGAGCAGTTCGACCGGATCGCGCAGATCGAGCATGCCGAGGTAGCCGCCGCCGCGCTCGATGGCGTCGTGCACGGCGTACCCGAGCACCTCTTGGCACTCCCGGGGCAGCCGGCCCGCCACCTCGGGCGGAACGGCCAGGTAGTTGTTCTCCTCGGTCCGCAGCCAACCCAACGTGTAGGAGAGGTGCACCCCGCGGCGTGGCTCGGTACCCACGTGGGGGCCACCCCGGTGGAAGGCCGATCCGAGATAGACGACGGCCGAGCCGGCCGGCATCTCCGCCGCCACCGCTTCGTCGTCTCTCGGATAACGGCCCGCCTCCCACCGGTGGCTTCCCGGAAAGACGCGGGTGGCGCCGTTCTCGGCGCTGAAGTCGACGAGGGCGATCACCGATGCCAGCTGCAACTCGGGGTGGGGCTCAGGTACCAGGTTCCACACGATCTCGTCCTGATGCCAGAACTGCGCTCCGGCACCGGGCAGCCGCTCGAGCAGGTGGGCCAGATTGAGTTGGTATCGCGCACACGACGGTCCCAGGATGCTGTCGCACAGCGCCAGCAGCAGCGGATGGACCATCACCTCGGTGGCGAAGGTGGCCGACTTCCCGGCCAGGCCCGAGACGTGCCGGGTCTGGGCGTGGAAGAGCTGGACCCCGGGGTTCAGATGCCGCATATCGGGATCGGCGGCGTCGACGAAGGGCTGCACTTCGCCATTGATGGCGGCGACGACGTCACCGGACAGCAGATCGTGGACGATGACGGCGCCGTCTTCTTGCAGCGCCTCGAGAACCTGCCCGGCCGGTGCGTCAGCCCCGACCCGCTGGATCCGACCTTCGCGCACTGGTGACATGTGCCCCCCTTGGGTCGGCGGTCAGTCCGTCACGGCTGCAGAAATCACCCGAGACGTGATTGGGCCCGGCGCCGGCTTCATGCAGTATTGCGCTCCGCCCGCACTTCGCGGATCCGCCGGGCGAAGACGGCGGCCACGGCGAGCACGGCCAGCACAGCCAGGGCGTAACCGGCGTCGCTGAAACCCTTCAGCACGTGGTTGTAGCTGGAGCCGAGGGCATAGCCCAGGCTGACCAGTGCCGTGCACCAGACGGCGCAGCCGATGACGGTGAAGGCCAGGAACTTGGCCACGGCCATCTCCCCCAAGCCGGCGGCGAAGGAGACGAAAGAACGCAGCAGGGGGATGAACCGACCGAACAACACCAGGGGCTCACCGTGACGCGCGAACCACGCCTCGGCCCGGTCGAGGTCCTTATGGGTGAGCAACACGAACTTGCCGAACCGGTCGACCAGGGGCCGTCCGCCGTAGAAGCCGAGCAGGTAACCGGCCAAGGATCCGAGCACCTCGGCCAATATGGCCAGGACGATCACGATGACCAGGTTCAGGTGATGCGCTTCGCCCGGGATCTGGCCGCTGGCCAGCACGCCACCGTAGATAAGGGCTAACTCGGCGCCGACGGGCAGGCCCATCGAAGAGATGAAGCTCAGGCCAAAGACAGCCACATAGCCCCACGTCTCGAGAAAGTGCGTCACGAACCACCTCCGGTTGATGATCTCCCTCGGGAGGTCGGAAACCCCTCGCCGAAGGGTCCTCAATCTATGCCAGGCCAACATGACAGAGGCATGAAGTCGAGCCCCTGACCCCCTCGCTCCGGCTGTTCTGGGGCCGGAGCAAGGGTCGTTAACGGGGCACGGGGCACTAAAGTGACCGCCGTGGCTGCCAGCGGGGGATTCGGCTCATGGCGTCATCTGACCGCCCGCTTCTTCACCGCCCTCCTGCCTCTCGGTCCATCCTCAGCGGACGAGTCCTGGGCGCTCGATCATCTCTGCAACGGCGAACAAGATCTCTGGCGCCGTATGTCGGGACCCGACCGCCGCCATGCCGTCGGCGTGGCCCGGGACACCATTCGACTCGTCGGACCCGCCGATGCGCGCGATGAGGTCATCGCCGCCGCCCTTCTTCACGACGTCGGCAAGGTCGAATCATCCTTCGGCACCTTCGCCCGCGTCTTCGTCACCTTCGCGGCCCTGGCTCTCGGCCGGACCCGGGTCCTGCGCTGGGCCGGTGATCGTGCCGATGGCGCCCGTCCGTCGCTCCGGGCCCGGGTCGGCCTCTATCTCACCCACGATCGTCTGGGCGCCGAGCTCCTCGAAGTTGCCGGCAGCCAGGCGCTCGCCGTCTCCTGGGCGGCCGAACACCACCTGGCACCCGAGCTCTGGACCGTCGACCCCAGCATCGGTGCGGCGCTCAAGGCGGCGGACGGGGACTGACGGCCGACGACGACGCCATGTCTCGCCTCGGTGGCCGGAGCCCTCGGCGGAGACCTGGCCGAAAATTTGGAGCGGGCGACGGGAATCGAACCCGCATGACCAGCTTGGAAGGCTGGGACTCTGCCATTGAGCTACGCCCGCAAAGTGCTCCGAGATTAACCGAGCGGCCGATCCCGCTCGGTCACGCCGACCGCCGGCGACCACTGGTCGGGGAGGCGGGATTTGAACCCGCGACCTCCTGCTCCCAAAGCAGGTGCGCTGCCGGACTGCGCTACTCCCCGTTTTTCTTCGGCCCTGACCTGGGGAGACCCCTGTTCAGACCCGGGTAGCCCAACACCAGAGCGCTCCGAGCGCAGATGCCCCGAGGTGGAGGGCTACCAACGGACATCGTAGGCGACCTCGACCGGATGGCGAGATCCTTTGTACGACACCTGAGGGCGGAGAACAAGTCGCCCAAGACGGTCGAGACCTACGGCACGTTGTACTCCCTCGCAGCCCGCATCGACCAGCATCTGATCCGATGGGCGCTGCACAAATTCAAGCGTCTGAAGCATCATCACCAGCGAGCCTGGGCATGGTTGCATGCTGTTCGCAAGCGCGAGCCGCGCCTATTCGCTCATTGGGGGCTTGCTTCAGCCACCTGACGTCGACCTGTGGGAGCCGGATGACGGGAGACTGTCACGTCCGGTTCTGCGAGAGCCGGGGGGTGAGATTCCCCCCGGCTACTCAACCAGTTCGCCAGATTGGTGGGGCCAGTGGCCCGCCCACCCGCGCCGGGGTTCTACAAACGAATCTGCCGACTTGCCCATCGCGGTGCAATCATCGCCCCAGCCGCCTTTGTCCGGGTACGAATACCGTGGCCACGCTGCATGGCCACCCGAAAGGATAGGCGGCGCACATCACCATGACCTTCGAGCATTGAGGCCTTTGCTGCAGCGAGCGCCTTGATCCGATTGGGCCAGCGGCGGTACTCGGCGACCCGCTTCTCGGCGACAGCACGTTCAGCTGGAGAGAGGTCGTCGCTAGCGAGGAGCTTGGTCAAGACAGCAATCCGGCCTTCGACGTCCCACTCCTTGTTGTGCGACAAGCTCTCTAACCGCAGCCGAATGACGTGCAGCGGTTCCAGTAGGAGCCCAGCCCGCCCACCGGAGAAGATGAGGCGGGTTGACACGTCGTAGTCTTCAGCCACCCGGAGCGTCTCGTCGTAGCCACCGATGTCGATGAGTCGTTGGCGACGCATGGCTGCGCTTCCGGGCAAGAGATTGTCTCTCACGATGCCCATACGCTGATCGCCCGAGGGAAACGTGGCTTTTCTGTCTCCTGGCAGGCACCATGTCGCCACGATCATGTCATCGCGGGCGAAGTAGCCATTGGCGGCCAAGATGTCGAGGTCCGGTCGGGCCATGGCTAGTGCTCCGTAGCATTCGATTGTTCTTGGCAGCAAGACATCGTCGGAATCGGTGACCATAACGAAATCACCGCTGGCGTGGAACAGGCCCAGATTGCGGGCTGCAGCCACCCCACGGTGCTCCTGACGAAGGACGGTTATGCGTCCTGTGAAGGGCGCAAGAGCGCCGGAAAGGTCATCCGTTGAACCGTCGTCGCACACGATGACCTCGAACGGCGCCACGGTCTGCGAGAACACCGTTGAGATCGCCTCACCGATGGTTTCAGCCCCCTGGTAGACGGGGATGACCACCGAGAAAGTAGGCGGCTCGGTCAATGGGACGGTCCCTCTGCCGACCTCGGGGACGACGATTCCCGCTTCCACCCACCGAGGGGACTCGCCCCCGACCCTGAGAGCACTCAACGTATCGAACCTGTCCCATTCGACCGGCCTATTTCGCAAGATCCGGATCCTCATACGTCGTAACTCGGCCAAATGTCGACAGATCTGGAGGCTTGTCCGATCCTGTGTGTGTATCTCACATGGTCAAGTCTGTTCTCGAACTGGCGACGAGCCATGTCACCGCTCCGCTACGGGATTGGTCTGCCGTGCCACCTGTTGGTCTGCGCTGGTTCCAAGACACGCCGCCGGAGTGTCGCCACGGATAGGTGAACCGAACATCTTCACGTAGACCTCGTCACCGTGTTCCAGTCCGAATACCAACCTCAGCGTCGCTGCAGCTCTCTTCGCAACCTCGTCAACTGCGGGACATGTCGTGTACTCGACGTTAATCCAGTTGGTGGTTCGAGGTGGTTGCGGACACTCCCATCCCAATGCCAGGAGACGAGGTCCTCTTCCGGCGTCCAACGGTCCTCACTGTCCTCGAGGTAGTGGTTGCTTACGGTCTCCGTCACGAGTGACCCGTCCCCGAAGGCCAACGACTGCCAGAAGTGATGCCGGTGTACGTTGTCTTCGGCGATCAAGATCCAACGGCCCGGCCGGCGGCAGAGACGCCTCAGGAGGTCTTCCAGGGCACTCTCGAACCTCCCGAGGGGTAGTACCCACTCTTGGCGTGCATCATCCCAATCGGAGACCAAGGACGGTGCCAAGCACGCCTCTCGCTGGGCCTCAACTTCCATTTCCCAGGTGGACCCGCAAGGTATCTGATTGAACCGATCGCAATGACGTTTCCAACTATTGCGATCCGGTTGGGTTTCTCGATGACGGCTTTGGTCACGGTCTTTCTCCCGCCACCCGGTAACGGCAATAGGGGAGCGGATTGCGTTGTGACCATAGTGAAGTTAGGGGCGATCAATACCGCATTGATGGCATCCCGCAGCGATGAGAGTGGCGACGTGGTTCGGTCGGTCGCCTGCCCGCTCGTGGAAGCGCAACCGAAAATGATGCGATGACGACTATGGCAACGGGCGGCGCCAGGTGCCGAATGCGCCAGCGGAAGCGACGACCAGACACGGTCGCAACTCTATGCTCCGGCTCGTTGTCAAGACCAGTGAGGTCCTAACCGGGACCTAGCGATTTTCCACCGCGGAGTCAGCCTCGACGGTTCCGCTCCAACGCATCCTGTAAGGCCTTCGTCTAAGTGGCTTTACGTAGTGCGTGCTGTGAGCGCAGCCATCCGGTCCGTGCGTTGTGTACTTGAACAAAACCGGTTGATCGGCCCGTAGCTCTCGCCACTGGTTTCTTGGAGGGTCAGTCACTGAGAAGTGGGCGAACATGGTCCCCTCGACCTGAGGCGAGACGAGGACGCCCCATCCTTCAGAGGGGTACCAGTCCAAAACGGTGCCTGTGGCTCCATGGCATGGGTGGGATCGCAATCACTCGGGTCGAGACCCCTCGCCGCTTCGGACCAAAGGCCGACGATCTCCGGGCTCCCCGTAGTAGGCCAGTTTCAGATGATCGCCGATCGACCGTTCATTTGGGTCGGTGTGATCAGGAAAGGCGTGCGCAATGCCATCATTGTCGGTCACGATCATCTCGAAGGGCCTTGGCGCCTTCTTCGCGTAGTCCGCGATGATGCTTACGAGCTGACCGTATCCCTGCCTTGGTGCCTCCGTGAGAACAACGATGTCCTCAAAGGGTCGAGCCCCCAACTGCACGTCGGGTTCGTCGACGACGTCGGGTAGAACCTCATCGACCTCAACGAGGTCCGTCTCGTCCTTGATTCTTTGAGCCACCTCGTCGGGCGCTCCGATGACCGGTCCCATATCAATGCCTCTCTCCTGCTGACCCAGTCAGCCTACGAGCCCAGCCAACGAGCGGGTGGGGCGTCGGATCGAGGCTGTGCCAACCCCGGTGCCTAACCCGGCATGGCATCGAGGACGGCGACGAGTTTCTTGGGCGCCACCGTGCGAAAGGCGTCCTCGCAGATCGCTTCGAGGTCGTCCCAGTTCAGCCGGACGTCGAGACGCATGCCCAGCCATCCTCGACCACCGACATACGGGGGTCGGAAGAACCGCTTCGGATCGCCGGCCACCAGTCCCTCTTGGACGCCCGGAGGGGCCGCGCACCACAAAGGCGGAAACTGGTGATCATGATGGCCGTGGGTCCAGAGCATCAGGAACTGCTTCTTGACGAAGAAGGTCGGTGCGCCGTGGCTCGGTTTCTCGGTGACGTCCGGAAGAGCCATACAGATCGCCCGCACCCGACCTTCAATGTCGACGCCCACCGGCGAAAGCGTAGACACTCGGCTCCTTTGCCCAGCACTCGACGGCGGTCCGACACCGCCTGTCACCCTGTGGAGGCTCACCGCACAGCGGGAAGAACCTCTGAGGCGATCTGCTCGACGATCTCCGGCGGGTCGTTCCAGACCGGATCCTCGGCTCGGGGATGGTGGAAGACGAGATCGGTGAAGCCGAGCGCCTGGCAGCGTCCGACGAGGTCGGTAAAGGCCCCCAGACTGGCCAGCGGCCTCTCATCGGTGTTGCCGCTCAAGTAGATGCGGTCGATCGTCTGGGGATCGCGGCCGAGACGCTCGCAGTGTTCTGTCAACCGCTCCAGCTGACGTCGGATGGCAGCGTCGGAACCTTCGAGAGTGCTGTCACGGTGGGACGTGTCGCCGTAAGTGATCCAGCCGTCGGCGAAACGCGCCACGAGACCGAGTGACTGCGGATCGCCGGCGGCCAGGGCCAGCGGGATGCGGGGACGCTGGACACAACCGGGAAGCATGCGGGCTTCTCCCACGGTGTAGTAACTGCCGTTGTACGACGTCGTGGGCTGGCGCAGGAGCAGGTCGAGAGCTTCGACGAACTCGGCCAACCGCTCGGCTCTTTGCCCGGGGTCGAGGACCTCGCCACCGAGAACGGTGGAGTCGTAGCCCACGCCCCCCGCTCCCACCCCGAGCGTCAGCCGGCCGGAGGATATGTGGTCGAGCGTCATGGCGTCTTTGGCCAAGGTGACGGGATGGCGGAAATTCGGAGAGGCCACCATGGTGCCCAGACGGATCGTGCGAGTGGCTCCGGCCAGTCCCGTCAACCAGGGAATGGTGGCGTGCCAGGGCCGGTCGCGGTAGCGGCGCCAGGAGAGATGGTCGTAGGTCCAGAGGTGGTCGAAGCCCAGGGCCTCGAGGTGTTGCGCCCGGGTGACGGTCTCCGGCCAAGGATCGGTCGGGAGCATGAGGACGCCGATCCGCACGCCCGCACGGTACCGGCTGTCGGAGCGGTCTAGGACCGCCGGCCCGCTCGGCTCGTGTCCTCCTCAACGGTGACGGCGCTGCGCGGTATCTGGCACTTGGTGCAGAACCGCTCCTGGCCCACGGTCGGACCCCAGAAGTGGTGGCACTGCTCGGTGCGCTTCCAGGCCGTCACGAAGACGCCGCTCTCCGCGTCGGGCGGGGCCACGTCTGTGAGGTCGGCCATGGCCGCCACGGCCCGGCTGAGCTTCAGCGGCGAGATCTCGTCGAGGTCCATCTTCTTGAGAGCCTTGGTCTGTGCCTCGATGAACGCCAGAGGTGTTGCCGTCTCCCCATCGCTGTCAGCCACGACATTTCCTTTCGCTGATCCCGAACGACTGGGCGTCGGGATCGTCGCTCCAGGCTTCCACGATGTCAGGACCGGAGCGAATCAACGAGCGGACCGTCAGGCGGCGCGCCGGTGCGTAGCCGGACGGTGCCGGCCGAGTGCAGACGGCGGCGGGACGAAGTCGAGGTGTGAGCGATGGCGCGGCTACGGTCGCAGCTGTGCCGCTACGGGCCGCTGTCTGGGATCTCGGGAGCAGTTCGTTCCAGGTTCTCGTGTGTGACGCGGGGCCGTGCGGGACGTTGGAACCGGTGATGCGCCGTCGCGCCCTTTTGAACCTCGGGTTCGCTGTGGGGGCCAGGGGATTGATCCCGCCCGACCGCTTGGCCGCCTCCGTCGCCGCCGCCAGCCGGCTTCGGCGTGCTCTCGACGACGTCCGCCCCGACGTGGTGGTGGCGCTCGCCACCGCCGCCATTCGCGACGCCAGCAACGGCCCGGAGGTGGTGGCCCGGCTCGAGCGGGTGGTGGGATCGCCGGTACGGGTCCTGGACGGCGAAGAGGAGGCCCGGCTCTGCTTCTCCGGGCAGCGGGCCGGGGTCTGGATAGGGGAGGGCCCGGTTCTCGGCCTCGACCTCGGAGGGGGGAGCTTCGAGGTCGCCGTCGGTACCCCTGACGATGTGCTTCTGGCCATGAGCGCACCGGTCGGAGCGACGCGACTGCAGGGCGAGCTGGCCACCGGTGACCCCTTGTCCGAAGGCGACCGGGCGGCCATCCACGAGCGGACGGTGGCCGCACTGGCGCCGATCGCGTCGGCATTGGCGGAGTATCCGGGAATCACCCGCCGGGCCGTGGCGAGCGGTGGTACCGCCCGGGCGCTGGCGAGATTGGCGATGGCCAGAACGCGGGGCCACTCGCCGGGACGTTCCAACGAGGTGAACCAGGTCGAACTACCGACCCCGCAGGTGGCCGAACTTGCTGCCCAACTCGCCGTCCTCGACCTTCCCGAACGGCTGGCCCTGTCGGGCATGCCCCCCCGCCGGGCCCCGATGCTGCCCATCGGGGCAGCCATCTTGGAAACGTTTGCTGTCGTGTTAGGAGTAGACCACTTCGTCGTCAGCGAGTGGGGCCTCCGGGAGGGTGCACTCCTCGACGCCATCGCCCACCACTGAAAACGCCGCGATCATTTCCGGTTAACTACAACGCGCGTTAACTGCCATGCGCGCCTGCGAAGCGCGCCCGGTCAGGCGGTCGTTTTCTTTCCCAGAATCCGATTCATCTTGGTACCGCACGTCGGGCATGTGCCTTGTGCAGCACGCCTACCGTTCGCCAGCTCGACCTCGTTGCCATCGAACTGGCGCTTTTCCCGACATTTAACGCAGTAGCCCTCGTACGAAGTCACGATTGGCCTCCTCTTCTGCTGCGCCCCGAAAAGGGGTCGGGTCGAAGCTACCGCCGGGTTTAGCCGGGCACGTGGATACTCAGGCGTCTTTTTCGTCTACGAGGGCCTGACCTGCGGTGGAGCCTTTCTTATTCCGCCATATGTCCAACGGACCGTGGGTAGGCGGCCGCATTGAGCGGTGAATAGAGCGATGAGGTTGTCACAACAGGGCGTTGTGAATGGCCCCGATGCCGGATCGACGAGGACCGGGCCCGGGCGCCGGACGCCACTGCCGGGCACCGAGACGCAACCGATGGTGAATGATGACCATGTCGGAACCGTGAAAGGGAGCACCGTGGGCGAAGGGTCGAAAGAGCCGGTCATCGACGCGCTCGACGACGCGTGGGGCGCCATTGTCGAACTGGGCGACGCCCTCGACGACGGGGAGTGGGAGCTGCCGTCGGAGTGTCCGGGATGGACCGTCCGTGACGTTCTGTCGCACATGGTGGGCACGGAGCGGTCGCTACTGGGTGACGCCTCGCCCGATCCCCTCGAGCCGCCGCACGTGCACAACGAGATCGGCGCCCGTAACGAGGGATGGGTCGCCGCCCTGCGTTGGCACAGCGGTCCCCAGGTGTTGGCGGAGTTCCGTGATGTGACGGCGCGCCGATTGGCGGAGCTGCGGTCATGGCCCACGGCGCGCTTCGACGAGGTCGGTCCCAGTCCGCTCGGAATGGTGCCTTATCGGGAGTTCATGAACGTCCGGGTGATGGACTGCTGGGTGCACGAACAGGACATCCGGGTGGCCACGGCGCGACCCGGCCATCGAGAAGGGCCGGCCGCCGGCCTGGCCATCGGTCGACTGGCCTCGGCCATGCCGTTCATCGTCGGCCGGCAGGCCAAGGCTCCCGACGGCTCATCGGTCCGCTTCGCATGGACCGAAGGTGACCCCGGGCACCTCGACGTCGTGGTGAGCGGCGGGCGGGCGGCCATGGCCGATGCCCTCGAAGGGGAGCCCACCACCGAATTGCGCATGGACCTGGAGGTGTTCTGGCGCCTCGCCTGTGGTCGTGTGACGGGGGAGGCGGCCCGGGCGGCAGGCCTGCTCGAGATCCGGGGCGACGAGGAACTGGGACGGCGAGTGGCCGACTCGATGGCCTTCATGATCTGAGTTCACGGCCCCGGGCCGCTGGGACGAGACGATCGACGGGGGCCGGTAGACTGTGCCCTTCTTATGCGTGCGACAGCAGCCCCGGTCGAGGGCAACCGGGTCCGCCTCTCCGTCGAAATAGACGAGTCTGAGGTCGACGCGGCCCTCGACACCACGGTCAAACGGCTCTCGCGTGACGTGCGTGTCCCGGGCTTTCGACCCGGCCGCGTTCCCCGGCCCGTACTCGAGGCGCGCATGGGTGGGGCCGAAGCTTTGCGGCAGCAGGCCATCAGCGACGCACTTCCCGATCTGTACGCGCAGGCCGTGGTCGATACCGAGGTGGATCCCATCTCGGCTCCCGAGATCGACATCACATCGGGAGAGGAACACGGGCCCGTCACCTTCGATGCGTTGGTGGAGGTCCGTCCGACCGTCTCCATCGCCGGTTACGCCGGGCTGGTCGTCAGCGTTCCCGGTATCGATGTCAGCGACGAGGAGATCGACAGCCAGGTCGACCGGATCCGTGAGCAGTCGGGCGAGCTCGAGGTGGTGGGTCGCCCCGCACGCGACGGCGACTACGTGACCATCGATCTCCACGGTTCACGGTCCGTGGGCGAGGACATCGACGTCGAGGACTACATGTACGAGGTGGGATCGGGCTCCGATATCGCCGGGCTCGACGATCAGCTCCGTGGATCGAGCGTGGGAGACATCCTGCAGTTCAGCGCTGCCATCGCCGGTCCCGACGGGACCGAGCAGTCGACCTCGTTCCGGGTGCTCGTGAAGGAGATCAAGGAGAAGATGCTGCCGGAGCCGACCGATGCCTGGGCATCGGAAGCCTCGGAATTCGACACCGTGGCCGCCCTGCGCGACGACCTGGGGACGAAGCTGAACCAGATCAAGGTCATGCAGGCCCAGATGGCGTTGCGGTCCCGTGCCGTCGAGGCGCTGGTCGAGCTGGTCCAGGACGACCCGCCCGAATCCCTGATCGACGCCGAGGTGCGTGAACGGCTTCACGATCTGGGCCACCGGCTCGAACAACGACATATCTCCCTGGAGCAGTTCCTGCAGGCGTCGGGTCGGGACCGGGCCGGTCTGCTGGCCGAACTGCAGGCCGAGGCGGCGGGGGCCGTGCGCGCCGACCTCGCCCTGCGGGCACTGGCCGAGGCCGAGGACCTGGACGTGAGCGACGAAGACCTCGACGCCGTGGTGGCCGATATGGCCGAGCAGGCCGGTACCACGGGAGCAGATTTGAAGCGCCGACTCGACCGCGCTGGGAGGCTCCCCGCGGTACGCTCGGATCAGAGAAAGGCGAAAGCCCTCGAGTGGCTGCTTGAGCATGTCGAGCTGGTCGATGAGGAAGGAAAGCCCGTTGACCGTGACGAACTGCGCCGCGACGCCGTGATGCAAGAAGCACTCAACGGCCTGGCCGAAAACGATGACGGGGCAGCCGACGGTAGTGACGGGACAAGTGCCGGAGAACGAGGGAGTGAGGACGTGCGAGCCGAAGAGGGAGCCACCGTGGAGGCCGAGGCATGAATGTCGTCGGCAACGCCCAGGGGTACCTGGTCCCCACGGTTATCGAGCAGACGAGCCGAGGGGAGCGGGGATACGACCTCTACTCACGGCTGCTCAAGGAGCGGATCATCATCCTCGGGACCCCGATCGATGACACGGTCGCCAATCTGATCTGCGCCCAGATGCTCTTCCTCGAGTACGAGGACCCGGACAAGGACATCTCGCTGTACGTGAATTCGCCGGGCGGCGACATCACGGCGCTCTTCGCCATCTACGACACCATGAAGTTCGTGAAGCCCGACGTCTCGACGTTCTGTTTCGGTCAAGCGGCGTCGGCCGCCGCCGTTCTCCTGGCCGCCGGGGCCCACGGCAAGCGCTTCGCCCTGCCCCATGCCCGGATCCTGCTCCACCAGCCCTGGGGCGGTGCGGCCGGACAGGCCAGCGATATCGAGTTGCAGGCCAAGGAGATCATCCGGATGCGGGACCTCCTCAATTCGATGATTTCCGGTGACACGGGCCAGAGCGTCGACAAGATCGCCCGTGATACGGATCGTGACTTCGTGATCACGGCGGCGGAGGCCGTGAACTACGGCCTCATCGACGAAGTGATCACCACCCGCGATGCCATCGCGGCGGCCGAAGTCGTCGGCGCGGCTTAAGACTCGGTCCGGAGGAAGGGGAGACGGTGGCGAAGTTCGGGGACGGCGGGGATCTTGTGAAGTGCAGTTTCTGCGGCAAGTCGCAGAAACAGGTCAAGAAGCTGATCGCGGGGCCAGGCGTCTACATCTGCGACGAGTGCATCGATCTCTGCAATGACATCATCGCCGAGGAGCTGGCCGAGACGACGGAGTTGTCGTTCGAGGACCTGCCCAAGCCTCGGGAGATATTCGAGTTCCTCAACGACTACGTGATCGGCCAGGAGTACGCCAAGAAGATCCTCTCGGTCGCCGTCTACAACCATTACAAGCGGGTGCAGGCGGGTCCGACCCAGTCCACCGAAGTCGAGCTGGCCAAGTCGAACATC
>PLXQ01000018.1 GCA_003151475.1 Acidimicrobiaceae bacterium | reverse complement strand
CAGTGGGACCCGAAGAACCAGCGGCCCGAGCTCTGGGCGCTCTACAACGGCCGCCACCATCCGAACGAACACATCCGGGTCTTCCCCATCTCGGACTGGACCGAACTCGACATCTGGCAGTACCTCGACCAGGAGCAGCTGGAGATCCCCTCTATCTACTTCTCCCACCGCCGCCCCGTCTTCCGCCGCGACGGCATGCTCCTCTCCATCGGCCCCCACACCGAGCCCGTCAACGGCGAGGAGACCTTCGAGGCCACCGTCCGCTACCGGACCGTGGGCGACATGACCTGTACGGGGGCGGTGGAGTCGACGGCCGAGACCCTGGCGGCGATCATCGAGGAGATCGCCGTCTCCCGCCTGACCGAACGCGGCGCCACCCGCGCCGATGACCGGGTCAGCGAGTCCTCCATGGAGGACCGCAAGCGCGAGGGCTACTTCTAACCGTGGAGCTTCTCCGTTTCGCCACCGCCGGCTCCGTCGACGACGGCAAGAGCACGCTCATCGGCCGTCTCCTCTACGACTCCAAGGCCATCTTCGAGGACCAGCTCGAGGCGGTCGAGCGCGTCAGCCGCCAACGCGGTGAGGAATTCACCGACCTGGCCCTTCTGACCGACGGTCTCCGGGCCGAGCGCGAGCAGGGCATCACCATCGACGTGGCCTACCGCTACTTCTCCACCCCGGTCCGCAAGTTCATCATCGGCGACACCCCGGGCCACATCCAGTACACCCGCAACATGGTCACGGGGAACTCGACGGCCGATCTCACCCTCGTCCTCGTCGACGCCCGCAAGGGCATCGTCGAGCAGACCCGCCGCCATGCCTTCCTGGCCTCGCTCCTGCGCGTCCCCCATCTCGTCCTCTGCGTCAACAAGATGGACCTCGTCGGCTACGACCAGTCCGTCTTCGACAACATCTGCGCCGAGTTCAAGGCTTTCGCCACCCGCCTCGAGGTCTCCGACCTCGCCTTCATCCCCATCTCGGCGCTGAACGGCGACAACGTCGTTCAGCGCTCACCCAATATGGGCTGGTACGAGGGACAGTCCCTCCTGCACCATCTCGAGCAGGTCTACATCGCATCGGACAGAAACCTCATCGACCCCCGCATCCCGGTCCAGTGGGTGGTCCGGCCCACCGGCTCCTTCATCCCCGACTACCGCGGCTACGCCGGCCGGGTGGCCGGCGGCGTCTTCCGCCCCGGCGACGAAGTCACTGTCCTGCCGTCGGGGCTCACCACCACCATCGCCTCGGTCGACACCTTCGACGGTCCCGTCACCGAAGCCTTCCCGCCCATGTCGGTCGTCGTTCGGTTGACCGAGGACTTAGACGTCTCGCGCGGCGACATGATCTGCCGGCCGCACAACCACCCGACCATGGCCCAGGACATCGACGCCATGGTCTGCTGGATGACGGACAAGCCCCTGAAGCCCGGTGACTTCCTCTCGGTCAAGCACACCACCCGCTGGGTCCGGGCCGTGGTGAAAGACGTCCACTACCGGCTGGACGTCAACACCCTGCACCGCGACGAGGCGGCCAACTCCCTGGCGCTCAACGAGGTGGGCCGGGTCAGCCTCCGCGTCACTCAGCCTCTCTTCTACGACAGCTACCGCCGCAACCGCACCACCGGCTCCTTCATCCTCGCCAGCGAAGAGACGAACGTCACCGTGGGCGCGGGCATGATCCTCGGAACGGACTGACCGTGGACCGGCACCCCGATGTCGTCTGGTCGCCGGGATCGCTCAGCCGCGACGAACGCTGGGAGGCCCTCGGCGTCCGGGGCGCCACCATCTGGCTCACCGGTCTCTCGGGCTCGGGCAAGTCGACCCTGGCCACGGCGACCGAAGAGCACCTGATCGCCCATCGTCGCCCCGCCTACCGCCTCGACGGCGACAACGTCCGCTGCGGCCTCAACAACGATCTCGGTTTCGACCGGGCCGGCCGGGACGAGAACGTCCGCCGCGTGGCCGAGGTGGCCAAGCTCTTCGCCGAGTCCGGTGTGGTGGCCGTCGTGGCCCTCATCAGCCCCTACGCCGAAGCACGGCTCCGGGCCCGCCTGCTCCATGAGTCGGCCGGCATCACCTTCATCGAGGTCTACGTGGCCACCCCCGTGGCCGTCTGCGCCACCCGGGACCCGAAAGGCCTCTACGCCCGGGCCCAGACGGGAGCGCTGGCCTCTCTCACCGGGGTCGACGACCCCTACGAGGTCCCCACCTCCCCTGAGCTCGTCCTGACCGGGGATTCGCCCCTGGAGGAGTCCGTGGCCCAGATCCTCGACTGCCTGGGCCTGCGTTCCTGATACGGCACCCGGTGGGAACCGGATTCGGCACCCGGTGGGAACCGGATACAGCACCCGGTGGGAACCGGAGACGGCACAGCGTGGGGATCTCGGCCGTGGGACCACCCGTTCGGTGCGCTATCTGGCCTGAGAGGTCCAAATAGGCCTTGGAGTGCCGTTTTGACCCCCCTCCGTGACTAGATAATCTCATGGCGTCATCAGATTTGGTGATGTCCCGGGCCGTGAAGTCGGCCAGACTTTCCACTAGCGGACTAGAGCCGCGCGCACTCGTCGGGAGGCGGACAATGATCAGAGGTCGTTTCAAGCAACTGGCGGTTGCCATGGGCGCAAGCGCCCTGGTTGCCGCAGCCGGACTGGCCGTCGTGCCTGCGGTCGCCAGCGCGGCCGGGTCCCAGGCCACCGCTACGGCGGTGACGGCGAAGCCCTTGGCCACCACATCGGGCCACCCGCTGACCCTGACCGCCAAGGTCACCGCCGTCACGGGTCTCGCGTCGACGCACCGGGCGTCCACGCCCAACGCCGGCACGCCCACCGGGACGGTCACCTTCACCATCACCGGCACGCCCACCGGGACGATCCACTGCAAGACGTCCGACGTGGTGACCATCACGCACAGGGGCAAGGCCGTGTGCAAGGTCCTCGCCGGGCAGCTCCAGGCAATGGACTCGCCCTACAGCGTGCAGGCCGCTTACTCGGGTGACACCAACTTCGCCGCCAGCACCGGCAACACCTCGGTGACGGTGACCAAGGCCAAGACCACCACCAAGCTCAAGATCGATTCGGCGCCCCATAACGGGACGGCCAACAGCGTCACGGCCACGGTCAGGACGAAGCACGGCGGATCGCTCCTCACGGGCTCGGTGTTGTTCTCGGTGTCAGCCACTCCGGCCACCGGTCCGGGCAAGAGGATGTGCACCAACGGTGGGAATTCACAACCTCTCGCTGTGACCGGCAACGTGGGAACTGCCGTCTGCGACCTGCAGCCGGGCTGGTTCATCATCAGCAAGGTGACGCCGGCGAACAAGCACCCGCACGGATCCTGGAACGTGACGGCCAACTACTCGGGCGACGGGAACTTCACCACCAGCCTGGGCAATAAGTCGGGACACTCCCGGTCCTAGCGACAGCGACCTCGAAGTAGACAGTGCGCCCGGCTCCGGTCGGGCGCACTGTCGCGTCCGGGGGCAGTTTGACCCCCCGGTAGGCTGGCCCAATGCCGGCGGCCACCTATCTGGACGAGATTCTGGCCGTCCATCGTGCCGCTGCCGCCGACGACCATCGTGATCTCGATGCCCTTGTCTCCGCCGCCGTGGCCTGTGGTCCGGGCCGCCCCTTCGCCGGGCCCCTGACCGACGCTGACGGCCTGGCCGTGATCGCCGAGATCAAGCGGCGTTCGCCCTCGCGCGGCGATCTCGACCCCGGCCTCGATCCCGGGGCCGTGGCCCGTGAGTACGAAGCGGGCGGGGCGACCTGTGTGTCGGTGCTGAGCGACGGTCAGTTCTTCGGCGGCTCGGCCGACGACGTCACCGCCGTGCGCGCCGCCTGTGCGCTACCGGTGTTGCGCAAGGACTTCACCGTGGCCGAGGCCGACATCGCCGATGCCCGGCTCATGGGAGCCGACGCCGTCCTGCTCATCGTGGCCGCCCTGACCGACGACCAGCTCCGGTCGTTTCTGGCCCTGGCCCGACGGATCGGCCTCGACGCTCTCGTCGAGGCCCATGACGAAGCCGAAGTGGAGCGGGCCCTGGCCGCCGGAGCCGAGCTGATCGGCGTCAACCAGCGCGACCTCACCACCTTCGCCGTCGATCACGACCGGGCCCTGCGTGTGGTCGCCGCCATACCCGGCGATGTCGTGGCCGTGGCCGAGTCCGGTATCCGCGGGGCCGACGACGCCCGGCGCCTGGCCGACGCCGGCTACCGGGCGGTGCTCGTCGGTGAGACCCTCATGCGCGCCGGCGACCGCCGGGCCGCGTTGCGGGAGCTCGTCGGGCATCGGATCGGAGCGGCGCGGGGCCCGGGGCGGGCCGGTGCGGCGCAGCCGGGACGGGCCGAGGCGGCGCACCCGGGTCGGGTCGGGAGCTGAGATGTTCGTCAAGATCTGCGGGATCACCACCGAGGCCGATGCCCTTCTGGCCGTGGCCCTCGGCGCCGACGGGATCGGCTTCATCTTCGCCCCTTCGCCCCGGCAGGTCTCGGCCCAGGCCACCCGGCGGATCGTCGAGCGGGTGCCGCCGGAGATCCTGACCGTCGGTGTCTTTCGCGACGAAGCTCCGGAGCGGGTGGTCGAGATCGTGAACACGACGGGGTTACGTGCCGCCCAGCTCCACGGCAACGAGACGGTGGAGCAGACCCGCTATGTGGCCGAGCGCGTGCCTCTCACCATCAAGGCCTTTCCGGCCGGCCATCGGGGGATCGGCCGCATCGACGACTACAAGGTCGCCTACGTCCTGGTCGACGCCGAGTCCCCGGGATCGGGCGAGGTCTTCGACTGGCGCCTGGCCGAGGGAGTGGTCGATCCGGCCCACCTGATCGTCTCGGGCGGACTGCGCCCCGACAACGTGGCCGACGCCATCGCCCACCTCCAGCCCTACGGCGTCGACGTCTCGTCGGGAGTGGAATCGGCGCCGGGCCGCAAGGATCCGGTGAAGGTCCGCGCCTTCGTGGCCGCCGCCCGGGCCGCTGCCGGCGAGGATGTTACGGGCGGCGATGGTGGCGGTGGCGTGGACGGAGTCGAAGGTGTGGGCGGAGTCGAAGGGGCTGACGAGGAGCCCTTCGACTGGCGGGAGCAGGGCGGGTGAGCGGCCCGGCTGGGGAAGAGCCGTCGGCCGCGGCGGGGGCCGCCGGCGCAACTGGGGGCGAGCCCTCGGTCATGGGCGAGCCGTCGGCCGCGGGCCGGTTCGGCGACTTCGGGGGGAGATTCGTCCCCGAGTCGCTCGTGCTCGCCTGCGAGGAGCTCGAAGAGGCTTTCCGCTCCGCCTGGGCCGACCCGGAATTCCACCGGGAACTCGACGACATCCTGCGCGACTACGCCGGCCGGCCGACGCCGGTGACCGAGTGCCCCCGGCTGTCGGAGCGGTTGGGGATCCGGATACTTCTGAAGCGCGAGGACCTGACCCATACCGGGTCGCACAAGATCAACAACGTCATGGGTCAGGCGCTGCTCGCCCGGCGGATGGGCAAGGGCCGGCTGATCGCCGAGACGGGTGCCGGTCAGCACGGGGTGGCCACGGCCACCGCCGCCGCGTACTTCGGGATGGAGTGCGTCGTCTACATGGGCGCCGTCGACACCGAGCGCCAGGAGCTGAACGTGTTCCGGATGGAGCTGCTCGGCGCCGAGGTGATCCCCGTCCATTCGGGCAGCCGGACATTGAAGGACGCCGTCAACGAGGCGCTGCGGGCCTGGGTGGCTCGGGTGGGCGACAGCCACTACTGCCTGGGCTCGGTGATGGGTCCGCATCCCTATCCGTGGATGGTCCGGGAGCTGCAACGGGTGGTGGGGACCGAAGCGCGTGCCCAGTGCCGGGCCATCCTCGGCGGGGCCGATCCCGACTGGGTGGTGGCGTGTGTGGGAGGGGGATCGAACGCGGCCGGGACGTTCTCCGGTTTCGTCGACACCGACGCCATCCTCGTCGGCGTGGAAGCGGCCGGTGGCGCGGCGATGAGCCACGGGGTGCCCGGCGTGGTGCACGGGATGATGTCCTATCTGCTGCAGGACGAGGTGGGGCAGATAAACGAGGCCCACTCCATCTCGGCCGGTCTCGACTACCCCGGGCTCGGCCCCGAGCACGCCCATCTGTCCGCCATCGGTCGGGCCCGCTACGCCACGGCCGACGACGAGGAGGTGTTGCGGGCCTTCAAGCTTCTGTCGGAGACCGAAGGGATCATCCCCGCCCTCGAACCGGCCCACGCGCTGGCCTGGGTCGTCCGCCACGCGGGGAACGAGATCCCGCTGGGTTCGACGGTGATGATCACGATGTCGGGCCGCGGCGACAAGGACGTGGCCCAGGTGCGCGAGCTGCTCACGTGAGCGCTCCGCTGGCGCGGACCGACGCCCGGATCCCGGGTGCGCTCGAGAAGCGGTTGCGGGCGCGGCGCGACGACGGCGGGAAGATCCTGATCGCCTACGTCACGGGGGGGATGGGCGACGACTGGCTCGATGCCGTGCGCGCCGTGGCCGACGCCGGCGCCGATGCCATCGAGATCGGGATCCCGTTCTCGGACCCCGTCATGGACGGCCCCACCGTCCAAGAGGCGTCGGTGCGCGCGCTGCGGCGCGGGACCACGCCGGCGTCGATCTTCGCCGCCCTGGCCGCCGCCGAGGTGGGGGTGCCTCTGGCCGTCATGACGTATTACAACCTCGTTTTCCGGGCCGGCCACCGCAGGTTCGCCCGGGCCCTGGTCGACGCCGGGGTGGTGGGGGCCATCGTTCCCGACCTGCCGCTCGAAGAGGCGGGGGGCTGGAGCGAAGAGGCCGATGCCGTCGGCGTGGAAACGGTCTTTCTGGTGGCACCGTCGACACCCGATGAACGGGCCCGTCGGATCTGCGCCCGCTCGCGCGGCTTCGTCTACGGGATCGGCCTCATGGGGGTGACGGGGGAGCGCGCCGAATTGGCGTCGACGGCCCGGGAAGTGGCGGGACGGCTGCGGCCCATGACCGACACCCCCGTCTGCATCGGCATCGGGGTCTCGAATCCCGCCCAGGCGGCCGAAGTGTGCACCGAAGCCGACGGGGTGATCGTGGGATCCGCTCTGGTGCGCAAGCTGCTTGACGGGGGAGGCCCCGATGCGGCGGCGGACTTCGTGGCCGACCTGCGCGCCGGCATCGACGCCGTCTGACTCATTTCCTACCGGCATACCTCCCGCGCGCCACAGGTTTCGCACAGGTCTCAACTCCCACGGCGCGACACAGGTTGCGCACAGGTAGCGGGCGTACCGTGACACCGGACCCGCGGGTCGGCGATGACAGCCGAGCTTCTGACAGATCAGGGAGGACCGGTTATGGGGGACAGGGACGCCATGGATTTCGGTGCCGACGAAGTACCGGCAACGCCACGGTCACAGCCACCGACACCACCACCGCCACTGACACCACCACAGCACGATGCCGCACCCCGGCCCCATCGGATGCGCCGCCGGGTCGTGACCGCCGCCGTCGGCCTCGGTGCCGCGGCCGGCGTGGCCGTGGGGGCCACGGTGGCGGCATCGGCCGCCTCCCCGACCGCGACCCAACCGAGCACGACCCAACCGAGCACGACGCAGCCCGGTGGATCGAGCAGCACCACCACACCGGGAACGGGCCCCGGCCCCCATCGTTTCGGTGGCCGGTTCCATGGAGGCTTCGCCGGCGGCACCGGTGGCTTCTTCGGTCTCAACCCCGTCACCGGCGGCGTCGTCCACGGGCAGTTCACCGTGAAGGGGCCCAACGGCTACGAGACCCTCGACGTGCGCAACGGCACGGTCTCGGACGTGACGAACACGTCGGGGAATACGTGGTCGCTCACGGTGAAGAGCTCAGACGGGTCGTCGGGGACCTTCACGGTGGACTCCTCCACCAGTGTCAACGGCGGGGAGTCGGGGATCGCCAGCGTGAAGAACGGTGACACGGTGAGCGTGACGGGGACGGTGTCGGGTCGGACGACGACAGCGACACAGGTCATCGACCAGACGACCCTGCAGACCAACGGCAAGTCCTGGATGCCCGCCATGCCCACCATGCCGGGGGGTGGGGCCACGGCGCCGAACCCCGAGCCGGGATCGACGACCAGCACCGCCTAGCCGTGAGCGTCATCTAGTGCCCTCAGCGGAATCTCGTGCCGTCAGCGCGCACGGCGCGATGAACGGCGCCCGAAGAGCCCGCGCCGCCGGCCCTTTTGGTGTTGCTCCATCCGGCGGCGGATGAGGTCGCGCCGCTCCTGCAGCTCCTGATAGGTGAGGTGGTCGACCGGTTCGGTGATGCCGAACGAGGCCCGGATGCCGTCGAGATCGACGTTCGGGACCTCGCCGGCGGCCAGACCCATTTCGTGCGCTATCCGCTCACCGTGATGTTCGTGGAAGTACATGATGACGGCCACGATCTCGGCCAGGACGTCGACGGTGGGGGCCATCGAGGCCATGGCCCCGTCGAGAAACACCATGTCCTTCACGTAGAGCATGAGCTCCTTGGGCATCCGCGCCCCGTAGCCGAGAAGGGCGGTGGTGATGGCCCGCAACTCGGCCGTTATCTCCTCGGCCGTGAGCTTGGTGGGGTCGATGGGGGGCCGGTCGAGGCCGAGATCAGAGATGACCGTGTCCACGTCGATCCCCACCGGTAGCGCGCCCAGATCGCGCAGCGCCCCGATCTGCCCGGGGATGTCGTTGGCCGACGCCGTCATGACCAGCCGCAACAGCGCCACCCTTTCCGTTTCGGTCAGCCGCCCCGTGATGCCGAAGTCGAGCAGCGCCACCCGGCCGTCGGTCTGGACGAACAGGTTCCCTCCGTGCAGGTCCCCGTGGAAGACGCCGTAGAGCAGCGCCCCCTCGAGAAAGGCGATCAGCGCGGCCCGCAGGACCGCCTCGGTGTCGATGCCGGCGTCGCGCATGGACTGGGCGTCGCCCCAGCGGAATCCCTCGAGTCGCTCCATGACGAGCACCCGACGCGTCACCAGCCGGGGGTGCGGTCGGGGAACGACGAGGGCGCGCTGGCCCGTCTCGGCCAGAACCCGGGCCACGTCGAGCATGTTCTGTGCTTCGAGCCGGAAGTCGAGCTCTTCCACGATGGTCTCGCCGAAGAGCTCCACCAGGGCGGGCGGATTGGCCAGGGCGGCGACGGGGATCCGTCCCACCAGCAGCGGTGCCAGCCAGCTCATGGCGGCCAGGTCCCGGCGCACGATGTGGGCCACGGTGGGTCGCTGCACCTTGATCACCACCCCCTCGCCGGTGAGCAGGCGCGCCGCGTGGACCTGGGCGATGGAGGCCGCCGCCAGGGGCACGGGGTCGACCGACGAGAAGAGCGCGTCGAGCGGTTTGCCCAGGTCTTCTTCGATGATCCGCCGCACCACCTCGAACGATTCGGCCGGCACCCGGTCACGCAGCAACCGGAATTCACCCACCAGCTCCTCGGGGAAGAGCCCTTCACCGGAGGAGATGATCTGGCCCAGCTTGATGTAGGAGGGACCGAGCCGCTCGAAGGCGCGCCGTAACCGCCGCGACAACCCGGCGCGCGACTGCTCACGGGTGCCCCGGCGTTCGACCAGCGCCCAGCCCGCCACCGCCGCGCCGAGCACGGCTCCCACCCGCACCACCCGCACACCGGGGGGGAAACGGCGCCGCCGGGTCAGTATCGGCGCCTGGGCCCGTTGGCGGGCCCGCAGCTCGTCGATGCCGGCCGTCCACGACAGGTCGTCGGGGTCGATCAACCACGGCGGGTGCGACGAGAAGGCGCCGATCCTCAGATCCGTTGGATCCCCGTTGTCTGCCACAGAGCCGTTCTCGGCGCCGACGACCGCAGCGCCGTCGCCCGAGAGAGCCCCGTCCTCGGGTGGGTTTCCGCTCACTCCTCGACGGGACCGATGACCAGGGTGCCGTTGTGGCCCCCGAAGCCGAAGGAGTTCGACAGCGACGGTGCCGGCTCCCAGGGCCGGGCGCTGCCGTGGACCACGTCGAGGGTGATGTCGGGGTCGGGCTCCTCGTAGCCGGCGGTGGGGGGGATCAGCCGGCGAACAATGGAGAGGGTGACGGCCACCGCTTCGATGGCGCCCGCCCCTCCGAGGGCATGACCGGTGACCCCTTTGGTCGATGTCACCGGCGGCCCGGGATGGCCGAAGACCTTGGCGATGGCTTGTGACTCGGCCATGTCGTTCAACGGGGTCGAGGTGCCGTGGGCGTTGATGTGCCCGATGTCCCCGGCGGCGATCCCGGCATCGGCCAGGGCCAGCTCCATGCAGGCGGCGGCGCCGTTTCCCCCGGGAGCGGGGGCGGTGATGTGATGGGCGTCGGCCGTCGACCCGGCGCCCAGGATCTCGCCGTAGATGCGGGCCCCGCGTCGCCGGGCGTGTTCGAGCGACTCGAGGACGAGCGCTCCGGCGCCTTCGGTGATGACGAAACCGTCGCGTCGGGCGTCGAACGGCCGCGACACCCCGGTGGTGGACAGAGCCGTCATGTTGGTGAAGGACCCGATCCCGACCCCGGTCATGGCCGCTTCGGCCCCGCCGCCGATGGCGACGTCGCAGCGGCCGCCGGCCACCAGTCGCGCCGCCGCGGCCACCGAGTGGGTGCCCGCCGCGCAGGCGGTGGTGATCGTCTCGCACGGTCCGCGCCAGCCGGCGCGCATGGAGACGTTGGCGGCCCCGGCGTTGGGCATCATCATGGGGATGAGGAAGGGCGAGATCCGCCGGGGCCCTTTCTCCACGAAGACGGAGATCTGCTGTTGGAGCGTCTCGAGGCCCCCCACCCCGGTGCCGAAGATGACCCCGGCCCGGTCCGGGTCGGCACCGATCTCGCCGGCGTCGGCGATGGCCATGTCGGCGGCGGCCACCGAGAATTGGGCGAAGCGGTCGACGCGCCGGGCGTCTTTGGGCCCGAACCAGTCCGACGGGTCGAAATCGGGGACCCGTCGTTCGCCTTCGGACTGCGGCCGGTTGAGGCCGTCCCAGAAGGCGTCGAGGCCCGTTCCGCAGCACGCCAGCACACCCATGCCGGTGATGACGACGCGCCGCCCCTGCACGGGCCCGTCGGGCCCGATGCCCAACAACATCAGAGCTTGTTGGAGATCAGCGTGTAGGCCTGGCCCACCGTCTCGATGTCCTCGAGCTCGGACTCCTCGACCGTCACCTCGAAAGCTTCTTCGAGCGCCATCACCAGCTCGACCAGGTCGAGGCTGTCGGCGTCGAGGTCGTCGCCGAAGCGCGCCTCGAGCACGACCTTGTCCTCGGGCACCTGGAGCACCTCGACGGTGCAGGCCCTGAACTTGGCGAAGGTGGCATCGTCGCTCATCGGTGTCCTCCTTGCTCTGTGGTTACGAACTTGCTCTTGGTTGCGAAGTCACAACCCCATGGCCAGGCCGCCGTCGACGGGCAGGACCGCACCCGTTACGTAGGCGGCGTCGTCGGAGGACAGAAAGACCACCACCCCCGCCACCTCGTCCGGGGTGGCGGCACGCCCGAGCGGCACCATGGACCGAAGCTGCTCCACACGCTGATCTCCCAGGGTGGCGATCATATCGGTGTCGACCATGCCCGGCGCGACCACGTTCACGGTGATACCCCGGCTGCCCACCTCGCGCGCCAGCGAGCGCGCCAGGCCGACCAGACCGGCCTTGGCCGCCGCGTAATTGACCTGTCCGGCCGAGCCCAGGAAACCGACCACGGACGAGACCACGATGATCCGGCCCCCATGGGCCCGGACCATCGATCCGAGCGCCCGCCTGACCGTGCGGTAGACGCCGGTCAGGTTGGTGTCGATCACCTCGCTCCAGGCTTCCTCCTTCATCCGCAGCAGGAGCATGTCCTTCGTGATCCCGGCGTTGGCCACCAGCACCTCGACGGATCCGAGTCTTTCCTCGACTATGGCGAAGGCGGCCTCCACCTGGGCGGGGTCGGTCACGTCACAGGCGACGGCCAGAAGAGCAGTGGTCGGCGGACCGGCCGCCGTTTGTCCGCTCTCCGTTCGTCGGGGGCCTTCCAGATCGGCCGGGGGGGCCGTCCGGTAGGTGACGGCCACCTTGTCGCCCAGGGCCTGGAAGCGGCGGGCGCAGGCGAGGCCGATCCCCCGGGAACCGCCCGTGACCAGAACCACCCGACCGGCCGGTGATCCGTCGGTCACGTCCCCGCCGTGCTGACCCGCAACCAGGCCAAGGGCTGACCGGCCACCACACGCTCACCGGGATGGGCCAGGAAGCCGACCACCCGGCCGGCGAACGGGGTCCGGACCTCACTGTCGCCGACCAGTCCGAGCAGCCCACCCACGAGCAGCTCGGCCCCGCTGGCGGTGGCCGCCGCCGCCGAGGGCGCCTCCAGCCCGCCGGGGCCCGGAGCCGAGAGTCCGGCGTCGGGGGTGAAGACCCCGGCCCGGGGCGAGACGACGACCCGTTCGGAGGTGTAGAGGTGCTCGCCCTGGTGCTGCGACGCGTAGGTGTGCCAGGTTTCGGTGCCCGACAAGGTGTCCACCAGGACACCGAGGTCGTCGGGCGAGGCGACGGCCAGGGCCTGGGCGTCGGGCAGGGTCCGCCGGGTGAGACCGGTCAGAACCCCGCCGGGGCCGACCTCCACCAGCTGGGTCGCCCCCAGCTCGGCCAGCGTGGCCAGGCTCTGCCTCCAGCGGATGGGGCTGCAGAGCTGGGCCGAGAGGAGAGCCGGCCATTCCTCGGCCGTCGGGTGGACCCGGGCGTCGACGTTGGCCACCACCGGGATCTCGGGGTCGGTGAAGGGGGTGTCGGCCAGGGCTTTGCGCAGTCGCGCCCGGGCCGGCGCCATCAGAGCGGTGTGGAAGGCCCCCGCCACCGGGAAAGCCATCACCCGCCGGGCCCCCAGTTCCTTGGCGATGCCACCGGCCACGGCCACCGCGTCGGGGGTGCCGGCGATCACCACCTGGCTGGGGGCGTTGTAGTTGGCCACCCAGACCTCACCCTCGGCCCGCTGGCAGGCGGCCTCGACCGTGTCGTCGTCGGCGCCGAGGATGGCGGCCATCGTGCCCACCCGTTCCTCGGCCGTGTGGTGCATGGCCTCGCCCCGCTCCACCACCAGCCGGACGCCGTCCTCGAAGCCGAGGGCACCGCTGGCCGTGAGGGCGGTGTACTCGCCCAGGCTGTGCCCGGCGCAGGAGGTGGGCTCGATCCCCACCCTCTCGATGGCGTCGAGGACCACCAGGCTGAGGACGTAGGTGGCCAGCTGGGCGTTGGCCGTCAGGGTGAGCTCGTCCTGGTCGGCCTCGAGCAGGAGCCGGGCCAGGTCCCGTCCGGCCACCTCCGACGCCTCGCCCACGACCTCCCACGAGGGGTGGTCGACCCAGGGCTGACCCATCCCTTGCCGCTGTGAACCCTGGCCCGGGAACGTGAACGCCAGCACCCCAGCTCCTCTCCGACCCGGCCTACTGTCATACGGGCCCAGCCCAGGGTGACACGCTCGGAAGGGCTCGTCACGTTACCGGTAGGTAAAGCCTGAGGGCCTGGATCCACTCGTCACCCAGCGTGAAGTCCTCCGCTCTCTCTGTGCGGTTAGCAGGCTGAATTTCGCCCGACATCTGGGTAAAAAGCGACGTACTGTGAGAGTTTGGCCGATTGACTTCGCGCGTGGAGTGATAGAAGCTGAATCGACCATGGGTGGCCGCTGGGGCCGCGAGACGGGGTGCGGGAATGCAGGAAGAGGGGGCAGCGGGGTCGCCGCTGCGACGGTTGCTCGCGGCGACCGCCGTACGGGGGCTCGACCCGTGACCAGCACGCCGCCTTCCGGGTCTCCGCCCTCGGGGTCATCACCTTCGGGGTCTCCGTCTTCGGGGTCGTCGTTCGCCGGTTCGGCCGAGACCGTCCTGGTGGTGGACGACGACGTCTCCACCCGGGCCAGCCTGCTGGCCGTCCTCGCCGGCGCCGGGATCGCCGCCATCGGTGCCGCCTCGGCCGAGCAGGCCCTGGCCTTCCACGCCGAGCAGGCCCCGGGCCTGGCGGTGATCGATTACAACCTCCCCGACGCCGACGGCCTGGAGCTGGCCCAGGCCCTCAAGGAGCGCGAACCGACCCTGCCCGTTCTTCTCCTCACCGGCCACGCCTCGCTCGAGAGTGCCATCGCCGCGGTCGGCCAGGTGGACGGCTACCTCCTCAAGCCCATGGCCACGGAAACCTTCATCGAGGCGGTCCGTCGGGGCCTGGCCCAGGGGGCCCTGGTGGCCGAGAACCGGAACCTGGCCAGCCGACTGGAGCGGCTCAGCCAGAACGAGGCGCTCTACGACCCTCTGACGGGCCTGCCCAACCGGGCCCTGCTCGACGACCGGATCAACCAGGCCCTGGCCATCATCCGGCGGAACCATTCGACCCTGGCCATCCTCTTCATCGACCTCGACGGCTTCAAGGCCGTGAACGACCTCTTCGGCCACCACGTGGGCGACCTGGCCCTGCGGGAGCTGGCCAACCGGCTGGCCGAGGCCCGGCGTAGGACCGACACCATCGCCCGCTTCGGCGGCGACGAATTCGTCGTTGTCTGCCCCGACGTCGAATCGGTGGACGTCGCCTTCCGGATCGCCGAGGTCATCCTGGCCGAGCTGGCGCGGCCCGTGGTCATCGCCGGCACCGAGCACCGGCTCACCGCCTCCATCGGCATCGTCGTCACCGAGCCCGGCGATCCCTACGTCACCACCGACGAGCTCCTGCGCGATGCCGATCTGGCCATGTACGGCGCCAAGGACGCCGGGAAGGCGGGCTGGAAGCTCTTCGACGAGACCATGCGGGCCCGGGCCGCCTCGCGCAACGAAATCGAGCAGGGCCTCCGGGTGGCCATGGAGCAGGACGAGTTGGTCCTCGAGTACCAACCGGTCATCGACCTCCGTTCGGGTGGCATCGTCGGCACCGAGGCTCTCGTCCGCTGGAACCGGCCCGGTCACGGAATCGTCGCTCCGGCGGAGTTCTTAGGAGTGGCCGACAAGGTCGGCCTGACCCACTCGATGGGACGCTGGATCCTCGACCACGCGCTGGCCGATCTGTCGCGGCTCCGGGCCTCGGGGACGCTCCCCGAGGGATTCCACATGTGGGTCAACCTGTCGCCGCGCCAGGTCTCCGATCTCCACTTCGCCGAACTTGTCGTCGAGCTCGCCGCCGTCCACGACGTCCCCACCGGCCTCCTCGGTTTCGAGCTCGCCGAGCACGCCATGCGCGACGTGGTCACCAACGAGAACGTCCTGACCGCTCTGCACGAGCTGGGCGTGGCCGTCCAGGTCGACGATTTCGGCAGTGGCCAGTCCAACCTGAGCTGGCTCCAGGAGCTCCCCATCACCGGCCTCAAGATCGACGGCGAGTTCATCGCCTCGCTCGACGCCATCCGCGAACGCGACGGCGCCGCCATCGTCCGGGGCCTGATCGGCCTCGGTCACGAGCTCAGCCTCACCATCGTGGGCGAATGCGTCGAGACCTACGCCCAGGCGGTCGCGCTCCGGGCCATGGGCTGCGAGTTCGCCCAGGGCTTCTACTTCGGTCGGCCCGGCCCCTTCGAGCAACTGGTGGAACCCGTCGCCTGAGCGGTTGCTATTTCGTCGATATTGATGATGGCATTCATGATGATCCCGCTTACCGTACCTGACCGGCCAATTTTCGACGGGAGGCCTCGGGGGTGCAGGGATCACGTCGGAGAATGCCGCCGCGCGGTCGTTGCCGCCCCGCCTGGGCCGAACGATCCACGTCTTCGGGTCGGCGCATGGGCGGGGCCATCGCCACAGCATTGACAGTCTTTCTGGCCGGCCTCGCCGTCCCGGCGTCGGCCTCGTCGGGGTCTTCGGACGCGCCGACATGCACAGCGGGCGCCCACAGCCTGGGGACGCCCGGCGACCGGCTCTATCCCGACACGGGTAACGGCGGCTACCGGAGCCTGCACACCGAGGTCGACACGGTCTACGACGCCACCACCAACCTCTTCCTGACCGGCAACATGGTCCAACTGACCGATCAAGCCACGCAGTGCCTCAGCTCGTTCAGCCTCGACTTCGAGCGCAGCTCGGCCGACGCCGTGGCCGGACCGAACATGACGGTCGGCTCCGTCACCGTCGACGGGGTGCCGGCCACTTTCACCTTCGTCCAGCCCACCTATCCGGGTGATCCCGTCGGCCAGGACGACGCTGACCCCCGGGCCCACGAAATATCGCAGAACAACCCGGTCGGCGGACCGAATCAGAACCCTCTTCCGCCGGCCTGCTCACCCGAGTTGCCGGCGCCAACCTCGCCGCCCGATGTCCAAGACGGCCAACAGTGTCCCGCCAACAAGTTGGTCATCACACCGGCGAGCCCCATCCCCGACGGCTCCAGCTTCACCGTGGTCGTCGGTTACTCCGGTCGGCCCGGGGTCCATGCCGACGGTGACGGCAGTACCGAGGGCTGGTTCCGCACGGCTGACGGCGGCTTCGTCACGACCGAGCCGGTGGGCAGCGAGGCCTGGATGCCGCTCAACGACTTCCCCACGGCCAAGCCGACCTATGACTTCTACGACACCGTGGCTGCCGGCGTCACGGCCATCGCCAACGGGCTGCTCGTCTCGACGTCGCCCCATCCCGCCAACGCCCAATTTCCGGGAGGATCGGTCACGTGGCACTGGCACTCCGCCGCTCCCGTGGCCAGCTATCTCGTCGAGAACACCGTGGGCAAGTACAGCCTCAGCCAACACGTCAGCCACGGCATCACCTACTACGAGGCCCAGGACGCCGCCCTGTCGGCGGCGACGCAGAAGGCCAACCTGGTCATCATGAACCAGCAGAAGGCGATCACTGACTTCGAGAGCCACGTGAGCGGGCCCTACCCCTTTTCATCGGCCGGAATCATCGTCGGATCAACGAACGCCAACTTCGACGAAGAGATGCAGACCATGATCAGCTTCGGCGGGGGCCACGTCGGCACCAGCCTGCTCTATCACGAGAACATGCATCAGTGGTGGGGCGACAATGTCACCGAGGCGAGCTACAACATGACCTTCTACAAAGAGGGCCTCGCCACCCTCGCCCAGGATCTGTACACCGCGCACCGGGCGGCGGTTGCCGCCGGAGGTCCCGGCACGGCGCCAGGCAATGCCGCCTTCAAAGCGAGCCTGGTCGCCCAATTCGACGCCCTCTACGGTAATACGGGCGATTTCTGGGACAGTGCCCCTTCCGATCCCGCACCGAGCGCCTTGTTCTCGAGCGCGGCAACCTACCTTCGTCCGGTGGCCGCCTACCTCGCCCTGTTCCAGATTCTCGGATCCACGGACTTCGACTTCGCGTTGCAAGGGATCCAGCTGACCTTCGGCGGCGGCAACATCGATGAGAGCGAGCTGGAGACGGCGTTCCAGCAGTGGATGCCCAATACGAGCATCGCCTGTAGCCAGAAGCTGAGTGCCTTCTTCACCCAGTGGTTCGATACGGCCTATCCCCCCGGCGGTGGGGCCAACAGGCCGCAGATCACCGGGCCCGGTCTCGCCGGGCCCGGTTTCTACGATCAGTCCGGTGGCTGTAGCTGACCGACGGTGCCCAGACGGTCAGCTCGGCCGGGCCGTCAACGAAACACATGAGGTGGCATGCTACGGCCCACGATGTCGAGTTCCGCCCCGCCGACCGCCGCTTCTTCGGCTGCCACCGGCACTGCCGCCGCGCCGACATCGGGTCCGCCGCCGTCCGCCGTCGGCCGTCGGGTCGTCGGACGCGTCCAGCGCAGAACATGGCCCGTCGTCTTCAGCCTGGTGTTCTTCTGTCTGGGCATGCTCTATTTCTTCTGCTGGGGGCCCGTCGTCCAGCACATCCCGTCTCTGTGGGAATCGCCCAGCGATCTGTGGGGCAACTACAGCGCCGCCAGCGCCTTCATTCACGGGAACTTCGTCTCTGTGTACTCGAGAAGTTGGGGCTTCCTCGCCCTGCCCGGCCTGCTGGTTCTCCTGGCGCCGATCGCCGCACTGGGAACCAGCCTGCACACCACCCTGATCGAGATCGGGAGCAGGCCGCATTTCTTGGCCCATCCGCACACGTTGAACGTCGTGGTGCCGCGACAGGTCAACGTGGTGCAGGTCGGAAAGAACCTCGACGTCCTGCACCCGCAGGTCTTCCTCTTCCTGGGACCCTATGAACTGCTGCTGTCGTGCGTCGTCCTCTTCGCCCTCGATGCATTGGCCGAGCGTCTGGGGGTCTCGTGGAAACGCCGGGCCGTTCTCGGTCTGACCGAGGCGGTCGTGTTGTGGAATGTCTCGGTCATCTGGGGTCACCCCGAGGATGCCTTCGCCACCGCTCTGGCTCTCTACGCTCTTCTTTTCGCCATCGACGGCCGCTGGACCGGTGCCGGCTGGATCTTCGGCTGTGCCTTCGCCGTCCAGCCCCTCGTCCTGGTCATCTTTCCCATCTTGTTGGCGACGGGGGGGAAGGAGCGGGCCAAGGGTCTGGTGCTCCGGGGAGCGATCCCGGGGGTGATCGTCACCATCGTCCCTCTGGTGGCCGCCTTCCATACCACCGTGCGCTCGCTGATCGAGCAACCGACATACCCCTTGCTCAATCACGCCACCCCGTGGACGACATTCGCCCCGAAGATCGGTGGTTTGACTGGCGCCGTCGGTGGGGGACCGGTGCGGAGCGTGGCCTTGATCCTGGCCTGCCTGCTCGGGTGGTGGGCGCGTCGTTGGCGGAGCAAACCGGAGATGCTCGTCTGGGCCGCCGCGCTCGCTCTGGCCCTGCGGGTCTACACGGAGTCCGTGATGACCCCGTACTACGTATGGCCGGCGCTGGCCGTCGGGCTGCTGGTGGCCGCGCGCCGGAGCCAGTGGCGGTTCGGGGTCGCCATCGTCGCCGCCGTGGTGACGACCGTCGTCGCTCAGTCGCATCTCGGGGAGTTTCCCTGGTGGGCCATCGACGTGGCCGGTGTCAGCGTGGTGCTGGTTGCCGCCGTTGACACCGGTGGATGGAGCCTGGGTTCTCGAGGTCCCGGCTTCGGCCCCGTGGCCGCCCGCCGGGCGGCGTTGCGGAGAAACGCATTGCAGAGGAATGCGTCACAGAAGACTGCATCGCTAAAGACTGCGACACAGAAGAAGAAGAGGCAAGCGGCCCAGAGCGCTCGGAAACGGCGATAGCGAGACGGTGATCAGGGCGCCCGGATGGGGCCACCGGCGGCGAGATCACCCACCGGCGGTGAGATCACCCGGCGACGGAGACGTCCACGGCAAAAGATCGAACGGGTACGGCGCAGTGGGGATAGCAGTTCGGGACGTCCGTCGCCGTCACCGTGGCCGTGCCGGTGGAGAGGGCGAGAAAGCGGGCACCGGCGGCGCGGCCCGACGATCCCGCCTGACGGCGCAGGACGGCTCGGTCAGATGACGCGGGCTCCGTCCAGGTAAAGGCCGACAGACCCGAGAGCTTGACCTTGAGCAGGTCAGCTTTGTGCAGGGTGATGTGTCGGCCGTTGTCGGCATCGGTCACGGTGACGGTGCGCGACGAGCGGGCTTCGGGAGGTGCGGCGCCGAGGTTGAGGTAGGTCACCGTCACGGCCGAAGCGAGCGCCGTCTTGCTCGTGGGGCGCGGTGAGAAGACGACGGTGCCCGTACCGGAGCAGGGCACGACCAGCGAGGTCGGGATCGGTCGCGATCGGTAGGTGCTGAAGGTGACCTGGGCATTGGTGGCCGGGCCACCGAAGCCGGCCACGACCGACCGGCCCCGGGAGCCGGTGAAGCCGGTGCTCGTTGCTGCCGAAGGAGCCCGGCTGACGGCGACGGTCTGATCGGCCAGGGGATGACCGGAGTTGGCCGGACCCGGACAGAGGACCTCGATGGTCGCCGTCGGCTGCTTGGCGTTCACGAGGCCCAGGAACGGCTGGTTCGTTGCGATGGCCGGGTCGGAACGGGCCCCGGCGAGCGGCCCGGTCAGCACGGAGCCGAGAAGGGCTCCGAGGGCCACGGCCATGGCGGCGAGGAGCTTGGGAGTTCTCCGCATGTCGCTCCTTCGAGAGGCGGGACCTTTGCCGTCCACTATGTCCCGAAACAGCAACAGCGTGCCCGCAGCGGGATTGCATGTCCCACGCCGCGGCGTCGAAACGGTGCCCACCTGGACTGGTATCGGCACGAACTCTCCTATCGAACGAACCGATGACCCGGAAGGTATCGCGTCAGGGGCCGATACGAACGGAGGACCGTTTGGACCGACTTCGGCGCTTCGGGTCGACGACCGGCGATTGCCTGGCCGAAAGCGTCACCGTACAGATGGATCGTCCCCCTTCCCGCCAGATCATTGATTGCCCGGCTCACTTCTGGGTATCGGGTGGCGTCATCGAAGAACACGACGGCTCGGTCGGTCAGGTGCGGAATCCAGTCCAGGCCGTCCTCCATGACGGCCTCATAGCTGTGCCAGCCGTCAATGAACAGGAAGTCGATCGGATCTTTCCATCCCGCAGAAGCTTCGTGGGATGTCGCCACGATTGTCTCCACGTAATCCGAGATTCCTGTCGCCAAGAGATGGCTGCGAAACAGATCGAAGCTTGGTAACTCGGAAATGCCCAAGGCCTCGAGGTGCTGTCGATCTCCGGTGTGGGGGTCGATCGAAGTCACCTTGCCATCGATTCCGAGTACTTCGAGCGACTTGGCGTAGAAGACCGTGCTCTTGCCCAGGTAGGAGCCGATCTCCACGATTCGCTCTGGTCGAAGCTCGGCGAGGATGTGGAACTGGGCCGCGGCATTGACGTGTCCGAACCAGCCGGGGATTGCGCCTGCCGCTTCCCAGACGTCGGCAAAGCGAGGATCCTGAGAGGCAAGGAACTGCATGCTCCAGCTGTTTTGTCCATGAAGCACGGCGCTTCTGGCGGCCACCTTGACACGCTCGAGCTTCGCCCCCATTTCGGACATGGTAGTTGTCAATCGACTGACAAAGACCCGGGCAATGCGGGCGCCGGCTCGTCGAGACCGACGTCGCCGACGTCGCCATCGGAGTCGAGCCCGGCGGGTCGAGATCGCTGTCGGCGATGGCAGAAGGGGGCGCAGCCTCCCGAGCGAAGCGCGCCGGCTGCCGGCAACAGCCCGGTAGCCGGGCAACGGTGCCGACGTTCGCCGGGCCGAACTGCGCCGGCACTCCGATGGCGCGCGGCGGGCCAGGGCGATGGAGTCGAGGGCGCAGCGCCGGGACGAGGCGAGCGCGGCGTCGACGTCCAGTCCCGAGCAGGCCCGGGGCCAACCGGGCGAGCTGATTGACGAGGACCCACTTGTGACCAAGGTGTGAGCACAGGGCCCTTTCAGCCGTTGGTCACAACGAGCGACACCCGCCGCGACCAGGGGATGCAAGCGGCGAGAGTGCGTGCCCGGAGCGGGATTCGAACTCCCGCCAGCCTCATCCGGCCGCGTCCGCCTCGTTCGCCCGAGTCCGGGTCAAGGGCTCATCCCGGTCGGCCGGCCTCGGCTCGATGACGGCCCGTCCGGGGTAATCCGCAAGCGTCTGTGACCACGTTGTGACCAGAAACTACACTTGGCGTCGGCTGGACCCGCTTCCGCGGGCCGGGTGGCCCCTCGGGGTCGCTGGCAGCTCTGAACCGGCGGAGGTCCGGTTCCGCTCGCTGTGAAGGTTCGAGGAACAACCGTCACCTACGACCGGAGGAGGGCCCATGACCCACCCCGACGATGACCTCCGAGGGCTCGTGCGACAGGACAACGACGGCACAGACCGGCTGAGACACGAGGGCTGGCGCACGCGCCTCCCCAGAAGATTTGACGGCGATTCTCCCGTGTGCGACCAAAGCACTGCGCTGGCCGGTAACGCCTCTCAGAAGAAGGGGCTGTCTTCGTGAAGTTTCGTCCTCTGACGGTTCGATCGGCTACGGCCATCTCGCTCGCCCTCGCGGTTGTCATCGCCATGGTGGGAGCGACGACGGGAGTGGCGCAGGCGAGCCCGAACGCCTTCGCCCAACAGGTGGCCGAGGTGGCGAACTCACCCGATACGCACACCGTGGCCGACGCCTTGGTGCAAGCCATCGTGAATCCCTCCATTGCTCAGTCCGCCCAGGACCTGCTTAGCCAGGATGGGGCCGATCTCAGCGGCTATCAGACCGACCTCCTGAATGCTGCGGTCCAGATTGGACAGAATCCGAGTCTGACCTCCGCGCTCGTCGACGGAACGAAATTGACCGGGACAGAGAAGGGACAACTGTCGACGCTCAAGCTGGCCCTGCAGGCCAACCCGGCGGTCAAAGTGCTGAAAGCTCAGGGGACGAAGCTGGCCAAAGACCGGTCTCTGTTGGCGTCAGACGTCCAGTCCGAATCGGAGCTCCCGACGGATCCGATCGTGGGATCGCCCGACACCGGAAACAGCACATTCGACTCGGCGCTCTCCGCTCTGGAGGCGGTTCGGAACTCGCCCTCGTTCCCGTCATTTGCCGCCTCGGGATATGGACTCATGGGCGACCCCAAGGCTTTGGCCCACATTCCCGATTTCAGCCCGCTGGAGGTTGCTGCCATCCTCCCCGCGCAACAACTCATCGGCCTGCAGCTTCCCGCCCATCGCCGTTCGGGTGCCGTTGCACAAGGCAATGCCGGAGTTTCTCAATCGTTCCTTTCGCTCAGTACGGCAGAGATCCTCACCTTCGTGGTTGTGAGCACCGTCTTTGTCACCGCCATCGCCTTTGCTCCCCTGGCCACCATCACGACGGGCATGGCCGCGCTCCTCTTTGGGATCACGGTGACAGAGGCCGATGTCGTGGGCTTCGAGGTGCTCTTTGGCGTCGTCGACGTGGCGGAGTATTTCTCCCAGCTGACCGAAGCAAATGAATACTTCTCCGGAGGAACTCTCGGAGACTGCACGGTGGCGCCACCATTTTGTCCGCTTCCCGCGGCGTTGACCATCACCACGGTCGACGCAGACCTGGGAACCGCCGTCGAAAACACCCCTTACCTCAACCGCCTTCAGGCGGTAGGGGGCACGGCGCCCTACGCGTGGGTCGTGCCCGCAACCAGTCTGCCGCCGGGGATCACCATCGATCCGAATTCAGGTGTTCTCTCCGGCACTCCGACCAACTTCGGGACATACTCCTTCGATGTCACCGTGGGCGACAGTACCGGCGCTACGGCCTACAAGACCCTTGACCTGACGGTAGCGCCTGCCCTTCAGATATCGACGACCACCCTGGGCGGCGCTACCCAGAACATCGCCTATTCCGACACACTCCAGGCGATCGGTGGCATCGCCCCCTACTCGTGGTCGATCGCGTCGGGTTCCGCTCTGCCGAGCGGCCTCAAACTCGGTAAGACCACCGGCACCATCTCCGGCACTCCGACGGCGGCCGGGCCCGCGAGCTTCACCCTCACCGTGACCGACAGCCAGGGGTCGACGGCGAGTGAGGCCTTCAGTCTCACGGTGGCCGGTGCTTGCTCCAGCGGCTGCCCGGTGCAGGCCGTCGCCGACGGAGGTGGGTTCGTGACCGTGTCCTGGCCCGATTGTGGATGTGAATCCGACGCCAACAACGAGTACGTGATCCTTCCGTACGACAATGGCGTGGCGGCCAACTGGTCGGTCGTCTGGAACGTCTTAACCCCAGGGGAGTCAGGACTGCCCACGTCGTTGGTCCTGGGAGGCACTGGAGAGCCGATGAGGGTCGGGGATACCTATACGTTCCAGGTGGGAGTGTGGGAGCAGACCACCCCGTACAACTCCTCGGGTTTCCCGTGGTCGAACCCCGTGGTCGTGAGCTAGGTCCTGGCCGGGCCCCCGTGCGTCACGGGTGGGGTCCGATCATGAGCACCGTCAGCTGCTCCTGGGCCGGCCGTGCGCGACGGCGACGATGCGACGGCTACTGGTAGTCCTGGTGCTCGCCCTCGTCGGTCTCGGGGCGACCATTGCGCTGACGCATCACCACGCTCGCTCCGATCTCTCATCCGCGGCGACAACGAGTTCCACCATCGCCAAGCCAATTCCAGCGTCCCCGACGCATTCGACGTCGGCAAGCACGCAGCCGATCACGAACGCAACCGGCAAGATCGGTCACCCTGCGCCACAAAGGCCGCCTCCACCACATGGGCATAGGCCGGGCCTGACGGGGGGTGGCGGGTAGTGCTCCTCGTGGCCGGCCTCGAGGTCCGTGTCGTCGGCATCGACGGCCCCCCCGGCGGCGGCTCATCCTCGACCCCGCCAAGGACTATCAGCCCATGGCTTGAGGCCCTTCAGCTGTCTACTATGTCCCGCGACATCTGTCTCCGATGTCCCGCGACATCACAGCGTGCCCGGAGCGGGATTCGAACCCGCACGCCCCGAAGGACAGGGGCTTTTGAGGCCCCCGCGTCTACCATTCCGCCATCCGGGCGGCACGGGTCGGGAGCCTACAGCGGTGCTCCGAACGCTCCGGGCGTCGGCGGAGAGGAGCCCGGTGGGGGACCGATGCGGTGAAGGGGGCAGAGGGGCCTAGAATTGGTCCGATGCGCCGATCCCTCGTCGAACGGTCGCTCCGCGACGTCCATACCCGGCTGGTCCGGGTGCGGCAGGAGCTGGCCGTGCTGGATGAGCAGCTGGATGTCTTTACCGACGCGGCCGACGACGCCCGGATCCGGTCGCTCGTCTCGGAGACGCCTCTGGCCGGTCATGAGTACGCCAGCGCCCAGCGGCACGCCGACGCCGCCAGCGGCGAGCGGGGCCGGTTGCAGGCCATGATCGGCGATCTCGAGCGGCGGCAGAACGAGTTGCTCGGACAGCTGGTGCCCGAACCGAGGTAGGGACCCCCGGGCGGAGATGTCCGGCCGGTGAAGAGCAGCGAGCGGACAACCAGATAGCCATCAGCGACGTAAGAGCCATCGACGACAAGAGCCGGTAGACCGGCAGACAGAGGAAAGGCACTCGAATATGGGCGCACGTGTCGTCATCGCCGAGGACGAGGCCATCATCAGGCTCGACCTGAAAGAGATCCTCGAAGCCGAGGGCTACGAGGTGGTGGGGGAGACGGGCCGGGGCGACGAGGCCGTCGAGCTGGTGACCACCCACTCGCCTGATCTGGCCATCTTGGACGTGAAGATGCCGGGGCTGGACGGGATCGAGGCGGCCCGGCGGATCACGGCCGACCGGAAGGTGGCGGTGCTGATCCTGACCGCCTTCAGCCAGCGGAACCTGATCGAGGACGCCCGCGACGCCGGGGTCTCGGCCTATCTGGTGAAGCCCTTCCAGAGATCCGAGCTGGTGCCCGCCATCGAGGTGGCCCTGGCCCGGTTCGAGGAGTTCCGGGCCATCGAGGAGGAGCACGCCCGGCTGTCCGATGAGGTGGCCACCTTGGAGGACAAGCTCGAGACGAGGCAGATCGTGGACCGGGCCAAAGGGGTGCTGATGGACAACAACGCACTGGCCGAGGCCGAAGCCTTCTCCTTCATCCAGAAGACGGCCATGGGTCGGCGGGCCCGGATGCGCGAGATCGCCCAAGAGGTCCTCGACGGCACTCTGAGCCCCTAGCCGGGCCGAGCCGGGGCTCCGCTGAGCGGGGAGCGGGCGGCGGAGCAAGAGGCGGTGCCGGTGATGAGAGCGACGACATAGAGTCGGCTCTGATGGCCGACGACGGGCCCCTGTTCCTTCTCGACGGCAACTCGCTCGTCTTCCGGGCTTTCTTCGCCCTGCCGATCGATCTGGCCACCCGGGCGGGGCTGGTGACGAACGCCGTCTACGGCTTCACCTCGATGCTGGTGAACCTGCTCCGGGACCACCAGCCGAGCGGGATCGGGGTGGCCTTCGACCGGCCCGAGCCCACCTTCAGAGACGCCGTGGTGGAGGACTACAAGGGGAACCGGCCCGAGACGCCGGACCTGCTGATCCCGCAGTTCGGCTTGGTCCGGCAGGTGCTCGGCGCGCTCGGGCTGACCACCATCGAGGTGGCGGGATACGAGGCCGACGACATCTTGGCCACCCTGGCCAGCACGGCGCGCGACGCGGGGCGGAAAGTGGTGGTGGTGACGGGTGACCGCGACGCCTTTCAGTTGGTCGAGGACCCGCTGATCACGGTGATGTACACCCGGAAGGGGATCTCCGACACGGTGATCTACGACGAAGCCGGGATCCAGGAGCGCTACGGGGTGCCGGCGTCGTCCTACGCCATCTTGGCCTCGCTGCGGGGCGACGTCTCGGACAACCTGGCCGGGGTGCCGGGGGTGGGGGACAAGACGGCGGCCAAGCTGGTGACGAACTACGGCAGCCTGGACGAGATCTTCCGGCATCTCGACGAGCAGACGCCGAAGCTGCGGGAGAACCTGACCGAGCACGAGGACCGGGTCCGGAGAAACGCCAAGGTGATTCCCCTGGTCCGCGACGTGCCCCTGGCCGTTGGTCTCGATGACCTGTTGATCGGCCGCTGGGACACCGAAGAGGTGAAGCGGGTCTTCGGGGAGCTGGAGATGCCCACTTTGTGGAGTCGGTTGTCCCCCCTGATGGGCGACGATGACAGTCCACTGCCGCGTGTCGCCGGGGCCGGGCCCGGTCCCGCCTTCGACATCTCTCAGGTGGTGGCCGAGATCCCCATCACGGCCGCCACGGCGGCGGCGGCGATAAAGGCCCTCTCCTCCATGGAGCTGATCGCTCTGGCCCCGGTCTGGAGCGGTGATCCGGGCCGGTCGGAGCTCGCCGGTCTCGCCCTGTCCGGGACTCCCGCTGCCGGACCGGTCGGGGCTCAGTCGGTCGGGGCGGGGTCGGTCGGGGCGGGCATCGTCATCGACGAGTTTGCCGACGATCCGGCCGGCGGTGATGGAGACGGCGGTGATGGGGACGGCGGTGACGCGCCTGCCGGTGATGTAGACGGCGGTGATGGAGCCGTCTGGATCGGTCCCGATCTGCTGAGAACGAAGCCGGTGATGAAGGCCTTGGGGAGTCTGCTCGGTGCCGGGGGGCCGGCGGTGGTGGCCCACGGGGCCAAGGAATTGATGCGGGTGCTGTTGCCGGAGGGGATCGATCTGGTCGGTCTGGCCATGGACAGCGCCGTGGCCGCCTATCTGCTTGACCCGTCCTCGGGGCGGTACCGGCTGGAGGATGTGGTCGACGGGCAGTTGGGTATCGCGCTCGACGACTCGGTGCAGGCGACGGCGGCCGGACAGCTCGACCTCGGCGGCGGCGGTGACGGCGGCGGTGACGGGGCTGACGCCGGCGAGGAGCTCGCCGTGCATGTGGCGCGACAGGCGGTGGCTCTCGGTGCGGTGGTGCAACCTCTGCGCGCGGCGCTCGAGAACGCCGGGCTGGGCCGGCTGCACGACGAGGTCGAGCTTCCGCTCGTCCGGGTGCTGGCCCGGATGGAGGTGGCGGGGATCGGGGTGGACGCCAAAGAGCTGCGGCGGATCACCGACGGTTTCGTGGCCGAGTGTGCGCGGTTGGAAGCCGAGATCCATAAGCAGGCGGGGGAGACCTTCAATGTGAACTCCACGCCGCAGCTGCGGGCCGTTCTCTACGAGAAGCTCGGGCTGACGCCGGGCCGGAAGACGAAGACGGGCTTCTCGACCGACGCGCTGACCCTCGAGCGGATCAGGGATCAGCACCCGGTGGTGGAGACGCTGCTGCGCTACCGGGAAGTGGAGAAGTTGCGGTCGACCTACGGCGAGAGCCTGCTCGGCGAAGTGGGGGCCGACGGGCGGATCCACGCCACCTTCCAGCAGACGGTGGCCCGGACGGGACGGCTGTCGTCGGACCGACCGAACCTGCACAACATCCCCGTCCGGACCGAAGAGGGCCGGCAACTGCGTCGGGCTTTCGTGCCCGGACCGGGGAACCGGTTCCTGGTGGCCGACTACGACCAGATCGAACTGCGGGTGATCGCCCATCTGACGGCGGACCCCGGTCTGATCCTGGCCTTCGCCGAGGAACGGGACATCCACCGGACGATAGCGGCGCGGGTCTTCGGGGTGCGGGCCGAAGAGGTGACGGGGCCCCAGAGGAACAAGGCGAAGATGGTCTCCTACGGCTTGGCCTACGGGATGGAGGCCTTCGGACTGGCCAACCGGCTGGGGATCGAGACGGCCGAGGCCCAAGAGATCTTGGACGCCTACTTCAGTGCCTTCCCGTCGGTGCGGGCCCATATGGAGCAGACGGTGGTCGAAGCGCGGTCGAAGGGATATACCGAGACGCTCTTCGGACGGAGGCGATCCCTGCCCGACCTGCATTCGCCCAACCGGAATCTGCGGATGGCGGCCGAACGACAGGCCATGAACGCCGGCATCCAGGGACTGGCGGCCGATCTGTTCAAGGTGGCGCTCGTCCGGCTGGACGCCGCGCTGGAGGAGCAGGGGCTCTCCTCCCGGTTGGTGCTGCAGGTGCACGATGAGGTTCTGGTGGAGGCGCCGGCGGCCGAGGAAGAGGTCATAGGGGTGCTCGTGGCCGAGGTGCTGGCCGGGGTGGCCGACGCCGTGGGCCTGGCCGTGCCCCTCAAGGTGTCGAGTGCCTGGGGTTCGTCCTGGGCCGACGCCAAGGGCTGATCCGGTCATCCTCGCTCGTGGCCGAGGGCCGCTTGAGCGAGGCGGCCGGACCGTCCGTGCAGGGCGTTTGGTACGATTGATGGCTGGTCGCCCTCGGCGGCCGCCCGGCGTGCTCTCGACACGCGGGGTATCCCGATCCTGAAAGCGAGTTCACAACTTCATGCCCGACGACGTCGCCGGTTCCCCCGGCGTGAGTGACACCGCGGTCCCCTCCGCTCCTGCCCCTTCTGCTGCATCTTCTTCCGGCCCCGCCAGCGCCCCGACCAACGGTGAAGTTCCCGGGGCCGTCGCCCTGCTGTCGAATGCCCCGATGGGGACCTTCGACGAATCGGGGAACTACATCCCCCGGTCCATCACCGAGAATGACCTCGGCGGAACCTCCCTCGAAGACGCCATCGACGCCACCATCGTCGAGTTCGACGACGGCGACATCGTCGAGGGGACGGTGGTGAAGATCGATCGCGACGAGGTCTTGCTCGACATCGGATTCAAGTCCGAGGGTGTCATCCCCGTGCGCGAGCTCTCCATCAGAAACGACGTGGACCCCGAGGAGATCGTCAGCCTCGGTGAGCATCTCGAAGCCCTGGTCCTACAGAAGGAGGACAAGGAAGGTCGTCTGGTTCTGTCGAAGAAGCGGGCCCAGTACGAGCGGGCCTGGGGGACGATCGAGAAGATCAAGAGCTCCGACGGGATCGTGAAGGGGCCGGTCATCGAAGTGGTGAAGGGTGGTCTGATCGTCGACATCGGACTGCGTGGCTTCCTGCCCGCCTCTCTGGTCGAGCTTCGCCGTGTCCGTGAGCTGCAGCCCTATGTGGGCCGGAGCATCGAAGCCAAGATCATCGAGCTCGACCGGAACCGGAACAACGTCGTTCTGTCCCGGCGGGCCTGGTTGGAGGAGACCCAGAAGGAGCAGCGCGGCGAGTTCCTGGTCAACCTGAAGCCGGGAGAACGACGCAAGGGCGTGGTCTCGTCGGTGGTCAACTTCGGGGCCTTCGTGGACCTGGGCGGGATGGACGGACTGATCCACGTGTCCGAGCTGTCGTGGAAGCACGTCGACCATCCCTCGTCGGTGGTCTCGGTCGGTGACGAGGTCGATGTCGAGGTGCTCGACGTTGATCTCGACAAGGAGCGGATCAGCCTGTCGTTGAAGGCGACCCAGACCGACCCGTGGCAGGAGTTCGCCAACTCCCACCAGGTGGGCGAGCTGGTCTACGGCCGGATCACGAAGCTGGTGCCCTTCGGTGCCTTCGTCCAGGTTGGCGACGGGATCGAAGGATTGGTGCATATCTCGGAGATGGCCGGCCACCATGTGGATCTGCCCGAGCAGGTGGTAACCCCGGGCGAAGAGCTCTGGGTGAAGATCATCGACATCGACCTGCAGCGGCGACGGATCAGCCTGTCCATCAAGCAGGCGGCCGAAGGTGGCGAGGTGTCCGAGGAGTACCGCGAGGCCTTCGGCGAGCACGCCTACGACGAGCACGGGAATTACATCGGCTTCGACTATGCGGCCACGGAGTTCACTCCGGAGACCGAGGCGCAGGCGGCCTGGTCCGAATATGTCGCCGAGCACGGCAGCCCGCCCGAAGGGGCAGAGCTCCCCGCCGGCGTCGAGCGTCCCGCCGAGGCGGCCGCCCCCGAGGCACCTGTCGCTGAGGCACCTGTCGCTGAGGCACCTGTCGCTGAGGCACCTGTAGCCGAGGCACCTGTAGCGGAGGCACCTGTAGCCGAAACTGCTTCAACCGAAGCGCCTGCCGAAGCCCCGGCGGCTGAGGCTCCCGCGGCAGAAGCCCCGGCTGCGGAAGAAGCCGCTCCCGTCGCAGAAGCCCCGGCTGCCCCGGCCGAGGGCTGAACCCCCGGCCGGTCCGGAGAACGGAGATCGACCCCTCTTGACCCGGCGTGACCCCGATGTGAGGGTCAAGTTGAGGTTGAGCTTTATGTTGAAGTTGAGGCTTCTATAACTGATACAGCCTCCTGCCAGGCTGAGCAGATGTTGTTGGAAACCCTCGAGCGCGCCTTAGGTGACGTGTTGGGACCCTGACGGTCGAGCCCGAGCGGGTCTCGGCGGTGGACGCGGCGGGGGTCTTCGAAGTTGCCAACGACCTCGAGCGAGCCGTGGTGGCCTTGAAGACCCTCTTCGCCGGCCGGGCGGCCGACGCCGGTGTCTGGCGGGAAAACGGACACAAGTCCGCCGTCTCGTGGATGGCCGAGACCTCGGGCACCGGTCTCAGTGAGGTGAACGGCATGCTCGAGACGTCGGAGCGTCTGCGAAGTCTCCCCGAGACGACCGAGGCCCTGCGCCGGGGCGAGCTGTCCGGTCCCCAGGCAAGCGTCCGGGAATGTCCCCTAGCCCTGTCTGTCAGGCTGACGTGAGACACCTGCTGTAGTCCATCCCACCAGGGCGAGTCAGGAACACGTAGACCAAATGACCATGACCAATGCATCCTTGGTCGCACGCGCCCAGAATGGAAAGGTGCGTGACGACGACCCTGCGGCGAAGCCGGCCAGACGCCGGTTCTCGACCGAGTACAAGCGCAAGATCCTGGAGGAATACCAGAACCAGACCGACCCCGGGGCCAAGGGGGCGCTGCTGCGCCGTGAGGGCCTCTACTCGAGCCAGATCGTCGAGTGGCGCCGGGCTCAGGAGGTCGGAGATATCTCGCCACCGGCCCCCACGCACCGCAAGAAGCGGACCGCCTCCGAGCGGGAGCTCGAGAGGTTGCGCAAGCGCAACGCCCGCCTCGAGATCCAGCTGGCCAACCACAAGCAGGCCCTGGAGATCCAGGGAAAAGCATCGGAGCTCTTGGCGCGGCTGCTGGCCGAGAGTGCGGACACCGAGACCGAGCAGCAGCCGTGATCGACGAGTCCTTCGGCCGGCTCGAGCCTCTGCTCGGCACGAAAGTCGCCTGTGCCGCCGTCGGCCGGGCCCGGGCCACCCACTACCGACATCTGAAGCCCGGCCGCACCACGCCACCGAAGCCCCGTCCGGCCCCGCCCAACAAGCTGGCCGACGCCGAGGTCGACGACATCCTGGCCGTGCTGCGTTCGCCCAGGTTCGTCGACTGCTCGCCAGCCCAGGTGTACTTCACCCTCCTCGACGAGGGCGTCTACCTGGCCAGCGAATCAAGCTTCTACCGGATCCTTCGGGCCCACGACGAGGTGCGCGAGCGCCGTCGTCAAGCCACCCACCCGGCCAAGGTGCGCCCCGAGCTCATCGCCAACAAACCGCTGGTCGTGTGGAGTTGGGACATCACCAAGTTGAAGGGTTCGAAGCGCGGCGTCTACTACGACCTTTACGTGGTGATCGATATCTTCAGCCGTTACGTGGTGGCCTGGTGCGTGGCCGCGAGCGAGTCCGGCGAGTTGGCCCGGGAGCTCATCGCCGACGCCGTGGGCCGCCACAACATCGCTCCCGGTCAGCTCACCATCCACGCCGACCGGGGCTCGTCGATGACGTCCAACCCGGTGACGGAGCTGCTCACCTTCCTGGGCATCGGACGGAGCCACAGCCGTCCCCACACGTCCAACGACAATCCCTACAGTGAGGCCCAATTCAAGACCCTCAAGTACTGCCCGGCGTTCCCCGAACGCTTCGGTTGCATCGAGGACGCCCGGGCCTTCTGCGAAGCGTTCTTCGCCTATTACAACCACGAGCACCGGCACTCGGGCATCGGCTACCACACGCCCGCTTCCGTCCACTACGGCACGGCCACCGAGGTCCGGGCCCAGCGCTCGGAGACTCTCGATACCGCCTATGCGGCGAACCCGGCTCGGTTCCGCCACCGCCGGCCGCAGCCGCCGCAGTTGCCCACGGTGGCGTGGATCAACGAGCCCGTTCCGGTCGAGGACATTGCACAGATGGCCTCATAAGAACATGTCTCAAATCGCTTGACAGGTTCCGTAGCGGGCCGGGAGGAGTCAGCGACAACGGAGCCGCGAGATGCGATGCCGGAGCGTTGTTACTGCCGATCGGCAAGGACATCCTGGACCGAGCCGAGCAGCGCTCGTCCAGTTACGGGGGCTCGCAATGTCCAATTCCCCTCGAATAGGTCCCCCCAACGTGTGAACTCCCTTTGAGTGGCCTGAACGATCACAGGTGTCTCGGGATGCAGGCGCCTGATCGCTCCAAGGACGTCCCGACATGGCTCATGGTCAATTCCAAGCGACGACACGACCACGTCGGCGCGCTCGACCAGTTCACAGTGCCGGGAAGACACCAGTGGACACCGGCCCTCTGATGGGCGTCCGGGACCCGGGCACCATTCCACTTCGTACCCGTTGTCCGTGAGGAGGCTCCAATACGCGAACGCCTCGGCTCCGTCGGGCTCTTCAATGAGCACTCGTGCCCCGCGGGGCTCTCCTTCGGGGCTCTCATCCCGGCGTGGCCAGCGGCGGGCGAAATCCCGGCCCAGCGGCTTTCGGCGCAATCGCATTGGGACCTCCTTCACGAACCCCGCGGCTGTTCATCACCCAGCGTCGCCTCTTCACCGCTGGCACGGTAGGGGCTTTGGTCCCATGATCCGGGTTTCGGACAGAAGATGAAAGGGCCTGCCGATCTCGGAACTGGGGGTCCTGAACTGGCCCCGACGCAGGCAACAGCCGTTGCGGGGGCCGGCCCCCCAGGCAGGCGTTCGGCAATGTCCCTCGTGCGATGGACGGAGACCCACCAGCCGTGCACTTGTCCAGGCCAGTAGCGTCGGTTATCAGAGCATCAAACGAACTTGATAGATCATTGGGCCGACGGTGCCTTCAGCGTACAATGTAGGTATGTCGAAGGGCGAGGTGATCGAGGAGGCACTGGCGCACCTGACTGAGCGCCGTGAGGAGCTGAAGCGAAGTATCGCTGGTCACCAGGAAGGCCTAAAGGTCGACTCCAAAGAGCTTGCGAAGGTAGAGCAGGCGTTGGTTGGTCTGAAGCCGCTCGGTCACCAGACCTTTCTGGAGAAGGCAGGGCCGAAGCTGCTGACGGCCGGAGCCGTGACGCTTGCGCTGGTTACGGCCTTGTCAGGCGGTCAAAGCGGTACGTCAACTTCGATACCCGTCGCTGATCTCGTGGTTGCGGTGCTCCACGAGGGTGGTCAGATGACGGACGCTGAGATCGTTGCGCGCATGGAGGAACTCGGCTGGACATCGAATTCAGAGAATCGACTTGGTTTGATCCGGTCGTACCTCTCTCGACTTGTGCAGCAAGGAGTCGTGGTCCGAGTTGGAACGTCGACCTATGAGAGAGCACTCGACTCTCCACTGAGTGAGGTTGCGTCTATCGGCCCGCCAACTCCGCGGACGGACGACGGTGAGGGTGAGCTGTCAAACGAAAAGGTGATGAGCGATGGTAAACAACCGGGCTCTTAGCGTGGAGACAGAATTTCGAGACGCCATCGAGGGGTTGCACGCCACAGGAGCCAGCCCATCAGACTACGAGGTCGTGGAAGCGCTAGACCGACACGGTCGCGAAGAAGGCGAACTTCTCGAGCGCTACAAACGGTTTGTCGACGAGTCAGCATCGCCCGCGGTTCAGTACCTGGTCAGACTGATTCTGGAGGACGAGAAACGGCACCACCGGGTGCTTGAAGATCTCGCCAACACGATCGCCTGGGGAGGGTTGAAAGGGACCCCCGAGCAGGTCGTCCCCCACTTTGCGACAACATGCCGCGGTGATGAGGCTCTCCGATCGGAGACGCAAGCCCTGTTGGCCCACGAGCTGAGAGACCACACTCAACTGCGGAGACTTCGCAGGCGACTGCGCACCAATGGCGAAGTCGCCACGTGGGAGCTGCTCATCGACCTCATGCGGTTGGACACTGACAAGCACATCCGTATCCTTCGCCTCATCTTGAGCAATGGAACCAGTCCCGGTCGTCTTGACCGGATGCTTCATCGCCTCCGTTGGCACAGAGCCTGACAAAACCCCAGCTCCGATGGCGGTCCGTCAGGGATGCCGGTTGCGATTGGGCTCTCGGGGGACCGGGTCGGTGCCCTGGCGGGATCGGGGTGGCGTACAACACGGGGAATACCGGGCGCCCGACGCCGGCGGGTGCGGACCCCTGTAACACAGCACCCGCAGGATGCATGGTCCGTTGAACAGGTGAGAGAGATCGCGTCGGCCGCCGTAGTGAACCCGTCCTCCGAAGGTCATCTCCTGCGCGCTGCGCCGCTCACTGCCACTCCTGCTTGGCCAGCGAGAATCCACTGAAGGCGGGCACCCCCCGCCTCACCGCCGGGATGGACGGGAGCAGCCAGTACCCGCCACCTTCAGGAGAAGCGGCGATGGCGGCGATGGGTTGTTCGGCAGACCCGAACCCGACCGCCGAGCCGAAGAAACCGGCATCACCGAAGCTGAAGACGCCGCCGTCGGCCGCCACGAGCCAGCACCCCATACCGGAGGGAGTCATCGTGATGTCGACGGGGGGCTGAGCGAAGTGAGAGAGAACGTTCACGCAGCGGGCCGCGTCGCCGATCGGCAAAGGCGGAAAGACGAAGTACGGATTCACGGGAGGCGAGATCGCCGCGGCGGCTGTGGGCGTCACCCCGACCACCGCTGGCGCTGCGAAAGCGACGAAGGCAGCCAGCGAAACGTCGCATGAGGTCCAGCTGATCCCGCGTTACCGACTCACGCGTTACTGAAAGGTGAGGCTCCCACCGGTTCGGCCACCGCCGGAGCTTCTGTCGACACCATCGGGCGGGCCAGCGGGAAGTGACAGGCGACGAAATGATCCGGGCCGAGAGCCCGCATCTCCGGCTCTTCGATGGCGCACTTTTCCTGGGCGTAGGGACAACGGGTACGGAAGCGACAGCCCGAGGGCGGATCGGTGGGGGAGGGAAGCTCGCCCGAGAGGGGAGCCCTGCCGTTGGTGGCGGCCGACGGATCGGGTTCGGGGATCGAGGCGAGGAGTGCGGCGGTGTAGGGATGGGCCGGGTGACGGTAGAGGGTGTCGGGAGGGGCCACCTCGCAGAGCTTCCCGAGATACATCACCGCTACCCGGTCGCTGACGTTCTTCACCACGGCGAGGTCGTGGGCGATGAAGACCATGGTGAGCCCGCGTTCGCGCTTCAGGTCGTCGAGGAGATTGAGAATCTGGGCCTGGACAGAGACGTCGAGAGCGGAGACGGGTTCGTCGCAGATGAGCAGGCTCGGTTCCAACATCAGGGCCCGGGCGATGCTGATCCGCTGGCACTGACCACCGGAGAATTCGATCGGCCTTTGGCTGGAAGCGTCGCTCGGATTGATCCCGACGGATTCGAGAGTCTGGCGGGCCTTCGCCTTGCGTTCCTCGTTGCTCCCGATTCCCCAGATGGAGAGTGGCTCCATGACGGAGTCGAGGACCCGGCGGCGGGGGTTCAGCGACGAGATGGGGTCCTGGAAGACCATCTGGACCTTGGTCCGCGCCTGACGGAGATCGCGTTGGTTGAGCGTCGTCAGATCGGTGCCGGCGAAGCGGACCGATCCTTGGTCGGGCGGGTGGACGAGAGCCACGGCGCGTCCCGTGGTGGACTTGCCGCAGCCCGATTCGCCGACGAGGCCGAGGGTCTCGCCGGCGGCCACGTCGAAGCTCACATCGGAGACGGCCCGGACGCGTCGTGGGCCCTTGCCGAACTCGACGACCAGGTGCTCGACCCGGAGAAGAAGGTCGTCGCCCCGGAGCTGCGCAGTACCGCTGCCCGCCATCTAGCTCTCTCCTGCGGTCGCGTCACCGTTGGCGCCCTCGGCCGGTCCCGGCGATACGACCGGCGGCACCACGGGGGGCACGACCAACGGCACCGCGGGCGGTACGAGGGAGGCGTCCGGGGCGAGCGAGCCGGTGACGACCGCGGTAGCGGTGACCGAGACGGTGGTGACGGAGATGGCCGCGCCGGCCAGGGCACCGGTGAAGGCGAGAGCGGCGGGGACACCGGCGGCGACGTTGCGGGCCAGGGCGTCTTCTCCTTCGGGGGAGCCCACCGGGAACCAGCAGCGAAAGAGATGGCCCGCACCCGCCGTGCGCGGCGGCGGGTCGTCGGTCAGGCAACGGTCCTGGGCGTAGGGGCAGCGGGGGGCGAACGGACAGCCGTCGGGGAGAGAGGCGAGATCCGGAGGGCGGCCGGGGATGGCCCGGAGCCGGGTGTGGCTCGGGTCGGCCAGACGGGGGATGGAGCGCAGAAGCGCCTCGGTGTAGGGCATCCGGGTATGGGAGAAGAGGTCCTTCGTGGGGGCCTGCTCCACGATCCGGCCGGCGTACATGACGGCGATGTCGTCGGCCCGGTTGGCCACCACCCCGAGGTCGTGGGTGACGAGGATCATGCCCATCGAACGCTCGCGCTGGAGGCTGGCCAGGAGATCGAGGATCTGGGCCTGGAGGGTGACGTCGAGTCCGGTGGTGGGCTCGTCGGCCAGGACCAGCTTCGGTCCACAGGCGAGGGCGATGGCGATCATGACCCGCTGGCGCATACCGCCCGAGAGCTCATGGGGATAGTTCCGCATCCGCTGTTCGGGAGCGGGGATGCCGACGGAGCCGAGCAGGGCGATGGCCGTGTCGTGGGCGGCGCGGCGGTCGAGGCCGAGCCGGATGCGCAGCGACTCGGTCAACTGCCGGTCGACGCGGACCACCGGATTGAGGGCCGTCATGGGGTCCTGGAAGATGACGGCCATCTGGGTGCCCCAGACGTCGCGGAGCTGGTGCGCGGTGAGGGAGGTGAGCTCGTGGCCGGCGAAGCGGACCGAGCCCGACCGTTCCAACTGGATGTTCGGTAAGAGGCCCATGATGGAACGGGTGAGGACGGTCTTGCCCGAGCCGGACTCGCCCACCACCCCGAGGGTCTTGCCCCGGTTCAAGGTGAACGAGACACCGTCGTTGGCCTTCACCACACCCCGGGCGGTATGGAAGTAGGTCCGGAGATCCTGGACGTCGAGTAGGGGCTCCTCGAGCTCGGACGCGTCGGGGAAGACGAGATGGGGCCGCCGGCGCCGGGGACTCACCGGTCCCTCCCCGACTTCCAGATCCTCAGAGACATCCGGCTCCTCGCCGGCTTCCAGATCGTCCCAGACATCCGGTTCCTCACAGATTCCCGGCCCGGACGTCGAAGCGGGTGCGGAGGCGGTCGGCCATCAGGTTGAGAGCGACGAGCAAGATGAAGATGTAGAGCGACGGCCAGAGGGCGATGTAGGCGTTCAGGGTGAGGTTGTTGTTCTGGACGCCTTCGTTGACGATGTTGCCGAGCGAGGCCGTCGGTAGCGAGATGGAGAGACCGAGGAAGGCCAGGGAACCCTCGAGGATGATGGCGACGGCCACGCCGATGAGGGCGAACGAGACAGCGGCGGGGACGACGTTCGGAAGGAGCTCCCGGAAGAGGATCCGCCAGGTGGTGGCGCCCATGGTGCGCGCCGCCACCACGAATTCCCGGGTGGCGAAAGAGAGAGTGGTGGCGCGGATGACGCGGAAGAGAGACGGGGTGCCGGCCACGGCGAAGATGATGGTCAGCTTCAGCAGCGACCGGGGGACCCAGAAGGCCTCGATGACCAAGATGGCCAGCAGGGCGGGGAAGGCCAGGACGACGAGGGAACCGGCGTTCAGAACGGTGTCGATCCAGCCGCCGGTGTAGCCGGCCAGCAGACCGAGGACGCCCCCGGCGACCAGCGCCAGGCCGACCGAGGCGAAGCCGATGATGAGCGAGACGCGCGAGCCGAAGATGATCCGCGAGAGAAGGTCGCGACCCAAGTCGTCGGTGCCCAGGAGGTGATGGATGGAGGGACCGATGTTGACGGCGCTGTAGTCCTGGAAGTTCGGGTTCTTGAGAGGCAGGACCGAAGCGAAGATGGCCAGCAGGACCATGAAGAGCACCCAGCCGAAGGAGACCCAGAAGACCACGCCGAGCCCCGACCGGCTGGCGGTGGTGGCGGTGGCCGGGGGGACCGGTCCGGTGGTGCCCGTCAGGGCTTCGAACTCCCTGACCCGTTCGATGGCTTGGTTGGCGTTTCCGATATCAACCACGGCGGACCCGCGGATCGAGGAAGGTGAAGAGGATGTCCACGCCGAAGTTGATCACGACGTAGGCGATGGCGGCGACGAGGGCCATCCCCTGGACGACCAGGTAGTCGCGCGAGTCGATGGCCTGGATGAGCTGGAAGCCGATGCCGGGGAGCTGGAAGAGGATCTCCACCACGAAGGCGCCGGTGAAGAGCGAGCCGATGGAGAGGCCGGCCCCGGCGAGCAGCGCAAAGGACGACGGCCGCAGGGCATGGCGGATCAAGATGTACGGCGTCGACAGGCCCTTGGCCCGGGCCATGGTGATGAAGTCCTCTTGCAAGGTGGCGATCATGTCCGCCCGCAGCAGCCTGTAATAGATGGCCACGGATCCAACGGCCAGGGAGATCGATGGCAGAAGCACGGACTTGAGGTTGGGGCCGAGACCCTGGGCCAGGGGGTTGAAGCCGGTGGCCGGGAAGATGTGGATCTTCACGGCGAAGAGGAGGACGAGGATGACGGCCACCACGAAGGTGGGGACGGCCAGCATCCCGTAGGTCGAGGTGGTGGCGATCCGGTCGAAGAGCCGGTTCGGCCGGAGGGCGGCGATCAGCGAGAGCGGGATGGAGACGATGAAGGCCAGCAGCTGGGAGACGATGATCAGCTCCAGGTCGATGGGGAAGGCCACGCCAATGGCGTTCGAGACCGTCTGATGGGTGAGGAAGGAGATACCCAGATTCCCCCGGAAGACATTGGTGATCCAGGTCCAGTACTGGACCGGTAACGGTCGGTTGAGGCCCAACTGCTTGAGCAGCTCGGCGCGGGCCTGGGCCGTGTCGTTCGGCCCCAAGATGGCCAGGGTGGGATCGCCGGGCAGGAGGTGGACGAGGAGGAAGGCGACGATCGAGATGAAGAAGATGATGAAGATGAGCTGGACGACCCGGGCACTGACGTAGCGAGACATGCCCGGGCCTCGCTCAGGCCTTCATCCAGATCTGGGCGGGGGTGAAGACCCCGCCGGCGAAGCCCCGGCCCTTGGTGAGGTCGGGGAGGATGGGGTTGGCGAAGTTCTGGACGGTGGTGTTCCCCGTGATCGACCACGGGGCCCGGGAGAACCAGAGATAGGGCAAGTCGGCCGAGAGTCGTTTGTCCACCGTCTGGTAGGCCTCGATCCGGGCCGCCTTGTCCGAGGATGTCCGGCCCTTCTGCAGCGCCGCCTCGATCAGGGGGTCTTTGTTCCGGGCGAAGTTGAGGGCGATGGGGCCCGAAGCCGTGGTCGAGCTCAGCCAGACGTAGTTGAGGTCGGGGTCGGGGGCCGAGAACTGCTCGTCGGCGGCGGCGGTGAACTTCCCCTCCACCAGGTCGCTGATGTAGGTGACCTGTTCGATCTGGTTCAGGGTCACCTTGAAGCCCGCCGCCTGCCACATGCTGCCGAGGGCCTGGATGATCTCGGCCTGGCGGGGATCGGTGATGTCGACCAGGGGGATGGTGATGGGGCCGCCGTTGGCCTGGGCGGCCTTGGCCACCAGCTGCTTGGCCTTGGGCAGGTCGTACTGGGGGTAGCCGTTGTCCGCGGCGCGGTAGATGGAGCCCTCGGGGAAGAGCGAGGTGTTCGGCTTCAGGACCCCGCGGCCGAAGAGCTTGACCACCTGGGCCGGATCGGTGGCGTAGGCCAGGGCCTGGCGGACGCTCAAGTTGTCCAACGGCGCCTGGGTCGTGTTCAGGCAGATGAAGTCCATGTCGGGCTGGCCGACCGACTGGTTCAGGTCGTCGACCTGTTGGAACTGGGTGCTCGACTGGAGATCGGCGATGATGCCCGGGTCGTGGGAGACCATGAGGTCGATGGTGTTCGACCGCAGCGATGACTCCCGTGACTGGTCCGAGACGATGGGCTTGAAGATGATCTGATCCAGATAGGGCAGGCCCTTGCGCCAGTAGTTGGGGTTCTTCGCCACCGTGAAGTGGTCGTTGGGCGCCCAGGAGACGATCTTGAAGGGGCCCGTCCCCACCGGGTTCTGCGAACCGCTCTTGGTGTTGTCGAGCTGGGACAGGGCGATGACGTATCCCACCTGGGTGGCCAGGTAGGCCGGGAAGGCCACCAGGGGCTCGTCGCAATTGAAGATGACGGTCAGGTCCCCCGATGTGGTCACGCTGGTGATGGGGGTGACGGCCTGGCCGGTGAGGGCCGAGGACTTGAGCGCCTTGAAGTTCTGCAGGACCACGTCGGCGGTGAGGGGCGAGCCGTCGTGGAACTCCACGTTCGGTCGCAGCGTCACCGTCCAGACCGTCAGGTCGGCGTTGGGTGTCACCGAGGCGGCCAGATGCGGTCGGATCGACGCGTCGGCGGCGACCGAGGTGAGGGTGTCGAAGACGGCGTTGGCGTAGGTCAGGCCGGTGGCGTCGAAGTGACTGGAGGCGGGCAGGAAACCGTCGATCTCGGAGCTCACGCCGATGGTGACGGTGCCCCCGCGGACGGGCGTGGCCGTGCTCACCCCCGGAGTGCCCAGCCGCTTGGTGGTCGAGGGCGGCGTGGTCGTCGAGCCCCCGCAGGCTGCCAGCAACGCCGGAGCGGAGCCGGCCAGGGCCAGGCTCCCCACGGTCGTCGCCCCGCGCGTCAGAAATGTCCTCCGGTCGTAACGATCGGCGGCGTTGGCCACAGGACCCCCCTTGGGTTGTGCCCTTGTGCCCTTGCGGGCTCGGTCTGCCGGCGCTCGGGCGCCGTACCCGTGACAGCGGGGAAAGTCCCGGTTGCCGTGGGCGTCGCCATGGTAGACGTCTCGCCCTGGTCGAGTTGGGCAACCTTGCGTCGGACCCTCGTTGGAAACCCCGGGAGGGACCCTCGGTACCATGCAGCGATGGACGGGGTCGAGGTGTCGGTCACCGCGACCGACGTGCCGCCGGTGACACCGAGACCGTCTCTGCGAGCGTTTCTCCCCGGGGCGCTGCGGAGCTCCCTGGTGCCGTGGCTGGTGGCCCGGGCCCTTGTCGGCGCCGCTCTGCTCGTCGGTCACGAGTTGGTGACGCATCACCACCTGACGGGCGCGGCGGCGGCGCGGGTCCATCAGGGCCTGCTTGGTTGGGACGCCGGTTGGTACCAGTCCATCGCCGGCCACGGCTACGCCGGTGCCGGCCCCAGCTCACTGCGTTTCTTCCCCCTCCTCCCCCTTGTGGCCCGGGCTCTCTCGGTGTTGCCGGGGATCAGCGTGGGCGCCGCCGTGGTGGTGGTGGCCAACATCAGCGCGCTGATCGGTACCGCTCTGATGGTCGTCCTCGTCCGTCTCGAGAGCGGCGACGACCGACTGGCCCGCAGAAGCGCCTGGTTGATCTGCCTGGCGCCGGCGGCGTTCACCTTCGTCATGGGCTACGCCGAGGGCACTCTGCTGGCGCTGGCGGTCGGATGCTTCTTAGCCCTGCGGACCCGGCACTGGGGCTTCGCCGCGCTCCTCGGGATGGCGGCCGGGCTCACCCGTCCTCTCGGGGCCCTTCTCCTCGTGCCCGCCGCCGTGGAGGCCTGGCGCGACTGGCGGGGAGCGGCGGCCGGTGAACGGCTGGCCCGCAGCGCGGCGGTGGCCGGGCCCGTCGTCGGCGCCGGGGCCTTTCTCGGCTGGGTCGCCTGGCGTTACGGCGACGGCCTCGCTCCCTTGCGACTCCAAGAACAAGCGGGTCATCACGGACGTCTGGTCGATCCACTCGTCACCTTGGCCCACGACGCCTCGTATCTCGTCCACGGTCACCATCTCGGCGAGGCGCTGCACCTGCCGTGGGTCCTGGTCGTTCTGGCCCTGCTCGTCGTCAGCTTCCGCTCCTGGCCCGCCTCCTACGGCTGGTTCTCGGCCGCCGTCGTGGTGCTGGCGCTGACGGGGAGCAATCTCGACTCCTTCGAGCGCTACGCCCTCTCCGCCTTTCCTCTTATCTTGGCCGTCGGCACCTTGACGGCGGGCCGGTGGGTGCGCCGGGTCGTCCTGCTTCTCTTCGGATCGGCGATGTTCGGCTACGCGCTCCTCGCCTTCGCCAATCGCTACGTCCCCTAACCGATCCTCTGATCGCCGCGCCCTGACTGCTCGCTGACCGACCGTCGACCGGCGCTCGTCGATCTCCGCTCAAGACCGAAGCTGATGACCAGTTTTGATCTGGGGTCTCCGAAGTGGGAGCCGGTAATCTTGGCCCCGGTGCGGCGCCGGGATCAGATGAGCGCAACTGGAGGAACGTGCAGGGCTGGAGAGATCTGAGTTGAGCCGACGCCTGCCCGTCACCGCTGAGCTCCGTCGGGTCCTGCCTCTCGTGGCCGCCGGCGCCGCCGCCGGTCTGGCCAGCCTCCTCACCACCGTCCTCGTCGCCCGGCTTCTCACCAACCGCGGCTACGGCACCTTCATCGTCTTACTCGGCATCTTCCTCGTCCTCTCCATGCCGGGCTCGGCGCTCCTCGTGGCCGTCGTTCGTCGCATCACGGCCTGGGAGAGCGAAGGCCGTGCCGGCCGGGTGCATTCCTGGGTCGTCCGGGTCCACCGGGTCGGCGCCGTCGCCGTCGTCGTCCTGGCTCTGGCCATCTTCCTCGTCCGGGCCCCCCTCATCAGTGCCCTCAACCTTCCCGGTCCCGGCGGGGTGGTCGAGATCCTCACCGCGGCGGGCATCTGGGTTCTCGTCTCCATCGACCGTGGCCTTCTCCAGGCCCGCCAGGACTACCGGAACCTCTCCATCAACCTCGTCGTCGAGGCCGTCACCCGGACCGCTTTCACCATCGGCTTTGCCGCGGCCTGGGGTGTCACCGGCGCCGCCCTCGGCGTCCTCGCCGGCGAGCTCATCACCGCCGTCCACGCCCGCGTCACCGCCATGCGCGCTCTCGCTCTGCCACCCCGGCTCCCTCTCCCGGCAGTCTCGGCCGTGTCAGCAGTTGCGGCTGGTGCTCCGGCGGTGCCCGGGGGGACGGATCTCGGGGCCGCTGAAGAGGGGGCCGCCGAGGACGGGGCCGAACCCTCGACCCACACCGGCCGGCACCTGGCCGCCGACATGGTCACCGCACTGGTTTCCCTGGCGCTCCTGGCCGTCCTGCAGAACGCCGACGTGATCGTCCTCGGCAGTCGCGCCCCTCATCACTCCGGTTCCTACGCGGCGATCTCGGTCCCCTCGAAGGCCCTCGTCTTCGCCGCCCTCGTCTTCGTCAACTACCTCCTCCCTGAATCGGCCATCCGCTGGCACCAGGGCTCCCATGCGCTTCGGCAGCTCGGCCACACCCTGATGGTCCTCGTCCTGCCTGCCGGGCTCCTCCTCGTCTTGTCGGTGGCGGTGCCCCGGACCCTGCTCGACGTCGTCTTCGGTTCCAAGCTGGCCGCCGCCGCCCCCGCTTTCTCCACCCTGGTCCTGGCCATGGTCTTTCTCTGCGTCACCGTCGTCCTCACCGTCTATCTCCTCGGCGTGGGATGGCGCTGGATCGTTCTCCTCCTGGCCACCGGCACCGGAGCCCTCGTCCTCTTCACCTTCCGGGCCCACGGCCAGTTCCTGGCCACCGCCCGCGCCGACCTCGCCGTCCAGGCCGCCCTGGCGCTGCTCACCACCGCCGCCTTCGCCGAGGTCCACCGCCGCGCCGGCCACCGCTGGTTCTGGGCCGAGAGCACCGAGCCCACGCCCGAGCCCACGCCCGAGCCCGAGATCGCCGCGACCGTCCTGATCGCAAACGAGGGTCACCGCTCCTAGTAGAGATACCGTGGTCCTCGAAGGGCAGCGGGGCTGACCAGGGAGCATCGGACGTGACGGACAGCGAGTCGAGACAGGTGACCATCACCGGGGCCGTCGCCTCCGGCACCCGCTCTGTGGCCGCTCCTGCCACTGCTCTCGCTTCCGTCGTTCCGCAAGATCCCGGGCTGGCCAGCCGGATCCGGCTCGATGCCGCCGTCAGTGCGGCGGGGAAGCTCGGCCTCAACCGGATCCATCTGCTCGCCTGGCGCGACCTGGACGACCCCGAAGCGGGGGGATCCGAGCTCCACGCCCACCGGATCGCCAGCCTCTGGGCCGCCGCCGGTATCGACGTCACCATGCGGACATCGACGGCCGAGGGCCACGCCCCCTTCACCCGACGAGACGGCTACCGCGTCGTCCGCAAATCGGGTCGCTACGGCGTCTTCCCGAGAAGCGCCCTGAGCGGCTTCGTCGGTCGCCGGGGCCGACCCGACGGTCTGGTCGAGATCTGGAACGGCATGCCCTTCTTCTCCCCCGTCTGGGCCCGCTGCCCGAAGATCGTCTTCCTCCATCACGTCCATGCCGAGATGTGGCAGATGGTGATGTCCCGACGACTCGCACCCGTGGGCGCCTTCGTCGAACGCCGCCTCGCCCCGCCTCTCTACCGCCACAGCCGGATCGTCACCCTGTCGGCGTCATCGCGCGACGAGATCGTCTCCATGCTCCGGCTTCCCCCCGAGAACATCTCCGTCGTCCCCCCTGGAGTCGACGCCCGATTCACTCCGGGATCGGTTCGCTCCCCTGATCCTCTGGTGGTGGCCGTCGGACGACTGGTACCGGTCAAGCGCTTCGATCTGCTGATCGACCAGCTCGTCGCCGTCCGCTCCCGCATTCCCGCTCTCCGGGCCCAGATCGTCGGTGAGGGTTACGAGCGGCCCCAGCTGGAGCAAAGGATCCGGGCCGCCGGGGCGACCGGCTGGATCGAGCTCGTCGGTCGGATGTCCGATGACGAGCTCCGCGACACCTACCGACGGGCCTGGCTCCTCGTCTCCATGTCCCAGCGCGAAGGCTGGGGCATGACCATCACAGAAGCAGCCGCCTGCGCCACCCCGGCCCTTGTCACCCGGATCGCCGGCCACAGCGACGCCGTCGACCACGCCGTCACCGGCATCCTCGTCGACAGCCCCGACCAGTTTGCCGACCAGCTCGAGCGCCTTCTACGCGACGACACCTTCCGACGCCGCCTCGGTCGCGCCGCCCAAGAGCACGCCGGCCGCTTGACCTGGGAGGCGACTGCAGCGGGCACTCTCGAGGCTCTCGTCGCCGAGGCCGAGCTCCATCCGCCCCGGTCCCGCTGATCGACAGCGCCTTCGATCTGCGCCACCGCCTCTTCTATGTCGAACGGCGTGCAGGCCACATCGCCGGCATCGACCACCTGGACGGCGTCGAAGGGGCTGATCTCGAGCTCCGGGTGGTAGGGCCGCAGCAGACGCGAGCCCTGCCGGACGGCGGAGGGGCCGAACCGGGCGCCCGGTCGATAGCTCGTACCCGTATCGAAGGGGCCTATCGGATCAATGCCGCAGTGTCATGTCCGTATCCCCGCTTGGCAAGCTGGGATCGACGGTCTCCTCTGGCGCGGCCTCTCCTTCCGGTTCCTCTGCTTCCGGCCCGTCCGGCCCGCTCGGTCCTTCCGGATCATCCGGAGTCTTCGGCCCGTCCGGCCCGTCTGAGTCGTCCGGATCATCCGGATCGTCTGGCTCCCGAGGTTCCCGTTCTTCTTGTTCGGGCCCGTGTGAATCCGGCTCCGATGAACCCGCGTCTGAGACAGCGTCGGAGTCCGCTCTCCCGTCTGAGTCTGAGCGCGCGTCTGAGTCTGAGTCGGAGTCCGCGTCTGAGCGCGCGTCTGAGTCAGCGTCCACGTCAGCGTCGCAGTGGGAGTCGGATGACTTTGCATCTGAAGGTTCGGATTCCGTTGAGAGTGGCTCCGTTTCCCCGAGCGAGAGACTTGTGTCGGTCGTCGTGTCACCGGAGGGCTCGGGGGGATCCGATTCCGACGCGGGCTCCGTGGGGGCGTCATCGACATCCGTCGCAGTGTCATCGGCAATCGTGACGCCCGCAGCGGCATCCGTGGCGCTGGCATCGGCATCGGCATCGGCATCGGTCGCACCGTCATCGGAAGCCGCAGCAGCGCCAAGGGAACCCGGAGCACCGTCATCGGCATCCGTCGCCGTTTTTTCAGAATCGACAACGCCGTCTTCGGGACCGACCACGACAGACGCCACCCGCGTTCCCCCGCGGGCGATCTCGACGATGGCGTCGGCGGCCAGCAGAACAACGGCACCCCAGGCCAGCTCGCTGGCCGGTTCGAAGTTGATGGGCCAGCCCCCGGCGGGGAAGTGGAACAGTGACTGATGCCTCACCGTGTAGTCGGCCGTCGCCGCCACCAGCCCGATGGCGGCCAGTGAGAGCAGCCAGCGGAAGTGCCGGACGAGCAGGATCAGCAGAACCACCCCCGCCACCACCAGACCGATCTGGGGCTCACCGATCTTGGGTCGCGTCAATACCCCGCCGGCGATGACTCCTGCCACCACGGGCGCCACGACGTAGGCCCACCACCGCGGCCGTCTCCGTGGGGCCGAGAAGGGACTTCCGAGCTCGGGTGGGTCATCTCCCTCCCACGACCGGACCCGCCTCGAGTACATCGGCTCGACCGGCCCGCTCGTCGGCCCGACCCGCACCACCACCGCCGTCCCGGCCATGGCCGGCGTTCCGGTCATGGCCGGCGCCCCGGCCGATCTGCTTCGCCGGTGCCGACCGAGTCGCAGCACCCGACGACGCATCGCCAGTACCCGCCGCCGCCAGCGGTTCGGCACCAACGCCAGCAAGAGACAGAGAAGCGCGGCGGCGGCCGAGATCACCAGAGCCAGGTTCACCCGACGCTGGGGAGTCCACGTGAGCACCACGTCGAAGCCGTTGCCCGTGATGGCCCCGCCCAGCTTGGCCGGATCGACCATCCAACCGTTGCCGAACCCGTCGATCAGCATCGCCGGCCCCAGGCCCGAACCGCCCGAACCACCTGCCCCCGAAGCAGTCGTGGTGGCCTGCCAACCCTTGTTCGCGCTCTCGCCCAGCGCGAGCCAGAACGGTCCGCTGCTGGCACTGACACCGGTGACATGCAGGCGGAAGCTGGTGGCCGTCTGGCTGAGCACCTGCACGGTGGGGGCCGGTCCGGCAACGGGCGCGGGCAGAGCGACGCCGGGGACTTCGCTCTGGGCGCCGCCGCCGGCGGCGGAGTCGAGCACCAACTGGTCGATGTCGAACCCGGTCTCGTGGCCGGCCGTGCTCTGGATCACATGCGAGCCGGGGCCGAGGGTGATCCCCCCGGCGTCGGCCCCGCAGGCCTGCACCGTCAAGGTCTTGCCGTCGAGCGCCGCCGCCGTGGATCCGGTGATCCGCAGGGAGACGGCCCGGCCGTCGATGGTCAGCAGATTGGACTGACAGGTCCCGGGCATCGCCGCCGGCGGGGCCGGCGCGTCGACCCCGGGCAGACCCAGCTCGGCGATGCCGATGGGCAGGGTGATCTGATTATGCGAGTAGTAGTTCCTCGTCTGCTCGGCCCGCACTGCGGTGAAGGTCAGCTCGATCTGCTGTCCCGTCAACGGCGGGAAGGAGATCGGCACCGAGACGGTGGCGTTCTGCCGCCGGCCGTCGGTGATGGGGGGCAGCGTCACATGATCGGAGCCGTTCTCGGTGGAGATCGTCACCGCCGTCGGTACCGAGTGATGACCGTCGGCCACCACCTGCAGATCGAGATGACTGAAGGTCGTCGTCCTCGGCACATGGACTTGGATCCACTCACCGACCTGGGGCCCGAAACCGGGAGACCACATGGTGCTCGTCTTCCCGTCCACCGCAGCCGAGGCCGTGTCGTGCAGATCGCCCGGCAGCCGGCCCTTCGAGTAGGCCACCACGCCGCTGCCGTTGCTCCCGGGCCGGCCCACCAGGCTGTCGATCGTCCCGTCGGGGATCAGCGTGTTCACCGTGGCCGTCCCCGTCAGGCTGAACGACCGCGGCGTCGGCAGCGTGAACTGCCGGCTCAAGGTGGGTTCGAGGTCAGAACGCGGCGGGATGGGCGCCACCTGCTGCCGGGTCATCACGATGGCCAGCCGGTGCGACTGCGAGCCGATCCCGGCCGCCTTCAGCAGGTCCTCGGGCATGGCGATCACTTCCTGCGCCAGCGCCCCCCCCAGTTCCACCGCCGCCAGCCCCACGGGGGAGGCGTTCTGGATGATGGTGGGCGAGGCGCCGGTCAGGTTGGTCTCGTCGATCGTCACCCGCAGCGTCGTGAAGCTCCGCGTCGGGAAGCTGATCGTCTGACCCTGCGCCGTCCGTGATCCGGGCCCCAGGCTGACGGCCAGCGGTGTTCCGCCGTCGAAGGTCAGTGTCACCTTGGTGATCCACTGGTTGTCCACCCCCGAGAGCGGCTGGACGAGGGTCACATGATCGGTCGTCAGAGGGCCGTCCAACACCACCTGCCACCACTGGTGCAGAGGGACGGTGAAAGCCCCCGTCTCCCACGCCGTGTCCAGGCTGCCGTCGAGCGCCTGGCTGGGCCGGTCCTCGGGCAGGTAGTCGTCCACGTCGCCGTAGGAGGAGGCGCTGATGGAGGACACCCCCTCGAGCGCCACCGTGGTCTGGGCGTCGGCCGGCGCCGCGGGGAAGAGGTCGAGCGGCGCGTTGTTGGGGTCGGTCGGCTGCGGCTGCTTCTTCGTCAGGGTGGCCCCGGCGTTGCCCAGGATGGTGTTCCAGCGAAAGGCCTGTTTCCGGTTGCTGTCGCTCAGCACGAAGGTCGAATTGCTCCCGAGCGCCTGGCTCATGGCCGCCGGGTGGCTGTCCAGAGTCCCGGCGTAGAGGACGGCCGAGTTCGTGTTCAGCAGTCCCGCCGACGCCGCTTCGTCGAGACCCACCCCGTCGCCGTCCACCACCAGCTCGCCCGCCGTCGATTCCGCCCGCACGATGGGCCGGGGATCAGACACCGCCATCACCTGCACCGGCGCCGGCCAGGCCTGGTCGGGCGAGGTGGCCAGCGCCTCCTCGTCGGTGATGGGGAACTGCGAGATGTTGGGCCGGACCGCCCCGTAACCGACGGGGGCGGACAGCCCCGGTGGGGTGGGCGTGAGGGCCGACTGCATCTGCAACGGCCGCGGCGAGTTGTAGCGCTCGTAGGCCAGGTCGTTCTGGACGAGCACGTCGCCGGCGCTCATCAACCGGGCCAGGGGGGCGATGGCGGCGGGCTCCACGATGCCGTTCTGCATCGGGTTGTCGAGTCCGTAGAGAAGGTCGTAGGAGGCGAGCGAGCCGAGCGCCTGCTGCTCCCGGGTCACGAAGGGACGGGTCAGAAGGCCCGGCCAGACGGGATCGATCACGTCGCCGTAGCGGTAGGCGGCGAAGTTCTCCCCCGGGATGGCGAGCACCCGGCTGTCTGTGTGCTCGGCGTTCAGCGCCTTGGCCGCCTGGGTGACATAGCCGGGCAGCGGCGACGGTTGGGTGAAGTGATCGGCCACCGTGGTGCCGTTGAAGATCGGCGGGTCAGCGGCGATGATCACCCCGCCGGCGATCACCGCGGCGAGCACCCCGATGATCCGGCCCCTCCGCCACAGCGCGGTGATCCCGGCCCCGGTCAGCATGGCCAGCCCCAGCACCACGGTGGGGGTGGCCCGGTCCGTCGACCGCAGGGCCAGGCCCGCCTCGGTCCGGGTCATGAAGGTCTTGAGCGCCCGGCCGATGGCCGACGGCGAGCTGAAGGGATGGGCCCCCACGGCCAGCACCATCCCGATCAGCACCAGCAGGGCGAAGTAGGCCCGGGCCCGCCAGCGGACGATCATGGCGCAGATGAAGGCGACCAGGGGCACGGCGAAGGAGAGCGCGATCAACCAGAGCTGCTGGGTCAGCTGGATCGAGGTCGAGACCCACTGCCCCAGTTGGTCGCCGTCGTAGAAGTACCAGTAGCCGAGGCCCCGCAGCACCTCCGAGGCGAGCGAGGTGGCCGCCACCGTGGGGACGGTCTCGGTGTACTTCAAGATGTTCAGGCCGTAGCCGCCCTCCACGGCCAGCGCCGCCACCCACCACAGCGAGACCAGGATCACGAGCACGGCGATCCGCCAGGCCGCCGCCCAGGCGTCGCGCCAGCGGGCCTCCCGGGTGACGAGCACGGCGTAGGGCAGCCAGAGTGCGGGGGCCAGGCCGGCGTAGATGGCCGAGCTGGCGTTGATGGAAGAGACGCTCAACCAGATCAGGGCGAACAGAGCCGGGAAGCGCCAGCCCCTGCTCCGCACCGACCGGGCCGCCATGGTGATCAGCCAGGGCAGCGCCGCGTAGGGCAGCAAGATGACCGAGATCCGGCCCACGTACTGCAGGAAGTAGGGCGAGAGCATGAAGGCCAGGGACGCCACCAGCCGGCCGGGCCCGTGGACCCCCATGGTCCGGCACAGCGCCAGCACCCCGGTCCCGGCCATGAAGAGGATGGCCCCCACCCAGAGCCGCTCGCCGGCCCACAGCGGGATGCCCAGCGCGTGGACCAGCCAGAAGAACGGCCCCATCGGCCACAGGTAGCCGATCTGCTCGTGGGTGACCGTCCCGAGCCCGTTGGTCGGGTCCCACATGGACACCGACTGGGCCAGGAACCGGCCCGGGTCCAGGTAGAGATAGCTCTTCGTGTCCGAGTCGACCACCCCGGGCTGGGCCAGCAGCTGGGGGATGAAGGCCAGTCCGGCCAGCGCGATGTGCAGGGCCCAGGAATACGTCGGCGACACCCAGGCCCGGAGCCGGCCCCGACCATCGCCACCGCTCTCCCCGGTGCCGGTCTTGCCCCCGTCCCCGCCATCGCCGGTGGCGACGGTGTCCCCGACAGCCGCCGGCGCCGTCTCGGTCCCCGGCGGCGCGGTCCCGGTCCCCGGCGGCGCGGTCCCGGTGTCCGGCGGCGGCGCGGCCGTGTCCACCGTCAAGCTCAACGCGTCAGTCCTCCCCGGGCGCGTGCCCCACGCCGTCCGGACAGCTCGGCGGTTCCCGCCGGATCCGATGTCCGCCGGTAGTGTACGCGTGGCTCCGGACGGCATCGGGGCACCGAAAGAACGGCATCGGGGCAGCGAAAGAGAGGACCGGGTGGCCAAACTCACAGGCGAGCGTCCTCTCGTCGGGGTGACGCCGGACGCCTTACTGGCGCTGCACGCGGCGGGCTACACCGCCGTCCGGGAGCGGCTCGGGCCCGGCCGGATGCTGGACGTCGGCTGTGGTCAGGGATTCGAGTCGGCCCGCTTCGCCGGTGCTGACCGGAGCGTGGTGGGGGTGGACTACAGCTTCGAGGCGGCCGTCGACGCCACCCGCCGCTACGGGCCCGAAGGGCTGCGGGTGGCCCAGTGCGATGCCCGGCGGCTGTCTTTCGGGACGGGGAGCTTCGACTGGGTCTGTTCGTCGCATCTGATCGAGCACTTCCCCGACGCCGAGGCCCACGCCGACGAGCTGGCCCGGGTGCTGGCGCCGGGGGGCAAGGCCTTCGTGATCACCCCGAACGCCCCGGCCGACTTCGAGAACCCCTTCCATATCCGTCTCTTCCGCCAAGCCGAGCTGGTCTCGGTGCTGCAGCGCTCCTTCGACGACGTCTGGGTCGGGGGGATCGACGCCGTGCCGCCGGTGAAGGAGAACTTCCGGCTCCGGCGGGAGAAGGCGGCCAAGGTGCTCCGGCTCGACGTCTTCGACCTCCGGCACAAGATCCCGCATTCCTGGTACGTGGGCGCCTACACCCGGGCCCTGCCCATCGCCTACCGCTTCATGGCCAGGTCCGACTCCGGCGGGGGCACCGGGATCACCGGGGACGACTTCTTCGTGACCGAGGACGTGGACGAGTCGACCCTCGTCCTGCTGGCCGTGGCCGGCAAGCCGCGCCACTGCTGACCTTGCTCGCAGTCGGTCTGACAGGGGGGATGGGGTCGGGGAAGTCCACCGTGGCCGCGCTGTTGGTCGAGCGGGGTGCGATCCTGATCGACGCCGACCGGATCGCCCGTGAGGTGGTCGCTCCCGGGGGAGCCGCTTTGGGACCTCTGGTCGAGCGGTTTGGTCCGGGCATCCTGGGCGCCGATGGCACTCTCGACCGTGGGGCGCTGGCCGCCGTGGCCTTCGCCGACGCCGACTCCCTGGCCGCGCTGAACGGCATCACCCACCCCGCCATCTCCACCGTCATGCTCGAGCGGAAGGCAGCCGTTGAGGGAAGCGACCACGTCGTCGTCCTCGACATCCCGCTGCTCAAGCCCGTCCACCGGGAGCTGCTGGCCCTCGATGTCGTCGTGGTGGTGGACACCCCCGTGGAGCTGGCGCTCTCCCGGCTGGTCGAGCAGCGGGGATTCAGCCGCCAGGACGCCGAGGCCCGGATGGCGGCCCAACCGTCGCGCCAGGAGCGCCGGGAGGGGGCCGACTACGTGATCGACAACTCCGCCGATCTCGAGCACCTGGTGGCCGAAGTCGACCGGGTCTGGGCCGCCCTGGTCGGCCGGCTCGCCGGCTCCTCCTGACCTGGTCCCGGAGGGGCTGTTACACCCCCCCGGTACCATCGAGTCGTGCCCCGACTCGAAGTCGTCTCCCCGCTGCGTCCGGCCGGAGACCAGCCCACCGCCATCGCCTCGTTGGCCGAGGGGATCACCCGGGGCGACCGGTATCAGACCCTGCTCGGGATCACCGGGAGCGGGAAGACGGCCACCATGGCGTGGACGATCGAGGCCGTGCAGCGGCCCACCCTGATCATCGAGCCCAACAAGTCGCTGGCCGCCCAGCTGTCGGCCGAGATGCGCGAGCTCTTCCCCAACAACCGGGTGGAGTACTTCGTCTCCTACTACGACTACTACCAGCCCGAGGCCTACCTGCCGACCTCGGACACCTTCATCGAGAAGGACTCGTCCATCAACGACGAGATCGACCGGCTCCGGCACGCCACGACCTCCAGCCTGCTGCTGCGACGCGACGTGATCGTGGTGGCGTCGGTGTCGTGTATCTACGGTCTCGGTTCCCCCGACGAGTACCGGGACCGGATCCTGGTGCTCAAGCCCGGGGACATCGTCGACCAGCGGGGCCTGCTCCGGCGGCTGGTGGACCTGCACTACGACCGCAACGACACCGTGCTCGGCCGGGGCCGCTTCCGGGTCCGGGGCGACACCATTGAATTGCACCCGGCCTACGAGCAGCAGGCCGTGCGGATCGAGCTCTTCGGCGACGAGGTGCAGCGGATCCGGCAGTTCGACGCGCTGACGGGGGACCTGGGGGAGGACCTGGACGAGCTGGTGGTCTTCGCCGCCACCCACTACGTGGCCGGGGACGAGGCCACCCGGCGGGCCGTGCTGTCGATCGAGGTGGAGCTGCGCGAGCGGCTGGCGGTGCTGCAGTCCGAGAACAAGCTGCTCGAGGCCCAGCGGCTGCGGCTGCGGACCGAGCACGATCTCGAGATGCTGGCCGAGGTGGGCGTGGTCAACGGCATCGAGAATTACAGCCGCCATCTCGACGGCCGCAAGGCGGGGGAGCCGCCCCATACCCTGCTCGACTTCTTTCCGAAGGACTTCCTCTGTGTGATCGACGAGAGCCACGTGGCCGTGCCCCAGATCCACGGCCAGTACGCCGGCGACCGGTCGCGCAAGGACACCCTGGTCGAGCACGGCTTCCGGCTCCCGTCCGCTCTCGACAACCGACCGCTCACCTTCGACGAGTTCTCCGACCGGGTCGGCCAGGTGATCTTCCTCTCGGCCACCCCCGGGGCCTACGAGATCGGCATCTCCACCCAGGTGGCCGAGCAGGTGATCCGGCCCACGGGGCTGGTCGACCCCGAGGTGGTGATCGTCCCCACCACGGGACAGATCGACGACCTGCTCGAGCGGATCCGGGCCACGGCGGCGACGGACGGCCGGGTGCTCGTGACCACCCTGACCAAGAAGATGGCCGAGGACCTGACCGACTACCTGCTCGAGCTGGGCGTCCGGGTCCGCTATCTGCACTCCGACGTCGACACCATCACCCGGATCGAGCTGCTGCGCGACCTGCGGCTGGGGGAGTACGACGTCCTCGTCGGCATCAACCTGCTGCGTGAGGGCCTGGACCTGCCCGAGGTGAAGCTGGTGGCCATCTTGGACGCCGACAAGACGGGCTTCTTACGCTCGGCCTCGTCGCTGATCCAGACCATGGGACGAGCGGCCAGAAACGTCGACGGCAACGTGGTGCTCTACGCCGACACCATCACCGACGCCATGCGGTCGGCCATTTCCGAGACCCAACGGCGGCGGGCGCTCCAGCAGGCCTACAACACCGAACACGGCATCAACCCCACGACCGTGCGCAAGGCGGTGACCGACATCCTGGCCCGGCTGCGGCCGGCCGATGACTCGCGGACGAAGCGGGGCAACAGCCGCGACCAGGGGGGCCGGGCCGCCACCGGCCGGCCCCGGCGGATGTCGGGCCACACCGGGGTACCGGGCCGGGGCATGCCGCCGCGGACGGGAGCCCGACGGACGGGGGCGGACCGGCTTCGGACCGGCGCCACGGGCGGCGACCAGGCCGGGGCCGACGACATCCTGGGCGAACTGGCCGGGCTGCCCGCCAGCGAGCTGGTCACGCTGGTGCTGAAGCTCGAGCAGGAGATGCGTACCGCCGCGCTGGAGCTGCGCTACGAGGAGGCGGCGCTGCTGCGCGACGAGATCGCCGACCTACGGTTGGCTCTGGCCGAGGAGGCCGAGGGCACGCCCATCCCCGCCGCCATCCCGTGAGGGCCTCCGTCGATCCGAACGGCCGCATCGCCCCGATGACGGCGCCGGTAACCTCCCTCTAATGGCCGACATGTTGGTGGTGCGGGGCGCGCGCGAGCACAACCTGCGCGACGTCTCCATCGAATTGCCGCGTGACCGGCTCATCGTCTTCACCGGTCTGTCGGGGTCGGGGAAGTCCTCCCTGGCCTTCGNNTCTACGCCGAGGGGCAGCGGCGGTACGTGGAATCGCTCTCCTCCTACGCCCGGCAATTCCTGGGTCAGATGGACAAGCCCGATGTCGACTTCATCGAAGGACTGTCGCCGGCCATCTCCATCGACCAGAAGTCGGCCAGCCGGAACCCCCGGTCGACGGTGGGAACGGTCACCGAGATCTACGACTACCTCCGGCTGCTCTATGCCCGGATCGGCCGGCCCCACTGCCCGACGTGCGGTCGTCCTCTCGTGCGCCAGACCCCGCAGCAGATCGTCGACCGGGTGCTCGACCTGCCCGAGGGGGCGCGCTTCGAGGTGCTGGCCCCGCTCGTGCGGGGGCGCAAGGGCGAGTACGAGGCGCTGCTCGACGACATGGCCAACCAGGGCTTCGCCCGGGTCCGGGTGGACGGCGAGGTGGTCGAGCTGTCCGAGCGCTCGGCGGTGAAGATGGCCCGCTACGAGCAGCACACCATCGAGGTGATCGTCGACCGGCTGATCCGGCGCGACGGGATCCGTCAGCGGCTGACGGAGTCGATGGAGACCGCCCTGCGGTTGGCCGGGGGGATCGCCCAGATCGGGGTGATCCAGGAGGACGGCAGCGAGGAGATGCTGACCTTCTCCGAACACCTGGCCTGCACCTTCGACGATCTGTCGTTCGAGGAGCCCGAGCCCCGGAACTTCTCCTTCAACTCCCCCTACGGGGCGTGTCCCACCTGTGACGGGCTGGGGACGCAGTTCGAGGTGGACCCCGAGCTGGTGGTGCCCGATCCCACGAAGACACTGGCCGGCGGGGCGCTCACGCCGTGGGCCGGGGGCCGCAGCCGCTGGTTCGAGCGGATGCTCGAAGCGGTGGCCGGTGAACAGGGGTTCTCGACCAAGACCCGGTGGGACAAGCTCAAGAAGTCGGAGCAGAAGATCCTCCTCTACGGCACCGGGGCGAAGAAGGTACAGCTCAAGTACCGAAACCGCCAGGGTCGTCAGCGCTCCTTCGTGACCCACTACGAGGGCGTCGTGCCCTGGCTGCAGCGCCGGCACTCCGAGTCGGACTCAGAAGCCATGCGGGAGTGGATCGAGACCTTCATGCGCGAGGTCCCGTGCGCCGCGTGTGGCGGAGCGCGGCTCAAGCCCGAGTCCCTGGCCGTCACCATCGGGGGCCTCAACATCTACGAACTGTGCAGCCTCTCGATCACGGCGGCCACGGTCGAGGTGGACCGACTGGAGCTGACCGAGCGGGAGCATCTGATCGCCGACCGGGTGCTGCGCGAGGTGCAGGCGCGGTTGCGGTTCCTGCTCGACGTGGGCCTCGACTACCTGTCGATGACCCGGGGGACAGCCACCTTGTCGGGGGGCGAGGGGCAGAGGATCCGGTTGGCCAGCCAGATCGGCTCGGGTCTCGTCGGGGTGCTCTACGTGCTCGACGAGCCGTCCATCGGTCTGCACCAGCGCGACAACAAGCGGCTGCTCGAGACCCTGGTCCGGCTGCGGGACCTGGGGAACACGGTGATCGTGGTGGAGCACGACGAGGAGACGATCCTGGCCGCCGACCACGTCGTCGACATCGGGCCCGGAGCCGGTGAGCACGGGGGCGCCATCGTCTACAGCGGCGAGGTTCCGGGCCTCCTCGCATGCAGTGATTCGATGACGGGCCGCTATCTGGTGGGGGAGCGGAGCATCCCCCTTCCCGGCCAGCGCCGTTCGGGCTCGGGCGAGCAGATCGTGGTGCGCGGCGCCCGGGAGCACAACCTGCACGGGATGGACGTGGCCTTCCCCCTCGGCTGCCTGGTGGCCGTCACCGGGGTGTCCGGTTCGGGCAAGTCCACCCTGGTGAACGACATCCTGCTGGCGTCGCTTCTGGGCCAGGTGCACCGGGCCCGGACCACACCGGGACTGCACCGGACGATCGACGGGGTGAAGGCCATCGACAAGGTGGTGGCCATCGACCAGTCGCCCATCGGCCGGACGCCGCGTTCGAACGCGGCGACCTACACCGGTCTCTTCGACCACGTCCGCAAGCTCTTCAGCCAGACCTCGGAGGCCAAGGTCCGCGGCTACCTGCCCGGTCGCTTCTCCTTCAATGTGCGCGGCGGCCGTTGTGAGGGATGTGCCGGCGACGGGACCATCAAGATCGAGATGCACTTCCTGCCCGACGTCTACGTCCCCTGCGAGGTCTGCGGCGGGGCCCGGTACAACCGCGAGACGCTCGAGGTGATGTTCAAGGGAAAGACGATCGCCGACGTTCTCGACATGTCGTGCGAAGAGGCCCTGGGTTTCTTCGCCAACCAGCCCACCATCGCCCGTCATCTGCAGACCCTGGTCGACGTGGGTCTCGGTTACATCCGGCTCGGGCAACCGGCCCCCACCTTGTCGGGGGGCGAGGCTCAGCGGGTGAAGCTCTCGTCGGAGCTGTCGCGGCGTCCGACGGGCCACACCCTCTACGTCCTCGACGAGCCCACCACGGGACTGCATTTCGAAGACGTCCGGAAGCTGCTCGAGGTGTTGTCGCGGCTCGTCGACCAGGGCAACACGGTCATTGTCATCGAGCACAACCTGGACGTGGTCAAGACGGCCGACTGGATCATCGACCTGGGACCCGATGGGGGCGAGCGCGGCGGCTACATCGTGGCCGAGGGGACGCCCGAAGAGGTGGCGGCCACCAAGGGCAGCTACACCGGAGAGGTCCTCATCCCCGTTCTGGCCCGGGGAGGTCAGCGGCTCACGAACCGGCGCCCGAAGGCTCCGGTTCGAAAGGCCCGAGCCAAGACACCAGCCGTTCCCGGTCCGACGTCGTTGTCACGGACCAACGGGGTGGCGCCGCGTTCCAGGGTGCCGGCGACGAAGGTGCCGGCGACGAAGGTGCCGCGCGCCAAGGTTTCGGCCAAGGCCCTGAAGGCCACGAAGGTGTCGTCCGCCGCCAAGGCGCCAGGACGACCGAAGGCGACGACAGGACGATCAAGTCGGGGCTGACGGCGCGGGGGCGAAAACACTCGTCGGGGTTGGTTCCGACGTCACGCGCATGGCGCGTCCAACCCCGACCCACGCCCACTCGATGTCACGAGCGCGTGCATCTCCCCGATTATCGCTCGCGGCGGGGGAGATCCTTAGATTGTGGGCACCGGAGGCAGAACCGTGTAGCTGCCGACGTACGTCGGGCCACCGTGCGACAGCACGTCGGCGATGATCGTGCTCGTCATGGGAGCACACGATATTCCGAAGAACAGAGCGCCGGCGTTCCCCGTGTCGCTGATCATCACCGTCACGGGTGAGCTCGCCGGCACGATACCGGTTGGCGTGAGCCAGAAGGCCCCCCGCAGGCAGCTGGAGGCGAGCTGGGCGTCACTGATCTCCACGAAGCCCTCGGCGTAGACGGGGTTCGTCTCGACGGCGAACTCGGCGTAGACGTTCGAGTCCCCGCTGGCGGCCGTATCACCGGTCTCCACCTCGGGATCGGGGAAGGCGAACGCACCGGGCGGAGTGACCACGTCCGGGTACGTCACCAGGTCAAAGAGGGCGGTGAGGAAGGGGGCAACGGTCATGCTGGCCTCGACCACGCTGATGCCGGGGGCACACAGGTTACCGGTGGGGTTGACCATGAACACCGTGGCGTTGCCGTCGTTGTCGAGCACCGTGGTGATGTTGTTCGGAGAGGGGACGGGGGTTCCGGTCCGGATCGAGAGGAAGAGGATGTTGCCGCCGCAGGACGCCTGGTACTGGGAGGAGGAGATGTTGACCGCATCTCCGGCGAACGCCGGACTGGCCTCGACCTGGACGACGTTGCCTTCGACGGTCACGCTGATGGCGGGGCTACCGGCGCCGGCGCCGGTGGGCGTGCCGCCGCCGCCCTTGGGGTGGTGGTGGTGCTTGGCCGCTTTGGCGACGTGGGCCGACGCAACAGCCGACGTGCCCAGGAGGGGCATGCTGATCACAAGGCCGATCGTCACCACTCGCATGAGACCAAGACGGGCAATCCGGTGATTTGTGCTCCGTGTCATGAAATGACTGCTCCTCGTACGTCCAGGGCCCGCTGTGACGTGTGTTCCGCCTCGCAGGCTTCCCTGGCTAGCCCACGTATAGTGATGACAGCCAGTGCAAGTGGTAGCGCCGCCACTTTTGGAGATATTCGTGGCCCGGGATACGCGTGATTCGTCGCCTCAAAGTGAAATCGCCGGCACGAAAAGCGCTTCTGCAGGTAGAAAGCCACGCGACGTGGGCAGCAAGACGCAGAGGGTCCTGGACCGGCGACTACGGAAAGTGCTCCAAGAAACCGGGCCCTTCTCCAAGGGCGGTCCACGTTGTGGTCGAGGTGGACGGGCGTCATCGAAGCCGAACTCGAGCCGGTTCTGTTCGTCGCCGCTCGCAGACGCCGGTGGCCGGGCGGGCGGGTGGTCGACCTACCTGGACCGGTGGGCGACAGGGGCGGAGAACTGTGCGACAGCAAAGGACGTGCCGGCAATCGCGCTCCAGGGACCGGGTTTCGCGTGGGCCCCAGGCGTTCGTCCGTTGCCACCACCGAGCTCTACCTGGCGCTCCGGAACGGTAACCCGGGGGTCGAAATGGGGAGACCCTCCGGTCGTCAGTCCGAGGAAGTGAGGGGATGGGCGTGGAAGGTCCACATCTCGGCGTCGGCCGAGATCTCGAACGTCGTGTAGCCGATCAACCTGGAGATCTCAGGCGACTCCTTGCTGCCCGGGGTGTCTGCCGTCGCGTCGGCCGCCACGAAATCAGCGGGGCGGCCGAAAGCGACGACAGGTCAGTCACGACGCGGTGGAATTTCCGGGCGAACGAGCGAGTCAGGCGGTACGACGCTCCGCCTCCTCGACTCTGTATCGGGCCGCCCGGACCATCGAAGGCTGGACCACCACGGGCACTGCGGACCGCTCTGATCTCAACGCCCACAGAAGCGGGGCGAGAGCGAGCGCAACGCCGACCAACATGAATGGGATGGAGATGTAGAACAAAATCATCGTTGTAACCGTCCTTTCTCTGGAGTGTGTCCGTCGGTGACGTCCGACTCGTTACAGAGTGGGACACCCCTCTGTGGACCCGGTGGGACGACGATCGGAGTTTCCTGTGAAAGTCAGGCGACGTGCCTGGTGACGAGCAGTCCGGACTGGAGAATCCTCCGCTGAGCGTCGGCTCGACCGAGGCGTGGGTTCGGAGGGCGGGCCCGAGCAGCGGCCCGTGGCCAGGAGTAACGTCCGGAACCGGAAAGCCGTTGTGGTCGGCATCGTCGGAATTTCTTCATCCAATCGGTCGTTTCATCCAATCGGTCGTTGTGTCCCATCGTTCGTCGGAGACGGTCTCGGGTGAACGTTGGGCTGTGGCAGGAGGGAGATCCAATGAAGCGCACTCTTGCGACCATTGCCGTACTGATTCTCGTCCAGGCGGGAGTGGAGGCATCGATTGGTGGCGTCGCCTCGGCGATGGTTGTGCTCGGAGGCTCGACCAATTGCACCTTGCTCAACGGTGACGTCAACTTCCTTCCCGGACTGACGGCGACCTCGCCCAACGGCGACGAAAAAGCCCAAGTGTTCGGCCACGTCACGTGCAACACGCCCAATGTAACGCCCGCCATCACCTCGCTCACCGGCGTCTTCAAAGGCGTGATCAAGTTCAAGAAGACTCCAGCTCCCAACAAGGCGCAGGAGTGCGCCAACTTCAACGGCGCTTCTCCCGTCGACAAGATCGTGGCGCCGTCGAAGGTCATCGTGTCCTGGACGACCAATATCGGTCCCGCTCGGTCGGTGGTGATGTACACCGGGGCCTACAGTGCCATCGGTTCGCTCACCTCCATGGACCTGAACTTCACACCGGCCACCGCCGTGGTGGCCGCATCGTTCGCCGGACCCGTGGCGCAACTCGACATGGTCCTTCCCATCGCGTCTCCACAGTGTCCGGTGGCGACGGGCGTGAATGTCGCCAGCTCAGGGTCGTTGGTGATGTGAGCGGCCCCGACGTCTGACGGATTCGCCCGTGGCGCCGGACCGCGCCGCGTCACCGAGAAACGCCGCGCCTCCCAAGAGCTCCGCGCTTCCGAGGAGACGCCCTACCGATACGGGGCTGACTAGGTGCCGCAGTTGAAGAGGAGGTCGTCGTCGGTCGCCGTTGTGTTGGAGCTCGGGCTGAGAACCGTCCCCGCCGGCGGTGTGGCGGTGGCGGTGTTGCTCAAGGGGGGCGAGCCGTCCGCCACGATAGAGACCGGGACCGTGTAGATGATTGAGGACCCGGGCGGGAGGTTCACGGTGTCATGGATGTTGACAGTGGGAGAGCCGGTCGCCGACGCCGTGAATCCGGTGGGCGAGCCGCTCCCCGCTGCTGCTGTGTAGTTGTCGGCGAAGATGTTCGAGTTGCTCGAGAAAGAGTCGGCCACCTTCACGCCGTTCAGAGTCGTCGTCCCGGAGTTGGTCACTGTGATGGTGTACGTGAGGTTCTCGTCGCACGACGCCGAGCCTTCGGCGGAGGGCGGACCGGAGGTGCCGCCCCCCCCGTCTGACTTCACGATGTTCAGCGTCGACGTCGGGGCCGGGCCGGCTGCGGGCACGCCCGTCTCCACCAACGGGTTGGGGCTGGCGTCAACTGTCATGGCTGCCGGTGAGGACCCCGATCCCGAACCCGATCCCCCGCCGTGGTGCTTCTTCGGGTGCTTGGGCGTCTTCGCCTTCTTGGTGGTGCCCGACGCCGCCTTTATGGATGACGACGCCAGGGTCACGGCCGGGGCGGCCACGGTGTAGGTCATGACGTAGGTGGGGTGCGTCCCGGCCAGGACGTCGGCGATCACGGCCGACGGTCCGGCGGCACACGAGACGCCCTTGAAGACAAACTCGGCGTTGCCGTCGTCGTCGAGGATGCCCACGGCCTTGGTGGTGCCCGAGGCCTGGTTGACCGGGGCGCCCACTCCCGGCTCGAAGCGCCAGCCCCGGAGGCAGCGGCTCTCGAGCTGGGGCGAGGAGATCTCGACCGGCTGCTCGGCGTAGACGGGGCTCGTCTCCACGTAGAAGACGGTGTAGACGTTCGAGTCACCGCTGCTCGGGCTGTTGCCCGTCTCCACCTCGTTGGCCGGCGCCGCGCTCACCCCCACCGGTGTGACCTGGGGAGGCTCGACGACCACGGTGGTGAGGGCCGTCAAGAACGGCGCCACCGTCAGGTCGGCCTCGACGACGTCGGTGCCGGAGGAGCAGTTGCTCCCGTCGACCACCACGGTGACGTTGCCGTCGTCGTCGAGGTTGACGGTGATGGAGTTGGTGCTCGTGCGGGGGTTTCTGGTCGTTCCCCCCTGGAGGGTCTCGAAGGTGATGGTCCCCCGACACGACGATTGGAGCTGCGAGGAGTCGATGTGGACGGGGTCATCGGCGTAGGACGGGCTCGTCTCCACCTGGATGACGGCGTGCACCTGGGAACCGTCGGCCACCGGACCGTCGGTGTCGTAGGCGCCGATGTCACAGGGCGCGATACGAGGCGAGCCCCGCTGGTCGGTGGCGGGGCACAGGAAGGCGGCCACATGGTCGACAGCGGCACTGGTGGCCTGGAGCTCGATGGTCTGGGTGGGACCGCCGTTGTCCTGCAGGCCGGCGGGGTCGAGACCCGACGGCGTGTCGGAGAAGTCGTGGTTGGCGGAGCTGAACCCACAGGTACCGTCGTCGTCGAGGTTGTAGCCCAGGTCGGTCAACGGCACGTCCAAGAAGCAGTCGCCCCCCGAAGCGCCGCTGTTGGCCAGGATGGTGGCCCCGACGCTGGCGGCGCCGTCGTTGTAGAGGTCGCCACCGAAGGGGTTGCAGCCGAAGCCGCAACCGACGCCGGCCACGTTGGCCGACAAGGTGCTGCTGGTGAGGGTCAAGGTGGCGCCGAACTCGTTGTCGATACCGCCGCCGAAGGCGGCGCAGCTGAAGACGCAACCGACACCGGCGGTGTTGTCAGCCAGGGTGCTGTTAGTTACCGTCAGCGTGGCCCAGTTATCGATGCCACCGCCGGCACTGCCGCAGCCGGCGAAGCATCCGAACAGGGCGGCGTTGCCCGAGAAGGTGCTGCCGGTGACCATGGCCGTGGCCGTGGTGTTGACCTGGCTGCCGTTCTGGATGCCGGCCCCGGAGGCGGCGCAGTTACTCCCGCATCCGCTTCCGGAACTGTTGTCCGAGAACGTGCTGTCGGTGACGGTCAGGGAGCCGAGGTTCACAATGGCCCCGCCGTTGCCGCTACATAAACCACTACACGTTCCGCTGTTGCTGTTGTCCGACAGGGTGCTGTCGGTGACGGTGAGGACGCCGGTGGTGTCGTTCTCGATGCCACCGCCGAAGGCCCCACAGTTGGAATTGCAGCCGCTCACGACCTGGTTACCGGTGATGGTGCTGTTGATGACGGTCAGGGTGCCGGCGTTCTCGATACCACCGCCGGAGCTGGCGCAGCCGGCATTACAGCCGCCGGTGGAGAGCCCGTTCTCGACGGTGATCCCGGAGATCGTGGCGATGACGCTGGGGGCGACAGCGAACACCTGGACGGCGTCATTGCCGCTCACCGCCAATTGGCTGGCCCCGGGTCCGGAGATGGTCAGGTTGGTGGTGATGTCGATCGGGCTGGCCAGGAGGATGGGCGAGGCCGGGGGGCACGAGACGGAGAAGGAGATGGTGTCCCCCGAACTGGCGCCCGCCACGGCGGCACGCAGCGAACCGGCGCCGGAGTCGGCGCAATTGGTCACGGTTATGGTGGCGGCACTGGCCACCGGGGCTGGGAGGACCGCCACCGAGAGGGTGGCCAGGGCCGTGGCCAGACCGGCCAGGGCCAGACGGGAGGACCCACGGGTGCCCGCCCAACGGCGCGCTAGGCGCGGTCTGACCCCCACCCAAAGTTGCATCGACGGCCAGATTCGGAAGATCCTCCGCTTGTTCATTGCCGCCCCTCGTCTTGGCAGGCTGAAGAGCACTGAACGCGTTCTTCCAGCCACCTAAAGGATAAGGAAGGGGCGCGACCCCCGGCATCCCTACAAATGACGAAATCGGGGTCTCCCTGGTGGCGTGGGTCAACGGGGTCTGCAGGTGGGTCTGCAGGTGGGTCTGCAGGTGGGTTTGGAGGTGGGTCTACAGCTGGGTCTGGAGGTGGGTCTGCAGGTAATGGCCACGATCCGCCCGAGCGCCACGCCGGCGCTGGCCACGACGAAGGTCGGAATCACCGGCCCCCCCCCCGGGGGGGGTCCAAGGTGATCCAGAACCCGGCTGTGATCTTCGAGGCACGGCGCTCACTACAGCCCCACTCCGCAGATGCCGACATATGTGGAGATGGACCGGCGCGAGGACAGCAGCTCCGGTGAAAGCCGCGGGGTGGCCCAGATCGAGCCGGAGCTGACCTGCATCGAACTCGACCGGCTGTTGCAGATTCTGTGCGATGTCGACGGCTCGGACCTGCACATCAAAGGAGGGTCCCGTCACAGCGTGCGGGTGGACGGAATCCTGCGCGTCCTCGAGGACCAGCCGCTGATCAGTGCCGAGGACACGCTGGCCATGACCGAGGCCATCATGTCCCCCAATATCCGCGCCGCCTTCTGGGACAAGCATGAAGCCGACTTCGCCTACAGCGTGAACGGCGTCGGCCGCTTTCGTATCAACGCCTTTTACCAGCGCGGTTCGGTGGCGCTGGCCATCCGACGGGTGCGGACCAGCATGGCGAGCATCGAAGAACTCGGTCTTCCCGATGTGGTGAGACGACTGGCCGAGGAGCAGCGTGGCCTGATCGTGGTGACGGGACCGACCGGCTCCGGTAAGACGACGACCCTGTCGGCCATGATCAACCACATCAACGAAACGCGCGCCTGCCACATCGTCACGGTGGAAGATCCCATCGAATGTCTGCACAGCGACAAGATCGCCCGCATCGACCAGCGCGAAGTCGGTTTCGATACCGAGACGTTCAGCAGCGCCATGCGGGTGGTGCTGCGTCAGGATCCGGATGTGATCCTGGTGGGCGAGATGCGCGATCCCGAAACGGTGTTCACGGCGCTGTCGGCGGCGGAAACCGGGCACCTTGTCTTCTCGACGCTGCACACCACCACGGCGCCGGAGACGGTCAACCGGATCGTCGACTTCTTCCCGCCCCACCAACACCACCAGATCCGTCTCAGTCTGGCCAGCGCGCTGAAGGGGACGATCGGCCAGCGGCTGGTCCCCCGAGCCGACGGGAGCGGCCGGGTGCCGGCCTTCGAGGTGATGGTCGTGAACGGCGGCATCCAGCAGGCCATCGCCGATCCGCTTTTGACGGGGGAGATCAACCAGATCATCGCCGACGGCGAGTACTACGGCATGCAGACGTTCGACCAGGCCCTGAGGCAGTTGGTGGTCGACGGCAAGCTCGAGTTCCACCAGGCCATGAACGCGGCGTCGAATCCGCATGACCTGAAAGTGATGCTCGGACGTCTGGGCGTGGCGGCCCCCGGCGGCCAGGCCTTCGTGACCACCTTCACCCCCTAGCCACGGACGCACACGGACGCACACGGACGCAGCCGGGCCGGCCCCGCCCGTCAGGTGACCGGCCGCCCGTCAGGTGATGGCCAGCATCCGTTCGAGGGCCACCCGGGCGTCGGCGGCGGTGTCGGCGTCCACCGTGATCTGGTTGACAACCACACCCTGGACCAGGTTCTCGAGGACCCAGGCCAGATGGGGGGCGTCGATGCGGAACATGGTCGAGCAGGGACAGACCAGGGGATCGAGCGAAACGACGGTCTTGTCCGGGTTCTCGTCGTCCAGGCGCTTGATGAGATGGATCTCGGTGCCCACGCCGATGACGGCCCCGGCCGGAGCGGCGGCCACGGCGCGGATGATGGCGTCGGTGGAGCCCACCTCGTCGGCCATCTCGACCACGTCGTGGGCGCACTCGGGGTGGATGAGGACGATGCCGTCGGGGTGCTCGGCCCGGAACGCCGCCACATGGGCGGGCCGGAAACGCTGGTGGACCGAGCAGTGGCCCTTCCAGAGCAAGAGGGTGGCCTCTTTCACGTCGGCCTCTTCCAGGCCACCGCGGTCGAGGCGGGGGTTCCAGACGCGCATGTCGCTCTCGCCGTAGCCGAGCTGGAAGCCGGTATTGCGGCCCAGGTGCTGGTCGGGGAAGAAGAGGACCTTGTCACCGCGGCCGCGGTCGCTGCCGCCGATCCCCGGCATGCCACCGACCCCTAGCCCGCCGGCATCGCCTACCCCGGTGTCAGCCGACAGCGCCCACGACAGGACGGCCTGGGCGTTCGAGGAGGTGCAGACGGCGCCGCCGTGGCGACCGCAGAAGGCCTTCAGGGCGGCCGAGGAGTTCATGTAGGTGATGGGGATGATGCGCTGCACATCGGTGACTTCGGCCAGGGAGTCCCAGGCCTCCTCGACGGCGTCGATGTCGGCCATGTCGGCCATGGAGCAACCGGCGTTCAGGTCGGGGAGGATGACGCGCTGTTGGGGGCCGGTCAAGATATCGGCCGACTCGGCCATGAAGTGGACGCCGCAGAAGACGATGTAGTCGGCGACGCCCCGGTCGGCGGCCAGTCGGGAGAGTCCGAAGGAGTCGCCCCGGGCGTCGGCCCAGACCATGACCTCGTCGCGCTGGTAGTGGTGACCGAGGATGAGGAGCCGGGCCCCGAGGGCGGTCTTGGCGGCGGCGATCCATTCCGAGAGTTGGGCCGGTGACGCGTCGGAATAGCGCTCGGGGAGCGCATGCTGCAGACGGAGCATGATGGAACCCCCTTCGGGGAGCACTCCGATAACGGCCGGCGGGGACAGCCTGGTCGCCCATCCGCGGGTATGTCGGCCTCGGAATGTTATGTACGCCGGGATACCAGGCCGGCGCTTCCTCCAGGTTATCCGGACGAGCCCGCTCCCCGCACAGCACTCCCGCCCGGCAACCCCGCACCGGCTCCGCACCGGCACCGCACCGGCACCAAGCCCCCCGACGGAGCCCGGAAACGCGCGTGACGGCCAGGGTGCGGACTGCGGCAGAGTGGGAGCGTGCGCGAGCGGCCCCCCCCGAGCCAGATCCCCGACGGTCCCGGGTCCTACCAATTCTTCGACGGCCACGGGCGGGTGCTGTACGTGGGGAAGGCCAAGTCGCTGCGGAGCCGACTGTCGAACTACTTCGCCGATCCGGCCACGTTGCCGCCGCGGACGGCGCAGATGGTGGCCGCCGCCGACCATGTGGAGTGGATCCAGGTGGCGAGCGAGGTCGAGGCCATTCTGCTCGAGTACGCGCTGATCAAGGAGCACCGGCCGCGGTTCAACATCCGGCTGGTGGACGACAAGAGCTATCCGTGGCTGGCGGTGACGCTGCCCGACGAATGGCCCCGGGCCGCGGTGGTGCGGGGACGACGGCGGCCCGGGATCCGGTACTTCGGTCCCTACGCCCATGTGGGGGCGCTGCGCGACACGCTCGATCTGCTGCTGCGGAGCTTTCCCATCCGGTCGTGCTCGGACTCGAAGCTCGAGCGGCATATCAAGCTCGGGCGACCCTGTCTGATGTACCACATCGAACGGTGCTGCGGGCCCTGCATCGGCGACGTGGAGCACGAGGAGTACGACCGTTACGTCGAGGACGTGATGAGCTTCTTCGCCGGGGCCACCGAGGAGGTGGAGAAGCGGCTCGAGCGCGAACGGGAGGAGGCGGCCGCTGCGCTCGACTTCGAGTGCGCGGCGCGCCGGCGCGACCAGCTGGCCACCTTGCGGATGGCCGTCGAACGGCAGCAGGTGGTGAGCGAGCGGCCCGAGGACTTCGACATCGTGGGGATCGACGACGAGGCCTTCGAGGCGGCGGTGTGCGTCTTCCATGTGCGGCGGGGCCGGATCGTGGGCCGGCGGGCCTTCATCGTGGACAAGGTGGAGGAGCTGACATCGGCGCAACTGGTGGGGCGGGTGCTCGAGGAGCTCTACGGCGACGCCGAGTCACCAACGGCGCCGCCGGCGCGCCGGCCCCGGGCGCGGCGGGGGAAAGACGGCAGTGGTTGGACGTCGGGAGCAGGGGACCCGGAGACGCTCGGGGTCGACGGCTCGGCCGACCCGGGGGTGCCGCGGGAGGTGCTCGTGCCCGAGCTGCCCGACGAGACCCCGGCCTACCGGGCCTTTCTGGCCGACCGCCGCGGCGGGCCGGTGGCGCTGCGGGTGCCCCAGCGCGGCGGCAAACGGCAGTTGATGGAGACGGTGGCCAGAAACGCCGGGGAGGAGCTGGCCCGGCATCGGTTGCGGCGGGCGTCGGACTACGACAGCCGGGTGAAGGCGCTCGAGTCGCTGCGGGTGGCGCTCGAGCTGGCCGCCGCCCCGTTGCGGATCGAGTGCTACGACATGAGCCACATCCAGGGGACGGCCTATGTGGGCTCCATGGTGGTGCTCGAGGACGGCCTGCCCCGACCGTCGGAGTACCGGCGCTTCCGGGTGCGCGAGGTGCCCGGGAACGACGACTACGCGGCTATGGAAGAGGTGCTGACCCGGCGGTTGAGCGCGCTATTGGAAGAGCGGCGCAGACACGCCGAGGGGGAGGCCCCGGCCCGGCGGCGCTTCGCCTACCCGCCGCAGCTGATCCTGCTCGACGGGGGGAAGGGTCAGCTGGGGGTGGGCGTCCGGGTGCTCGAACAGCTGGGGCTGAGCGACGAGATCCCCATCGCCGCTCTGGCCAAGAGCTTCGAGGAGGTCTTCGTCCCGGGCCGCTCCGACCCGGTGCCGATACCGCGCGGATCAGAGGCGCTGTTTCTGTTGCAACGGGTGCGCGACGAGGCCCACCGGTTCGCCATCGCCTACCACCGCCAGGTCCGGGGCAAGGGCATGACGCACAGTGCGCTCGAAGGCATCGCCGGGCTCGGCCCCGGCCGGCGCACGCGTTTGCTCAAGGAGTTCGGCAGCCTGAAGGCCGTGCGGTCGGCCCCGGTGGAGGACCTGGTTGCGCTGCCGTGGTTGCCCGAGTCGGTGGCCCGGGCCGTCTTCGAGCACCTGCACTCGGCGCGGGGCCCGTCCATCGCCAGGAGTCGGTGAGGGGACAGGAGCCGGCGTCGACTCAACGCCGCGTGCGCTCGACCTCGAGACCCAGCTTGGCCACGGTGGGAAGGATCTTGGGCTCCAGGAGCTCGCCGCCGGGGATGGAGATGTGGATGCCGTCGGTCCAGCGGACGACGACCCCGTCGATGGTGGCGGTGAAGACGCCGTCGGGATCGAGGAAACGGTTGAGATCGATCAGGGTGGTGACCGGGGCCATGCGGGCGGCCACGGCGCGGACGTCGGCGTTGAAGGCCCGGACCCGGGCCGGCTGGTTCTCGGGGTAGGGGACACCGGCGGCCGACTCCTGGGCCGGATCGACGTAGGGCATGGTGAAGAGGACGACCTTTGCCCCCGAGGCCGAGAGGATCCGGACCGCCTGCTCCATCTCCTTCTCGATGTGGTCGTCCCACAAGGGTTGGCCCACGTGGGTCCACTCTCCCTCGTAGAGATGGTCGGCCACCTCCCAGCGGCCGAGGAGGACCCCGACCACGTCGGGCCGGGTCCGGGCCACGTCAGCGGCCCAGGTCTGGGTCCAGTTCTTGCAGCCCGGGGTGGCCGGTCCGACCTGGCCCGACAGATGGACGGAGAGGGTGGGATCGAGATCGCAGCCGATGACGGCGATGTCGGTCTCGTCGACGCCGAAGTTCTTGACGTCGTCGACGGAGAGGCCGAGACCGAGCGTCTCGGCGATGGAGTCGCCGAGGACGAGGAAACGGATGGGCCGGGAGGTGAAGGCGCCGGCCGCCGCCAACTGGGCCCGTTCGGCCCGGGCCAGTTCGGAAGCGGTCGGCCGACGGACGACGGCGGGGGCGGCAGGGACGGCGGTGGCGATGACGACGATGCCGGCCACCAGACCGACGGCGAAGCCCGACGCGGGGACCACGATCCCGATGGGGACCCGGCGAAGCCGGCGGACGGGCGTCTCCACCACGAACCAGGAGACGGTGGCGGCGGCGAAGGTGGCGGCGAAGCGCGCCGCCAGGAGCGCGTTGCCGCTCAGGCCCGTATGGGCGTTGTTGATGACCAGGAAGAGAGGCCAGTGATAGAGGTAGAGGCCGTAGGAGATACGTCCCACGAAGACGAGGGGCGGCAGTGAGCAGACCCGGGCCAACACCGTCCGGGGCCCGGACACGACGGCGGCGATGACGGCCCCGGCGGAGAGCGCCACCACGAAGAATCCCCCGTCGTAGAGGATCCGGTCCGTTCCGAGCAGGGCGTGGCCGGCCCACAGCAGCACCGCCGCGCCCAGCAGACCGGCCAGGGAGATCAGCCTCTCCATGCGGGCCGTGGCCGTCCACCGGGCGGGCAGGATCCGCCAGGGCCCGTCCGAGGTCGCCCCGACGGCGGCGAGGGCGGCCAGGAAGGAGCCCACCAGGAGGGCCTGGGCCCGGGTGTCGGTGCCGTAGTAGAGCCGGTTGACCGAGACCCCGGCGGCGTAGAGCGTGACCATCTCCACGGCCGAGGCCACCGCCCCCACGCCGGCCACCAGGGCCAGGCCCCGGGGGCCGCGGCGGCGCAGGACGACCAGGGCGATCAGGGGCCAGAGCAGGTAGTACTGCTCCTCGATCCCGAGGGTCCAGGTGTGCAGGAGCGCCGATGGGGCCTGGGCCATGGCGAAGTAGCCCTGACCGGAGACGATGTAGCGCCAATTGGCCACGTAGAACAGAGTCGACAGCGCGTCCTTTCTGAGGCTGGCCACGTTGATCGACAGGGCGTAGACGTGGGCGTAGAGCGCCACCCCGAGAAGGAGGATCAGCAGGGCGGGCATGAGCCGGCGGGCCCGGCGGCCCCAGAAGGCCCTGAGCCCGATGGTGGCGTGCCGGCCGTACTCGCGGCACAGCAGGGTGGTGATCAGGAAACCGGAAAGGACGAAGAAGACGTCGACTCCGAGGAGCCCTCCCCGGGCCCACGACACGCCGGCGTGGAAGAACATGACCCCGAGGACGGCGAAGGCCCGGATGCCGTCGAGGGCGTTGAGCCGGAGATCGCCCCCTCTGGCGCCGCCGGCCGGCGGTGACCGGTCGTCGTCGTCGGCGGCCGGATCGACACCGTCCGTCACGGCCAGCGCCGCCTGCGGTCAGGCCCCGGATGCGATGATGCTGCGTATGCCGTCCGTGGACCGGGGGAGCCGGTGAGCGCCGTCGACACGGCCGACCGAGCGAAGGACCTGGACGCGGCCAGGGCCGACGACGCCACCAGGTCGGCCGCACAGAACGCCCCCCGGGCCGTCTCGGGCCGGTACCTCCCCGCCCCCGACGGGCTGCGCGGCGTCTCCATGCTGTGCATCTTCGCCTACCACCTCCAGTACGGCTGGGCGGCGGGGGGCTACATCGCCGTCGACGTCTTCTTCGTGCTGTCCGGTTTCCTGATCACGAGCCTGCTGGTCGAGGAGTGGGTGGGGACGGGCGGGATACGGCTCCGGGCTTTCTGGGGCCGTCGGGCCAAGCGGCTGCTGCCGGGGCTGATGGCCATGCTGGTGCTGCTGGCGCTGTGGGTGGCTCTGACCAAGAGCGGGACCCAGATCGATCTCGGCACCGTCCGCTCCGGCGCGCTGGCCTCGATCTTCTATTTCGCCAACTGGCAGCAGATCTTCCTCCACCAGTCGTACTTCGCCCAGTTCGCCGCCCAGCCCCCGCTGCGCCACACCTGGACCCTGGCCATCGAGGAGCAGTTCTATCTGGTTTGGCCCCTGGTCACTCTGCTCATCCTGCGGGGATGGCGACGGGGACGCCGCGCCGACCGGTCGACGGCGACGATGGCAGTCAGCCACCGGCGACGGATGGAGCCGTGGCGACGGACCGGGCTGATCGTTACCGTCGGCGGGTCGTTGGTGTCGGCCGCCTGGATGGCGTGGCTCCGGCACCACGGGGCCAGCATCAACCGGGTGTACCTGGGTACCGACACGCGGGCCTTCGATCTGCTGGCCGGTGCCGCCGTGGCCATGTGGGTCGCCTCGCGTCCGGAGCCCGGGCGCAGTGCCCGGCGGGTTCTGCACGTGGCCGGTTTGGTGGGGGTGGCCGTCTTCGTCGTCAGTTGGTGGCAGGCGGCGGTGCCCTTCACGAGCGGGCCGCCACAGTGGATGACCGACGGTGGGTTCCTGCTGGTGGCCGTCGCGATCGCCACCATCATCGCCGACACCCGGCAGGTGTCGTACGGACCGGTGGGGAAGGTACTGGCCATCCGGCCGCTGCGGTGGGTGGGGAAGATCTCCTACGGCCTCTATCTCTGGCACTGGCCCGTCATCGTGGAGCTCACCCCGGCGCGGACCGGACTGAACGGGCTCGAGCTCGATGCGCTGCGGGTGGTGGGCACCTTCGTCCTGGCCAGCCTCAGCTGGTATCTGCTCGAGAGCCGGGTGAAGAAGGCCCGGTTCCGGGGGTGGCCCCGGGTGGCCAAGGTGGCCCTGGCCCCGGTGGCCGTGGCCGTCACCGCGCTCGTGGCCGTGGCCGCCACCGGGCCGGTGGCGGCATCGGCGGGGACGGCCAGCCATGTTCGGGTGCACAGCACCGGCGGGGTGGTCCCCGGGGCCGGGGGGTTGTCGGGTCAGAAGCCGATCGCCCTGGCCGCCGCGGTCTCGCCCGCGCACCCGCTGCGCGTCACCCTGATCGGGGACTCGGTGATGTTCGTGGAGGCTCCGGCCGTCCAGGCCGCCCTCCAGTCGACGGGTGCCGCCTCAGTGGCCGCCCGGGCCATCGTCGGTTGGGGACTGTCGACCGATCACGGCTGGCGCCAACACGTGGCCGGCAACATCGCTGACAGCGGGCCGCCGCAGCTGGTGGTGGCCATGTGGAGCTGGGACGACGCCTGGGCCCTGGCCCACCCGGTGCAGTACAAGAAGGTGCTGGAGCAGTTCGTCCGCGTCGTGCTCGCTCCCGGTGACGGGGTCGAAGGGTTGGTCTTCCAGCAGTTCCCGCCGCCGGGCCCGACGGTGGGCGACGCCGGTTCGGCGCAGACGGCGGCCGACACGGCGTCGCGGGCGGCGGGCGTCGCCGCCTGGAACCGGATCGCCGCCTCGATGCCGGCGTTGTTTCCGGGACGGGTCATGTACTTCCCCGTCGGGGCGGCCGTCGAGCTGGGCGGGCACTTCAGCGCCTGGCTGCCGACCAACGGCAGGACAAGCCAACCGAAGGCCGACTGGGTCCGGATCCGGATGGTCGACAACGTGCACCTCTGCCCGGCCGGGGCCACGCTCTACAGCGATGCGCTGCTGGCCGACCTGACGCCGCTCTACCACCTGCCGGCACCGTCGCCGACGTGGTCGACCGGGTCGTGGACCGACGACCCGCGCTTCTCCACCTCGAACCTGTTGTCGTCGACGCCGTGCCCCAACGACCACCCGTCTTCCTGACGCGCCCACTGACCGGTTCTCCCTGACCCCCAGCGGCCACCCGTCTACCGTACGGAGGATGTCCTCGCTGCTGGCCCGAGGTGCCCGGGCCGGTAGGCCGACCGGCCCGCCCGACCCCTCGGACGACGACGAGGTCTCTGATGTCGGGTCGCCGCGCCGGGCGGATCACGAGCGGGGCCACAGCGGCATCACTGGCATCACCGGGCGGACGGTGGCCCTGCACGTCGCCGTCATCGCCGGCTTCCTGCTGCTGTCCGTCGTCATGTGGTGGCACGTGTGGATCACCGGCCATCCGACGTCGACGGTGGTGTGCCGGTGCGGCGACATCAGCGAGGAGCTCGGGTACCTGGCCTGGACGCCCTACGCCCTGGCCCATCTGCATAACCCGTTGCTGTCGCACGCCATCTACGCCGGCCAGGGTGGCGCCAACATGCTGGTCAACACGTCCAACCTGGCCCTGGGGACGTTGCTGGCCCCGCTGACGTGGCTGTTCGGTCCCATCGCCACCTTCAACGTGGCCGTGACACTGGCCCCGGTGGTGTCAGGCTGGACCTTCTTCCTGGTTGTCCGCCGCTTCACCCGGTTCGTCCCCGGCCAGATCGCCGCCGCCGCCCTCTACGGTTTCTCGCCCACGGTGGTGAGCAGCGACACGGTGGGCCACTTCTTCCTGGCCTGGATGTTCTTCCCACCGCTGGCCTTCCTCTGCCTGTACGAGCTGGTGGCGGCGCGGAGGTTCCGGGCGGTGACCGTCGGCGTGGCGCTGGGTCTGCTGGTGGTGGTGCAGTTCTTCAGCGGGACCGAGCTGCTGGCCATGTCGGGGGTGATCGGGGCCGTGGGGCTCGTCACCGCCGCCGCCGTCGCCCCCCGGCGGGCCTGGGCCGAGCGGCGGCGGATCGCCACCGGGCTGGGGGCGGCCGTCGTCACCGCCGGTGTGCTGCTCGGCTATCCGCTGTGGTTCCTGATCGACGGGCCGCAGCGGGTGGTCGGGGTGGCCTGGCCGGGGACGCAGAAGTTCGGGAGCGTGCTCGGTTCCATCGTCACGGCCGGGCCGGGGGTCACCCATGTGTCACCGCTGCTGCGGCTGTCGGGCTACTTCGGGCCGACCGGTCCCGATGTCGTCTTCCTCGGGTGGGGGGTGCTGGCCTTCCTGGCCGTGTCGGTGGTGGTCTGGTACCGGCAGCGGCTGGCCTGGGTCGTCTTCGTGATGGGGGCCGTCTCCTGGTCTCTCTCGCTCGGGCCGGGCGCCAAACACAACGGCCACGAAATCGGTTTCTGGGGCCCCGACCGCCTCCTGGCCCACATCCCGCTGGTCAACCAGATCATCCCGCCGCGGTTCAGCTCGGTCACCGGGCTGGCCGCGGCGCTGCTGGTCGGGATTTCGGCCGACCGGTGGTGGCAGGCGGGACGCCGGTGGCTGCCCCGACGGCGGGCCACGGCCGGACACCGACGGACGCGGGCGCTGGTGCCGGGGTGGGCCGTCGTCCTCTCGGTGGCCGTGGCCGCCACGCTGATCCCGGTGGCCGCCGCCTACCGGTTCCCCTTCGTCATCGAGGGCGGGACGGTGCCGCGCTGGTTCACCACGGCCGCCACCCGGCTGACGCCGGGGACGGTGGTGCTCACCGTCCCCTATCCGTCGTCCGGTCTGCCCCAGGCCATGGGCTGGCAGGCCGAGGACGACCTGCGGTTCCGGTTGGTGAGTGGCTACGCCATCGTCCCGGGGCGCGACGGCCGGCACAGCGCCGCCAAGTCGCCTCTGGGGGGGGCCGACGCCATCTTCGACCAGCTCTCGTTCGGCCTGGCCGGGCCGGAGCCGAATGCGGCCCCGGCTGAAGTGGCCAGCGTCCGGCGCACGTTGCGGCGCTGGGGTGTCCAGGTGGTGGTGGTGACGTCGGTCGGACGCGACCCGGGCTACACCGCCGGCTACTTCACCGCTGTCTTCGGCCGGCCGCCCCGCTTCGAGGATGGCGCCTGGGTCTGGTACGGGCTCGGACCGGGACCGCCGCTGTCGTTGCCGGCTGGGACACTGGCCGGCTGTGCCTACCCCGGTGCCGTCCTCGTCGCGCCTGCCCTCGCCGTTCGCTGCGTCCTGGCCGCCGCCGAACAACCGGCCGCCGAACACACCGCCTGACCCCAGCGATTTCTCAGGGCGGCCGACTAGCCTGAGGGGCATCAGGCCAGCGTGTTTTCACCCTCAGCGGTCGTGACGACACCTCCGCCCCAACGGGACCGAGGGGGCCTCACCGACTACGCCCTAATCAGCGGGATGTCCGGTGCGGGCCGGTCGACGGCCGCCGCCGCCCTGGAGGACGCCGGCTGGTACGTGATCGACAACATGCCCTCCTCCCTCCTCACCGAGGTGGCCGACGTGGTGGGCCGGCCCGGCTCGGGCCAGGAACGCGTGGCCCTGGTCATCGGCCGCGGCGGCGGCCAGGTCGAGCAGGCGCTGCCCGCCATCGACGAGCTCCGGGCCCGGGGCCACCGGGTCCGGGTCGTCTATCTGGACGCCCCCCAGGACATCCTCGTCCGCCGTTTCGAGGGCACCCGCAGGCGCCACCCCATCGCCGGGGCCAATGTGGAGGAGGCCATCGTCGACGAGCGCCGGCTGCTCGAGCCCATCCGGGACCGGGCCGACGTGGTGGTCGACACCGGCCAGCTGAACGTCAACCAGCTCCGGGTGAGGATCCTCGAGCTCTTCGCCGACGAATTGGACACGGCCATGTGCACCTCCGTGGTCTCCTTCGGCTACAAGCACGGCGTCCCCTTGGACGCCGACCTCGTCTTCGACTGCCGCTTCCTCCCCAATCCCCACTGGATCGCCGACCTCCAGCCGCTCTCGGGAGTGGACGAACCCGTCCGGGACTTCGTCCTCTCCCAGGAGGCCACCGGCCCCTTCCTCGACCGGGTGGTCGACCTCGTCTCCTCCTTGCTCCCCGCCTACATGGCCGAGGGGAAGTCGTACCTGACCATCGCCATGGGCTGCACCGGGGGACGGCACCGCTCGGTGGTGCTGGCCGTCGAGGTGGCCCGCCGTCTCCAGGCCGGCGGGGCCGCTCCGTCGGTCTTTCACCGCGACGTGGACCGGTGACCCGCCCCGGGGGTCCGAAGGTGGTGGCCGTCGGCGGCGGACATGGCCTGGCCGCCAGCCTGCGCGCCGCCCGGCTCTACGCCGGGGAGATCACCGCCATCGTCTCGGTGGCCGACGACGGGGGATCCTCGGGCCGGCTCCGCCGGCAGCTGGGCATCGTCCCTCCCGGTGACCTCCGCACCTGCCTGGTGGCCCTGGCCGACGACTGCCTGCTCTCCCAGGTCTTCGAGCAGCGCTTCGAGACCGAGTCAGACGAGCTCACCGGCCATGCCATCGGCAACCTGGTCATCGCCGGTCTCATCGCCGCCGCCAGCGATGTCCAGAGGGGTCTCGACGAGGCGGCCCGGCTGCTCGGCGCCGAGGGCCGGGTCGTCCCCGCCGCCACCGAGCCCGTGGTGCTGAAGGCCTCCTCCGACGGCGGGGACATCGAGGGCCAGACGGCCGTCATGGGCACCACCGATATCCAGCGGGTCTCGATCATCCCGGCCGACGCCGTGGCCCCCGCCCCCGCTCTGGCCGCCCTGGCCGGGGCCGAGCAGATCGTGATCGGACCGGGTTCGCTCTTCACCAGCGTCCTGGCCGCCCTGGCCGTCCCCGGTATCGCCGCCGGCATCAGGGCGTCTGCGGCCAGGATCGTCTACGTGGCCAACCTCCGGCCCCAGCCGGCCGAGACCGAGGGCTTCGACGTGGCCGACCATGTGGCCGCCTTACTGGCCCACGGCATCGAGGTCGACGCCGTGGTGGCGGATTCGAGGGCCATATCCCTCGGTGTCATCGGCGTACCGGTGGTGGACGGGCCGCTGGCCAAATCCAACGGCCTGGCCCACGACCCGGTCAGACTGGCGTCGGCCCTGGCCGGTCTGGTCGGATAGGCGTGGCGGTGACCGGTGACGGGCAACGGGGGAGCGATGGCCGACGAGGTGAGAAGTAGATGACCGTGCGCGTTGGCATCAACGGCTTCGGACGTATCGGCCGGAACTTCCTGCGCGCGGCGCGGGCGCAGGGCGACGGTGTCGAGGTCGTGGCCGTGAACGACCTGACCGACGCCCGGACCAACGCCCACCTGCTGCACTACGACTCGACCCACGGTCGCTTCGACGGCGAGATCGACGTCGACCGTGACAGCCTCGTCGTCGACGGCCAGCGCATCCGGGTCCTGGCCGAGCGCGAACCGAAGGCGCTGCCGTGGGACGAGATGGGTGTCGAGATCGTCATCGAGTCGACCGGTCGTTTCACGGCCCGCAACGACGCCGCCGGACACCTCGAAGGCGGCGCCCGACGGGTGATCATCTCGGCGCCGTCGAAGGACGCCGACGCCACCTTCGTCATCGGCGTGAACGACCACGAGTTCGACCCGCAGAACCATGTCGTCATCTCGAACGCCTCCTGCACCACGAACTGCTTCGTCCCCATGGTGAAGGTCTTGGACGACGCCTTCGGCGTCACCAGTGGGCTCATGATGACCGTCCACGCCTACACCAACGACCAGAACCTGCTCGACCTGCCCCACGAGGACCTGCGCCGCGCCCGCGCCGCCGCCCTCAACATCGTCCCCGCCTCCTCCGGAGCGGCACGCGCCACCAACCTCGTCGTCCCCGACATGTTGGGCAAGCTCGACGGAGCGGCCTTGCGGGTCCCGGTAGGCGACGGCTCGATCACCGACTTCACCCTGGTGGTGCCGCGCACCGTCACCGTCGAGGAGGTGAACGAGGCCTTCCGGCTGGCCTCGGCCAGCGGCCCCCTGGCGGCCGTCTTGGACTACACCACCGACCCCATCGTCTCCTCCGACATCATCGGCAGCCCCGCCTCGTGCACCTTCGATGCCGGCCTCACCATGGTCATGGCCATCGGGCCCGACCAGAGCCTGGTCAAGGTCCAGGGTTGGTACGACAACGAATGGGGCTACGTCAACCGCCTGGTCGACCTGGCCGCCCTCGTGGGCAGTGACCGTCGCGCCGGCGCGTGACACCTCGCTCCCGCACCGATCCCATGGCCGGCCTTCCCCTGCTCGAGGACCTGCCCGACGTGGCCGGGCGAAAGGTTCTCGTCCGGGCCGACTTCAACGTCCCCCTGCGCTGGCCCGATGGTCCCGACGGCGCCGCCGTGGTGGCCGACGACTTCCGGATCCTGGCCGCCATGCCCACGCTCGACTGGCTCCGCAACCGCGGTGCCGAAGTCACCGTCTGTTCGCATCTGGGCCGGCCCGAGGGACAGGCCGACCTCCGCTATGACATGTCCCCCGTCCGCACCCGGCTGGCCGAACTGGCGCCGGGCGTCGCTCTGATGGACAACCTCCGTTTCCACCCCGGGGAGAAGACCAACGATCCCGCCTTCGTCAACCGACTGGTCGAGGGATTCGACTCCTACGTGAACGATGCCTTCGGCGTCAGTCACCGTCGCCATGCTTCGATCGTCGGGCCGCCGGCGCTTCTTCCTTCGGCCGCCGGCCGGCTCCTGGCGCGCGAAGTGGAGGCCGTCGGTGGTCTCCTCGCCCATCCGGCCCGACCCTTCGTGGCCGTGGTCGGAGGGGCCAAGGTCACGGACAAGCTCGGCGTCGTGCGTTCGCTTCTCGATACGGTGGACACGGTCATCGTGGGCGGCGGCATGGCCTTCACCTTCCTGGCCGCCCAGGGCCACTCGGTGGGGCAGTCGCTCTTCGACGCCAAAGCGGTGCCCCTGTGCCGGGCGCTGCTCGACGAAGCGGGGGACAGGGTGCTGCTGCCCACCGACGTGGTGGTGCGGCGCATCATCGCCGGGGGCGAGGAGGAGATCTCCGTCATGGGTGCCGACGTCCCCGACGACGCCGTGGGTCTCGACATCGGTCCCACCACGGCGGCGATCTTCGCCGCGGCGGTGGCCGACGCCGGCACCGTCTTTTGGAACGGTCCCATGGGGGTCTTCGAGGATCCCCGTTTCTCGGCCGGCACCTACGCGGTGGCCGAGGCCATCGCCGCCAGCGGAGCCTTCAGCGTGGTCGGTGGCGGGGATTCTGTGGCCGCCCTCGACCAACTGGGCCTGGAGGGCAAGGTCAGCTTCGTCTCTACCGGCGGTGGGGCGGCGCTCGAGCTTCTCGAGTACGGCGACCTTCCCGGTCTCGATGCCCTGCGCCACGCCTCCAACGCCGCCGGCCCTGCCGGATGTTGACGGTGGGAGGCACCCTGAGATGACAGCAGCCCGGCATCGGCGACGGCCGCTCGTGAGCGGCAACTGGAAGATGCACCACGATCATCTCCAGTCGATCCGGACCATCCAGGATCTCGGCCTGCGGCTGACCGCAGCCGACGTGGGGCCCCTCGACGTGTCGGTCCATCCCCCCTTCACCGATCTGCGTTCGGTCCAGACCGTGCTCGAGGACCGCGCCATCCCCGTGGCTCTCGGGGCCCAGCACTGCTACAGCGAAGACGAGGGCCCTTTCACGGGCGAGGTGGCCCCGCCCATGCTGGCCCGACTCGGGGTGAGTTACGTCATCGTCGGCCATTCCGAACGCCGGCAGTTCTTTGCCATGACCGACGAACAGGTGGCGGCGACGCTGCGCGCCGTGCTCCGTCACGGCATGACGCCCATCGTCTGTGTGGGCGAGACCGAAGAAGAGCGGGAGATGGGGGAGACCGAAGCCCGCCTCACGGCCCAGGCCACGGCGGCGCTGAAGGGTCTTCCCGAGGAGCAGACGGCCGCCTTGGTGCTCGCCTACGAGCCCATCTGGGCCATCGGCACGGGGGCCACGGCCACCGGAGAGGATGCCGAGAGCGCCTGCGCCCACATCCGGGGGGTGGTGGCCGAGCTGGCCGGGGCGGACGCCGCCCAGGCCGTCCGGATCCAGTACGGGGGCTCGGTCCGCCCCGAGAACACGGCCGAGCTCATGGGCCAGCGCGATGTGGACGGACTCCTGGTGGGCGGGGCCAGCCTGGATGCCGCCGTCTTGGCCGCCATCATCCGTGAGGCGGGGCCGGCGGGCCGGTAGCTCTTCGCCTCCTCGGCCCGGCCCGGCCGGATCGGCGATGGCAGGCGTTCGGGGATGCCAGGCGTTCGGCGATGCCAGGCGTTCGTGAAGGGGGCAGCCCCCTCGAGAAAGCCCCGCCATCTGGAAAGTCCCGCCGTTTGGTAGCGTTGTGGGGTCCAGAAAGGCCCGAGGAGGGACCACCGGTGCTGACAATTGCGTTCCTCGTTCTCCACTTGGTGGCGACGCTGTCGTTGATCTTCCTGGTGCTCATGCACTCGGGCAAGGGCGGCGGCCTGTCGGACATGTTCGGAGGTTCGGTGGGCCAGGCGGCCGCCGGCTCGACCGTGGTCGAGAAGAACCTCGACCGGATCACCGTCACCGTGGCCGTCGTCTTCGCCTTCACCACCGTCATCCTGGCTCTGCGCCTGCAGTGATCCGCCGGCTGGTCGGCGTCGCCTCGGCGCCTCCGCCACAGCGTGACCCGCACTTTCGCACTCCGTCGGCCATGTCGTTCTGGCGCGCGCCGTTGGCGCTTTCGGTCGTCGCCGGAGTCCTGTTGGCGGCGTGCGGATCCCCGGCTCGTCCGGACGGTTCGGCCCGGTCCTCCTCCAGCACCACGGTCCCTCCTCTCCTGGTGGCCGGTCGCGGCGGCACGGCCACCGTGGCGCTCGACTCCATCCCCCTGACGCTGAACGACCACACCGTGGCGGGGGACACCGACGCCGGGCGGATCGTGGCCAGCACCGTCTGGGTCCAGGTCTTCCAGGTGGGTCCGGGGCTCAAGCCCAAGCTGGACACCGACGTGGTCCAGAGCGCCGAAGTGGTGAGCGTGAATCCCCAGACCGTCGTCTACCAGATCGCCCCGCAGGCCGTCTGGTCCGACGGCGTGCCCATCACGGCCGCCGACTTCCAGTACGCCTGGCAATCGCAGCGCGGCGGCGCCACCGACGTCAACGGAACAGCGGACTCGGTGGCGTCGACGCTCGGCTACCGCGACATCGCATCGGTGGTGTCGAGCAACAGCGGCCGGACCGTCACCGTGACCTTCCACACCCCCGACGCCGACTGGGAGTCGCTCTTCGACGACCTCCTCCCCGCCCATGTCGCCGAAGTCGTCGGTTGGAACACCGGCTTCGACCACTTCGCCAGCCAGGTCCTCGTATCGGCGGGACCGTGGCTGATCAACAAGTGGGTGCCGGGCAAAGACGTTGTCCTCGTGCGTAATCCTCGTTGGTGGGGAACGGCTCCCCGGTACAACCGGGTCGTGCTCGAGGCGGTGACGAGTCCGGCCGCCATGGCGCGCGACGTGGGCAACCAACGCGTTCAGGTCGCCGCTCCCGCCACATTCGACGCGTCGCTCATCTCGCAACTGTCGGCCATCCCGAAGACCGAGACGCAGTCCCGACTGGGCGCCACCATGCTGCAGCTCGAATTCAACGTCCGCCACGCCCCGCTCGATTCGGTGGCCGTGCGCCAGGGGATCGCCCACAGCATCGACCGGGTCGGGATCGTCACCCAGGTGGCCCAGCCCCTCCAGCACTATGTCTGGCTCGACGGCAACCATCTCTTCGCCAACTTCCAGTCCGCCTACAACGACAACGGCACCGACTACGAGACGGTCGACCTCGCCGCCGGCAATGCCCTTCTGGCCCAGGGCGGCCTGGTGGCCGACGCCCATGGGACATGGACGCAGCACGGCGTACCGGTGACCCTCGATCTGACGTGGTCCGCGGACGATCCGTGGTCGGCCGTCGTCGGCCCACTGGTGGCCAGCCAGCTGGTGGGGGCGGGCTTCGATGTGGACGCCAACCCCGTCTCCGGCTCGCAGCTGACCGGTTCGGTGCTACCGAGCGGTTCCTTCCAGCTCGCCCTCGTTCCCGTTGAGGCCACGGCCTACCCGAGCCAACTGGGAGGCGTCTTCTCGGCCTCGGCCACCACCGGCAGCACCGCCTTGAGCCAGGACTGGGGCGGCTTCGACGACCCCGCCGTCGACGCGTTGTTCACCCAGGCGCAGCAGAACCTCTCCGCCAATCAGGCCGGGGCGACCTACCAGCAGATCGATCAGGACCTCTGGCAGGACATGCCCACTTTCCCCCTCTTTGCGGAACCCAACTTCGTGGCCTTCTCGGCCTCCCTCTTCGGCGTCCAGGACGACCCCGGAGGCCTCGGAGCGCTGTGGCAGATGAACGAATGGGCCCCCCTGGTGGGTGCTCCGGCCTCCCCGTCGGCAACGACAACGACGAAAGGGGCCCTAGGCGCGGCGCGCTAGCATGCGCGGTGCACAAGACCACCCTCGCCTGAGGGAGCACTCTCGTCGGAGTGGCGGAATAGGCAGACGCGCCAGCTTGAGGGGCTGGTGCCCGCAAGGGCGTAGGGGTTCAAGTCCCCTCTCCGACACGCACCTGAATACACGCGCGCTTCTTGGTCGCGACCAGGTTCTTCTCCGAAATCTTGGTGTTTTGGACGCCAGATTCGCCGTCACCCGACACACACCCGGTAGATGCGGGGCGTGACTCGATCGAGATTGAGTTGCGCTCTGCGTGGTATGTGATGCGGAGGCCCATCATGTGGCAATAGATGGCCGCTCGTTGCTCGGCGGTGGCACCAGCCAGGGCCTGCAACACCTTTCGCTGAGAGCCCCGAGAGCTCGTATCTCGGCCTCGCCCTTCTCCAACGCCTTCCGGTACCACGCCAGACGGCTATCGCAGTCGGCGACCTTCCGCTTCGCCGCTTCGGCCCGTGCCGCGATGGCTCCGTCGGGCTCTTGGGCCGCCGTCAGAGCGGCGACGGCGCCGTCGAGGTTCTCGGGGTCGAAGAGGCTGAGGAGCCAGGCGTCGACGCCGCCGTGATGTCGGCCTCCCGGAGGTCCATCCAGCGCTCATGCTTGCGTGCTGCCCCGGCGTACTCGGTCGGGAACGCGAGCCGTGCGCTCCGCCTTCACCGTCGAACGGGACAAGAGAGCGTGGGAACTGCGAACGGCCTCACTCACCTACGCGCAGATCGGGGCCGAACTCGGCATCGCTGAATCGGCGGCTTGCGAGTCGGTAATGCGCGGCGCGACTCTGATACCCACTGAGGACATCATCGAACTGAAGAAGTCCGAGCTCGCCAAGCTCGACCGTATCGAGCGCTACCTGCTCGCCGTGATGATCTGGGAGCGTCTCCGGGTGGACCACGGTCACGTCGTCATAGACCAGGGCAGACCCCTTCTCGACGATCGCCCAGGTGTCCAAGCTGCGTTCGGTCTTATTCGGGTTCAGGAACGGCGAACGCGCCTGTGCGGGCTTGACGCGCCGACCAAGTTCCGCGTCGGAGTCATCACCGAGGACATGGTGGAGGCTGAGATCAGACGGCTGGAGCAGGAGCTGGCTTCACCGACGGCTGAGATAGAGGCGAGCCCTATTTCCGAGGATGCCGGTCGGTAATCCTCCAGAGCGAACGACGGATTCGACGTACGTATTGGTTTGCTTGTTGATAGCTCGGTATACCTAGGCCAGCGTACCGTCGTCCTGTCGCCTTTGGCCCCAATTGATCTCCAAGGTGCACCGCTGCTTTCGAGGTCGTGGCTTCAAGTCAGACGGAACTGGAGTCAACGTCAGAATGTAGACCTGGCCACCCTCGCCGGTTCGAAGGAGTTCCGCGCCGGGCTGTGTCTTGGCGAGTTCCCCGCCTACTAGCTGGGGAACAGCTCGTCACCCTTTCGCCAGTCGCGCGCCCACAACTTTCCCGCTGGGACCGACCGTGATGTCGACCTGCGGTTCGCCTTTGACAGCGTGAGCCGGAGGATCGATCAAGCGCTCGAAGGGGCCCGGCGTGCTCGCCTGGCGGCCCTCGCTCACGAGCACCCAGATGGTCCCGAAGAGAAGCGAGTACGCCTCGTCACCGCTGGGCGCAGACACCCAGATCTTGAGCGGGCCATGTGGAACCAGATGCTCGGCCACCCTCGCACCGATGACCACGGCCGAGTAGGTGCTGCTGCCGACCGCAGCGCGGTTGGCGCTCGACATGGTCCCCCGACCCAGCGCGATCGTCGTGATCAACCCTGATACAGCCACACAGACCGCAGCAGCCCAGGTCCAAGAATGCGTTCCCGCGCGCCGACGGCATCGCTCTCCCCACAACCTGTAGGTGCGGGCAGCTCGGGTTGGCGCTGCCGCGTCGTTCTCCGGCGGCACTCCTCGCGCCCGGCGTAAAGCGACCTCGGCGAGTGCGTATGCCACCACTTCGCGCACTCCCAGGGCCGCCACCCCCCACACCAGCATCCCGATCGGCCAGAACACCGAATCCAGGTAGACCAATTCCAACACGCCGCTCAACGGCTGGCGCGACAGGTCCCACACCACCGCCCCGCCCACCAGCAACCCGAGCGTGCTCAGGACAGCGAGGTCCCCGCGGTGAGCTCGCCAGCTCACCAGGGCGACTGCTGCCAGCACCACGAGCACCGCCACTCCGGCCCCGGCAGGCGGAGACCCCCTGTCGCGGAATAGCTGCGACGCGACGGTTTCGGAGGTGTGGAACCACAGCGGAGGCGGCACCACCGCCCACGCGAGCAAATGGAAAGCGAACCGGCTGCCTATTACGTGACGACCGGATACGCAATGGAGAAGCAGGCTCATGTTCCCCGGGTGTCCCGACGCCTCCTGCCACAATGGTGCCGCCCAGAGCGCCGCGCCGAGACCGACCCCGGTTACCGACCACACGGGCCACCGTATCCCCCGGGTCCCCGAGTCCCTCCGCAAGCGCCGCGAGGCGATCCCGAGCGCTGGGGCGACCACCACAAGCACGAGCGAAGGAAGCGTGAACTCAAGGTGGCTCTGTGCCGCAACCGACGCAGAGACCACCAGCACAGGCCACCACCGAAGCCCTCCCCTCCCCACTCTCCAGGCGATCATGCAGGAGGCCGCGAACCAGAGCATCGCGAAGTAGGGATTCCACTCCACGTTCACCACCGCGGCCCGCTGGGTGGACACGAGCACGACCGCGAACACACCTACCGCCAAGGCACCTGTGGTGCCTCTCACCGCCCACGCCGACTCCACGCACAGCACCATCGCTATGGCCGCCCAGATCGCCGCCCCCCACACGATCCCGTGGATGGGATCGACGCGGACCGGCAGCGCGAGCATCCAGTAGAGAAGCGGCCCGGGGGCATGTGCGGTCTGGCCTGCGCAGCCGGTGGCTTGAGTGAACTGTCCCAACAGAGGCGGACGAGCCGTGAAGACCCCCCAGGACCTGATCGCTATCACGGCGTCGTCCTGGCTAGCTCTCCACCCCCCCAGGCTCTGGACCACCCCTATGACTAGGAAGGGCGCTTCCGCGACGAGGTGGCTCGAGACACGGGCGGACAGCTGCGTAGCCTTCTTTGCGCGCGCGGCCCTAGGAAGAGTGCGGTGCGCTCCAGGCAGGTTCACTTTCGAGCCGTGCTCGCGGTATCCCTATAGTGCATCGGGTGCCTGCTATTCACGGCGGCACCAGCACCCGCCGTTACGATCCCGACTCGCGCGACACGGTAGCGATGATAACTATGACGCACCCCCAACACCGTGATTGCCAGGCACCACCAACACGAGGAAGCTCACGGAGTGGATGTCAACGCTGGCTCGATGCTGCCCGGATCTATGGTTTGGCGCGATGAAATGGAGTGGCCCTCGGATGGAGCGTTTGGCTATATCTGGGGCTTTGTCTGGGGGCCGATGCTTCAGACGTCGCCTCCCGAAGTCCTTTACTCGACCGGCTCGATTTCCCCGAGCAAGCTCCGATCGGGGACGAGGGTCGGATCAGAGGCTGAGCATTCGGCCGGACTACGGAGCAACCCGAGCCCGTGGCGTCGGTACCGTGACGGCCGTCGGGCCCGTAGGCCGGTGTGCACATGGCGGCAGACCAGGGACTCAGGCAGCCCATTCAGTCCTCCAGGTGGCCGGTGTGCTTATGGTCGCAAACCCCTCTCCGACACGCCCTATCCCCAGCTAAATGCGTGTCGCTCGTCGAAAAGAGCGCCGTTTCTCACATTCTTCTGATCACCGTGTTGCGCGCCGTCACGCCTTTTCACCGAAGATGAGTACGCCACGCCTTCTGAGGGCGATTCGGTTGGTGATCTGGGTATAGTTGCTAGTGACACGGCGGCGGCTCTACCAGCCGCTGGGTGTCGTTGGCGACCCGCCCGGTAGCGAATCAGGGTGATAGAGCCTGGGGTAGTGCCGAAACGCCTGGGCGGCGAGTCGACCTTGGGCTTGGCGACATCGGAGACAGGAAGAACGGGCCGCGCAGCACCTGAAGCGCCGCCCGCGACCATGGCCGCTTTCGTTGGCGTGCCCATCGCGGGCCCAGCCAGTCCGATTCAATCGAGAGGTGACTCGGGACCTTTGGCCCTGCCGGATGGCGCACCAGCGAACGTACGTTGGGCGGGAGGTTACGGATGGGACCCAGACCAGTGCACGGCGCCAAAATGCTAAGTAGGAGCCGTAAAGCGGCAGTCACGACGCTGGTGGCGGCCGCACTCGGGTTGATGGCATGCGGCGCTCAGGTGGCGTCTACTGGCAGTGGGACTCTCTCTGGCAGTGGGACTCTCTCCGGAAGCCTGTCGACGTGCACCGTTCGTGTCACACCGGACTGTACCGGATACTCCTACTCCAATCCGTCTCCCGGTACGGTCGTTGTGACGGCTCCAAAATCGAGCGGGCCAGACAACCGTGAGTTCTTTTGGGCGCGCCAAGGACACGAGGAAGCCGATCCGACGGTGTGTGCCACGTTCGCCAGCGGGGAAGGCATCGACCAGCAGGGAATCGTCGTCCGACTACATACCTCGAGGAACGGGATCGTGACCGCGATCACAGTGACCCGCAACATCTGGTTGGATGGCTTCGATGTGTTCAACTTTCATGTGTGGAACATGGCAGCAAACCCGGCGAGTCCCTTCACTCAATTCGGCTCTACGATCGTGCCCAGCCTTCCTGAACAACCCGAGGTATACCCCCTCAGTATGTGTGTCCGGACCGTCCGGGCCACCAATCTCGTCCAATTCGTCGTGTGGACGAAAGACAAGCAGCGACCGAAGTGGGGGAGCACCAGTCAAGGTGGAGAGGCCAGCATTCCGGCTGGCGTTCCCACGACCGGACGCAGTGGATGGTTCGTCGGGCATCTGGCCCCAGGTTCCAGCATGACTTACACCAATCTGACCGTGGATGGCAAGACACCTGTCGGCCTTCCCTGACGAGATTCAATGTCTCAGTGGCCGGGTTCGGCCGCGCAAGATTGGCTCGGCCCACGGACTTGTCCGTTCCATCATTCGGGAAGCGTGGACGCCCGGCGGGAGGACTCCCGAGTTCTAACGCTCTTCTAACGCACGATCCATAACCGGCCGTCATGAGGTGTCAGGAGTCAGGAGCGGGGGAGCGGGGACAGCGGACCCGGCCAGGCAAAACGGCATCGACTGGCTGTCGGCGACAGCGCCTTGGTCGGAGTTCAAGTCCCCTCTCCGACACCGGTTCGTCTTGGCGTGAACCCAGCCTGTCAGCCTGTCGCACGCAGGTGATGTTCGCTGATCAACCGTGGACCGTGACCGCTCGCCGGCGGATGATCACCATGAAGCACATCCGGGTCAAAGTCGATCTCATTTGGCCACGTGACCGTGCCAGTAGTGGGATCAACTGCCACCTGAGAAAAGTAGGACGGTTCCCTCAGCTGGTCGAAGAGACTCCCACTGAGGGCATCCTCAAAATCGAGCTCCCGGACGAGGCCGTCAGTGAAAGTTAGGCGGAGTCGGAGGTCTCCCAACGGTTCAACCTGCGCAACCCGGGCTAGCGAAGTCATTTTCACAGTTTACCGAAGACCTTCGATCGGAAGAAGGGCTTCCGGGACCTGCGCCCGTTCCCAGTCGGCGACAAGTTCCGCTTGTCGCAGCGCCACCCAATCTCGAACCAGACGAGCGGCAATTTGGGGAAGTGCTCCCGCCATGATGGTGCCGTCGCTGATCCTCACCAGGGCCTCGTCGCCAGAGTAGAAAGCGTGGACGTGGGCGGTCCCGTGGTCCTTCCAGTACATGTAGATGGCGATACCGTAAAACTCGGAAATGCGGGGCACCAGTGCAAGCTACCGATCGGCAGTATCACTCATCGTTGCCAGGTGGTGCTGGCCTTCGAGACCCCCAGTCACGCCCTGGTGGTCGACGGCGGTGCCACCCTGGGGCTGCAGGGCGCTCTGATCAGCTGTGCACGGTGATGGTCAGCGCCTGGGTCTTTGTCCCGCTGGTCGACGTGGAGCTGAAGTCGAGGTTCACGGCGCCCACTGTGGGGGGCGTGCCGGTGAGAGTGGCCGTGCCGTTGGCACCGAAGGTGATGGTGAGCCATGAGGGCACGGGTTGGGTCTCGGTCAACGGACCCGGGGCCGGAAAGCCGACGGCGGTGACCGTGAAGGACAGCGGCGTGTTGACGGCCACAAAGGCGGTGCGGGGGTTGGCGAAGGTGGGCTTCTGGTCGAACGTCTCGTTCACGGTGTCGCTGGGCGAGGACAGGGTGGCGCTTCCGCTGTAGACGGCGCTGATGGCGTGGTCGCCGCCCGGTCGTGGCTCTTCCTTGCAGCTGGCTTTACCGGCGCCCGAGATCGGCCGATCGACGCAGTGGACCACGGCCACCCCGTTGTCGGTGAAGGTGACCGAACCCCGACCGGCGGCCCCGTGCGGCCCTGGCGGAGCCAGTGACACCGTGGCCCGGTAGTAGGCGGCCTTGGTACGTCTACCGGGCAATGGACGGGCACGGCCAGGTCGACGTGTACGTGTCGGCTCGACGTGACATCATGGCGCCCCGTCGGTTCATCATTGCCGCGCTGACCGCGTATGGTCAACTGGACGAGGTCGTGACCGACCGGGTCCCGGCCCTGAAGCATGTGATCGATGAGCTGTTACCCGCGGCGTTCCACAACACCGAGAAGTACGCGAACAATCGTGTCGAATGTGACCACGGCCAGCTCAAGGCCCGGCTGCGACCGATGCGGGGGCTGAAGACTGACCGGACCGCACGGGTGGTCATTCACGCTCTCCTGCAGAACATTCGCCGCGGCTACTACACACCATCTCCGAGTGCCGGCAGCATTCGATGAACTCACAGGAACAATTTGACCGAAGGTTGGAGCCCAAGAACGCTGGTCCGCGCTAAGCGATCGAACAATGCAACAGAGCCCATCAGACCCAAGGCAGTTCAGCCGGCATTACCTCGGCCAGAGCAGGTTCGGGACTTTGTACCCTACGACATCGAGTTCCGCCGGCGTAGGTTCTCCCTATGGGACACGGGAACGACGGGCTGTTCCTCGATCTGGCGGGGCTGGGGGAAGACGAACTGGCACTGCGAGAGCAGGCCCACCGGATCGCCGTGGAGGTACTCCGGCCGGCGGCGTGGGCTCTCGACCGGATGAGCCCGACTGAGCGCATCGCCCCCGGGTCCCCCTTCTTCACGACGATGGCGACATTGAAGTCCCTCGGTTATCACCGGTTCTTCCTGCCTGCGGAGGCGGGCGGCCTGGAGGAACCGCTCTCTCCGCTCGCCCAGTCCGTAGTCCTTGAGGAGCTGGGCTGGGGAAGCCTCGGGCTGGCGACCGCCTTCTTGGTCGACATGCTCCCGGTGATCACCATGTCCCGGTTCGGGAGCCCGGAGCTGCAGGCCGAGCTCATGGTGCCGTGGGTCGAGGACGAGACGGGTGCCTTCCACGGGTGTTGGGCGATCACCGAGCCGGATCACGGGAGCGACTTCATCGGGGTGCGCGACGGCGACGCTCCAACCTACGGCCGGGCCCAGCTGGTGGCCGAGCCGCGTGACGGCGGCTGGGTGTTGCGGGGCCAGAAGTCGGCATGGGTGAGCTCGGGCCCGATCGCCACCCATGCGGCCGTCCACGCCCAGGCCGGCCGTGACGGCGACCTGTTCCACAGCCTCTTCGCCATCGTCCCCCTCGACAATTCCGGAGTGCGTCGAGGCCCTCCTGCCGACATGCTCGGCGTGCGGGACGATCCCCAGGGCGAGTTGTTCTTCGACGATGTCTTCGTGCCGCAACGCAATGTGCTCGTCCCGCCCGGTCCCTTTTACCCGGCCTTCGGCGACCAGCTGCTGTGCCTGACGAGCTCGGTGATCTCCAACGTCGCCGTCGGTGTCGCACGCGCCGCCTTCGAGGAGGCGCTCCACCATGCCCGCCANNCACACGCAGGCGAACGTCCCCGGGTCGTCCCCTGGGGCCCTTGGGGCGTCGCCACGCCACACCCGCGCCGCGCAGGTGTACGCCAAGCGGGCGGCCTACGAGGTCGCCCATGACGCTTTGCAGGTATTCGGCGCCCAGGGGTTGAGCCGCGACTCGCTGATCGAGAAGCTCTTCCGCGACGCCCGGAGCCTGCTGATCGAGGACGGGACGCTTGAGGTCCTTGCTCTCGACGCGTCCCGCGACCTTGTCCAGAACTACGAGCACGAGACTTATGACCTCGAGGAGATGATGGCGACATGGTGACCATGAAGAGCACACCGCTGGACGCACCCCTGTTCCAGATGGATCCGGAGCGCGGGATCGAGTACTGGGGATGCCGGGCCGTCATAGCTGGCTTCACCGTGGCCGGCGACGTGTCCGACCTTGTCCCGCGCGGCCTCCACCTCGACTCCCCGGCGCTCGGTGCTGTCCTCGTTGCCGACTACGGCGCCAGCACGCTCGGCCCCTACGGCGAGTTCGTCTCCCTCTTGCGAGTGGTGGACGACGACGGCGTCGACGGCCTCTACGTCCCCTACATCTACGTGACCGACGACGCGGCGATGGCGGCCGGCCGCGAGGTGCTGGGTGCTCCGAAGAAGCTGGCGGCCATCGACGTGCGGGTCCGCCCGGAAGCGGTGGTCGGCACGATCGCGCGCCCGTCCGACTGCACGCTGGCCAGCGTCGTCGTCGCGCCGGCCGAGCGCCTAACCGCCGAGATCCTCGATGCCTTCCTGCCTTCGGGCACCCCGTTCTACTCTCTGCGCCACCTTCCGGGGCCACCGGGGGCGACACAGGTCCACGAACTCATCCAGTGGAACTGCGACCTTGCTACTCGCAAAGACGCCTTCGGAGACGACCTGCGGTTCACCGGTCCCGGTTCGGTCACCTACTCGGCCCACTCCGCGGTGGACCCCGTCCATCGGCTGGAAGTGGACACGTTCGTGGCCGCCGCCTACCTTGAGTTCGACATGCGCCTCACGGCGGGCAAGGTCGTCTGGTCCGAAACGGTGCCGGCAGCAAGCGCACGGCAGCCCGAACCAGTAGGAGCCCCTGCCTAAAGCGGGGATGCCCGATCAGCCCGTCGGCGTTCCCTCTACGAGGCGGGTGTGCTCCAGGTTCCTTGGACACATGCCATCCCGGGCGCGTTTGGAGACTCGCTATTCGTCGGCAGGCCGCACGGGAGGTACGTGCTCCATGAAGACCGCCATCACTGAGATGTTGGACATCGATGTTCCGATCCTCGCCTTCACCCACTGCCGCGACGTGGTCGCCGCCGTGACCAAGGCGGGTGGCATGGGCGTGCTCGGCGCCGTAGCCCATTCGCCAGAGCAACTCGCCATCGACCTCGCCTGGATCGAGGACGAGATCGGTGGCCGACCGTACGGCGTCGACCTCATTGTGCCGGCTCAGTACGCTGGTTCCGAATCGGGGGGCTACACCATGGCGGACATCCGCAGCCTGATCCCGGAAGCACACGTTGCCTTCGTCAACGAGATCCTGGTGCGGTACGACGTACCGACGCTGCCCGACGATAATGCACCACGCGGCCTGCTCGGTGGCACCGACGGGAGCGAAACGGCCGTTCCATTCTCGGAGCGTCAGGCAGACCCGCTGCTCGAGATCGCACTGGCCCATGGGCCGGCACTGGTGGTCAACGCCCTTGGGCCGCCCCCCGTGCACATGATCGAGCGAGTCAAGCAGGAGGGTCGTCTCATCGGAGCGTTGGCGGGCAAGGCCCAGCACGCCCAACGGCACGTGAACGCCGGGGTCGACGTCATCATCGCCCAAGGTGCCGAGGCCGGCGGCCACACGGGTGAGATCGGCTCGATGGTGCTCATTCCCGAGATCGTCGATGCCGTTGCCCCGGTGCCCGTGCTCGGAGCCGGTGGCATCGGGCGTGGACGCCAGATGGCCGCCGCCATGGCGCTCGGCGCGCAGGGCGTGTGGTGCGGATCGGTGTGGCTCACCACTGAGGAAGCCGAGACGCACCCCGCCGTGAAGCAAAAGTTCCTCGCTGCCACGTCATCGGACACGGTGCGCTCACGGTCACGGACGGGCAAACCGGCACGCCAACTGCGTTCGGCGTGGACCGATGAATGGGACGATCCTGCGACGCCGATGCCGCTGGGGATGCCCCTGCAACCGATCCTGGTCAACGACGCCATCACGCGCATCGACCGGGCGGCGCACCGCCCCGGTTCGGGCGCCGAGCAGCTGGCTAACTACTTCGTCGGTCAGATCGTCGGCTCCATGAACACGACCAAGCCGGCCTCCCGGGTGGTCTTCGACATGATCGACGAGTTCATCGAGGCGGTCCAGTCGCTCGGCCACCAGCTCGAGTCCTGAGGAGAGTCAACGCCTGGTCCCCTCCGATTGCAGCGAGAATGCTCGGACGGTTGGCCTTGAGCGCTGAGCTCGATGCCAGGTCGATGGCGAGGTAGATCCACCTCGCCCGAGAGGGCACAGTTGCATTAGGGCGAGCAGTCGACCTCCGTGGCTACTCGGACTTCGTCACGAGGTAGCCATATTCAGGCGCCAAATGAAGCGCCAGACCTTCGCTCCAGCAGATCCTGTGGTCCTCGCGGCACTCAGCCGCCTACTCCCGAGAACGCGTTGGCGATGCTTCCGGGTTTCTTCGTCTGGATCCCAGCCCGGCGGCCAAGCCGGTTCACGACCCCACGCCGTCGGCGACGACGAGACCGAGACAACCTCCAAGGTGGCGTGCGCGAGCTGGGCCTGAGCTGTTGCCTATCGCAATGCGTCGATCGACGACTCAGAGCCGTCGACACCTACGCCGATGACGCCTGTCTTCTCGATGCTTGCGTCCATGTGGCCTCCTTGCTTCTCGAGGCGCCCGTTCCGCGATCGCTTCGGCGCAGTCCAGCGCCCTCCCACGCAGTCTTGCGCAAAATCGTCATCCGGGACGCGTCGGCGTCTCGCACGGGCGAACCGTCCGCCCGAGGTGCGAAGGCACTGGCGCTAGAAGAGTTGGCACCATAGGGTTCAAGGGAACGAGGTAGGTGGTATGGCAGAAACGACAAAGTTCACGATCGGAGTTGACGCCAGCTGTACCGATGGGCTCTGTGGCGAGGTGACCCGTGTGGTCGTTGACCCCATTGCTCGGACAGTCACCCATCTCGTGGTTGAACCGAAGCACCGAAAAGGAATTGGCCGACTTGTTCCTCTCAATCTTGTCGACGCCACATCCGACGAGGTCCGGCTCCGCTGCACTCTGGCGGAGTTCGAGAAGCTCGACTGGGCGGAAGAGACGCGGTTCTTGCCGGGAAGCGGCAGCTACGCGGGCTACAGCCCGGGACAGGCGCTCTCCTGGCCCTATTATGGTCTGGGCGGGGGTGTGGGTATGGGTACGGGAAGCGTCTCGCAGCCCATCATCGTTGACAAAATCCCCTTGGGCGAGGTCGCCGTGCGCCGCGGCGACCAAGTCCATGCTACGGACGGCGCCATCGGACGAGTCCAAGGCCTGGTCGTCGACCCTGGCGATCACCACGTTACTCACGTGCTCCTTCAAGAGGGGCACCTTTGGGGCCGCAAGGAAGTCGCTATCCCGATCCGCGCCGTGACTGGGGTCGACAACGGTATCCGGCTTAGCATCACCAAGCAGGAGGTTCAGGGCTTACCGCCCGTCGACGTCGATCACCCGAACGGGTAGACGCTCCATGATGCGAAAAGAGCAACGCCAGAGCGCTGCGCCTCACGACGGGTACCTGAACCTGGCCGATCTACGCAACCTGGATCGTAACGGTCACTGAGGTCCTCCCGCTGTGCCAGTACCCGCAAGCCGATCGCTCCATGTCGGTTGTGCTCGGGACAGTCATGAGTGACCCAACCTGGAGCGGTCGGATGGGTCGCTCACCACAATGATTTTTGCCGTACCGCGACCGGCTTTGGCAGTGACCCGGTCCGATGAACCGGGGGCAGGACAGGGGTTCTCATGGGCAACGCACTTATCACCGATCTTTACGAGCTCAAGATGGCCTCCAGCTACCTACAGCGCGGCATGGTTGGCCCGGCGACCTTTAGCCTGTTCGTGCGCCGCCTTCCGACGAATCGGGGGTTCCTCGTCGCCGCCGGGCTGGAGGACTGTCTCCGGTACCTCGAATCCTTCGCCTTCAGTACCGAGGATCTTGACTGGCTTGAGAACGCAGGGTTCCCTGTCGACGTCATCGAGAGGTTCAGTGCCTTGCGGTTCACCGGCGACGTCCATGCCGTCCCCGAAGGACGAGTCGTCCTGGCCAACGAGCCGCTGCTTGAGGTAACCGCCCCCATCGCTGAGGCGCAGCTGGTCGAGACCTACCTGCTCAACCAGGTCACTTTCCAGACGGCACTGGCCACCAAGGCCACCCGCTGCCGGCTCGCAGCCGGTGACATCGAGCTCGTCGACTTCGCCTTGCGCCGAACCCATGGCACGGAAGCGGGCATGGCCGTCGCCCGGGTCTCAGCCATCGCTGGCTTCGTCGGCTCGAGCAACGTCGAGGCGGCCCGCCGGTTTGGGCTCCAGGCGGCCGGCACAATGGCGCACTCCTACATCGAAGCATTTCCGACCGAGGCAGAGGCGTTTCGTGCCTTTGCCGAGGACGTTCCGGGGCCGATCACGTTCCTTGTCGACACCTACGACACCCTTGAAGGTGTGAAGACTGCCGCTGCAGTGATTCGCGACCTCGGACTCACCGGCTCGGTTGGGGTCCGCCTCGATAGTGGGAACCTCGCACAACTCGCACGAGAGACGCGCCGTTTGCTCGACGACGTCGACCTATCCGAAGTGCGGATCTTTGTGAGCGGCGGGTTGGACGAGTACGACCTCGAACGGTTCCGGGTCAACCATGTCCCCATTGACGCTGCTGGCGTCGGCACCCGTTTGGGGGTGTCCACGGATGCCCCCTCGCTCGACAGCGCCTACAAGCTGGTGGCCTTCGAAGAACGCCCGGTGCTCAAGCTCTCCGTCGCCAAAGCCACCCTGCCCGGTGCCAAGCAAGTCTGGCGCCGTCTCCCGTTCGACGAGGATGTGCTCGCGACGCGCAACGAACCCGGTCCCACCGGGTTCGAGCCACTGCTCGTCCCGGTCATGCGTGGTGGATGCCGCGTCGAACCCCCTGACACCATCGAAGCCGCCCGTCTTCGGCTGACCCGTGACCTCGACGGGCTGCCGCCGGCCGCCCGAGTCCTACGTGCACCGACCGTGCCGGGGGTGGCGGTGTCTGAGCGTCTGCGATTGCTCACGGACTACGTCACCGCCGGCGTACGAAACGTCAATGACGGTTAGGGATGGACATGTCGGTTGGTCGCGATCGCGTCGAATCATATTCACACTAGGGCGCTGCCACGTAGCCAGGCATCAAGCGTGAAGACCACATGATCACCATCGCCGATCGTCGAGGAGATCCCGCTCGAGCGCGCCAGCGTCGCATACCAAATGACGACGAGTTCTACGGTCCGATTCCCTGCCGTCCTGGGCACGACCCCGCTACGGACGATCACATAACCCGCCACCTGCGATCGCACAGAAGGAGAGGGTAGACATGACTGACTCCAGCGGAATCGGTGAGTTCACACAGATAAGCGAGCTGATCCGTCACCGCCATTCGGAACGCGTCCCATTCGATCCGGGGCACCACCTTGCCGAAGGCGACGTTGAGGCCATCCTCGAGGCGGCCCGTTGGGCGCCCACGGCGCACAACATGCAAAACTTCGAGATCATCGTTGTCGACGACGAGGCAAGACTCGCTGCGATCGGTCGAGTGCGCGGCGCCACGTCCGAGGGCTTCATTCGGGAGAACTACGCGCAGCTCTCCTTCAGCGAAGAAGAACTAATCCGAAAGGGTACGGGGCTCATCGCCACGATGTTCCCCCCCTCCTGGCGATCCCTGGATGGCGAAGCCGAGGAAACACCAGACGTCGAGCACGAACTTCTGGACGCGTCGATGCACTCGTGCCCAGTAGTGATGATCGTCGTTTACGACACCCGCAAGCGGGCCCCGGCATCGGAAGGTGACTTCCTGGGCATCATGAGCCTGGGATGCGTGATGCAGAACATGTGGCTTACGGCCGAGACGTTGGGGGTGGGGATGCAGATCATGAGCGTCTTCAGTAGCCAACATGTCGAAGATGAGCTGCGCAAGATCCTGTCGATTCCCAATTACATCGACATCGCGTTTGCGTGCCGTCTGGGGTACCCATCAGTGGAACCGGATCGATACCTGCGTGTTCGCCGAGAGATTCAGCGCTTCACGCACCACAACACGTATGCAGTTCACGGCGAAGATTGAGACGACCCAGTGATCGACGGATGGTTTCAGGCAGCCCACCGTTTGTCCTTTGGCCTGGACGTGCTCGTCCGGCACTTTGCGATCGGTCCCCTTGATGATTGGAGGAGCGCTTGGCTTAGGCCAAGTAGGGCGAGCAATGTCTGTTGAGCGGGAGTAGGGTTCCTGTTTGCGGGCTCGGTCTGTTGGCGAGCGCTGCCTTTGAAAGGGGAGACGACATGGCGCAGGAATCTGCAGCGTTGTCCGAGCCGCTTGCGGGAGGTGGCGCACGGGTCGCTCCGGTGCACCGGGTGGCCGACCCTGCCCCCCTCGGGTTGGCAGCATTCGCCATGACGACGTTCGCGTTGAGCATCGGCAATACGAACGTGTGGGGGCCGGGAGCGGACGCGGCCTTGGCGCTTGCGCTCGTCTACGGCGGTGGGGTTCAGCTTCTCGCCGGTATGTGGGAGTTCGTCCGGAGGAACACGTTTGGTGCGCTGGCCTTCTCGTCGTTTGGCGGCTTCTGGATCGCCTACTACGTGTTCGTGAAGTTCGTCGCCCCGGGCGTCAAGCCGAGCGATGCCCCAGTTGCGGTGGGGGTGTTCCTCCTCGGTTGGACGATCTTCACCTTCTACATGACGATCGCGTCGTTCCGGGTGAGCGGGGCCGTGGTGGCCGTGTTCGTGCCGCTGACGGTCACCTTCGTTCTCCTCACGGTCGGGGCGTTCGAGTCGAGCTCGGGCTGGACCAAGGCCGGGGGCTGGGTCGGTGTGGTCACCGCGGCAGCGGCCTGGTATGCCTCGTTCGCTGGAGTCGTGAACGAGACGTTCAGGAAGCCGGTGATCCCGACCTTGCCGCTCGCCCCGTAGTCGATCAAGCCGTCAGGTTTCAAAGGTTAACTGCGGGAGGTTCAAGCATGGAAACGGACGAGGAGTCCCAAGACACGCCTGTCTCCGAGGCGCAGATCGCCGTCCACTGGCGTGAGGAAGAGTACTACCAGCCTCCTGCCAAGTTCATCGCTCAGGCGAACGCTGGTGACCCGAGCATCTTCGAGAGGTTCCGCGAGGAGCGCTTCCCGGAGTGCTTTAAAGAGTACGCCGACCTGCTCAGCTGGGACGCGTACTGGCACACGACGCTCGACACGAGCAACCCGCCGTTTTGGAAGTGGTTCGTTGGCGGTCGTCTGAACGCCAGCTTCAACTGCGTGGACCGTCATCTGGCGGCGAGTTCCAACAAAGCGGCGCTGATTTGGGTTCCCGAGCCGGAGGAGGAGGAGACCCGGGCGATCACCTACCAGGAGCTGTACAAGCGGGTCAACGAGTTCGCCGCCTTGTTGCGGGATTTCGCCGGTGTGAAGATTGGGGACCGGGTGACCTTCCATCTGCCGATGGTCCCCGAGTTACCTGTCGCAATGCTCGCCTGCGCCCGGCTCGGCGCAATCCATTCACAGGTCTTCGGTGGCTTCAGCGGCGCGGCCTGTGGTGAGCGCATTGCCGACGCGGATAGCCATGTGCTGGTGACGATGGATGGGTTCTACCGCAACGGCGAGCTCCTCGACCACAAGGTCAAGGCGGACGAGGCGATCGCCAGGGCTCATGACCTCGGCTGCGAGGTCGACAAGGTGCTGGTGTGGCGACGGCGCCCCGGCCAGTACGCGTCGAAGAGCCCCATGGTCGAGGGACGGGATTTTTTCGTGGACGAGTTGCTACCCGACTATCGGGACAAGCTCGTCGAGCCGGTTTCGATGCCAGCCGAGGCCCCTCTATTCCTGATGTACACCAGTGGCACGACCGGTCGGCCCAAGGGGTGCGAACACAGCACGGGTGGCTATCTTGCCTACGTCGCGGGTACCTCCAAGTACTACCAGGACATCCACCCAGAGGACACCTACTGGTGCTTCGCCGACATCGGGTGGATCACCGGGCACTCCTATATCGTCTACGGTCCGTTGGCGTTGGGCACGACGAGCGTGATGTACGAAGGTGTGCCGACTTATCCGGACCCGGGCCGTCCCTGGCGGATTGCGCAGCGGCTTGGGGTGGACATCTTCCACACCTCGCCGACCACGGTCCGCATGCTGCGCAAGGTTGGTCCGGACGAGCCGGCGAAGTACGACTACCACTTCAAGCACATGACGACCGTGGGCGAGCCGATCGAGCCAGAGGTGTGGCGCTGGTATCACGAGGTGATCGGCAAGGGCGAAGCGGTCATCGTCGACACCTGGTGGCAGACGGAGAACGGCGGTTTCCTCGGCAGCACCTTGCCCGCCCTGCAAGCGATGAAGCCCGGCAGTTGCGGCCCTGGCGTGCTCGGGATCTACCCGGTGATCTACGACGAGAACGGTGACGAGGTGCTGGCCGGGAGCGGTCGGGCCGGCAACATGTGCATCCGTAACCCCTGGCCCGGGATCTTCCAGACGATATGGGGCCAGCCCGAGAAGTTCGTGGACACCTATTACGCGAAATACTGCCGGGACAGGCAGAGCAAGGACTGGCGAGACTGGCCGTACTTCGCCGGCGACGGAGCCGTCCAAGCGGCCGACGGTTACTTCCGGATCCTCGGCCGAGTCGACGACGTGATCAACGTCGCCGGGCACCGCCTCGGGACCAAAGAACTTGAGTCGGCGAGCCTCATGGTCGATGAGGTCGCCGAGGCCGCCGCCGTTCCCGTCATAGACGACATTCGCGGCCGGGCCGTGGAGATGTACGTTTCGTTAAAGCCGGGTGTCCAGGCCAGCGAGGAGATGAGCGCCAAGGTCTCGAGGGCGATCGACACCGAGATCGGCAAGATCGCCCGCCCGAAGAACGTCTGGATCGTCCCCGACCTGCCGAAGACCCGCTCGGGCAAGATCATGCGTCGGGTCATTGCTGGGATCTCGAACTTCACCGACGTCGGGGACACGTCCACCCTCGCCAACCCGGAGATCGTTGACGTGATCCGCCATCACGTACAGAAGGAAAAGGCGGCGCGCGGTGAGGTGCCTCGGGAGCTCTCGCGCGAGGAGCTTGAAGAGATCCAGTCGTTCGGAAGCGTCGAGTGACCCGAATCAGAGTAGAAGGTTGGCGCTGACCAGGAACTCTCCGAGCGCCGAGGCACCGGCGACGAGTGGCGGAATCGATCGACGTCCCCACTCTCGAGGGCTGTCGCACAAATCATGTCTGTCTGGGCATCGCCCGGGGGCGCCAAGCCACGCGACTCCCGTGAGGGTCCATACTTGACTTCTCGGCGCTGACTCCGCGCCGCGGCTTGGAGCAACTCGTTCGGGGCCCGTTGGGAAAGCACCAGCGATCAGAGCATGCGCTGACTATGTCTCTGACACAGGACGAGGTCTTTGCCGGCTCCGGCACAGGAGACCGCATTGTGAACTCCTGAAACTCCTGAACCTCAGACGCTCCTACCCCTACCTGTGAATGCGACTCCACGCCTATGATCAAAGCTGTGCTACCCGCACTTGTTGCTGCGATCTCGCTGACGTTGACGGCCTGTGGTTCCAGCACGATCCCATCTGCGGCACCAACGGCGAAGTTGGTGGGGCGTGTTACGGCCACGCCGACGTGTCCCGTGGAACGCCCCAACCATCCATGCCCACCGGCCCCAGTCTCGGCGACCGTTCAGGCGACGAACTCGCACGGGAAGGTCGTCGCCTCTACTCAGACCGACGGAAACGGGCGCTATCAACTTCAGCTTCGTGCTGGCACCTACACGCTCGTCGCAGTCACACCGAACATCCTTCCCCGTTGTTCGCCGGTCAGTGTGACCGTGAGCGCCAACGGCACAACCCGTGCGGCCATCTCCTGCGACACAGGTATTCGCTGATCCGCTCGGCAGGCTGAGCTTCGTTCGCTTCTCAGTGACCGATTGGCATGTTCGTCGGGCCGATCATGCAGCGGACACGGCAGGCAGTCGGCCGGGTGGGGGAGAGGACCCGATTCTGGGCTCAACCGGGCGGGGATGGTCGGGGATCGGGCCCCTGTGGGCCGCCTACGGGCCGTAGCGGGGTCCTGGGACACGCACGGGCGGGGTCCTGGGACACGCACGGGCGGGCTCCTGGAATCGCCCGGTTCCCCGTCGGCCACCCGGACCGTCGTCGTCTGCTGTCCGGCTCCGCAGCGCTCGGCGCAGAACCGCTGCAGCGTGCGCTCGGGGACACAGACACCACGACGGACGAGCAGGTCGCCGATCTTGGCCACGGTGAGGTCCTTCTCCACCCAGGCCTTGATGTCGTCCTCGTGGGTAGCGAGCAGCTCCCAGGAGGCCCCGTGGCCGTGGGGCCGTGACGGGCTCACCGCCTCACAGACCGAGCCGATCAGCTCGTCTGCGAGCTGGCTCTCACCGCCGTCACGGTCGAGCCCGAGGGCCTCTGCCGCCTCGATGTAGCGCCGGGCCGTCTTGCGGTCGACGCCGGCTCCGAGGGCCACGGAGCGCAGCCCTCGTCTTTGCGCAGCCAGCGGCGTAACACCTCTTTGACCTGGATCACCGATACCTCCCTGAAAGTCACGGGGCACGCCTTCCGTTGTGGATGGACGTGCCCAGCCGAGTGGTTCCCCGGCCGGAGGTGGTGGATTCAGGGGTGGTCCCATGACTGGCGGAAGGGTGGTCCCATGACGGTGGCGGAACTACCCGTCAGGGGTCCCTTCCTCGTGGCGGCTGACACCAGAGTTCGACCGAATTCGGTCGAACTCTGGAACCGGATGAGCGCTGGCAGCTACATGCCCGGAGCGGTGCGGGCGGTGGAGATACCGAAGAATCATGGGGCGGGGGTGCGGACCCTCGGGGTGGCCCAAACTGCACGAGCAATGTTGCTCGAAGTGACGCTGGAGCCGATCTTCCATCCGAACAGCTATGGCTATCGCTCGGGGCGAAGTGCCCATGACGCACTGGCTATTGCTCGCAAGCGCTGCTGGAAGCAGGACTGGGTGCTCGATCTGGACATCCGTGCCTTCTTCGACGGCGTTCCTCATGATCTGTTACTCAAGGCTGTTGCCCACCACACCAAAGAACGTTGGATCCTGCTCTATATCGAACGGTGGCTCAAAGCCCCGCTGTGAGTCGATGCTCTCCACAAGCATGTGCGACGCGTGAGGGCTCGATCAATCAATTCGAGAGTCACCCCTCGCTGTCTCACCGTACTACCGGTACCCGCGGCCACCCCGGCCGAGTTGGTGTCAAGACGATGAAGTCATCCGCACACAGGTCGCGAGGACCAGCGGGACAGGAAAGACCACCCGTGGCGGGCGGCAGAGCCTGACCAGATCGTCCGGTGTATGGCAAGTCCGAGGGTCCCGTGCGCGGCCCTGGGTCGGGACTTTTGGCCCTGCCGTCTCTCACACCATCGTCGTAGGCTCGTACCAGGAGGTGGTTGAGGTGGACGTGGAGTTTGCCCTTGCCGGGTCTGTGTGGGATTGGACCAGACAGCATTGCCCTGATGATCCGCATGTTGCGGAGAGGGCCGTAGCGATTGCAATGAGTAGCTACGCCGGCGGTGCATCGGTGGCCGAGGCATGTGAGCAGGCCCGGGCCTTCGTTGCCAGCTGGGTCCACCATCCTGCACGCGTCGAGGCGGCCCACAAAGAGCAGCGTCGGTTGGCATCATAAATCTGGGCCGGTGAAGTGGACGCCCAATAGGTGGGACGTTCGAAGAGACAGATAAGGGAGATTAGGAATGGCAATCGACGATCAGACGCAAATGAACCGAATCGATGAGCTTGAGCGCCGCGTGGAGTCTTTGGAACATCGACTGGTTACGCGGGACGTGCTCGACGATGAAATCCGCAGCCTCGAGCGTCGGTTGCGCGAGGTCCAGGAGCTCACGGAGGGCTAGGACCGGGTCCATCTGGTTCTGTGGTGTGGTAGCTCGTCGCAATCTCCGGCAAAGCTCCACGGCTATCTCGGAGGGTATGAAAGGTCTCGCTGCACCGATCGTTACCGGGCCATCCGGCCAGCCCCAGAGATGGTCCTTGCTGTTGTCTGGGTGCCCTCGTGGTTCGCACTGTTGTGACCGGTACTATCGCCGGAATCGTCATTGTGCACGCAGATCAGATATTGGAAGTGCTCGCCGCCCTCATACCGCCCGGCTGGGCCGGCGGTGTGAAGATACCGTTCCCATGCGTTCAGCTCCAGTCACATCTACCGGGCAGCTCCGCGCGTTGGCCCAGCTCTGCATCACGCGCCAAAACCATGCCTATCCAGTCAGTGGCTGGGATCGTCAGGCGCCGCCGAGGAGCTCGTCGACAGGCTCGTCGCCATGGAGCCGGCCGATCGCAGTGGCCAGCAGCGGCGCTATCGACGTCACCTCGATCAGCGCCCCGAGGCTCTCTGTCCCGCCCAGGCTGTCGGTGACGACCAGGCGCCGCAAAGCCAACTTGGCGAGTCGTTCGACCGCATCGCCGACGAAGAGGCCATGAGTGGCGGCCACGACCACGTCTGGGCGGGCGCCGTTGTCCAGGAGCAGTCGGACAGCGGCTTCGATGGTGGCGCCCGTACTGATCATGTCGTCCACGACGATGGCTGGCCGCCCGTCGACTTGGCCTACGAGTTCCTCGGCGCGGACGGTCGTGCCGCTCACCCGGGTCTTGCGCACGATGACCACCGACAGGCCGAGCAAGGATGCATAGCGTTCGGCTAGCTTGACTGCACCGAGGTCGGGAGCGACAACCACGGCATCCGGCGTGACGGCTGGGACCAGCGTGTTGGCGATGGCGGAAACCGCAGTGAGCGTTTCAACGGGGATGGCGAACATGGCCTCGAGGGCGGTGGTGTGGGGGTCGATCACCACGAGCCGGTCGGCACCGGCGGAGGCGACGGCCGCCGCGACTACCGTTGCCCCAATCGCCTGTCCGTCTCGGGTGCGCCGGTCCTGGCGGGCATAGCCGAAGTAGGGCACTACCGCGGTCACACGGCCAGCGCCGGCGCGCCGGCAGGCGTCGATCAGGAGCAGGAGCTCGACGAGGTGGTCGTTGACCGGCGGACCGGTGGATTGCACGACGAAGACGTCATCGCCTCGGACACCGCCTACGACAGGTCGCAGCTCACCGTCGGGGAACCGCTCCACCTCGCCCGCCACAGGGTCGGCACCCAACGCGGAGGAGACCTTCGAAACCAGCGCACGATGGGCGGTCCCGCACGCGATCCGGAGGTTCACTGCCGTTCCAGACCGGGTCCGGCCCCCTGCGTTTCCTCGGATCGGGGTCCGGCGGCCAGGTGGTTTGTGAACCAGTCGCGGGCCAGTTCGGCCGCGGCCTGAAGGGTGTCGCCTTCCTCGAAGAGATGGGTGGCGCCGGGGACGACAGCGAGGCTGTTCTCGCAGCGGAGCTGTGCCTTGGCCTGGCGATTGAGGTCGAGGACGGCGTGGTCCTGGCCACCCACGATGAGCAGGGTGGGAGCGGTCACCGCGGCGAGCCTCGGGCCTGCAAGGTCGGGTCGGCCGCCTCGGGATACCACGGCGGCGATCTGGGCGTGAGGCTCGCCGGCGGCCCAGAGGGCGGCGGCAGCTCCGGTGCTAGCGCCGAAGTAGCCCACCGCAAGCTCCCATGTCTCAGGTTGGGCCCGCAGCCAAGCGGTGACCTCGCCAAGCCGGCGAGCTAACAGCTCGACGTCGAAGACGTTGGCCCGGTCGAGCTCCTCTTCTGGGCTGAGCAAGTCGAACAACAGCGTGGCGAGCCCGGCCTGGTTGAGCACGGCGGCGACATAACGGTTGCGGGAGCTGTGGCGGCTGCTGCCGCTGCCATGGGCGAACACGACCACCCCGACGGCCGCTTCGGGCACGGTCAGGTGTCCACCCAACCGGACGGGTCCGGCCTGGACGTTGACCTCCTCGTCGCGTACCGGCGGGTCGTCCGCCTGGCCCGGGGCGGTCACTCGCACCACGGGTGGATGCCCACGCTCCAGGCACGCGATGACCTCATCGTCAGTCGTCTGCGAGAAATCCGCGTAGAACTGTCCGACGCCGAAGAACGGCTCTGGCGTGTCCACGCACACGAACTCGTCGGCGTCGCCCGCGAGGCGGTCGGTCCAATCAGGTGGCGCCACCGGGACGGCCAGGATGACGCGGGCCGCGCCGTGAGCCCGGGCCACCTGGCACGCGGCTCTGGCGGTCGACCCGGTGGCGATCCCGTCATCGACTACGAGGACCGTCTTTCCCTTGAGCGGGACAGGGAGCCGATCGCCTCGGAACCGCCGGGCCCGCCGCTCTAATTCGGCCCGCTCCCGTTGTTCCACCGCAGCGAGTTCCTCCGAAGAGACGCCGGCCAGCCGGACGACCTCGGCGTTGAGGACCCGCACGCCACCCTCACCGATGGCGCCCATCCCCAGCTCCGGCTGGAACGGCACCCCCAGCTTGCGAACAACGATGACGTCTAGTGGCGCGTCCAGCGCCTCCGCCACTTCTAGCGCGACCGGCACCCCACCCCGAGGTAGGCCGAGGACGACAAGATCCTCGCCCCGCAGGTACTCCAGGCGGGTGGCAAGACGCCGACCTGCGTCGACACGATTAGTGAAATGCATCTGACCTCCTCGCTTCTGTGTCCATTATTTGCGCAGACATCCTCGGGTACCAGGGCCAATAGTCCCGCTGTGGCTGAAGGGCACCAAGATTCTTCGGGGACACGAATGCCCAGGATCTGGCGTTGTCCGCCAAATTCCTTCAACGGTCCCGCGCCATCCCATCCTCGGTCAGCCGCGTGCTAGCTGTTCTGCCCGACCAGGTTGTTGACACGACTGACGGATTGTCCCCCGATGGCAGTGGGGTGTCGATGATGGTTGTACATGTGAAGGCCGTGGACGACAACAGAACCTTTGGGACCTTTCGGTCCTAGCTACTGAAGCGGTGCATGGTCAACATCGACCTATGGCACAAACACAGCAGAGAACCGATGTCGAGAGGATCGCCCGAACGGCCGCTTTCGACCATGCTCGACCATCGCGGTGACGGTAGCGCGCTGGATCGTGCGCGGCGGCGGAGGGGATGCTGGCGCGCGTGAGGCGCTCGGCAATGTAGTAGAACCACCTCCCTGACAGGTGCTCGGTAGCGATCCTCTGCACGATTGGGGCAGCGAGTGGATCCCGCTCCAGTCGGTGCAGTCGCTGGCCGTTGGCTGCCATTGCTGGGTTCGGTGGGGGCCAGCGTCGCCGAGGAGATTGCCGCATGGCGGCCGACCGCCAAGGAACCGACCTTCATGTTCCGCCTGAGCTGCCGTGATTCATCGGGGACCCCTGTCCTGCCGGTTATGCGTGGGGCGGCCCCGTAGATCGAGACGGCTCTGTTTATCCGACCGAGAAAGTGCACGCTGGTTGGCGTGGTGGTTCGACAGCGGCCGATTGAACTCAAATGAGAAAGGAGCGCGCATTGCGCTGATGCAACGACCAACTCCCTGCCCATATGGAGACGGTGGTAGGGAAGGTGTGTCAACGGTTGAGGTCGTGCACGACCGGTCGGCGCGCAGAGACCGCGATCGGCGACGAGCAGAAGTCTTGGTTCGCGGAGGACGATATGCGGGGCGGGTTCACGCAAACCCGCGAAGTGTCCTTCGGTGATCCGGTCGAAGTCGAGTGAGTTCAATCCGTAGCGGTGAGTTGCCGGTGCAGCGCTGACAGCTTCGGATCCGGCAGCAGCCCGAGGTCATCGACCATGCGTGCCGCCCGTTCGATCAATCGCAAGGCAGGACCTCGCCGCTGCAGTTTCGCCAACGCGATGGCGGCTCGCAGATAGTGCGCCTCGTCATAGGGGTTACTGGCGATGGCTCGTTCGAAATACGCCACCATTTCGTCGATGTCACCTCGGCTCTGGGCATCAACAGCCAACAGCTCGATCATCGCCACATGCAACCGCTTGAGGTGTTCTCTGGGAGCGATCAACCAGTCTTCGTAGCGATTGGTCGGGACCAACTCACCCAAACCCCAGCGGCGTGGCACTGCTTCAGGAAGAAGCCGCTCCAGCCCTTCGTACAGCCCGGCTACTCCGTCTCGCGTCAAGAGAGGACCGCCTGGTGCCCACCAACTCATGGTGATAACGGTGACGTTTTCGCTAACTGCTGGCTTCTCGTAACGTCGGACGCCGCTCGGAGTTCGGAAGACGCCTTGCTGAGGGTCTTCCACGACGCCATGACCAGCCCGAGCAATGGCGGTGGCCGCTTTGGAGAGCACACGCTGACCGGTCGTTGTGACACCTTCCAAGGCGAGCCTGACCATCCAGGCGACCCCGGGCACGAGGTCTGTCACCTCATCGGGAACGTCAGGCGCAAACACTCGTGCAGGAGGATCGGCTCCGACGAGGTAGGTGCGGGAGGGGTGCTGCGCTCCCCCCGTCTTGTCCGGAAGCCACCCTGAGCAGATAAGACGGCGGAGACATCGACCTCTTCGGTTAGCCAGACGGTGATGCCGATGCTCAAGGACCACCCTTCTACCACGTGTCCGACTTTGACGACTCGGGTGGTCATCTCGCACACGTTGGCGGGTTGCGACAACTCCATGTGGAGCCCGAAGCATCGGGACTGCTCGGTGGTCTTCTAATGTCGGTGTCATGGCTCTCGACCAAACCGAGCGACACCCAGCGAGCTTCATGACGGGGTCCGTAGGCTTTCAGCTGAGGTCGACAGTCGTTGCCCTCGTCGGCCCGAGTATAATGTGCAGACTCCATGCAGCTCGTTGACCGCGGTTATCGCCGCTTCGTGCGCTTCCCCAAGCCTTACGTCGAGCTGCTTGATTGTATCCAACAGCACCTCGTGCCCCGCACGTACGTCGAAGTCGGGGTATCGACGGGCCGGACCCTCAGCCTCGCCCTTCCCGGCACCATATGCATTGGCATCGATCCCGCACCCAAGCTTCGGGCACCCCTCGGTCCCACGTCCCGCCTTTTCACCTCGACGAGCGACGACTTCTTCGCCCACCAAGACCTGCGTTCCCTGCTTGAGGGCCGGCCCGTCGACCTGGCCTTCATTGACGGACTGCACCACTTCGAGGTCGCCCTGCGGGACTTCATCAACCTCGAACGTTTTGCGTCATCCGACAGCGTCGTGCTGATCCACGACTGCTACCCCATCGACGAGCTCACCGCCACCCGGGAACGAACCACCGCCATTTGGAGCGGCGATATATGGAAACTCATCCTCTGCCTGAAACAGTGGCGCCCGGACCTCCAGGTGAACGTGGCCGACACCGCCCCGACCGGGCTCGGGATCGTGCGCGGACTCGATCCCGACTCGACTGTGCTCGAGGAGAGCTACGACCGAATATACGAGCAGTTCATCGCCTTGCCGTTCGCCACGCTTGACCGGAGCAAGGCAGAGATGCTCAACCGCGTCCCCGGTGATTGGAACACCGTGCGGTCGCTCTTGCCGACGATGCCCTTCCGTCCGTACAACGTCACGTTGTTCCGAGGGCGGCAGGCCGTCGCCGGCATGGTTGCGGCAGGCCGTCGCTACGTCGCCGGCCGCCCCCCAAAGATCTGATCCGTCTCTTGGCGGATAAGGTGCCTGATACGGCCGACCGCTGAACGTCGCGTAATTCACAATGACTTACGAAGCGAAGCTCTAGCGGCCGATGGGCCCGGGAGGGCTCAATGACACCTGCGGTCTCAACTGGTCGACGCAACAGCCTCGGCGAATACCTCAGATGGTGGCGTTAATCGGCCCTGGATTCACAGAGGCTCTCGGTTGTCTGTGCGGGCACGCTTGTCACGCTGCGCTCTGACCCGTATGGACAGGGGGCGCACATCGCGACGACCCAGGGCCGCCGGGACACAGGTACCAGTTAGGTCTCGCCTCACCAAAGGTCCCCGACGGGCGTTGCCAGCTCAGCCCGGTGACGCCGGGCGCGCGGACAGGGTGACGAAGTCCCGCGCCCACGAGGGATCGAAGAAGGTGGACGGGCCCTGCGCGGTCGCGTCCAGCAGCTTGCTGCCGTTGGAGGGCGTGGCCAGGCCACCCGGGGTGGAAGGATCGTAGGTCACGAAGACGGTCCAGTTGGGATTGATATCGAGCTGCATCCCCCGGACCACGGCGGCTCGGACCAGCAGCTGAGCCAGCTGGAGGGGATCCAGCGCCGGGCCGGTGACGTAGACGAGCGCGCCGTCCGCGGTCACCCCGACGCCTGACCGCCACTGTTGCTCGATGCCGGGCACGCTCGCGGCACACGACGTCGCGCCGCAGGTCGGTCCCCACGACTGCCAGTCGGCGTTGGCCGCCTGGGCGGTCGGTTGACCGCCGGCCACCAGGGGAGACAGGTTCTGGCGGACCGCGACCACATTCGGGGTCATGGTGACGTCACTGCCCCAGGCCCCGACGGTCACTGAGCCACCGGCGTAGATCACGAGCGACGCCGCTCCCGCGACAAGTGGGTCGATGAGTCGGCCCTCGGTGTAGTACCCGCCCCGGGCCGTGTCCATCTGGAACCCCCCGTTGAAGGCGGCGATAAGGGATGCCGCCTGGGTCGGCTTGACGGGGGCGGTGAAGCGGTACGGGCCACCACCCGGGCTTATCGAGCCCGAGTAGAGCTGCGCTGATAGCAATCGGGTATCCAGCCAGGCGATCCCTGCGGCCTGGACACCTCCGGGAGGGACGAGTGTCGTCTGGTAGACGGCTGGCAGGCCACCAACCCGGCGACCGGCCGGCGTCCACATCGCCTGGCCGCTGGCCGACACCCCGCCAAAAGATGCCAATGGCTGCGGGACCGGCAGGTGGGAGGGGACGGGGACGGTCGTCGTGGTGGCGGCTCGGGGGGCGGTGGTCGCAACGCGGCCGTCGCCCCTCGACGACGAGGTCGATCCGTCCGATCGTCTCTTCCCGGCCGCGTTCGAGCCCACCCCACCGCACGAGGCGAGGAGCACCATTCCGCTTGCCACTGCCGCCCACGACGCCCGCCCCCGGCGACGAGGGTGGGAGTGGAACCTGAGCACGGGGCCAGACTACGGAGCAACCCGAGGCCGGTGGGGTCGGGGCCGCCACGGCTGTTGGGCCCGTAGGCCGCTGCACCACGGCGGCTACCCGATCTCCGCCTTACCGCCGCGTGTCTCCGCTCGGGTTCAATCAGCCCAGGTGGCCGACACCGCCGCCGGCCGCCGCTCGGCACGCTCTTCGGCCGTGTCTGGACGCTAACCACTCGTTGTTCTTGGTCGTACGCCACGCTCACAGCGAGCTCGCTATAGATCTCGACCTTCAGCTTCGGGTCGGCGGAAGCGAGCACCGAGGCGATGTCATGGAGAGCTGGCACCAGCGTGCGTACTTGCTCCATCGTCATCTGCTCACTCGACGCTGCGTAGCCAAGGTCGATCTCAGCTCTGAGAGCTCGCCCGGCACCTCGGCTATCCAGTCCGTCACGATGGTGGCGTCGGCGCCAGCGTCTACGACCAAGATGGCCGTGGCAACCATTCGTGATGGCATTCTCATGGCCTCTCCCCTTGGTGGTGCCCTGGGTATTCTCAGTGGGGAAGCCCCGAGGCAAGCGATTTGTCGGGGACCGACGAGACGAGGGCATCGCCCTCAAATGACACGCCGGGTGGCCGCTTGATCGGTCCAGCGTGGGCGGCTCACCGGGGTGCCCGGAGCGGGATTCGAAGCCGCACGCCTCAACGCCCGTTATCCGGCCGCTCACGCCGCAATCACGGCCGAGCTGGACAACCTGCGGGCGACGGCTGACTGGTGCGTCGACTGCGAACGGTGGGTTGAGCTCATCGGCATGGCTCACGGGATGTCCATCTTCCTCATTGACTCGGCTGCAATCGACCGCACCGAGTGGTATCGACAAGCGATCGATCACCCCGCCACCCTCGATACCCAGACGTCGTGGCGCCCCAGGGTGAGTTGGCGGGATGACCGTGATCAACCTGGCGGACTACCCAAATGCCTTCGCCTTGGCCGAACAGATCGTCATCCCAGCACCGAGCGGCGGTCTGAGGAGTTCTCGTATGCGTCGATCCCTTGAAGCATGGTCCCGTTTACACAACCGGTAAACGCCAGGGGAACCAAATCAGCGAACGAGCACTTGCTGCCTCCGAGCAGCACCTCGAGGCCAGCGCCGCTCTCGCCTTCGCGGTGCTGCTCGGAAAGGCCGGTCAAGGCGCGCCTGGGTCCCAATCACGGCATCGCCTTTCTCACCGCCGAACGTCCGTCAGGTACACGGTTTCTACACGTTACGTGTATACTAGGTGTATGAGCAGGGTACGAACAAACATCGAGATCGAGGACACCTACCTCCAGGCCATCATGGACCGCTACGGCGTGCGGACCAAAACCGAGGCGGTCGATCTTGCATTGCGCCACTTGGCCGGACAACCCATGACACGGGAAGACGCACTAGCCATGCGCGGGGCGCACGCCATCGGAAAAGTGCCTGCCGATAGCAAACCTCCGCCCTCGTGATTCTGGCGGACACTTCCGCCTGGGTGGAATACGACCGAGCGACCGGTAGCCAAGTCGATCAACGGCTGACGGACCTGATCACTGGGGACGGCCCACTGGCTGTGACGGAGCCTGTGATCATGGAGGTCGTCGCCGGCGCCCGGACCGACGATCGTGAAGCCGATCTGCGCCGACTCCTGCTTCGATTCACGCTGCTCGACTTCGATGCCGCCGCTGACTTCGCCGCCGCAGCGACGATCTATCGTCGCTGCCGTCGAGCGGGCGTCACTCCCCGTGGCATGGTCGACTGCATGATCGCCTCGGTAGCCCTGCGGCACCAAGCGACATTGCTGGCTGCCGACGTCGACCTCAGCCGAGTCGCCACCATCGTTGGGATCGACCTCGATGAGGCGTCGATTAGGAGCTGACGCGGTCCACCCGCTATCAAGCCGCCGGCGCAATTGTGAACGGGTTCTGCCGCGACGCAACATCTGAGAGCCTCGCGGTTACCGGCAACGTGCGCTAATGGAGAATCGTTGTCGGGTCAGGAGACGGTGGCCGCACGGGCGTAGGCCAACGTCGTGATCTGATCTGTGGACGTGTCGATGACCTCGACCTGGATGGGTGCGTCGGGGCCAGTGCCCAAGAGCTGGGTCCGGGTACGCACTGGGCCTATCTGCGCCTTCCGGAGATATCGCAGGTCGAGCTCGGTCACCACCATTGGCGACGCGAAACGTGTCGCCATGAGATCTTCGGCAGCGGCTTCGGCCAGAAGGGCGACCATTGCGCCCTGTAGCGTCCCCGCGGGATTGCGGAGGTCCGGCGTGACCTGGAGTTGCACCACGCCGTCCGCCGCGTTTATCACCTCGATGCCGGCCTCCTCGCGCAGCGGTCGAGCGAGCGTGGCGGGGTTGTGGAAGACCAACGGGGCTTGCCCGGGCGGCACAATCGGTTTCGGTGGATCGGTCGCCTTGCGATGGGTTTTGACGAAGCCGATGGCACCGGTCGCGATCGGCGCTCCTTCGTCCGTTCTCAGCTCGACCAGGCATGTGGCCGATCGCCGGCCCTGGCGCAGGATCGTGTTGGTCGCGTCGATGCGCCCGGGTGCTGGCATCGGGCGCATCCGGACCGACATATCCGAGGTGAGTGTCCACACGCCGGGGTCCTGATCCAGCGGGATCCCCGCCACCGCGTCCACGACGAAAGAGAGGACGCTTGCCCGCACAACGCCATGGTGCAGCGTCTCTTGCTGCGGCGTGAGTTCGAGAATCAGGTTTCCGTCCTCGAACCGCGCCGTCACCCCGAGACGGCTTGGGACGGATATCCCCGGACCCGATATGTCTGTCATGCGGTGTCCAGAATCGACATAAGCATGAGATGCTAACGGCGATAGTTTGGGGCGAAGACCATGGCGGCGAAGACCATGGCGGCGAAGACCATGGCGGCGAAGACCATCCCCAGCTGGTAGCGCTCCGATCTGAGTTCAGGTCGCCTCTCCGATGCTCGGTGATGCACGGCGTTGGACCGGCCGTAACTGAGACAAGCCGACGCTCCGAGTCAATCCTCGTCCGCCGGTGAGGTCCTGCTTCCTCTCTCACCGACTCACCCGCCTCAGGCGTCACGAGGTCGTGCACCCCACACGCTCGGATTAGAGCCCGGTTCACCTGTCCTCGCCCGTCGACCTCTGCGGGGAACTGTGCTTGCCGGTCCCTACGCCTTTGAGCCCTGCGTCAGCCCCCTGTAGCGGTGTGCGCCCAGCAGCTGGGTGCTTACCAATGGGCCGTCGGTTCGGTCGGAGATGGCCGTCCGAGCCCTGCTCCGGTTTTCGACCCCAGACCGTGAAGGTCAGATCGTCGGGTGCGGCGGAAGTTTGACGGTGAACGTCGTGGTGTAGGTCGGATGCGTGCCCCACGACCCGGACCCCCGCCGGACTCGACAGGAGGTTCTCACCGGAACGGACGGCCTCACCAGCGTCGCTTGCCGTTGGTCAATCACGTGTTAGGCGGTCGGCGTGGGAAGGGGCGTGTCGGTGCGCTGACTCTGAAGTCGACCACCCCCGAGCGGCCTACGACGCGTCCTTCAGAGCAATGTCGCCGTGGCTCAGCGCCTCTATTGGACGCTTGACAAGCAGTTCGTAGACGGCAAGCCCGTCGACCGTCTCGTGTTCGATGAGCTAGAACCCGGGGCGCATTTCGACGGTCCGTTCACGCCCAACGGCGCAGTGGCGTTTCCCATCACCCGGACTGGTGGCGCCACCGCGCCCCCCGCGTGGTTACTGATCGCGACGGCCGAAGCTCTTAGCCGTGGACCGCTGACAGGCAAAGCGGCGGGGTGGTCACTGATATAGGGTCGCTGGTCGTCGCCTGATCACTTCCTATTGCCTCGACCTCGTACCAATAAGTGGTATTGAAACCGCTAACGGAAACGTCCGTGAGGGAGGTGTTGGCGCTCCCGCTGACAGTTTCTTCGTAACTCAGTGAGTTGCTGTCGGGACCGCGGAATATGACGTAACCCTTCGCGTTCAGGGTGGGGTCTGCTACCCACGACAACGAGATCTCAGGAAGAGGGATAAATGCCTGGCATCCGCTGGTCGCGCTCAGCTTGATGGAAGAGACGACGGGAGGAGGAGGAGGAGGAGGAGGAGGAGGATCCGTGGTGGAGGTAGTGGTCGGCCCGGCTGGGATTGTCCCGCCGATGGTCGTCGTGGGGATCGGGGATGGTGAACCTGGTGCCGCCGTGAGGGTCGAGCCGGTGCCGGCATCGGTCCCGCCCCCGTCAGGCTGAATGACAACGGGCCGGAGTCCGGCGGCTGCGGACCTCGATTTGCGTACGCCGGTCGTGCTCGGAGTCGAGCCTGTCTCCGAGGCAAGATTCGAAGGGGGTGCGGACGGGACTCCCGCCCCGCCGGCAAGCGTCGGGTGACCATTTCCAAAGGCCCCGAGAGACCGCGGCCCGACGGCGCCGCCGCGGGAATTGTGAGAGGCACTTCCATGAGCCACTGACGAGTGGGTGGACGTTATGGACGCCGCACCCCGTTGGCCCGCAAGCAGGGCAACGACACAGGCCGCGGTGGCTAGTGCGGTGACTCCCACTCGTCCCACCGTGTTGGCGATCTGGGTAAGGCGGAGTCCGACCCTCCCGAATGACAGCGTGCCGATCCCTGTCAGAGGTGCGACGGCGAACAGTCGGCTCTCCGGCACAGCGAGGAACGCCCGGACTATGACTGGATCGAACTGCGCGCCGGCGTAAGCGGCCAGTTGGGTTCGGGCAGCGTCGGCAGACAGTGGCCTCTTGTAACCGTGCACACTCGTCATGGCGTCGTAGGCGTCGGCCACCGCCACGATCCGGCCACCCGTCGAGATCTCAGAGCCGGCCAAACCGAACGGATAACCACCACCGTCGAATCGTTCGTGGTGGTCGGCGACGGTATCTGCCCAAGTTTCGAGCCAGGGCGCCAATGGCGCGATCAGTCTGGCTCCCTCGAGCGGGTGCCAGCGAACCGTCTCGCGGTCGTGATCAGAGGGAGCGGTTTCGCTGAGAATGTCGGAATGAACCGTCAGCTTGCCGACATCATGAAGGAGCGCCCCCCACCGCAAGCGGGCGCGATCTCCGTCGGACAATTGAAGCTCCTCGCCGATCAAATCAGCGAAGGCCCGGACACGGTCAGCGTGTCCGCGAGTCCTGTGGTCGTGAGCATTGACAGCGGCGGCCATCATCAGGAGCTGTTCGGCTGCCGCGATGGGATCGTCACTGATGGCTTGGATCGGGACTTCGTGATTCCGTCGACCGAGAGTTTGGGCCGTCCATAGGCGCTGCGCCACGTGCAAGCGTCGTGGAGCGCGACCCGGGAAGACCAAATCCGACCTCAACAACACCACCAAAGGCTGCGCTCTTCGGGTAAGTCGCTCGCACGCAAGGAAGACAATGGTTGAGGCGCCCATGACGGCCAACCACCCGAGGACCTGAGCCGGGGATGCCGTAGCCACCAGATGCGTGAGCACGACCGCGACGGCGATCGAGCACGCGACTGGTAGGGCGAATGTGGCCAGGACGATGGCGGCGGCAACGAGTGGCCGCGCTCGCCAGCGGGTCCCGTCGCCTGCGGGTTCGGCCACTGCGTTCCCCTCCCTGGCGGACTTGGATTGGACACCACTCTCCGGCACCTTGATAGCTCACACCGAGACGGCGTGCTTGGGTGAGCGCTTCAAGAGAGCAACTCACCACGGCTCGTGATATTCGGGGAAGAGGCGCCGGAATTGGAACGTTCTCGCTGGTTGTAAAGCCAAATCGAAGATGACAACCACCAAGTGAACGCTTACAGTGTGTTTGCAAACACGCTATTTGGTCGGTCTGGTGGGTGGGTGACCGCGTGCTGCTGCACGAATTCAATCTCTACGATCTCTTCGTCCTCTGCTTCGTGCAGATGGTCGTGGCGACAGTGCTGGTGCTGAGCCCGGCCCGAAGGGTGGGTACTCGATTTCGGTGGACCGGCTCCCGGGTCACCGAGGTCTTTCTCGGTGCCCTCGGCGCCGTCGTCGTGTCCTCCCTCTCATGCTTTTTGACCGCCGAGCTTTGGGGACTGCCTGTCGGAGGGCTCGAAATGGCGGCGTTCCTCCTTACCATCTTCTCGGTCGTCATCGTCATCCTCCGCCCCGACTGCAACGTCGTGGGCCAGATCTTCTATGCCTCGTATGCCGCGGCGGGATTCACCTTCCTCGCCTTTGCAGCGTTGGTGGCGGCCGACGCCACGCGTTCGATCGCCGAGGCGCTGACATCGTCTTTGCTGATCCTGTTGGATCTGGGGGCGTTCCTGGTATGGAACTCAAACATCAACTACGTGAGCGACGTCCTGTGTCGCACCCGCCACTCGCGTCCCGCGCCCCGGGTCGATCCTGCCTATCAGCCGATGGTGTCGCTGCACATCCCGGCGTACAACGAGCCTCCCGAACTGCTGATCGAGACGATAAAAGCGGTTGAGCGGATCGACTACCCGGACTTCGAAATCGTCGTCATGGACAACAACACCTCTGATCCCGCTGTGTACGGCCCGGTCGAGGAATACTGCCGGGGCCGCGACCGCGTCCGATTCGTCCATGTTGCACCCTGGCCGGGTTACAAGGCTGGCGCGTGCAATCTCGCATTGCGCAGTTACACAGATCCGAGGGCCGAGGTCATAGCCATTGTCGACGCCGATGACATCGTCCAGCCCAACTACCTTCGCGAGACTGTCCCCTACTTCTCCGATCCCGATCTCGGCTTCGTCCAGACCTTCGAAGGCAATCGGGACTACGAGGGCAGCGCCTACTACCAGGCTTGTGTCGACTCCTATCAGGGTTTTTACCTGGCGGTCATGTCCTCCCGGAACGAGCGGAACTCGGTTCCTTTCGTCGGTACCATGGGCCTGTTCCGGCGCAGCGCCCTCGTTGGTGTCGGTGGCTGGAACGAGTGGTGCATCAGCGAAGACACCGAGGCCTCTCTTCGGGCGCTCAGAGCCGGCTGGTCGGGGCTGTACGTTCCCCGTTGTTTCGGCCGGGGCGTCGTGCCGCCGACTTTTGCCGGGCTGAACACGCAGCGCCATCGCTGGTGTTTTGGCGCCATGCAAATCCTCCGGCTCCACTGGCGAAGCCTGATGCCCTGGGACCGCTCTCCCGACAATCATCTGACGGGCGCTCAGCGCCGGGACTACCTCATGGGATCACTGGGCTGGATGAGGGACCTCATGATGTTTGCGTTCGCCCTGTTGCTGCTGGTGATCACCGGCCTCCGTGTCTCGGGTTCCCACTTTGCTCTCATGCCTCTGGCCGGCGACAAATCCTTGCTGCCGATGTCGCTCATCGTGATCGCCACGATCTGCATGACGTGGACCCTGCGCCATTGGACGACTGTCTCGCGTCGCCGTGCCCTGCTGTCGCTCCTGATCAGCCTGTCCGCCAGCTGGATCACCGCTCTCGCCTGCATCGAGGGCATGGCACGACGCGAAGGCGTATTCCTGAGAACGTCCAAGACCGGTTCCAGCCATCACCGACTGCGCAAGGCTCTCCGGCTGACCCGCTGGGAGACAGCGTTGGCCGTGGCCCTTTACACATCAGCCGGGCTCCTCGCCGCGTCGTCTCACCCACCTCTGCTGCTGGTCTTCATCATTGCCCTACAGGGCTCGGTGTATGCGTGTGGCCCCATAGCGTCGCTATGGAATCTCCGTGCTCAGCTCGTACCGGCGCCGGAATACCGGCGCCGGTACGAGGAGCAGCGCCTTCGCCAAGCAAGACGGGCCAAGCCGTCATTCAAGGCGGCCGGATTCGCCGCCGCCCTCGTGGCCGTCGTGATCGGCGCCGGAGCTGCCGCCCTGGTTGCCCCGGACGAGCTGCTGCCCGGGAGCGCCGTCAGTCACGTGCGGGTGGTTACACCCGTCCGTGCTCCCGTCGGGACGGGTCGCCTCCCAACGGAGGGGACGCCAGGTACGAGGGCTTCAGGGGCAGCATCCTCGTCCGCGGCGCCATCGCCCTGAACACGCACAGAACATCGCTGGCGCCTTTCCCACGACACCGGTTGGACACCTTGCCAATGGACGTGGGGAACGTCAACAGGTGGCCCGAGAGATCGTCGTCCCGACAGCGAGGCAGTACGACGAGAGCTTCAGGGAGAAGTAAGACGGACCCGATCCGGTGAGGGTTCCGCTCTCCGGTCCGAACTCCATGCCGAACGGAATCGTGTCGAGCCAGTAGTGCTTTGCAAAACCGCTCCAGCCGTAGTTGTCCTGGAGCAGGGTGCCCACCTGAGAGAGGACAGTACTCAAGTCGACGCTCACGGTGCCGTTGTCTATGACATCTGCCTGATTCAAGACGAACCAGACTGTCCCACCCCACGGCACGGTCTTTCCACCTTGATAGATGTTGCTCACATAAAGAGACCAGGCTTGCTTCCCGGCCTGGGCGACTCCATGGCTCGAGTAAGGCACGGTGGCCGTCCCCACCTTCAGGCTCTCAGGCAGGAGCGCCCGTTCGTCATAGTCCGTCCACACCATGATCTCGACCGTTCCCTGGGTTCTGCACGGCCTCTTCGTGCCCGACCTGTTGAGCCACAGGTCGTAGGCGATGTCATGGGTCACATGCGACGTCTGGGAGGTATAAGACGTCGTGCCAATCAGGTCGGAGGGAATGGCACTCACCTTCATGGGGAGCGCCAGGTGCGGAGACTGTGGCGGGGACGTCTTCGCATGGCACTGGTTAATCCCGTACAACACACTGGGAAATCCCCGTACCCATGTGTTGGCGCTCGACGCGAGACACGTGGAAGCGGTGCATGGAGGCGCGCTTGACAGGTCTCCTTTGATCGTCAAAGCGCCAGGTGAGTCCAGCGACATGCCTACGGATCCAGCCGCGGCAGCGGCAGCGGCAGCGGCAGCGCCGAGATTCCACTCATCGCCGCTCAATTGGGCTGACCCGAGGTCAGGGCTCGACGGAGCGCAGGCGTTCTGATTGTGCGGACTGAACTGACATGCTGCGGTCCAGTGCCACGCTCCACCTTTCGCCGCCGCGTCGGGCAAGAGCGGGACCCCTGGACGCGCCGCCTCGGCGTGTCCGCACGCAAAGAGAGCCGGCCCCAGGAGAGATAGGGCAAGCGCGTTGAGAGCCCTGGATCGACGAGGTGCTTGCCGGTTGGGGCTGATGCCGAGATTTGGAGGGCGAGTCATTTCCAATTCCTGTGCGAACCCGGGTCCAATGCCAGGGAGGACTTCAGAAGATGTGGAGGTACGGATGACCGTGGCGCGAGACGATGGACACCACCTTTCCCACAATGGTTGATCCGGCAACGGCGCCGAACGACCGGGAGTCACATGAGTTGACGCGATTGTCTCCCATGACAAAGAAGTGCCCAGGAGGGATCGTGGTCCGTGGTATCTGCCGCGATCCCACCTGTCGGAACCGGGGGTCGTACCAGCCCGCCTCGTGGAGTTGCCGCCCGTTTATGTAGATGGATCCGCCGACGGACCTGATCGTCTCGCCCGGTAGTCCGATCACCCGCTTCACGAGGTCCTCGGCACCACTCGAACCGGCAGGGCACGAGATTGTCTCAGGATGACGGAAGACGATGATTTCCCCCCTCTCAACCGGTCCCGTCAGGAGGCTCGACTTCACGACCAGGACGCGGTCGCCGGCTTGGAGCGTCGGCGCCATTGCCGTGGAGGGGACGGAGAAAGGCTGGACGACCGTGACCCGCAGCAACACAGCAACGAGCGTCGCCACTGTCAGGACGACCCCCCATTTGGCGAGCAGCCGACGACGACGGCGTCGATCGGACGAGTCCCTCCGTCTTCGACCGGCAGGCGTGGGGGGCAGGTTCTGGGCGTCGAGCTCGAGACCCCTCATGCGATAGTCGGCACTCTGGCGCGGGCGCGATTTCGCGACAGCCGGCGTTTCCAGATCGTGATTGCCCCGCTCGAACTTGGCAACGGACGCGTCCAGGGTCCCGCCGGTCCACTGCGGCGGCTGTTCTCCCTTGCCGGCAGAAGGCCGGCTCGTTGGCATCGGAATTGTCAGGGACCTCTCTCGGCGCCACGGGTCAAGATGTGATCCTGGACTCGCTCGATCGGCGGGCGATCAGGTTCCCCGATGCGACGTCGCGGTCCATGTCGACCCCGTTTTCGTCGCCCCAGAGCACGTCGCCCGCTCCTTCAAAGCCGCTCTGGGGTATGGACGTTCCTTCCCGGCCCACGTCAGCGAGATCGTCGCAAATGGTGCTTTCTGCCACGGGATCTTCGTCCCGCAAAGGCGAGCCGTCGTGCGGCACGGGCCCGCGCCCGTTGGTGCGCGGGGCCTTGTCTGTTACCGCCACCGGGCCCTTGCTCGATCCGCCGCCCATCCTGGAGAAGACCGCCGGAAGTTTGCTGTCGTCTTCCGCGGCGTGCACGTCGGCTCCACTGAGAACGATCGCTGGAAGCGATTCGAACAGCGGATCGCCTCTCTCCTCGCGTTCAAAGATGACGGCGGCGGTGCTCGAGGACTCCCAGATTCGCTCCGGTGCCTCGAGGTGCGATTGCTGCGGCGGCCGGCGCCGCCGGAGAAGCGATCGCCAGCGACCCGGCCAAGAACCTGAAGGCGCAGGCACCCTGCGCCGGGAGCGACCCTGACCTGCGAGTGGTGACGCGACCACGCCCTCGAGGGACCAGGCGCGCTTCTCCGCTGGCGCCAAGTTGGACCAGTTGGCCGGCATACGTCGGATGAGGGCCGGTCCGGACGCGCTGGCGGTCGCGTCGGAAGTGAGGTTGGCTCCCCAGCCCGCCGCTATAGATGCTGCCCGGGCAGGGGTCACAATTGCACTGGTCGGTTCGTTGGGCAGATCGAACAGGCCCATGTCGTCCTGCCACTCGGGTCGTCCTGCGCTGATCGCCTGAGCGATATCGGGCCAGCGGACTCGGGCCAGCAAATAGGGGCTGGTGGGGTCGGGCAGCACCAGGTACTGCACCTCGGGTGCCTCTCGCTCTGGCCCCCCTGAAAGTCTCGTGTCCCGATGAGGCGAGGGCGAAGCGAGGGCGTGGAGGACCTGAGCACCGACGACAGGGGAGCGGGACCCCTTACCCTCCCGGGACCGGCGTCCGCCGTTTGAGTTCCGGGTCCCATTGTGCGCAGCCATGTCGCCACTCCCTTGGCGGACCCTACGGACCCACCCGGCCAAAAGCCTACGAAGGGTGGCGGAAAGACCGCATCGGCAGATTTGACGAAAATGCCTGCTTATGGACGTGGCCTTCCCAACGGGAACTGTGCCCGTGGAGGCCTCCTCTTGCCCGGGTTCCCAAACGTACGTTCGTTGCCTCAGATGGTCGGTGCGGGCGGCAGAATCGTGTAGTCGAAGATATAGGTCGGGTGGGTTCCGGCCTCCACTTCGGCGATTATCTGCGAATCGCCCGCCGCACACGACGCTCCGAAGAACACGAAGACGGCGTTCCCATCGTCATCCAAAATGGACGCCGGGCCATTGGGATTGATGATGCCGGTGGGTTCGCTCGTCACAGAGCCGCCGTTTCCTCCCTGCCACCAGTACCCTTCGATGCACCGAGCCTCGAGCTGGGGCGAGAAGATCTTCGCCGTCTGTTCGGCATACACCGGGCTCGTCTCGACGTAGAAGACGGCGTAGACGTCCGAGTCTCCGCTCGGGCTCGAGATATTAGTGGTGTCACCGGTCTCGACCTCGTTATTCGGGACTCCCGTCAGGCCTTCCGGCGTCACCTGCGGAGGCAGCGCGGTGAGCGTGGTGAGAGCCGTCAGGAACGGAGCAACATCGAGGTCAGCCTCGATCACGCTCGTTCCTGGGGCACAGTCATTGGCGTATAGCGCAACCGTGACATTGCCGTCGTTGTCGAGGGCGACGGTGATGCTATTGGAGAAAAATCCCGGTCCCGCACCCCTCTGGTTGGTGACGAACTGCACGCTGTTGGGGGCGCACGAAGCCAACAGCTGAGACGATTGGATTGTCACCTCGTCACCGGCGAACGACGGCTGGGTCTCTACCTGGATAATCGCGTGGATCTGCGACTGCCCCGTCTCGACCAAAGGATTGGGGGAGACGAGGACCTGGATCTGAGGCAGCGCCCCGCCCGAACCGGTCGCACCGCCACCAGCGCTCTGGCACTTCTTGGCCTGGGGGTGCTTGATGCACTTGGCCGGGGTCGCCCTACTCGTCTTGGCCGAGGCGACCCCTGTCATGCCAAGGAGGACCATGGCCACCACCACAGTCAGGGTTGTAAACCGTGAAAGACCGCTCTGACGGAGATTCATTTGCCTTCCGCTCCTTGGTCGACGGTCCCTGTGTCGGCGGGGAGTTCTCCCCGGGTGCCGTCGTGGCTCGCCTTCTCGTTGGGAGCCCTCGCTGGGCGCCTCTATAGAGATCGATTTTCGGTGCCGAGTAGTGCTGATGTCATCACTAACAATGATGAAACCGCATATAAGGCCCCCCTGACCACCACGAGTAGTAATCGGGATTCCGTCGAGTTGGAGCCTGGATCGTGCGCAGGCCCCCACTCTCTGTGGGATTCATGGCTTCGTGGATGGTCGGGAGTCCGGAGGGGTCCGGAGGGGCCCGCCCCTTTGGGCCGGCTCGGTCGACGTCGCACGTCGGGTCTGGGTTGCGGTGGTCGGCGCCGTTTTTGGGGGCGACGGAGCGACCTACCTGAGGACCGCCGTCGGGGTCGGGCAGCGCACACCGGAGTGGACGTCGGGGGCCCAGACGCCGTAGGCGATGGGTTGAGGGCTTCGCGGAAAGTAACCGCGCTGAATCACCCGGACCTGGGCACCACAGACATCGTGCCTGCAGGCTGGTTACATCTCAGACGGCGTCCATGTCGGCCTCCGGAAACATTCAGCTTCAGGAGACCGAGACCGCAACGGCGATGGGGTCGGTGCTCTGCGTCGCCTCGAGAGCGTTAGTCGACAGTGGTGGTCGAGAGCGCTGAATTCGGGGGGCTCGGCGAGCACTGCACGTTCAAGCTGCCCAGGTTCGTCTTGAAGTGCAAGGTGGCATCGCCGGGCGAGAAAGCCATCGTGCCCTTCGTACTGGCCACCCAGCTCCCGACCTTCGCCGCTATCCGAGGGATGTTGACAGCGAGCGACGGGTTACCACTCGGGGCCAACCGCGCATGTCCGACTTTGACCGCCCTTTTGGCGATGTTCACAGTGGCGACGGTGGCGTCGGTGGCAGTGACATCGAACGCCGTCACGCTCGCTGCGATGGTGCGAACGCCGTAGCCGTAGGCCTCATCGAGTACCGATCCCGGGACGGAGACTCTCGCCTGAAAGCCGCCGATAAGCACCGTGGCGCCGACGGGCACCGCCGCTGGTGTGGACCCCGTGAATGTCGCGCTAGCCGAGTACGGGAACGTGCCTTCTGGCGTCGAGACGCTGCAACTGTAGGAGTCGACGACGGAGTTGGTGGGCTGATGGGGAGCCGCAGAAACGGTCGCCGCAGAGAATCCCCCGAATGCCAATCCCGTCACCGTGATAACAAGAGCGATACGAGACCTGATCCGCATTGAACGACCTCCCGCAGTCCTCACCGAGCCGCGTCACCATAGATCCGGGAGTGTGGCCGGCGCGCTGTCGAAGACCAAAGGGTCCATTGTTGCGACTGAACCCGCATCACAGGGCCGTTTTCGGCCGGCTCCCCGGAGCGAGGTTGAAAGCGGCGCGCCCGGGTCAGATCTCGCGATCGAGATAGGACCCAACGACATCACGTTCGGGGTGATTCCGTCGCTCCAAGCGCACGTCGGCCACGGGGAATACGTCGGGAAAATCCAGGCCGTCGGAGACCCTGCGTATCCGATAGCCGTCGCCCAGTACTTCGGCCACCTCGAAACCCTTGCTCCAGTCACCGAGGAAGCGATTACGTACGCAAATCTTCGTGCCCGGTTCCAGCGTGGGTGGGGGTTCGTGCGCTGTCTCGACTAGCAGATGGATATCGTCCGGCATGCCTTGATGGACCATTTGAACCCCCTGGATTCATAGGATTTCGACCAGCGAGCTCGGGGACTTGAGACACAATGCGATCGCCGGGGTGGCCGGCTCCGTAGCCGCTCGCTTCTGAGTGGCTGGTGACGGCCTGGCCCAGTCTCTGCATGGGCGGTGAGAAGGCCTGATGACCTTCGTCCTCGAGGTGACAGTCGGACCCCGGTGGCGGCAATGGCGCCCTCCTTGCCTCCGGGGTCACCGGGGCGTATATCTGCTGTACCCGATCAGCTCATTTCAGCGCGCTGGGGCAATTATCCATTGTTCCTACCAAGGGCCCTTCGGCTACCGTAAAACAGAGGGGTAACGCGCTGCCGCCCTAGGGGGTTGTGATGCCGGACATCGTCGGCGGGATTGTCGCCATTGGATTCCTGATCCTCTGGATCTACTGCATTTATGACGTCGTGACGACGGACGACATCATCATCCGCCACCTCCCCAAGCTCGTGTGGCTTCTTATCGTGCTCCTATTGCCCGATATCGGCTCGATCCTCTGGCTCGGCCTCGGTCGGCCCCGGATATGGACCCGTCAGGCCCACGATCCCGAGCGCTACGGCTCGGGCCGACCGCCCAGGATCGTCTCCACGGCTCCCGCTCTGGACGACGGATCTCTCGATCACCTGAGCCCCATCCTTCGGCACCGCGAGGAGCAGACGCGTCTGCACATGTGGGAGGCGCAGCTCAAGCGGCGCGAGGAGGAACTTCGCCGTCGAGAGCTCGGTGGGGGCTCGACCTCCCTCCCGCCCGCCTAAGGGGTCGACGGGAACTCACCCGGGCCGAATCGGCCCATCTCGGCACCGAGCTTCTTGCCGATGTTGGTGACATGAAGGTGGATCTCCTCTGGGAGATCGGTGGTCTGCTTCACCTGGGCGGTGAGCGTCGTGTTCTCCCGAATGAGGCTCTTGATGTCGTCGGAGTTGTGTTCGGTGTGAACGGCGATCTCAGAGGACAATGCATCCTCTCGTTTGGCGGCAACGAGAAGTGCCGCGGCCTGGACACCGGCGAGCATGGAGAGGAACAGGTTGAGCAGGATATAGAGATACGGGTCGAAGGCCTTGTGGTGGTCCAGGTGAGCCAGAAGGAGCGTGTTCACGACGGCCCAGAGGATCATGATGGCGAAGAAGCCGAAGACTAAGGGCCACGACCCCATGATGCTGCGCAAACGGTCGGCGGCCGCTTCCCTCCGAGAGAGCTGCCCCGATCGCTCGCCCGGATGTTTGTGCCAATGGCTCTGCCAGGCGGGTTTCACCGCGAAGGATGGTCGCGCACTTGGGCCGCAGAGAGATAGATCGCTTCCGGTGGCACCAACGTCCGTGGCGGGAACCCCTAGATCACGATTGAACGGGAGCGGCTCCGGTACCGGTCCATTGAGATCCGCAGTCGCGACACTGGTGAGTCGGAATTTCGTGGGGACCCACGGCGAGACCACTCTGGGCGAAACGGCTTTGCTCGGCGGAACGGAACCGGTATCCGTTGGCGGCGAGGGCGTTGAGGGCGTCGATGGGTACCACATGGTGCCCTTGGCAGGCCCGGCACGTCAGGTGCTCGGCCAGGGCCTTCCGGGGACCTCTCGAACCTCCGTCGAACATCAGTGCATAACGACTCACCATTTGCGCGCTCACCTTTTGTCGACGTTCCATGCCCGAGGCACGAGTTCCAGTGTGCATGTTCCGGTGCAACGCCCGGTCAATGGATGATCAACCCTCCACCAACGCTCTTGACTGGCGACTGGCTGGTAGGACTGTTCTCGCACTGGCCCCTCTCGCATGAGGGCCCGCTGTCGGCCGTCTACGTCACAGTGAGCGAGAGCGCTCTGGTGGCCACCAGGCGACCGTGCTTTGTCGAATCACGGACACTGACACTGAAGGTGTAGGTCCCCGGGACTGCCTTCTTGATACTCGGCAACCCCGACAGCACCCCGGCTCGAGTCATGGCCAAGCCTTTGGGCAGGGTTCCTGTCTTTGTCCATCGGTACGGCCCCGTGCCCCCGGCCGCTTCCAGCTGCACGGAGTAGCTGAAGCCGGGTCGGGCATCGACGAGCGATGTCGTGGTCACGTAGAAACCCAGCAGGGTGAAGGTCGACGCCGACGTGGCCGTGCTTTCGGCACTGGTGACCTGAATGGGCCCCCGGTCCTCTGCGAGCGGCACGGTGGCGCTGATTTCGGAGTCGTTCACGATCGTGAACTGCGCCGGGTTGAAGTTGAACGACACCCCGGTCGCCGACGAGAAACCCGAGCCGTCGATGGTGACTATGGCCCCCACCGCCGCCGATGCGGGGTTGAAAGAGCTGATGCTCGGGGAGGGGAGGGCCGACGCCTGGTCAGCAGGGATGACGAACAGCATCGCCGCGGCTGTGGTGATAGCCGCGCTCACAGTAGCGATGCCGCGCAACGAACGAAACATTCTCCGGTCCTCCGCCTGCTGGCCCCTCCAACCGGTCTGCCTTCAAGGATACCCTCTTCGCCGCAATATCGCTCTCCGACATCGTGAAAGCGTTCTCAGCGGTATTCGCACGTGTCGTCGGTCGGCCAGCACAGGGTGCGAGGAACCCGCGATGCTCTCCTCATATATGACGAGCTTCTCCACGAGTTGGGTGGTTGTTTACCCGAGGGCGGGGGCGGGTTGAGGTGTAATGCTCACTCTGAGTGCTGCAGAACTCTCTATTCACCGACCAGGAACGAGACATGACCAACCTCGATACGACCCCAAGGGACGCGCATCAGGCAGGCGCCCATCGCCGCCGGTTCCGGCCTTTCCTGAAGGTCACGTTCGCCGCCATCATGGCCCTGCTCGGAGTGGGCTTCTTCGCCACGCCGGCCCTCGCCCACAACGCCACCGTCACCGGTGCGGCCTCCTGTGCGACGGCAGCGGGCTCCTACACGGTCACGTGGACAATCACCAACGACTTCAATGAAACAGAGACGGCCACGGTGAATTCGGTGACGGGCGGCCTGACCACGCTCTCGGCCACTACCGTCACGATCAGTCCGGGATCGACGTCCGCCCTAACGCAGGCCACCATTACCCAGACACTGCCGGCCACCACCACGGGCACCGTCACCATCAAGGTCGGATCGACGTGGCCTCAACCGAGTCCCTTCTCCCAGAACAACTCGGCCAGCGTCACCCTCCCGACCGGTTGCTTCCCGCCTTCGGTCTCGGTGCTGAAGTCGGTCTCGCCGGGCACGGTGCCCGCCGGATCGACGACCCCCGTCGTCTACACGCTGGCCATCAAGAACAACTCCGCCTTGGCCACATCGTCAGCGGTCAATATGTCCGACATTATTCCGGCCGGCCTGACCTACGTGGCCGGTTCGGTCCACTGCGTCACCGGTGGCACACCGACGTGCACGCCCGGCGAGTCGAACGGGACGGTGACATACACCCTGGCCGCCGGACTGGCGGCCGGCGCCACCTATGACGTCTCCTTCTCCGTCACAGCCAACTTCACCGATCCGGCGGAGACGATTATGAACACGGCCACTTTCACCGGCAACGGATGCACGACATCGCCGAATTGCCAATCCAACCAGGTGCCCGTCGCCGTGACGGTGACCAGCCTCACGGTGGGTAAGTCGGCCAATGTGACATCAGTTACCGCCGGCCAGACCGCCCCCGTGATCTACACCCTGACGGTGAGCAACCCGACCAACCAGTTGACTCCCTTCACGACCCAGTCGGCGGTCACCGTGAGCGACGTGGTCCCGAGCGGCCTCACGTATGCGTCGTCCTCGTGTGGTGCTCTGTCCGGCACGAGCAGCCCGAGCTGCACTGCCACCTACGACTCGTCGACCCGGACCGTCTCCTTCGTTCTGGGTGCGGGAATCGTCGTGGGAGCGAGCATCCCTCTGACCTTCCAGGCCACCGTGAACGCCAGCGATACGACGTCCATCTTGAACAGCGGGAGCTGGACCGGTCCGCGATGCGTTGCCTCATCGGGGTCCGCCACCTGTACGACCAATGTCGTGACCATCACGGTGGCGAGCTTCACCGTGTCGAAGTCCGACAGCGCCGGTTCGAACTCGGTCAACCCCGGCGACGTCGTCAACTACACGCTGTCGGCCAAGAACATCGGCACCGGCCCCGGCAGCATCACCGTGACCGACTCGGCTCCGACGGGGACGACGCTCACGACGCCGGCGGCCGCCTGCCCGGCAAACACCGCTTCCACGTGCTCGGTGACAGTGACCGGCTCGAGCATCTCCTGGGTCATCACCAACCTCCCGGCCGGCGCCAGCTACAACCTGACCTTCGCCGTCAAGGTGAACCCCGGCACCGGTGGGACTCACATCTTGAACACGGGAGTTTTCACCGAGCCCGGATGCACCACGGCCGGTGGCTGCTCGACCAACACCACCGACAACCCGGTCCCGCCGCCCACCAGCGCCGGGACGCCGACCACCACCACGACGGTCCCGACCACTTCGGTCAAGACGGCCAACGGAGTGGCCATCAAGGGCGCTTCGTCCGTGCACACGGGTGAGCCGTGGGCCGGCTCCAGTCCCTACGTGCTGGCCGTCCTGGCCTTCGGCCTTTCGCTCCTCGGCCTCGGCGCTGTCCGTCGCCGGCGTGCGACCAAGGCGCCTACGGCGTAGCGGGAACGACCTACCGGGGTCCGGTTGGCGGTGGCGTCTTCACCGTCACGCCGGACACAGGGCCTCGAGCGATTCGACGTCATCGACGGCGATACCTCCATAGAGGGCATCGCCGTCGAACGCGTCGGCGATCTGGGTGGCGGCGGTGTCGAAGGTGACACACGACGTACCGTAAAAGGTGACCTCGGCGGGAGAGGCCGCACCGGTCTCCTGGCCGGCCAGGAGCTCGGTGGCGGAATGAGCGCTCATGGCCGCCTGCATATTGCCGGCGAAGAGCGCCACCGAGCCGTTCGCTCCGGCTGTCGAGTTGCGATACGCCATGACGTTCAGCGCCGTGTCGGCGAGCGGGGCCAGGATCCCGAGCGCAAGCTGGAAGGGGTAGTTCGTCGACCCCGCCCACGTGACCGGGGGAACCCCTCCGGTGTCGCCGTCGAACCAGTAGGGCACGGTGAAGCCGAGGCGACCCGACAGTGCCTCGTGCGTCCACGTCGTCACCGACATCTGCACAAAGCGGAGCCAGTCCCGGGCGTAGCCGGCTTTATGGGCGCGCCACCCGGCCAGGCCCCAGGGTTCGACGTCGAATTGGACGCCGTCGAGGGCGCCGGGGGCCAACGCCGTCTCGATCTGGGCGACGGCCGCCAGGAGTGCGGTTGGACCCTTTCGATCACTGGTGGCCCACGTCGGATCACCACCGACGGCATCGACCCGGAACCCGTCGGTGCCGGCCGTATTCACCAGGCTCTCGAAGTCCGAAAGGAACGTCGCCAGTGCGGCGGAGTGGGACTGCTCCATGGACACCGCCGCTGTGATGTCCACGTACAAGGTGGTGACGCCGAGAGTCTTCAGCCGAGTCAGCTTCTCGGTGTACGAGGAGGGGTCGGGCCACCAGGTGGAATCGTCCCATTCGTAGGCACCGCGCTCGGTCCCGTGGGCGGGCGGCGAGGCCCCCTGGGCCGGTACGGCGCCCCCCACGATGCTCGACAGCCAGAGCAACCCGATGGCCGGTGCGGACCGGGACAGGCGGTGTCTCACCTGGTGCAGGGTAGTTCTCGGTACCGATCCCCACGAGGGCGTTGGCGCTCCGACACCGGTGTGGGGGATGCTCGCGGGGAGTTGTCTGCACCGCATCCGAATCTCTGCCCCGGGAGGACCCATGACCATCGCTGTTGGCGACCGCATTCCTGACGTCGAACTGTGGCAGGTGACGGAGAACGGTGAAGGTTTTGCTCCGGTCAAGGCGGCCACTGTCCTCGGGAAGGGAAAGGTCGTTCTCTTCGCCGTCCCCGGTGCCTTCACGCCGACGTGCTCTGACCACCATCTACCCGGATTCGTCATGCGCGCCGACGAGATCCTGGCCAAAGGGGTGGACACCGTCGCCTGTGTATCGGTGAACGACCCCTTTGTCATGGGCGCCTGGGCCCGCGACCAGAATGTCTTTGACTCCGTCGTGATGTTGGCAGACGGCAACGGCGAGTTCACCCGGGCCGTTGGCCTCGAGATGGACGGCACCGGGGTCGGACTGGGAACACGGTCCCAGCGTTACGCCGCCATCCTCGAAGATGGCGTGGTCACCGCCCTCTTCGTCGAGCCCGAGCGGGGCCTGACGGTCAGCTCGGCGGAGTCGATCCTGAGCGCCCTGTAGGCGCCCCGGGGGCCTCCCGGGGCCCTCAGGCCTGTGGCCCCTGGCCACGGATCGTGAGGAGAGAGCCAAAAAGCAGCTTTACGGGCCACGACCTGTGGTTTTTCGGAACTCACCGTTCAAGGCGGGAGGGTGGGGTGCCGACAGCTGAGGTATGAGCATTCTCACCGCTGCTGAGTCCGGTGGAGCTGTCGACGACCTCGTTCTGATCCAGGAGCTGGCCCGCCGCCCAAACTGGCAGATCCACGCCGCCTGCCGGGATGAATCGGTGGATCTGTTCATTACCGACGGCGGGGGACCATCGGCACGGGCCAAGCAACTCTGTGCCCGGTGCCCGGTGCGGCTGCATTGTCTGCGCTACGCGCTGGCCGACCCTGACCTGGTCGGATACTGGGGCGGCACCAGCGAGCGGGAGCGTCGTCGCCTGCGCAAGGCGTCGCGCCGGGCCCGTGCCGAGCGCCTCGCCGCACCCTGACCTCACACACCCCTAACATCGTCGTCACGAGGCCGTCACGCCCCTGAGTGATCATGGATGAAGCGTCTGCGGGCGCTTCGTGTTCCACATCACTTGGAAGGGGCGGCAATGACCAAGATCCGAAACCTCACCGTGGGCAGCCTTGTCGGCGTGACCCTGACTCTCGGTCTCGGTGGTATCGCCTCCGCTGCCAATGCCGCTCCGGCAGGAGTGACGGCCACATCGACACCGGTTAGCTCGACACCGGCGACGCCCTCCACGCCGACACCGTCCTCGACGACGCCTTCCTCCTCACCGTCACGCACCCACGTTCTGACCGGCAATGAGATCTGGAGGATCGTGCATCCCAAGCACGGGATCGACTGCGCTCGTGCGAACAAGCAGGTGAAGCGGGTCCAAGTAGCCGACGGTGCCGCCGGCAAGCGCCTCACCCGGTGGAAGACGGAGTCCGCCACCGACCAGGCGAGGCGCGGTAAGAACGCGGCGACCCGGATCAAGACGTCCTCGGGCAAGGTTCGTGGGTTCCAGAAGCTGCAGAATGACGGCCAGGCTCTGATCAAGCGGATCGAGGCGAAGTGCCCGGCCGCCTCGGCCGCCGCCTGACGCCGTGAGCTGACGCGATCACGGCCCAGATGGCGACCACCCACCAGCCGAGGAGCGCGCCGTACATGGTGGTGCGATGCGTCGAGGTGATCAGCCACAGCTCGATGTTGGCCGGGCCGGTCACGTAGACGATGAGGATGAAGGCCAAGCCGGTACCCAGCGCCGCCCATGTCCAGCCATCGGAACCGAGGCCGAGGGCGCGACGAGCCCTGCTCAAGATGATCGCCCCCACCAGCGCAACGGGAGCGGCCAGCAGCAGGACATGCAGGTGTGCGGCCATCGACACCACGCTGGCATGGAAGCGAGAAGCGTCGTTGCCGTCGCGCCGACCCGGAGCGGCGGCGTTCGGCGCTGCCTGGAGAAGGCGGGTCAGCAACGGCCACAGGCCGAGGCCGACGACGCCGACGACGCCGAAGACGGCCGGGCGCCACCACCGACCGGTGTGGCCGACGGGAGCGGAAATGGCGGAGCGGAGAGCGAGCAGAGCGACGATAGCCATGGCCGTGACGTATCCCTCGTCCTTGGTCAGACCGGCCACCGCCAACAGCACGGCGGCGGAGGCGATGTTGCCCCGGCGGCCGGGGAGGACGAGACCGTAACCGACGGCGCCAACGGCGCTCGCCGCCCACAACATATCGGCGTAGCCATTGGTGGCGAAAGGTCCGGCCACCCCGAAGGCGACGAGCACCAGTAAGACGGCAGCGGTGGCCCCCACCGCGTAGGGGACGATTCCAGCTCCGAGGCCGACGGATACCGCCCCGGCCCGCCGGCGCGCCTCGGCCATGGACTGTCCGCAACGACGACCGAGGTCGACCAGGACCCACGCCGCGGCCATGGCGGCACACGCGTTGAGCAGCGCCACGACGACGACACCGAAGCGGTCGGCTTGGTTGCCCGTAATGACCCACGAGAGCGCCACCGTGGCACCGACCAGGGGTGGATAGCTGGCGTGGGCGAAGGGCAGCGCTGTGTTGCGCAGAGCGGCCAGCGACGTGCCGTGACCCTGGACGTACCACCGGGCATGGAGCATCCAGATTGTCCGGGCATCGAAACCGACCGACGGGGTCCGCAAGGCCTCGAGTGACCACGCTGCCGCCGCCACGACCCCGATGAAGGCCAACAGTCCGGGGACGCGACGGGGGACCGAGGTCCCCGTGCGATCGCGTCCGGCCTCACCGTGTCCCCACGGCCGGGTCGTCGGACGCAGGATCCACAGCGCGATGACGACGATGGCACTGCATGTGGCCAGGGTGACGAACCAACCGAGCAGAGTGCCACCGACCGCCACCATCAGAGCGGCCGCCACGGCGGCGATGACGGATCCTGCGAGAGCGGTCAACGGCACCGCCACCCAACGAAAGCCCACCAGGACGAGAACGGGGAGTGCCCCGGCAGCGGCGATGACCGCCATCGTGGCGACGGCAGCGACGACGGTGCTCACAGCGGCGTCTGGGGCGGCATCTCATGCCCCGACAGTGAGCCACGACCCTGATGCACGACTCCCGACGGATCACGGGCCACGACGACGGAGCCGAGGCAGGTGCCCGGCCCGGGGCGCGAGATCAGAGTGAGAACGACATGACCCGATGCCCGGTCGGTGATCACCGCGAATGGTGCCACCACCTTGGCCAGGGTCACCCCCGGTCCGGGGTCGGTCATCGAGACATCGACGGTCTCGCCGGCGTGGACGAGGCTGTGGGCCTGTGCCGAGAGACAGTCGTAGTAGGCGAGATCGAGACGCCACGCCGCCACCTCGGTCGGGCCCGCTCGCGCCGTCGTGGCCCGCACGCCGCGGACCGCCCCCACCGCCAACCCGGCCCCGCACATGCCGGCCAGTGCGAGAGCGGCGACACGCCCCAACACCGATGCCCCGGCCCGGCCGTGCCTCGTCATGGGCGGGGAGGTTACAGAGAAGGCGAGGTTACGGAGAAGAAGAGTGACCCGACGCTGGTCATGTCGACCCGCAGGGGAGCTCTGCGTACCACGGGGGCGGAGATGTTGGTAGGGCGGTGGGCCAATTCCCCGAGGGAGAGACCGACTGATGGACGCGACCCATGGGGACGACCTGGGGGAGTAGACGCGCCGCCACCCACTCGCCACCGGCCACCGTGAAGTGGACGCCGTCGTTGCAACGAATATCGACCCCGCTCACGGCGGCCGCGTAACGGCCGCCGGGGGAGAGCCACCGGTTGAGGTCGATGGTGCTCACGCCGCCCGCCCCGGTGACCCCTCCGCCGACGTCGGGCAGCGCCGCCGCCGCCGGCGAGGTGACAGACGAGCCCGCTCCCGTGGCGACGGTCTCGATGATGTGGTTGTCGATGGCCACGCGTGCCGGGTTGTCCTCCGGCCACGGGGCACCGCTGACCTGAACGCCGCTGTCGTAGTACGGCGAGGTCAGGAGCACGACGTGGGCACCGCGCGAACCGAGGATGGAGACGGCGGTCTCGAAGCGATTGGTGACATACGAATCGAAGGTGGTCTCGCCCAGATGCTCCCACCGGCCGTCGATCTCCTGGTTGAAGACCTCGCCCCGGGCGATGTAGATGACGACGTCGGGATTCCAGCGGTTGACCCAGGACCGCCACTGGGCGAGCAGCACGTCGGGATCACCGTACCGGCAGGGAGTGCCCGGCGGCACGGTGGACCACAGGGCCTGGAACGACTGGTCCATCGACAACGAGCACCCGGGGCTCCCCTCGTTCAGCACCACGGCGCCGTAGGAGGAGGCCACCTGGCTGAGACCGACTCCCAGGGTCCCCGCCACCGAGTCGCCCACAACAAGGACCTTTACTTTGGGGCCGTGCACGGCGTGGCGGGGGAGCGGTCCGGTGGTCGCGGCGGCGCTGGCCGTGCTGGGCAGGATGCCGGCTAAGAACACGGCCAGGACGGCTCCGCCGGCGGCCATGGGAATGGCCAGCGTGGCGCGCCACGACCGCAGCGTCCCGCGGCGGATGGGAAGTTCGACGGCGTAGGCGGACACGGTGGCCACGGCGATCACCACCACCAGACGCAGTGCGAAGAGGGGATAGCCCTGGAGATGGGTCCGCGGTCCCGAGAGGATGAGAGCAAAGGGCAGGTACCACAGGTACATGCCGTAAGAGATGCGGCCGAGATAGCGCAGCGGTCTCAGGCTGAGAAAACTGCCCACTCCCGAGCGGGGGAGCTGGGTCACGCAGGCGATGATGGCAGCGGTGCTCAGTGCGGCGAGGAAGAAGCCGCCGTGGAAGGCGAGCAACGAGTTCTCGGGGACGTGCGCCCACAGTGCCGAGGTCCCCGCCAGGCCCAGGAGTCCCGCACCGGCCAGCACGAGCTTCGCCCGCTGCGTCGCGGCCCGGGGCAGCAGGGTCGTGGCCACGGCCAGGGCGGCGCCGACGAGAATGGCCTGCGCCCTCGTGTCACTGCCGTAATAGCTGCGGGCCGTGTCGCCGCCCTGGTGCGAGATCACGGCCATCCACACGGCCGACGCCACCGCGCCTCCGGCCGAGACGCCGAAGAGGATCCACAAGCGCCGGCGACGGGTGTCGTGGGGATTCGTGTCCGGCGACTTCGCCCGACGACCTATCCGACCGCGCAGGACGAGCAGGACGAGAAGCGGCCACACCAGATAGAACTGCTCTTCGATCGCCAACGACCACGTGTGCAGCAGCGGTGAGGGTTGAGTGGCGGCGAAGTAATTGGAGTGCTCGGCGATCAGGTGCCAGTTGGCGGCGTAGAAAACGGTGGCGATGGCGTCGCCGAGCAACTGCGGACTGGCCAGTGTCTGCGGCCATACGGCGGCGATGATGCCGACGCCCGTGAGCATGAGGAACAGTGCCGGCAAGAGACGACGCGCCCGCCGGGCCCAGAAGGATCTGAGGGATATGCGACCCCGGCCCGTCCATTCCGCCACGAGGAGTGACGTAATCAAGAAGCCGGACAACGTGAAGAAAGTATCGACACCGAAGTAGCTGCCGGGCAGTGAGCTGAGGTTCGTGTGGAAGGCGATAACCGCGATAACCGCGAAAGCCCGCAGGCCGTCGAGCGCGGGGATGTGGCTCGTCGTCTTCGACGACGCCTCTGGCGCCCGCCCCTCCATTTCCCCTCCCGCGGTCCCCCGGGGGTGCCCCCCCGACAGCGTCCCCTAGCTGCCCACTCAGTGTAGCCGCCCAGACTTTTCCCAGGTGAGGGCACACGTGATCTGACGCACAAGAAAGCCTTCGGGAGCGGTTTCACAGGGTCCCGCGGAGCGTGAGGTTCTTAGGTGATCGGACCTTCGCGCCGATGTCTTTGTGATGCGCGACGACCAAACATGTCGACCCACGCGGAGCGTTTTCAAGCGTCCTGCGTGGTTCCGAGTCGCTGGTGTGGTGATCGCTGTTGAAGTCGCTGCACTGTTGGTCCTCGTGGTGGCGCCGAAGCCGACGGACAACGCGCGTCCGTCAACGGCGCGCTTGGCGGCGGCCGCGGGAGGAGGGGGCGCCGCCGGACCGTCGAACATCGGACGCCACCCGGTCTCGCCGACGACGGTGCCACCTGCCCCTACGACGACGGTGCCGGCGCCCACCACGACGTCGCCACCGGCCCCCACGCCACCACCGGCGCCGCGCATCGCCACACCACCCCCGGCGCCGCGACCGACACCGCCGCGACCGACACCGCCGCCCCCGCCGGCACCGGGCGGGGCCATCCTTCCGCCGCGCAATCCGCCGGCAAACATCGCACCACAACCGAATTTCCTGGCCACCTGCTCGGCGTCGGCCGATGACAATTCTTCCGGCTGCATCAACTCGTCGGTGGCCGCCATCGACAACGCCCGCCGGGCGGAAGGACTTCCGGGAATGTCGCTACCCGGCAACTGGGGGGCACTGACTCCGCAGGAGCAGCTCTACGTAGGCACCAATCTCGAGCGGACGGTCCGAGGGCTTGCGGCACTGTCAGCCATGGCCACCGTTCTCGATCAGTCGGCGGCGCAAGGGGCGGCGACCGGGAACGATCCCGCTCCGCCCGGAGGATTCCCTTTCGAGCAGTGGGGCGCCAACTGGGCCGGCGGTATGGGCAACCCTCTGGAGGCCATCTACTACTGGATGTACGACGACGGGCCCGGTTCGTCCAATGCCGATTGCACCCCGGGCCACACGTCGGGTTGCTGGGGGCACCGCGACGAACTCCTGCTCACGTTGACCTGTACACCCTGTGTCATGGGGACCGGCTTCGCCGTGCACGGGTGGGGCGGCCAACCGAGTTGGGCCGAGCTCCTGGTGGGCACGTCGGGCTCCCCGGCGCTGGACTTCACCTGGCAACAGGAATCGGCCTACCTGACCTGACGGCGTATCCCGAAGACGTATCCGACGGGCACATGCGTGACGGCGTATGCGTGACGGTGCGCCCTGACATCTCGTCCTGAGCGTCTGGAGCGTCTGACCGCAGCCGAGAGGCGCGTTAGGCGTCGTCGCCCAGAGTCCAGCGGAGTCCGCCGGCGACATGGCAGAGGAAGGTCGGGCTTTCCCAGGCGCCGGGGAAATGACCAAGCGATGTGTAGAAGGCGCGACCCTGGCCCTCGGTGAAACACCAGGCCAGGGGGAACCCGCACTCGGGGACCCGGGCCTCGGGCACGCTCATGTCGAGTTGACCATGGGCCACGCGCAGAAGGACGTGGGCGTCGGGTCGGAGATCGCGAAAGAGATAGACCTCGTCGTGCCAGCGCCACGGTGCCGTGAGATGGGCGGTGGCCGGGTGAACGCGGTCGGCGATCTCGACCTCGAACTCCACCGTCCAAGGATGGCCGTCGAAGCGGGCACCGACGAGGGCGGCGTAGTCGTCCCAGGCCCGGCAGGCGTCGGTGGCCGAGTGGACGCCGACCACGGAGAGGCGGCCCTGTCGCACGCTGTCGGTAATGGCGTGGCGCTGGGCGTCGGACCACGGCGTCTCGCCGATGGTGAACAGCGAAAGAACGCCGCCGTGGGCCAACTCGGCCGGTGAGACGTCGCCCACGTCGGAGACGGTCACCGGTTCGAGGCCGGCCAGACCGGCCAGCTCGCCGAGTGCCGTCGAGGCCTGGGTGAGAACACCGTGGACCCCCGACGGCCCGTCGGGGTAAGGAGCGACCTGGGTCACGATGAACATCGGCGAACGGGGCATCTCCGGATCGTAGGCCGGGTCGTCGCATTCACCGCGCCCGGTTCCGTGTCACGGTGTGCGGGTGCTCGTCGGACCTTTCGCCCGCGCGCTGGCGGCATGCAGGACCGGCGTGTGCTGACGGCGCCACCGCTCTGATGGGCACCGAGACCTGATGGGCCTGATGGGCACCGAGACCTGATGGCCGACAACGAAGGGCTTCGGCTGAGGCACTGGAACGACAAGGCCATCGTGGGGCTGGCATTGATGGCGCTGTGCTCGGGTTTCGGCCAGTTCGGGGCCGTAGCCGCCCTGGGAGATGTGGCCAAGAGCTTCGGTCAGGTGGCACACGGGGGGACCCCCATCCAGCAGGCGGGGCTGTCGGGGACGGAGCTCGGCGTGGGGCTGGCCGTACTGCGGCTGGCATCGATCGGCGGTCTGCCGCTGTCCGGACTGGCCGACCGCGTCGGGCGGCGGGTCACGCTGATCGGCACGTGTGTGTTCGGGCTGGCTTTCACGGTGACGGCGGCAGCCAGTCCCGGGTACTGGTGGTTCGTGGTGATATTCGCCTTCGGGCGACCGCTGCTCAGTGCCACCAACGCGCTGGCCCAGGTGGGTGCGGCGGAAGAGACGGCGTCGCGTGACCGGGCCAAAGCCGTCGCTCTGGTGGCCGCCGGTTACGGGGTGGGGTCAGGTCTCACCGCCGTGATCCACGGTCTGGCTAAGTCCAGCCTCGGCTTCCGGGGGGTCTTTGTTCTGGCCGTGGTTCCGCTGGTCGGCGTCTTTTTCATCCGGCGGTGGCTGGTTGAGCCCGATCGCTTCACCGTGGCCGCCGCCGCCGGGGATCATTCCGTGCCTGTTTTCGGCGCCGTGGGGCCGGCCTTCCGCAGCCGCCTGCTCGTCGTCACCGGACTGGTGTTCGCCGTGTCGGTGATCACGGGACCGGCCAACAGCTTCATCTTCGTGTACGCCCAGAACGTGCTCGGACTGTCGGGCGCCGTGACCGCCGCCATGGTGGTGGTGGCCGGGGTCTTCGGTCTGGTGGGACTGCTGGCGGGAAGGTGGTTGGCCGATCACGTGGGACGCCGGCCGACGGGAGCAGCCTCCATGGTGGCCATGGCCGTGTCCGGTGTGTTCACCTACAGCGGATCGCACGTGGCCCTGCTCATCGGTTACGAGCTCGGCGTTTTTGCCGCCTCCACCTTTGCCCCCGCCGCCGGCGCTTTCGCCAACGAGCTGTTCCCCACGTCGGTACGGGCGTCGGTGGCCGGATGGAACATCGCCGCCAGCGTGCTCGGTGCCGTGCTCGGGCTCCTCGCCTTCGGTGCCATCGCGCAGGTGGGGACGCGCTTCGACGGCCTGCGGGCGGCGACCGTCACCTTCATCCCCGCCCTGGCCGCCACGGTTCTGTTCCTGAAGCTGCCCGAGACAAAAGGACGCGAACCGGAGGATCTCTGGCCGTCGCCGATGTAAGTGGCCGGCAGTGGGTGCCCCGGGTGGCGGCGGTGGCACTACGGTCAGCGGGCGTGGAGCTGATCGACGCGCTGCGAACGACGGGGGCAGTACGGGAGTTCCGGGCCGATCCCGTGGCCGACGAGGTGGTGGGGCGGTTGCTCGACACGGCCCGGTTCGCCCCGAGCGGCGGGAACCGGCAAGCCTGGCGGGTGGTGGTGCTGCGCGACCCCGACAAGCGACGCCGGCTGCGCGAGATCTACCTGGAGGGGTGGTACGAGTACCTGGCCATGGGGGCGGCCGGACTCGTCCCCTGGGCGCCGATCACCGATCGGGCGGCGGAGAGCGCCGCGCTCGAAGCGGCGCCCGGCATGGCCGCGTCGGCGGCGGCCGGTCCCGGGGGCTTCGCCGAACACCTGGAGGATGTTCCCGTCTTACTCGTGCTGCTGGCCGATCTGCGGGCGCTGGCCGCCGTCGACCGCGACCTCGACCGGTACACGTTGGTGGGAGGAGCGTCGATCTATCCCTTCGCCTGGAGCATCTTGCTGGCGGCGCGGGCCGAAGGATTGTCCGGGGTGATGACGACCATGGCGACACTGCACGAGGACGAGGTGCGGCGGCTGCTGTCGGTGCCGGACCATATGGCGGTGGCCGCCGTGTTGGCGCTCGGGTGGCCCGTGCAGCAACCGACGAAGCTCCGGCGCGCCGCGGTGGCGGACTTCGCCACCGTCGATGGCTTCGACGGGCCCGCCCTGGCGGGTCCGTGAGCGGACACTGATCGGAGGGATCGGTGGCCGACCAAGCGGAAAGCTTCACCTTCTTCCCCGACGAACCCTCCTACGTCGTGGAGGCGATGGACAAACTTGGCGCCGCGCATAAGGGGTGGATCAACCTGACGCCGGAGGTGCGCGAGGAGGACGAGCCATCGGAGCCGGTGGGTCTCGGCACCATCTTCACCGGCCGGATCCACGAGATACCGATCTGCACCTGGGTGGCGGGGAAGGACGGAAGGCGGGGGATCGAGCCCGACCAGCTGGGGATCCAGCACAACACCGGGACGAAGGTGGTGGCCCGGCTGGCCACCTTGGACGTGCCCCTCCCCGCCGGCTGGCGGTGGCGGCAGGATCATCCCCGGCGGGGCCTGGTCGTGCTCGCTCCGCCGGAGGTGGGCCACAGGGAGCAACTGGCCTGGCTGCTGCGGGCCGGCGCCGTTCTGAGCACGGTGCCGCTGACCGGACGGTGGGAGGCCCGGGTCCGGGCGGGTCGGTAACCTCCAAAGATGACGCTGCGAATCGGTGTGCTCGGTGCCGCCCGGATCGCCCCCGCCGCCATCATCCGGCCGGCGCGCAATGTCGACGGCGTCGAGGTGGTGGCCGTGGCCGCCCGTGACCGCGGCCGGGCGAGGGAATTCGCCACCAAGCACGGCATACCGCGCGTGATCGACTCCTACGAGGAGTTGGTGTCCGACCCCGAGATCGACGCCGTCTACAACCCGCTTCCGAACGGTCTGCACGGACGCTGGACGATGGCCGCCATGGCCGCCCGCAAGCACGTGCTGTGCGAGAAGCCCTTCACCGCCAACGCCGACGAGGCCCGAGCGGTGGCGGCTGCCCACGACGGTTCCGGTCTGGTGCTGATGGAGGCGTTCCACTACCGGTACCACCCGTTGTTCGCCCGGGTGCGGGAGCTGATCGCCGACGGCGCCGTCGGGCCCGTGCGGCATATCGAGGCGTGGCTGTGTTTTCCGCTTCTGTCGGGGAAGGACATCCGCTGGAACCCGGCCCTGGCCGGGGGGGCGACCATGGACGCCGGCTGTTACCCCATCCATATGGTGCGGCACCTGGCCGACGTCGAACCCGAGGTGACAGGGGCACGGGCCCGGCTGCGTTCGCCGGCAGTGGACCGCTTCATGGACGCGCAGTTCCGTTTCGCCGACGGCGTCACCGGGCGGGCCACCTGCTCGATGCTCTCGGCCCAAGTACTGCGGGTCGGTCTGCGAGTGCGCGGTGACGACGGTGAGATCCGGGTCCTGAACCCCCTCGCCCCCGACCGGTTCCACCGGTTGACAGTGCGGAACAAGGCCGGGAAGAAGGTGGAGCGCAGCACCCGGCGCCACACCTACGACTTTCAGCTCGAGGCCTTCGCCCGGGCCGTGGCCGGTGGCGACCCCGTGATCACCGGTCCCGAAGACGCCATCGCCAACATGGTCGCGATCGACGCCGTCTACCGGGCCGCCGGTCTCGACCCCCGTCAACCGACGGCCTGAAACTCAGAAGATTCCCTCCCCGAGCCCGGCGGCCAGAGTGCCACCCAACTCGGCGGCGGCCTCGAGATCGACCGGGGTAACGGCACCCACGACCGTGAGGGGGGGAAGGACGAGGCGCCAACGCAGGCCGGTGGCGATCTTGTTGACGCTGGCCACGGCACCGTCGACGTCGGTGTCGCCTTTCACGATCAGCGCGTAGAGGAGGCCGGCCGTCTGGTCGAGACAGGGGCGGTAGATGCGCTCGAAGAAATCCTTGAGCGCCCCCGACATGTAGCCGAAGTGCGCCGGGGTGGCCAAGAGCAGCGCATCGGCCCACAGGACGTCTTCGGCCCCGGCGTCGAACGCCCCCAGTAGCCGGATCTCGACGGGTGTGTCGGTGGCGGCGCCCGCCTCAGCGGCAGCGGTGACGGCGACTTCTGAGAGTTGAGCCGTCGACCCTGACCGGGAGTGATGGATAACACAGAGATTCTTCGCCATCCTCCGCGATGGTAGAAGGCGGAGGTCGTGGCGCCGGCCCGGTCAGAGGTGTGACCGGAACTGGCATGATCGGGAGATGCCGGGCGCACCCACCGCCGCCGACACGGCCTCTGCATCTGCGTCCGGAGCCACCCGCCGCGGTCCGTCGTGGCTGCTTCTCGCCGTCGTGTGCGTAGGGCAGTTCATGGTCGTGCTCGACCTGTCCATCGTGAACGTGGCCCTGCCGGCCATGCAGCGGGATCTCCACTTCTCCACGTCACAGCTCCAGTGGGTGGTGAACGCCTACGCGCTCACCTTCGGCGGATTTCTTCTCCTCGGGGGCCGGGCGGCCGATCTCTTCGGCCGGCGGAAGATCTTCATCCTCGGGTTGGTCATGTTCTCCGGCGCCAGCCTGATCTGCGCGCTGGCGCCCAACGAAGGTCTGCTGATCGCGGCGCGGGCTCTGCAGGGACTCGGGGCCGCGGTGTTGTCGCCGGCCACCTTGACCATCCTCACCACCACCTTCCGCGAAGCGGGGGAGCGGGCCCGGGCCCTCGGGCTCTGGAGTGCCATGGCGGCCGTCGGAGGGGCGTCGGGAGCGCTCTTCGGTGGGGTGCTCACCGACCTGCTGTCGTGGCGGTGGATCTTCTATATCAACGTGCCCATCGGTCTGGTCACCATTATCGTCGCCCGTGCTGCGTTTCGCGACACCCGGGCCGAAGGTCGGCGGCCCACCCTGGACATCGTGGGCGCCCTCACCGTGACCGGTGGTCTGGTGGCCTTGGTCGACGCCATTGCCGGCACCGACATCCACTCGTGGGGCTCGTCGGCCACCCTCGTCCCCCTCGCCATCGCCGTGGTTCTCCTGGCCGCCTTCGCCGTGGTCGAGACGCGCGTCGCCCGCACACCGCTGGTGCCGTTCCGGCTCTTCCGGTCCCGGGGGGTGACAGGGGCCAACCTGTCGATGATGCTCGTCGGCGGAGCCATCTTCGCCATGTGGCTCTTCCTGTCGCTCTACATGCAAGAAGTTCTGCACTTCAGTCCGCTCATCACCGGTGTCGGCTTCCTACCCCAGACGGCCGCCATCGCCGTCGGGGCCCAGGTGGCCGCCCGGCTGGTTCCCCGATTCGGACCGCCACCGCCTCTGCTCGTCGGGGTGACGCTGGCCACCGTCGGTCTGGCCTGGCTGTCGCGGATATCACCGACGGGCAACTACGCCGCCGATGTGCTCGGCGGCAGCGTCCTGGCCACGTTGGGGATGGGCCTCAGCTTCACCCCCTTGGCCTTCGCCGCCACCTCCGGGGTGGCACGCGAAGAAGCGGGCCTGGCGTCGGGCATGCTCAACACCAGCCGCCAGGTGGGTGGTTCCATCGCGCTGGCCGCGCTGGCCACCCTGGCCGCCGCCCGGACAGCGGCGGTGCTCGGCGTCCATGGCGCGGGGTCGACATTGGGCATCGCCGCACGGCGCGCCGCACTCGAGCGGGCGCTCACATCCGGCTTCAGCCGGGTCTTTGTGGTGGCCGCCGTCATCGCCTTCGCCGGCCTACTGGCCGCCCTCATCATTCCCCGCCAACCCGCGCCTGCCCCTAGCCCCGCTGTCTCCGACGCCGCCGGCGTCCCCGCCATGGCGTTACCGGGCGACAATCCGAACGGCCCCCGTAGCCCATAGCGCCACGTACAAAAACAGCGACAACCACACAACATCGCCAGCGGGATCCGGCCCGACATCTTTCCCGAGACGGGGCGTGGCACTCTCGAAGGGTGAGGCGGAGCGGCGGTGGGTGGTTACCGGTCGTTGCGGGAGCGCTGGCCGGCATCGTCACCTTGCTGGCCGGTGTTCCAGCCGCGGCGGCGGACACCACGACGACGACGCGACCCGCCCCGCTGTCCGGTGCCGGCGCCGGCGCCGGCACCAGTCAGGCCGGCACCAGTCAGGCCGGCACCAGTCAGGGCAGTGCACCCGAGGACATCGCCGACCAGGCCGGCGTGATCGGTTCGCCGTGGGACCCCCAAGCGGTTTCCGCTCCGGGCGGGCGCTACTTGCGCGATGCATTCGGGCGGGTGGTGATCCTCCACGGGGTGAACGCCGTCTACAAGCACGCTCCGTACGAGCTCGCCATCGCCCCGGGGCAGCCCTTCGACTTCTCCGCCGCCGACGCCGCCGCCATCTCGAAGGCGGGCTTCGACATGGTGCGCCTGGGAATCCTGTGGCAGGGCCTCGAACCGGGCGGGACACCGAACAGCGCCGGGATCTGCACACCGGGGAGCCCCCGCCCGCCGGGCCGGTTCTCAGACGCCGTGGCCGACGCCTATCTGCAACGCGTGGTGCGCGTCGTCGATCTGCTCGGCAGCTACCACATCCACACGCTCATCGACATGCACCAGGACGTCTACGCCACGCAGTTCCGGGGCGAGGGGGCGCCGGCGTGGGCGGTGTGCACCGACAACCAGCCGATCGAGGTGCTTCCCGACCGCTGGTCACGCAACTACGCGAGTCCCACTCTCAACATCGCCGAACAGCATTTCTGGCAGAACGACGTGGTCGGGAATCTCCAGGGTCAGTTCGACCAGGTGTGGGGGGTCGTGGCCGCCACCTTCCGGGGTAACCCGTGGATCGTCGGGTACGACCCGTACAACGAGCCGTTTGCCCGTCAGGCCGATCTCATTGCCGGATCGGACCCCCCGGTCCATGTGGCCAGCACCCTCGAGTGCTTCTACACGGGCCGGCAACATCCGGGACTGGTCCCCGGCAGCCGTACCCCCGTACGGTGCCCGGCCACGGATCCCCTGGAGGGTGTCGTGCCCACCATCGAAGAGGCGGACCCCGGTCATCTCGTCTTCGTGGAACCGGACATCTACTACAACCACGGAGCCCCGGTCCTCCTCGGGCCCATGCCCTTTCCCGATCTCGTCTACAACGTCCACGTCTACTGCCCGAATCGCGATCCCGTCACCGGTGCACCGGCATCGGCCACGGCCTGCGCCGCGCACGCCATCAAGCAACTGGCACGCCGGGAGGCCGAGCGCGCCGGCCTGGCCACGGCGCAACAGCCCGGCGGGCCCCCCATGTTCCTGTCGGAATTCGGCGCCACCAGCAACCAGAGCCTGCTCCAGTCGGTGACCGCCGATGCCGCCCGGATGGATCTCGGTTGGGCCTACTGGTCGTGGAAGTACTACGACGACCCGACGGGGAGCACCGACGAGCCCTTGGCCACATCCGATACCCGGCTTCTGCCCCAGATGGCCGCCCTGGCCACCCCCTACGCCGAGGCGATCGCCGGTGATCCGACGGAGACGGCCTTCGACCCGGCTACGAGGACCTTCACCCTTGGCTACGAGGTCGACCCGGCCATTGCCGCTCCGACGGTCGTGATGACGGCACCGGCCCGGTACCCCGACGGCTACTGCGCCACGGCCACAGGGGCGACAATCACGTCGGCCGCCGGGGCCTCGCACCTGCTTCTCCAGAACGATCCCGGTGCCGCTCGGGTCACGTTCTCCCTGGCGCCGGGAGCCTGTCGCTCTGCTTCGGTTCCGTCGTGATCGCTTTCGAGCTCGAGATGCGATACCACTTCAGATATCGATCATAAATGATATAGATCAGATACAGTATCGAACAGATGTTCGCTATCATGTGACGGTGCCCGGATCCAAGGACTTCCGGTGGCGGTTGGCCGACGACGACGGGGGCCAGGCCGCGCTGTTCGCCGAGGAGGAACTCATCCACCGACACGTCGGGATCGGCGCCTACCGGGGCCTCGAGTTCCTCCACGTCCGGGCCAAGCAGATCATCTCCACCGTGCCCGAGGCGTCGCGCGTTCCGTTCCGCCACACCATCAACGCCTACCGGGGTTGCAGCCACGCCTGTACCTACTGTTTCGCCCGGCCCACCCATGAGTATCTGGGACTCGGCATCGGGGAGGACTTCGAACGCACCCTGGTGGTCAAGATCAACGCCGTCGAACGCGTGCGGGCCGAGCTGCGCTCCGCGCGCTGGAACGGTGACGTCATCGCCATGGGGACCAATACCGATCCCTACCAGCGCGCCGAAGGCAAGTACCACCTGACCCGGGGCATCATCGACGCCCTGGCCGAAGTGGGAAATCCGTTCTCCATCCTGACCAAGTCGACCCTGATCCTGCGCGATCTCGACCGCTTGGTGGCGGCTGCCGGCCGCGCCGAAGTGCGCTGCAATTTCTCGATCGGCACACTCGACGCGCGGGTGTGGAAGGCCACGGAGCCGGGCACGCCCCACCCCCGCCAACGCGTGGAGGCCGTACGGCGACTGAACGAGTCGGGCATCCCCACCGGTGTCCTCATCGCCCCGATCATCCCCGGGCTGTCGGATTCCGCCGAACAGCTCGAGGAGGTCACGGCCGCCTGTCTCGAAGCGGGAGCGGTCTCGGTCACCCCGGTGACGCTGCACCTGCGACCAGGCGTAAAGGAACACTTCCTGGCCGATCTGCGAGGCAAGGATCCAACGTTGGCCGCGGCCCTCACCCGGCGCTACCGCGGTGCGTATCTGCCGAAGGCCGAGCAAGCGGAGATCGTTGCCCCCGTGCAACGCACCGTGGTCCGCCTCCGACCCCAGGCCCCACCGACGCGGCAGTGGCACCCGGCGCTCGGGCCTCGTGACATCCCGGCTCCGTCCCCGCAACCGTCTGCGACGACGCCGCCCGAACAACTGAGCTTCGGTTCGTGACTCCTCGGCCGACGTCGTGACTGCTCTGCCAACCTTCGTGACACCTCTGCCAACATGGCCGCATGACGGATCATGGCGGCGGCACCTGGGTGATCGATCTCGACGGCGTCATCTGGCTGGCCCAGCAGGCCATCCCCGGATCCGCTGACGCCATCGCCCGACTGCGCGCCGCCGGCATCGGGGTGCTCTTCGCCACCAACAACGCACTGCCCACCCTGGCCGAGCTCGTGGCGCAGTTGGCCGCCGTCGGCATACCAGCCGGGCCCTCCGACCTCGTCACATCGGCCCAGGCGGCGGCGTCGTTGCTCGCCCCCGGCACCACGGCCGTGGTCTGCGCCGGCGCCGGCGTCCACGAGGCCCTGGCGGACCGGGGGGTGACGGTCGTGGAGCGCGGCCCGGCCGATGCCGTCGTCGTCGGCCTCACCCGGGACTTCGACTTCGCCATGCTGGCCACGGCCGCCGCCGCCGTCCACGGGGGAGCGCGTCTGGTGGGCACGAATGAGGACGCCACCTATCCGACGCCCACGGGACTGCTCCCCGGCGCCGGGGCGTTGCTGGCGGCCGTGGCCACCGCCGCGCAGAGCGAACCCGTAGTGGCCGGCAAGCCCCACGAGCCCATCGTGGCCCTCCTCGGCCACCGGGCCCCCGACGCCAGTCTGGTGGTGGGGGACCGGCCCTCCACCGACGGACTCCTCGCCCGACGACTGGCTGTTCCCTTCGCCCTCGTGCGCTCGGGAGTGACCGGAGCCGATGAAAAAGAGTTGACCGTGGCGCCGCAGATCGACGCCGCCGACCTCGCCGCTGTCACCGATCGGCACCTGTCGTCATAAGCACCCACGGCCCCTCGCCCGCTCTTGCTGGCTGCCATCACGGGTCGTAGCGTGGCTCCCATGACCGCCAATGACAGTCTCAAGCGCTATCTCGAAGCCGGATTGGCTCTGACCCAGATCACCCGCGCCCGGGCCGAAGAGCTCGTGCACGAGCTGATCCAGACCGGTGAGGTCGAGACCACCCGGGCGCAGGAATGGGTGGAGGATCTCGTGAAGACGAGCCGGGATCGCTCCGACACTCTGCTCACGACGGTGCGCGGCGAAGTGAAGACCCAACTGGCCGACATGGGCATCACGAGCATGGACGATCTGGCCCATCGGGTGGCCGAGGTCCTCGACCGGGCCGAGACGGCGGCCCGCAAGGCCACCCATCGCGGACCCGGTCGTGGCCGCACGGCGCCCCGCGGCACAACGGCCAAGAAGGCCCCGCCGCGCAAGGTTCCGACCAAGAAGTCGCCGGCCAAGAGGGCCGCGGCCAAGAAGACCGCGACCACCCGGGCGGGGGCGAAGGCCACCACGGCCAAGAAAGCCGCCGCCCGCAAGGCTCCAGCCAAGAAGGCCACGGCCAAGGCGGCGAAGAAGACGGCCGCCTCTTCCACCGGCAAGGCGCGCCCCTGACTCGACGTAGCGTCCGCCGCCGACTCGATCTCGAGCTGGTCCGGCGGGGTCTCGTGCCATCCCGGGCCCATGCCCATGACGTCGTCTCCCGGGGCGCTGTCCTCGTCGGTGGGGCGGTGGCCGACAAGCCGGCGCGCCTCGTGGCCGAGAGCGATGCCATCGTCGTCGACCTGAAGATCCGTCGCTTCGTGTCGCGCGGCGGCGACAAGCTCGATGCCGCCCTCGAGCGTTTTCCCGTCACCGTGGCCGGCCGCCGTGCTCTCGATGCCGGCGCCTCGACGGGTGGCTTCACCGACTGCCTCCTCGTCCGCGGTGCCGCCTCGGTCATGGCCGTCGACGTCGGCTACGGCCAACTCCATCCCCGCATCCGCGCTGATCGGCGCGTCACAGTCCGCGAGAGAACGAACATCCGCAGCCTGGCGAGCGATGAAGCGGGGGAGCGCTTCGATCTGATCGTGGCCGATCTGTCGTTCATCTCCCTCGCCGTGGTCGTCCCTCTTCTGGTCGGTGAGCTGGCCGCCCCCGGCGCCGATCTACTCCTTCTGGTGAAGCCCCAGTTCGAAGTGGGCCACATCGAGGTCAGCCGGGGCCGTGGTGTCATCCGCCGGCCCGATCTCCGACGGGCGGCGCTCGAGAAGGTCGCCTCCGCCCTCACGAACGCCGGAGCGACCATCATGGGCGCCATGGCCTCACCCGTCCTCGGTCCGGCCGGCAACGCGGAGTACCTCCTGTGGGCCGGGATCCCCGCCGGGGACACGGCTCCGCCCGTCGTCGACATCGCCGCCGTCCTCGACGCCGCGGTCGCCGCCTCCCCTGACGCCGCCGAGCCTCCTGATGGTCCGGATTCGCCCGACGCTCGCCCGTTCGCCGGCCCCGGGGACCGGTAGGCCCCGATGGTCTCGGTCGCCTTCGTGGTCCACCCCGAACGCCAGGTGGCGTCGGAGCTCGCGGCGCGTGCCGGTGCCTGGTTGACGGCCAACGGCCACACCGTGACGCGCCTGGTCGATCCCGCCCGCAGTCCGGGGTCGCTCGACGGCGACGTCGATCTCGCCGTCTCCCTCGGCGGTGACGGCACCATGCTCCGGACCGTGGCCATGGCCGCCGGACACGGCATCCCCATCCTCGGCGTGAACCTGGGCCAGCTCGGTTACCTCACCGAAGTGGAGCCCGCCGCGCTAGAACAGGCGCTCGAGCGTTTCGTGGCCGGCGACTACGAAATCGAGGAACGTATGACCCTCGAGATCGAGGTCATCCGGGCCGGGTCACAGTCGCCCGGGGCCGGCTCGCCCTTCATGGTGCTGAACGAGGCCGTGGTGGAGAAGACGGTGCCGGGCCACACCGTCCGGGTGAGCACGTCGATCGCCGGACGCCCCTTCGTCACCTACCTGGCCGACGGTCTTCTCGTGTGCACCCCCACGGGATCGACGGCCTACAACCTGTCGGCCCGGGGACCGATCCTGAGCCCGTTGCTCCGCGCCATCGTGGTGACGCCCATCTCCGCCCACATGCTCTTCGACCGCACCATCGTGCTCGAGCCCCGTCAGTGGGTCCGGCTGGAGGTGGCCGCGCCGCGGCCGGGCATTCTCGTGGTCGACGGCGTCAGCGTCACCGAGTTGCAACCGGGCGACGCCGTCGAGTGCCGTGAGGGCCCGGTGAACGCGCGCCTCGTCTCTCTGGGCGACCGCGACTTCCACTCCATCTTGCGGTCCAGGTTCCACCTGGCCGACCGCTGATCGGCCCGGCGACGTCGGCCATGCTCGTCGAACTCCGGGTGAAGGACCTGGGCGTCATCGAATCCGTCACCCTCGATCTCGAGCCGGGCATGACGGCGCTCACCGGTGAGACCGGTGCCGGCAAGACCCTTCTGGTAGAGGCCTTGGAGCTCCTGGTCGGGGGGCGGGCCGATCCTGTCCTCGTGCGACCCGGGGCCGATCAGGCCCTTGTCGAGGGCCGTTTCATCGTCGACGACGAAGAGGTGATCCTGGCCCGGGCCATCGCCGTGAAAGGGCGGTCACGGGCCTGGATCGACGGCCGTATGGCCCCGGTGTCGGCGCTGGCCGAAGCCGGGGCGCGCCTGGTCGACCTCCACGGCCAGCACGCCCATCAGTCGCTTCTCGATCCGGCCGTCCAGCGCCGGTCGCTCGACGCCTTCGCCGCCATCGATCTCGACCCCCTCATCGCCGCCCGTGCGGCCTGCCGTACGCTCGCCGCCGAGCTCGACGCCCTGGGCGGCGACGAGCGGGCCCGGGCCCGCGAGATCGACCTGTTACGCCATCAGCTCTCCGAGATCGACAGCGCCGGCCTCTCCGATCCGGACGAGGACGCGGCGCTCGCTCGGGAGGAGGAGCGCCTGGCCGAGGCCTCGGCCCACCGCCAGGCCGCCGCTGCCGCCCTGGCCGCGCTCGATGCCGAAGACGCGAGCGGCAGTGCGACGTCCACCGGGCGCGGCCCCACCGGCGCGCTCGATCAGATCGGTCTGGCCCACGGTGCCCTGGCCGGCCGGGCCCCCCTGGCCGAGTTGGCGGCCCGGCTGAGTGCGCTCCAAGCCGACGCCGCCGACGTGGCCTCCGATCTCCGCCTGGTCGTCGAAACCTGGGAGGACGACCCCGAGCGCCTGGCCGACATCCGCACCCGCCGCAATCTCTTGCACGAGCTGTCGAGGAAATACGCCGAGGAGATCACCGGCGTCCTCGCCTACGCCGAGGAGATCCGCCTACGGGTGACAACGCTCGAGTCCGTCGAGGAACGCGCCTCGGTGCTCCAGGCCGAGCTCGACAGCGCCGAGGTCCGCCTCGCCGCCGTCGAAGCCGAGGTGGGCGCGGCGCGCCGGAGGGGAGCGCCGAAGCTGGCCCGGGCCGTCGAGGCGCGGCTGCAGAAGCTGGCCATGCCCCGGGCCCGCCTCGAGGTGACGGTGGGCGAGCGCGACCCCGGGGAGGATGTGGCGTTCCTCCTGGGCGCCAACCCGGGGGAGGCCGTGCTCCCGCTGGCCAAGGTGGCGTCGGGGGGAGAGCTCGCCCGGGCCATGCTGGCACTGCGCCTGGTGCTGACCGACGCGCCCCCCACCATCGTCTTCGACGAGGTGGACGCCGGCATTGGCGGGGAGGCGGCCCTGGCCGTGGGCCAGGCGCTGGCCGAGGTGGCCTCGCGCCATCAGGTCCTGGTCGTCACCCATCTGGCGCAGGTGGCCGCCTCCGCCGGTCACCAGGTGGCCGTCCACAAAGAGGTCACCGGCGAGCGCACGGTGGCTATCACCGACTCCCTCGAACCCGAAGCCCGGGTGGTGGAGCTGGCCCGGATGCTCTCCGGCCAGCCCGACTCGGCCACGGCCCGCAGGCACGCCGAGGAGCTCCTGACCGAGGCCTCCACCACCGGGGCCTCCACTACCGGCGGCCGCAAACGACGCTGAGAGGGCCACGGCGTCGAGGGCGCCGACGAAGCCGACGGCCCGATGATGATGCAAGGGCGGTGACGATGTTCCCCCGCCGCCGACCACCCGTCGTCTAACCTGAACGAGGTGTTCAGCGGAATCCGAGCGTGAGCAAGTACATCTTCGTCACCGGCGGGGTGTCCTCGTCGCTCGGCAAGGGTCTCACCGCCTCCTCTCTCGGCCGCTTGCTCAAGTGCCGTGGCCTGCGGGTCACGATGATCAAGCTCGACCCGTACATCAACGTCGACCCGGGCACGATGAACCCCTTCGAACACGGAGAGGTCTTCGTCACCGACGACGGCGGTGAGACCGATCTCGACCTCGGGCACTACGAGCGCTTCATCGACGAGAACCTGAGTCGGCGTTCGAACGCCACCACCGGCCAGATCTACCGCGACGTCATCGCCAAGGAACGACGGGGCGACTATCTGGGCAAGACCGTTCAGGTCATTCCCCACGTCACCGACGAGATCAAGGAACGGATCCAGAAGGTCGCCACCGAGGACGTGGACGTCGTCATCGTGGAGGTGGGCGGCACCGTCGGCGACATCGAGATCCTGCCGTTCTTGGAGGCCATCCGTCAGTTCCGCCACGACGTCGGGCGCGACAACGTCTGCTACATGCACCTCACCCTGGTGCCCTACCTGGCCCCGTCGGGCGAGCAGAAGACGAAGCCGACCCAGCACTCGGTCACCCAGATCCGGGGTTACGGCATCCAGCCCGACGTCATCGTGTGCCGCTCGGACCAACCCATCTCCGACCAGCTGAAGCGCAAGATCTCGCTGCTGTGTGACGTCCCCTTCGACGCCGTGATCTCGGCCGTCGACGCGCCGAGCATCTACGAGATCCCGCTGGCGCTGCACGAGGAGGGTCTCGACCGTGTCGTGTGCCGGACCCTGGCCATCGACGACACCCTGCACCCGGTGGACCTCTCGGGTTGGGAGCGGGTGGCGGCGCTGGTGGAGACGGCCCGGCGCCCGGTCCGCATTGGTGTGGTGGGGAAATACGTGAGCCTCCCCGACGCCTACCTGTCGGTGGTCGAGGCTCTTCGCCATGCCGGTTTCCACCATGCGGCGAAGATCGACCTCACATGGATCCACTCGGCCGAGCAGATGGACGACTGGATCGCCGAGGACCGCCTGCAGCAGCTCGACGGCATCGTCATCCCCGGGGGATTCGGCGAACGCGGCATCGAGGGCAAGGTGGCGGCGGCCCAATACGCCCGGGAACATGAGATCCCCTGTCTCGGGCTGTGCCTCGGGCTTCAGGTGATGGTGATCGACATCGCCCGTCACGTGGCCGGTCTGGAGGGGGCCAACTCCACCGAGTTCGACAAGTTCACCCCGTCGCCCGTCATCAATCTCATGGACGAACAGAACGGGATCGTCGACATGGGCGGCACCATGCGACTGGGTTCGTACGTGGCCCAGCTCACCCCCGGCTCCCAGGTGGCCGAGGCCTACGACACCACCGTCGTGTCCGAGCGCCACCGCCACCGCTGGGAGGTGAACCCCCGTTACCGTCCCGCTCTCGAAGAGGGCGGGCTCGTCTGCTCGGGCGTCTCCCCCGACGGGAGGCTGGTGGAGTTCGTGGAATTGCCCAGCCACCCCTTCTGGGTGGGGACCCAGGCCCATCCCGAGTTCAAGAGCCGTCCCGACCGTCCCCACCCGCTTTTCCAGGCGCTGCTGAAGGCCGCTCTGACCCGGGCCGAGGGCCGGCTGCCGCGCCTCATCGACATCGACGTCGATGTCGGCGCCGTCTCCTGACGCAGCTGATCGCCGTGGCCGAGGGACCGTCCCCCACGGGCCCGTCCGCGGGATTCCGCCCTGTGGGCGAGACCGTGAAGTTCACCGGCTGGCGCATCTCGGTGGTCGAGGCGACCTTCTCCGCCCCCGACGGCACCGAGTTCATCCGCGACATCGTCCGCCATCCCGGAGCGGTGGCCGTCGTGGCTGTCACCGGTACCGGTGACGTCCTGCTCGTGCGCCAGTACCGCGGCGCCGTCGATCGGGAGCTGCTTGAGATCCCCGCCGGCACCCGCGACGTCGACGGTGAGCCGCCCGAGGAGACGGCGCGCCGCGAGCTGCTCGAAGAGGTGGGCGTCCACGCCGGCCGGCTCGAGCTCCTCGGGACCATGTTCAACAGCCCCGGCTTCTGCGACGAGGAGACCTTTCTCTACCTGGCCACCGCCCTCGAGCCCGGACAGCACGACCGTGACGGCGTCGAGGAGCAGCACATGGAGGTGGTCAGCGTTCCCCTTGCCGACACCGACGCGCTGGTGGCCGCGGGAGACCTGATCGACGCCCAGACCATCCTCGGTCTCCTCCTGGCCCGCGATGCCCTGGCCCGCGATGCCCTGGCCCGCGATGCCGTGGCCGACACGCCGGACGACACCGCGCCGGACGACACCGCGCCGGGCAACACCGCGCCGGACGACACCGCCGGCTGACGTCGCTCGCCATGTCGAGGGCCATCATGAGCGCCGAGTTGAGCCCCAGCGCCGAGGAGTACCTGACGTGGTTGGCCGTCGAACAGGGGCGGGCCCGCAACACCCTGGTGTCGTACCGGCGCGACCTGGTCGTCTACGAGAGCTACCTGGCCGGGCGCGGGCGCAGTGTGGACGACGCCGATCCGGCCATCGTCGAGGACTACGTGGCCGCCCAAAGGGCGTCGGGGCTCGGGCCCGCCTCGGTGGCGCGCGCCCAGGCCGCCGTGCGCGGTCTGCACCGCTTCCGGCTGGAGGAGCGCTGGGCGCAGACCGATCCGACCACCGAGGTCCGGCCGGCGGGCCTGACCCGCCGGCTGCCGAAGGCGCTGTCGGAGGAGGAGACCGAGCGGCTGCTCGACGCCGCCTCGGGCGACGAAGCGGCGGACAAACGCGACCGGGCCATGCTCGAGGTCCTCTACGGCACCGGCATGCGGGTGTCGGAGCTGGCCGGTCTGTCGCTCGGCGACCTCGGGTCAGACACCGGCCTCGTGCGGGTGCTCGGGAAGGGCTCGAAGGAACGGCTCGTCCCCCTGGGGCGCTGTGCCACGGCGGCGCTGGAGCAGTGGCTCGCTCCCGGCGGGCGGCCCCGGTTCGAGCCCCGTCGCTGGGCCCGGCGGGGCGACGCCGAGGCCGTGTTCCTCAATACCCGGGGCGGGCGGCTCACCCGGCAGGGGATCTGGGGCGTGCTCAAGAAGCGGGCCCGGGCCGCCGGCCTCGAGGACAAGGTCCACCCCCACGTCCTGCGCCACTCCTGCGCTACCCACATGCTGGCCCACGGGGCCGATATCCGGGTCGTCCAGGAGCTGCTCGGCCATGTCTCCATCGCCACCACCCAGATCTACACCCGGGTGTCTCTCAGCCACCTGCGCCAGGCCTATGAGCAGGCCCACCCGCGCTCCCGGCGTTAGTCCAGGCAGTATCCTCATTTCCGTGCCCAATGACTCGTCGACGGTGGATTACCGCGCCCTACTCGAGGAGGAGCAGCGGGACCTCCGGGCCAAGCTCGAGGAGCTCGGCATCGGCGGTGACAGCCTGACCTACGACTCCAATTTCGCCGACTCGAGCCAGGTGACGGCCGAACGGGGCGAGGTGGAGGCTCTGGCCGGGCAGCTGCGCGAGACCCTCTCGGGGGTGGAGCGGGCCCTCGGCAAGTTGTCGGGTGGGAAATACGGTGACTGCGAAGACTGCGGACGGCCCATCGACCCCCTGCGCCTCGAAGCGAAGCCGGCGGCGAGGTACTGCATCGACTGCGTCGCGAAACACTGACGTAAGTGAGCAACCCCTGGGGCCCCGCCCCGCAGGGTCCGCGGCGCGGCCCGAACATCAACCCCCGGACCCTGGCCTGGGCCATAGCCGGCATCGCCCTGGTGGTGGTGCTCGCCCGGGCCCACACCATCCATACCGAAGAGGTCCTGCTCTTCTGCGCCTTGATCCCGTCGGTCATCCTCCACGAGATCTCCCACGGGGCGTTGGCGCTGGTTTTCGGCGACGATACGGCCAAGCGGGCCGGGCGGCTCACCCTGAACCCCCTCCCGCACATCGACCCGTTCGGCACGATCATCCTGCCCGCGCTGTTGGCGCTGTCGGGGGCGGGAGTGATCGGGTGGGCCAAACCGGTGCCGGTGAACGTGTCGCGCCTTCGTCACCCGCGCAACGAGAACGTGGCCGTGGCCCTGGTCGGTCCCGCCGTGAACGTCGTGCTGGCCGTGATCTTGGGCCTGGCGTGGAAATTCAGCGTCTCGCAGCAGATCCAGGCGGGATTCGCCCCCGAGCCCCTGTGGGCGCAGTTCCTCTTCATCGCCGGTTACGTGAATGTGCTCCTGGCCGCGTTCAATCTGATCCCGTTGCCGCCGCTCGACGGATCGGCCGTCGTCGAACGGTTGCTGCCCGCTCGTCTGTTGCCCGGGTACTACCGGATCAGGCCGTACACGATGTTTCTCCCGCTTCTGCTCGTGGTGTTCGACCGCAACGCTCTCTACACCTTCTTCAACTGGGTGGCCAACGAGTGGGCCCGGGTGCTGGGCCTGTAAAAGGTCCTGGGCCTGTAAAGGGGAGCGTCTATCGGGGCGGGAGAAGGCCCATGGCCCGCATGGCCCGGTCGAGGGTGACCGCCGCCACGGTGTGGGCCTTGGCGGCTCCGTCGGCCAGGACCTTCGCGACGTAGTCGGGCTGGGCCTTCAGCTCCTGGTAGCGCTCCTGGACCGGTTGGAGCAGCGCGATCACGGCCTCGGCCACGTCGGCCTTGAGCGGTCCGTAGCTGGTGTAGTCGTCGGCCAGGACGGCGGGGTCGCCCCCGGTGGAGGCGGCCAGGAGCTCGAGAAGGTTGGAGACGCCGGGCTTCTTCTCCGGGTCGTAGCGCACCGAGGTCTCGGTGTCGGTCACCGCTTTGCGGATCTTGCGGTCGATCTCCTGGGGACGGTCGAGGACGAGGACGGTGCCGAGCGGCGAGCTGACCGACTTCGACATTTTGCGGGTCGGTTCCTGGAGGTCCATGACGCGCGCCGCGAAGGTGGGGACGGCCGCCTGGGGGACGACGAAGGTGTCGCCGTGGTGGTGGTTGAAACGCACGGCCAGGTCCCGGGTGAGCTCGAGATGCTGGCGCTGGTCATCTCCCACGGGTACCAGCTCGGCGTCGTAGAGCAAGATGTCGGCCGCCTGGAGCACGGGGTAGGTGAAGAGACCGACACGCACGGACTCGGACTCGCCCCCCTTGTCCTTGAACTGCGTCATCCGGCGGAGCTCGCCGACGGTGGCCGTGCATTCGAGGAGCCAGGCCAGGCGGGGGTGTTCCGGGACATGGGACTGGGCGAAGATGGTGCAGGCCGAGGGGTCGAGACCGGCGGCCAGGAGTTGGGTGGCCGCTTCCAGGGTGCGGCTGGCCAACAGCGCCGTGTCGTGCTCCTGGGCCAGCGCGTGGAGGTCGACGACGCAGAAGAAGGCGTCGTTGTCATGCTGGAAAGCCACCCACTGGCGCAGCGCCCCCAGGTAATTCCCGAGGTGGACCTCGCCGCTCGGTTGGACGCCTGACAGGATTCTGGCCATGGGGCGACATGGTACGGGAGACCAGCCCCCTGCTCAGCGGCCATGCACGGCGGTGGGTGGAGAAAACGGTAACGTCGGCCACGTGGTCGCGCTCGTCTCCACGCCTGTTTTCGAGGGGCCTTGTGACGTGCTGCTGCAATTGATCTCCGAGCACAAGCTCGACATCTACGAGATCCCGCTGGCCGATATCGTCGACGCCTTCCTGGCCGAGCTGGCCACTATGGAGACGCTCGACCTGCAGGTGACCACTGAGTTCCTGGTGATCGCCGCCATCTTGGTGGAGCTGAAGAGCCGGAAGCTGCTGCCCGGTCCCGACGAGGTGGATGACGACGAGGAGTTGTCGGGCTTCGAGGAGCGCGACCGGCTGCTCGCCCGACTGCTCGAGCTGCAGGCCTACGCCGCGGCTTCCGACGCCTTCGCCGTGCTCATCGAATACGCGGCGAAGTCGTTGCCGCGCGCCGCCGGCCTGGACGAGCCGTTCCGGGACATGGCCCCCGACCTGCTGGCCGGCATCACCCCCGACAAGCTGGCCGCCGCCTTCCTGATCGGATCGGCCCCGCGGCCGGAGCTGATCCTCGACCTCTCGCACGTGACCGTCGAAGCGGTGACCGTGTCCGAAGCGGTCAACGAGCTCGAAGGGCGCCTGCCCGGGGCGGGCACCGTCAGCTTCCGGACGCTCACGGCCCACTGCAGCACGCGGATGCAGGTCATCGTGCGCTTCCTGGCCCTGCTCGAGCTGTGCAAGCGGGGATGGATCTCGCTCGACCAGGGCGAGATCTTCGGCGACCTGGCCGTCACCTGGACCGCCCCCGCCCCCGCCCACGCGCTGTCAACGGTCACCGTCGGCGACGGGGCCGAGGAGTACGACGGCTGAGTTCGGGCGACCGGAGTATGGGCGAGATGGCACTTCCTGAGGAGCACCGGGCCATCGAGGCCGTGGTGCTCTCGGCCGTCGAACCGGTGCCGGCCACGCTGCTGGCCGAGTTGCTCGAGCTCCCCGTCGAACGGGTGGAAGCGGCCTGCGCCGAGTTGGCGGCGGGCTACGAAGCCGAGGGCCGGGGTTTCGTCCTGGCCCACATCGCCGGCGGCTACCGCTACCAGACCCATCCCGAGATGGCGCCCTTCGTCGAACGGTTTGCCCTGGAAGGGGTGTCGTCGCGGCTGTCGTCGGCCGCCCTCGAATCCCTGGCCATCATCGCCTACCGGCAACCGGTGTCGCGGGGCCAGATCGCCGCGCTGCGGGGGGTGAACGTCGACGGGGTGGTGCGGCTGCTCGAGCAGCGGGGCTACATCGCGGCGGTGGGTCACGCCCAGGGACCGGGCCAGCCCGCTCTCTACGGCACCACGCCGGCGTTCTTAGAGAAGCTCGGGCTGGCGTCGCTCGACCAGCTCCCGCCGGTGGAGGATCTGCTGCCCGGGCCCGACGCCATGGAGGAACTCGAGGAGCGCCTGCGTCCGGGCGCCGATGCCTGAGGCGAAAGGTCCACGGTCTGAGCCGGAGCCCCCCGAGGCAGAGCTCCCCGAAGCGGGGGCGCAACGACTGCAGAAGGTGTTGGCCCGGGTGGGCCTCGGGAGCCGGCGGGCCTGCGAAGAGCTGATCGCCGACGGCCGGGTGCGGGTGAACGGCGAGAAGGCCATCTTGGGCCAACGGGTCGATCCGGCTGTCGACCGAGTGGAGCTCGACGGGGTGCTTCTGCCCCTCCTACCGGGGCTCGTGCACTACGTGCTGAACAAGCCGGCGGGGGTGCTGACCACGGCCGACGATCCCCACGGCCGGCCCACGGTGATGGCCCTCGTCCCTGGTGAACCGCGGGTGTTTCCCGTGGGGCGGCTCGACGCCGACAGCGAGGGGCTTCTGATCCTGACCAACGACGGCGACCTGGCCCAGCGGCTCACCCATCCGTCGTTCGGGGTGGAGAAGGAGTACCTGGCCGAGGTGGAGGGGGTGCCGTCGGCCGGCGCCCTGCGGAGCTTGCGGCAGGGAATCGAGCTCGACGACGGGATGACCGCCCCCGCCACCGTGGGGGTGCTCTCGCCCGGAGTGCTGCGGATCGTGATCCACGAAGGCCGCAACCGGCAGATCCGGCGGATGACCGAAGCCGTGGGCCACCCCGTGCGGCGGTTGGTGCGGACGCGGATCGGGCCGCTGACCGAACGGGGGCTCGGGCCCGGAGAGTGGCGGCCGCTTACCCTCACCGAAGTGAGGGACCTGGCGTCGGCCGCCGGCCGGCGCGACGGCCCTGGTAAGAGGGCGAAGCCCGGTAAGGGCCGGGGCGGCGGTCGGTAGCATGCGGGGGCCATGGCCTCCCCGAGCACAGCCGATCGCGCCGCCGTCATCGGCACGGGGCTGATCGGGGGTTCCATCGGTCTGGCGCTGCGGGCCCGGGGCTGGCACGTGACGGGCCACGACGCCGATCCGGACCGGGCCGCCCAAGCGCTGGCCGCCGGGGCCATCGACGCCGTCGGGTTCGATCCCGCCGCCCAGGTGACCTTCGTGGCCACCCCCGTCGACGCCGTGGCCAAGGAGGTGGCGGCTGTACTGGGCCAGGTCGGTCTGCGCGGCGATGCCGTCGTCACCGACGTGGCCGGGGTGAAGGGTCCGGTGGTGGCGTCGGTCGGCGATCCGCGTTTCGTGGGCGGCCACCCCATGGCCGGCTCCGAGCAGGTGGGGCTGGACGGCGCCGACGGGGAGCTCTTCGTCGGCGCCACCTGGGTGCTCACGCCGACGGCCATCACCGATCCCGGCTCCTATGCCCGGTTGCAGGCCGTGGTCGTCTCCCTCGGAGCCGAAGTGGTGGCGCTCTCGCCCGAGCAACACGATGCGCTCGTGGCCGTGGTGTCGCACGTTCCCCACCTGACCGCCGCCACGCTGATGAACCTGGCCGACCGCAAGGCCGAGAAGCACGCCGCACTGCTGCGGCTGGCCGCCGGTGGCTTCCGGGACATGACCCGGATCGCCGCGGGGCAGCCCGGGATCTGGCCCGACGTGTGCGCCGACAACGCGCCGGCCATCGTCGAGGCCTTCGACATCTTGCTGGCCGATCTCTCGGCCATGCGCGACCGGGTGGCCAACGGGGACCGAGCCGGCTTGCTCGACGTGCTCGAGCACGCGGCCACGGCCCGTCGGTCGCTGCCCTCGCGCGCCGTGCGGCCCGAGCGGCTGAGCGAGATCCGGGTGCCCGTGCCCGACCGTCCCGGGGTGCTGTCGGAGATCACCACCCTGGCCGGGGATCTGGGCGTCAACATCGCCGACCTGGAGATCGCCCACAGCGCCGAGGGCGACCGGGGCGTGCTCGTGCTGGTGGTCGACGCCGACGGTTCCGAGCGGCTGGTCGAGGCGCTGCACGGACGCGCCTACCGGGCCACGGCCCGCAACCTCCAATGACCCCGCAACCTCCAATGACCCCGCAACCTCCAATGACCCCGCAACCTCCAATGACAGAGAAGCCACCGGAGTCCGTCCTCCTCGTGGCCGGGGGTCGGCCCCTCACGGGCACGGTCACCGTCCCCGGTGACAAGTCGATCTCGCACCGGGCGCTTCTGCTGGCCGCCGTGGCCGACGGGACATCGGTCGTGCGGGGGCTGTCCGACGGCGACGACGTGCAGCGGACGGCGGCCGCCATCGCCGCCCTCGGCGCCGAGATGAACGGGGAGCGGATCACCGGGGGGCCCGACCGGATGAAGGCGCCGTCGGGTCCGCTGGACGTCGGCAATTCCGGCACCACCATCCGGCTGCTGGCCGGGCTCGTGGCCGGCTGGGACTTCACCGTGGTGATGGGGGGCGACGCCTCCCTGTCGACGCGGCCGATGGACCGGGTGGCCATCCCGTTGCGGCTGATGGGGGCGGAGGTGCACGGGACCGGGGCGAGGGTGCTGCCGCCTCTCACCATCCACGGCGGGGCACTTCACGGGATCGACTACAGCCCGCCCATGGCCAGCGCCCAGGTGAAATCGTGCGTCTTGCTGGCCGCGCTGCGCGCCGAGGGGGAGACGGTCGTGCGCGAGCGGGTGGCCACCCGGCTCCACACCGAGGAGATGTTGGCGCTCTGCGGGGCCGACATGACCGTCGAGGACGGCGACGATGGCACCCACGTAGTGCGACTGCGGGCCAGTGCCCTGCGGCCCTTCGAGATCGACATCCCCGGTGACCCGTCCCAGGCCGCTTTCTGGATGGTGGCCGGCTGCGTCGTGGCGGGCAGCGATATCACGGTGCCGAGCGTCTACGTGGGTCCGGGACGGCGGGGTTATCTCGATGTTCTCCGGCGTATGGGAGCCGACATCGAAGAGCAGCCCGAGACCGGCGCCCGTTCCCTGGCCGCCACCGCCACCCTGCGGGCCCGCTTCGGGCCGCTTCGGGCCGCCGCCGTGGACGCGTCCGAGATCACCGGCCTCGACGAGGTGCCTGTGCTGGCCGTGGCCGCCGCCTGCGCCAAGGGCACGAGCGTCTTCTCGGGCGTGGGCGAGCTGCGGGTGAAGGAGTCGGACCGCCTTTCGGCCGTGGTCGCTCTGGTGCGGGCCTTCGGCGGATCGGCCGATACCGAGGGCGACGATCTGGTGGTGCACGGATCACCGTCTCTGTCGCCGGGGAACTTCGACGCCGGCGGGGACCACCGGATGGCCATGGCCGGCGCCATCGCCGCCGCCGTGGCCGACACCACGGCCGACACCGCGGGGCCGTCACGGATCTCGGGCTTCGAGTCCGTCGTCACCAGCTACCGGGCCTTCGCCGACCATCTCGCCCACCTGGCCGGTGACGGCGCGGGGAGCGGCTCGTGACCAAGGTGGTGGCCATCGACGGGCCGGCCGGCGCCGGGAAGTCCACCCTGGCCCAGGCCGTGGCCGAGCACCTCGGGCTCGAGCGTCTCGACACCGGAGCCATGTACCGCGCCGTGGCCTGGAACGCCCTCGACCACGGCATCGATGTCCGGGACACGGCGGCCGTGGGGGAGATGGCCCGTTGCCTGCGCATCGAGGTCGGCGACCGGGTGACGGTCGACGGGAAGGACGTGACCGGCGGCATCCGGACGGCGGCCGTCGACCGGGCCGTCTCGGCCGTGGCCGCCAACCCCGAGGTGCGCGACACCCTGGTGGCCCGCCAGCGGCAATGGGTGGCCGAGCGCGGCGCCGGCGTGGTCGAGGGCCGCGACATCGGCACCGTGGTGCTGCCCGGCGCCGACCTGAAGGTCTATCTGACGGCCGGGACGGGGGAGCGGGCCCGGCGCCGGGCCACCGAACGCGGCGACGGCCGTAGCGTGGCCGAGGTCGAGACCGATCTCGAGCGCCGTGACCGTCTCGACTCGTCGCGTGCGGTCTCGCCGCTGGTGATGCCCGAAGATGTGGCCGACGATGCTGTGGTCATCGACTCGACGGGCAAGTCCGCCGATGTTGTTCTCCGGGAGGTCCTGGCATGCCTGTGAAGCCCATCACTGATCCCGACGCCACGGCGACGGCACGTCATTTCAACCTCAGCCTGCCGCCGGTCGCCTACCGGGGCCTGCGTGCTCTGTGCCACGGGGTGAACCGCGCCTACTTCCATGTCACCGTCGACGGAGCCTCGGTCGTCCCCGACAGCGGGCCGGTGATCCTGGCCCCGGTGCACCGGAGCAATATCGACTTCCTGGTGGTCTCGGAGGTGACCAGGCGCAAGCTCTTCTACATGGCCAAGGACAGTTTGTGGAAGAGGCCGCGCTTCGGGACGTTCCTCGAATCGATCGGCGCATTCCCCGTGCACCGCCAGGGGGCCGACCGGCTCGCTCTCGACCGGGCCCAGGACGTGCTCGAGCGCGGCGACGCCCTCATCCTCTTCCCCGAAGGCACCCGGCGCGAGGGCCCCGTCGTCCAGGAGCTGCACGAAGGAGCCGCTTTCTTAGCGGCGCGCACGGGGGCACCCATCGTGCCCATCGGCATCGGCGGCTCGGCGGCGGCCATGCCCAAGGGATCGAAGATGGTCCGTCCCGTGAAGATCCATCTGGTGGTGGGCCAACCGCTGCCGGCGCCGGCGCGCTCGGCGCGCGGGCGCGTCCCGCGCACCCAGGTCCATGCCCTCACCGAGCACCTGCGCGAAGAGCTGCAGACCCTCTACGACGAGGCCCAGAAACGGGTCGACGACCAGGCGCCGCGCCGCTGAGCGGGCGACGACGGCGTCACGACGGCGGGCGACGAGCCAGGATCACGACGGCCGTCGCCGTCTCGGCCAGGGCCCAGCACGAGGAGGGGGCGACGCAGGTGATGCCCTCGGTGTTCACGAGCGCCGGCGGGAGGGGCTCGGCGGCCCAGCTGTGCCCCCCGTCGGTGCTGGCCTCCACGCCGGCGGCCACCGTTGCCCAGCAGTCCGACGCCGTCGGGCACGACAGGCTCATCAGGGGGAACGGCGCCGGTGTGGCCGGAACCCTCTCGGACGTCCAGGTCGTCCCGCCGTCGGCGTGGTGCGCGGCGGCGCCTCGCGGCGCGACAGCTCCGTCTGGTCGTAGTCTGATCGGCTTTGCTTACTCGACTCCCCCTGGCCGATCTCGGTGAGCCCGACACCCGCTCGCCCGTGCACTTCCTCTTCTGGCTGGCGCGGCGTCAGCTCGGCACCGTCATCGGCGGCGGGTTCTTCGGCGCCGTCTGGATGGGGGCCCAGAGTCTGATCCCCGCCGCGCTCGGCGCCGCCATCGATGCCGTGAGCCGCCGTGACCGGGGCCAATTGTGGGCCTGGTCCGCCGTCGTGCTCGGCCTCGGTGCCGTCCAGGCCGTGGCCGGGGTGCTCCGTCACCGCCGGGCCGTCACCAACTTCCTCACCGCCGCCGTCCGGGTGCAACAGCTGGTGGCGCGTCAGGCAAGCGATCTGGGCGGCGACCTGACCCGTCATGTGGACGCCGGTGAGGTGGCGAGCATCGGGACCACCGACGTGCAGCGGATCGGCCACCTGCTCGACGTGAGTGCCCGCGCCACCGGCGCCGTGGTGTCGTATCTGGTGGTGGCCGTCCTGCTGTTCTCTTCGTCGGTCCGCCTCGGTCTCGTCCTCGTGATCGGGGCGCCGGTCGCCGTCTCTCTGATCCTGCCCATCATGCGACCACTCGAGCGCCGGCAGAAAGCCGAGCGCTCGGCCCGGGCCGCAGCGTCGTCGGTGGCGGCCGACACCGTGGTCGGCCTGCGCGTCCTGCGCGGTCTCGGCGGTGAGGAGGTCTTCGGCCATCGCTACGCAGCTGCCTCACAGCAGGTACGCGCCGCCACCGTCCGCACCGCTCTCACCCAGTCCCTGCTCGATGCGCTCCAGGTTTTCGTGCCCGGGGCCATCCTCGTCGTCGTCACCTACATCGGCGCCCATCTGGTGCTCACCCACACCATCTCGCCCGGCCGGTTGGTCGCCTTCTACGCCTACGCCGCCTTCTTGACCCTGCCCGTCCAGACCCTGATCGAAGCGGCCACCCGATGGTCGGCGGCCACGGTGGCGGCCGGAAGGGTCCTGACCGTCCTGCGCCGGACACCGGACCTGCCGCGCCCGGTGGCGGCCGTGACGGAGCCTCCGGTGGGGGCGCTGACCGACACCGTCACGGGGTTGGTGGTCGAGCCCGGCCTGCTGACCGTGGTGGCCGCCACCGACCCCGAGGAGGCGAGCATGCTGGGCGCCCGCCTCGGTCGCTACGTCGACACCCCCGGAGACGGCGTGGCCTTGGCCGGCACGGCGCTCGCCGCCCTACCCCTCGACGTGGTGCGGGGCCGGGTGCTGGTGGTCGACCGAGAGCCACAGCTGCTCTCGGGCTCGGTGGCCGACGCCGTCGACATGCCCGAGTTCCGTCCCCACGCCGGCGCCCACCGGCCCACCGTGACCGAAGCCCTCGACGCCGCCGTCGCCGGCGCCATCGTCGCCGACCTGGCCGACGGGCTCGAGACGGAGCTCCCCGAACGCGGGCGCTCGCTTTCCGGTGGCCAGCGACAGCGGATCGTCCTCGCCGCCGCCTTGCGGGCCGACCCCGAGGTGCTCGTCCTGGACGAACCCACGAGCGCCGTGGACGCCCACACCGAAGCCGACATCGCCGGCCGGCTGCGCCGGGTGCGCCAAGGCCGGACCACGGTGGTGCTGTCGACGAGCCCCTTTCTCTTGGAGCAGGCCGACGTCGTGGCCTTCCTCGACGGCCGTGTCCGCGCCGTGGGCAGCCACCGGCAGCTGCTCGACTCCGAGCCCCGCTACCGCCGGCTCGTCACGCGGGGCGACCGATGAGCACGCCGCCGACCACCGTGTCCGGCGCCGAGTCGACCATCTTGCCCGTGGCATCGGGCCGGGCCAGCTGGCGCCACGTGCGGCGGCTGCTCCATGAGCAGCGTCGGCCCATCGCCGTCGTGCTGGCGCTGCAAGCGGTGGCCAGTGCCGCCGGGCTGGTCGGCCCGAAGGTCCTCGAGGGCGTGATCAACAACACGACGGCAAAAGGCGGCAACGCCCGCATCGAGGAGGCCATCGTCATCTTCGCCGGCGCCCTGGTGCTCCAGACCGTGCTCACCGGGGCCAGCCGCGGGCTGGGCGCCGTTCTCGGTGAGAGCATCCTGGCCCGCCTGCGCGAGCAACTGGTCAAACGGGTCCTCGACCTGCCCTTGGGCGTCGTCGAGCGGGCCGGTTCGGGCGACCTGCTGACCAGGGCGTCGACCGACGTGGACGACCTCTCCTACACCGTGCGCACGGGGCTCCCGCAGCTGTTGGTGGCCAGTGTCACGGCCGTGCTGGCCGTGGCCGCTCTGCTGTGGACCGCCCCCGTGCTCGGCCTGGCGCTTGTGCCGAGCATTCCCATCGTGGCCGCCGGTACCCGGTGGTATCTGCGCCGGGCCCGCGGTGCCTATCAGGGGGAGATGGCGGCCTACGCCCGGGTGAACGGCGATATCCAAGAGAGCGTGGCGGCGGGACGCACGATCGAGGCCTTCCGGCTCGGATCGAAACGGATCACGCAGACCGACCGTGACATCAGGTCCTGGATCGGCTGGGAACGAAAGACCCTCGGACTGAGGACCGTCTTCTTCGGCGCCAGCGAGATCAGCTACGTCATCCCCCTCGTCGGAACCATCCTGCTCGGAGGGCTTCTGCACATCGACGGCCACCTCTCGGTGGGGGCGGTCACCGCCGCCGCCCTGTACGCGCAGCAGTTGATCAACCCCGTCGACACGCTGCTGGCGTGGATGGACGAAGTGCAGGTGGCCTCGGCCTCTTTATCGCGGGTCGTCGGCGTCCACGAGGTCGAACCGGCGCCGACCACGACCGACGAACCGGTGGGCGAGCAGGTGGTGGCCCGGGACCTGCACTACGCCTACAGCGCCGACCACGACGTCCTGCGCGGCGTCGACCTGGAGACCACCCCCGGCGCCCGGGTGGCGGTGGTGGGCCCGAGCGGGGCGGGCAAGAGCACCCTGGCGCTTCTCCTCACCGGCGTCTTTGCCCCGCGCTCGGGCCGGGCCACCGTCGGCGGCGTCGACGCCCACCTGATGCCGCCGGCCCGCTTGCGCCGCCATGTCGCTCTCGTCACCCAGGAGCACCACCTCTTCGCCGCCTCGATCCGCGACAACCTGCGGCTGGTGGACCCCGACGCCAGTGACGAGGAGCTCTACGGCGCGCTCGACGCCGTCGATGCCGGCGCCGCCGTACGGGCGTTGCCCGAAGGACTCGGTACCCGCGTCGGTTCGGCCGGATCGATCCTGGCCCCGGGCATGGCCCAGCAGATCGCCATCGCCCGCCTGGTCCTGGCCGACCCCCACACCCTGGTGCTCGACGAAGCGACCTCGCTTCTCAATCCCGGAGCGGCCCGCCATCTGGAGCGGTCACTGGCCCGACTGCTCGAGGGCCGGACCGTCATCGCCGTCTCCCACCGCTTGCACACGGCCAACGACGCCGATGTCATCGCCGTCGTGGAGGAGGGCCGGATCACCGAGTTCGGCAGTCACGATGACCTGCTCGCCGCCTCGGGCGCCTACGCCGCCCTGTGGCGATCGTGGCAGGGCGAGAGTGACACCGCAGCGCCGGGCGATGGGCCCACCGCCCCCTAGGGCGCAAGGCACACAGGACCGGGCCCGGAATAACGGGACCCCGGCGCCGGTTTGGCCGAGAGATGGATGCACTCATGCTGGAGAGCGACGATGCGACGCCACCGGCGGTGCCTCTGTCGGTGCTCGACCTGGCCGTGGTGGCCGACGGTTCCGATGTGGGCCGTGCCCTGGAGCAGTCCATCGCCCTGGCGGTAGCGGTCGAGGGCCTCGGCTACCGGCGCTTCTGGGTGGCCGAGCATCACAACATGCCCGGCATCGCCAGCTCGGCCACGGCGGTGCTGATGGGACACATCGCCTCGGCCACCAGCTCCATCCGGGTGGGCTCGGGCGGGATCATGCTTCCCAACCAGGCGCCGCTGGTGGTGGCCGAGCAGTTCGGCACGTTGGAGGCGCTGCACCGCGGACGTATCGACCTCGGCATCGGACGCGCCCCGGGCACCGATCAGATCACGGCGCTGGCGCTGCGCCGTTCGGCCGACGCACTGAGCGCCGACGACTTTCCCCAACAACTCGGTGAGCTGATGGCCTTCTTCGCCGGGGGCTTCCCCGAGAAGCATCCCTTCCGGGCCATCACGGCCGTCCCCGGCTACGGCGACGAGCCCGAGATCTGGTTGCTCGGCTCCAGCGGCTTCAGCGCTCAGCTGGCCGGGATGCTCGGCCTGCCCTTCTCCTTCGCCCACCACTTCAGCGCCGCCAACACCCTGCCCGCCCTCGCTCTGTACCGCTCGCACTTCCGTCCGTCGGCCACGTTGGCGGCGCCGCACGCCATGGTGGCCGTGTCGGTCATCTGCGCCGAGACCGACGAGCAGGCGCAGTGGTTGGCCGGTCCGTCGCGCCTGGCCTTCGTGCGCCTCCGCTCAGGACGACCGGGGCGCCTTCCCACGCCCGAAGAAGCGGCCGGCCACGAGTATTCGCCGTCCGAGCAACTGATCATCGACGGTCGCACCAGCGGTCAGATCGTGGGCGGCCCCGAGACGGTCCGCGCCGGGTTGGCGACGCTCGTGCACGAGACGCAGGCCGACGAGCTGATGATCACGGCCATGATCCACGGCTACGACGATCGGCTGCGTTCGTATGAGCTCGTGGCCGACCTGGCCAGGAACAGCGCTAAGCCGGCCGGCGCCGCCTCCTGCGGATGAGGGGCCAGAAACCGAGCACACCCACCACGATCACCCCCACGGCGCTCACGGCCAGGCCTTCAAAGGCCCGCGCCGGGCGGTAGGTGAAGTGCACCAGGTGGACCCCGGCGGGAACGGTCACCGCCTGGATCAGGTCGCTGCGCCTTACCACGGCACTGCGAGACGACCCTGCGCCGGGCGTGGTCCCCGTGATCGTGGCCTCCCAGCCCGAGGCGAACTGCTCGGAGCGGACGAGGGTGCCCTGGTGGTGCGTCGACACCCGGATGATCTCGTCGCCCCACGGTGAATCCGACACCACCCGGGCCGTGGCCGACGGGTCACCGGTCACCCAGGCCCGGCCGCGCGCCGAGGGTTGGGCGAAGACGCTGAAGGCACCGTCGTTGCCGAGGTAGCGCCACCGAGGCGCCGTCACGATGTCGCGCAGCGAGCCGTCGACCCGGTAGGTCCCCTGGCCGGCGGTGCGCACCACGGCGTCACCCACCGCCGCCGTCGCCGCCGTCGAGAGCAGGATGATGCCGCTAGCCGCCTGCGGAGCGCTGTCCACCGTGATCTCGCTCTTGCCGGCTAGGGAAACGGCCGGGCCCAACCACGTCGTCCGGCCCCCGTCGGGCGAGAGCAGGCCGACCCGCAGGTCGCCGGTGTCAGCGGTCGAGGCCAGCGGCACGGTGACGGCGGTCACCGACAGGACGGTGCCGAAGTACTGGGTCCGGGGATCGCCGGCGCTGAGCATGGCCGTCGGTGCCGGCGGCGACACGAAGACGTAGTCACCGGGGGGAGTGGGAGCGGCAGGCGCCCGGTCGGGGGGCGCCGACGGATCGGGGCCGACGGGAGGAAGCAGCGGCGCTCCGTTCAGGACGCTCCCGCCGTAGTTCGGTGGCCGGCTCACCAGATGGATGAAGTACTCGGGCACGCTCACGAGCAGACCGAGGTCGAGTCGGGCGAAGGTGTCGCCCGAGAGAGCGGCGGGGGTGAGGTTCAGCTGCAGGTGCGTTCCCGTCTCGGCGTCGTAGTGCTCGTCGACGACGGCGCCGTAGCCCTGCACGCTGTCGAGGGACCGCAAGATGGTGAGGTCCGGTTGGCCCAGCCGGTTGGCCTCGACGGGATGGAAGCGGTCGGGGTCGAACATCCCGATCCGGTGCCGGCCTCCGGCCGCGCCCTGGCCCTGGGCGGCCACGAGCGCGGCCAGGCGAGCAGCGGTGGGACTGGCGCTGGAGACGGCGTCGGAGCGGTCGGGGATGGACTGGATGCCCAGGTTGAACACGGCCAGGTCAATGACCACCAGCGCCACCAGGAGCGCGGGGAGCCGGCGGCCGAGGGCGAACCGCCGCAGGACGAGGACGCCGGCTCCGACGGCGATGGCACTGGGGATGGTGAGGAAACCGATGAGAGGCCACAGCCCCGAGCGCGTCACGGCGACGGGCACATGCAGCAGATGCGGGAACCAGGGCCCGCCCGCGATCAACGTGATCTGCAGGCCGATGACGGCCACCACCGGGATGAGAGGAAGGACGACGTCCGACGTCCACCGGCGCTCTGTGGCCCCGCCCACGGGCGCCGTGTCGAGGTGCGGGGCCCCCCCGAGGGCCGGTCTGAACATCTGATCCACCCAGGTGGCGAAGATGACGGCCAGAGCCAGGTCCACCTCGAGGAGGTTGCGGTTCAGGAGGCGTTGGCGGTTGAAGAGCGGGATGTCGTAGATCAGGTGGGCCACCGGTGTGAATCCGCCCCAGGCCAGGAAGAGACCCACGATCAGCACTCCGTACCAGATCCACCACTGACCGGCCTCGGGGGCGCGGCGGTGACGGGCGGCCAGGAGGCCGACGAGGCCCATGACGGGGAGGATGCCGATGTAGCTCGAGATCTCGGGCAGGTTGAAGGTGCCGAGGAAGCCCAGGGGAAAGGCGTGGGCGCCGCCGAGCACCAGGGGATCGAGGCCGAGGATGGTAAGCGACTTGTTCATGGAACCGGAGGAGAAGTACGTGAAGCTGTGCATGGCCCGCTGCGACTGGGCCTGGAAGGCCGCTCCCGGTATGAGCTGGGCGCCCGCCACCGCGACGCCGACGACCACGCCCGCCGCCGACCCGATAGCGATGTGCAGGCGCCGCCGGCCCGGAGTGCGCACCGCCAGCCAGACGCCGTAAAGGACGAGGACGATACCGCCGTCGAAGATGGGCTCGACCGCTCCCGACAGCATCATGAGACCGAGCGAGGCGCCGAGAAGAGCAACCCACGGGGCGGCCGGCCGGCCGTCGGGTCGATGGGCCAGGCGGTCGAGGGCCACGAAGGCCCACGGGAGCCAGGCCGCCGCCTGGACCAGATCGAGGTGCACGCTCTGGGCCGTCATGAAGCCGCCGAAGGCGAAGGCCCCGGCGGCCAGCCCCGACGCCAGCCAGGAACGCCCGAGCACCCGCAGCAGCGCCACCACCCCGAGCGCGGCCACCACCTCCACCGCCATCTCGTTGAGCACCCAGGCGAGAGCCCCGGGTAAGAAGGCGAAGAGGACGGTGGTGGGATAGGCGGCCCCGGCGTTGAAGCCGGCCAGCAGGGGAGAGCCGCTCCACAGATAGGGGTCCCACAACGGCAGATGTCCGTGGCGCAGATCGGTCCCCACGAGCAGCCGGAGAGGGAAATTCTGGATGAGGTTGTCGCCCACCAGCCAGGTGGCGCCGAAGGCAGCCGGGAGCCCGAAGATGGCGGCCGAGATGGCGGCGAAGACGGCGGCCAGTGGCGCCGCTGGCCGCGCCAGGGCGCGCCTCACTGCGGGCGGCGCCGGGGCGCGCCGTACTGCCTGTCTTCGCCGGCCAACGTCCACCGGGGACGGCGGGGTCAGCGCCGCTCGCGCAACCAGGTCCGCAGAACGACGCGGGCGTACTGCAGAGCAAAGAAGATGTTGGAACCCTTCTTCGACTCGCCCGATGCCCGGGGGTGCCACAGTGTGGGGCGTTCACCCAGCCGCCATCCGCGCGCCGCGGCGCTGATGATGAGCTCCGACGTCTGGTACTGGTCCTGCTCGAGGGTGACGTCGCGCAGGACGTCGATCTTGAGGGCCCGGAAGCCGTTCGAGGTGTCAGTCAGGTGCTGGCCGGCCAAGGCGTTGATGACGAAGGAGAAGAAGACCACGCCGGCCCGCCGTACTCCGTCTTCGGTGTGGTCACTGCCGAGCCGGCGGCTGGCGATGACGAAGTCCGCCTCATCAGCCAGCACCGGGGCCAGCAGATCGGCTATCTCGGCTGGGTCGTTCTGGCCGTCGGCGTCCAGGGTGACCACGTACTCGGCCCCGTAGGCGTCGGCCAGCTCGTAGCCCAGCTTCAGCGCCACACCCTGGCCCATGTTGACCGGAAGCACACAGCAGTAGGCCCCGTGCTCGGCCACGATGTCCTCGGTGCCGTCGTCACCACCGTCCACCACCACCAAGGTGGTCACCGCGTGGCCGTCCACTTCGGGGGGAACACCCTTCAGGACCGCCCCGATGTTGTCCGCTTCCAGATACGAGGCGATGAGGACGACGATGGGGCCGAAGGTGGCGTCGGGGTGGCGGCGCCGGAAGTCACTGCGGGCCAGCTCCATGACGAGATTCCGGACATCGTCGTGGCGTCTCTTTTCCCGTGCATGGGCGCGCGTCAAGGGCGCCAGGACCGCGACGTCCATCAGATGATGTTGCGGGGCTTGGCGAAGACCTCGCGCACGAGCGGCTCGAAGTGCGACAGCGGCAACGTCGGGTAGTCCGGGTCGAAGCTGTTCTGGTCGAACTCGTCGGCGAACGTGGCCGCCAGGGAGAACCAGGGCTCGGCGCTGTACTTGTCGCGCGCGTCGGGGTCGCCACCGAAGTGGTGATAGTAGTGCCGGCCCTGGAAATCCTGGTGGGCCAAGATGACCTGGACCACCTCGTCGCGTACGTAGGGCCGCAGGATCTCGGCCGCGATGCGCGGATGGTTGGGCACCGACACGTACTTCCCGATGTCGTGGCACAGAGAGGCCACCACCATCTCGGGGTCGGCACCGGACTCCTCGGCCCGGGTGGCCGTCTGGAGCGAATGCATCAACTGGTCGACGGCGAAGCCGTCGGTGATGGTCCCGAGTCCTTCCAGCATGGCCAGGACCTGGTCGGCGACCCGGCCCTGGTGCTCGAAGGTCTCGGCGCCGATAACGGCCCACTGCTCGGCCGTCGACTCGTCCATGGAACGAAAAGTGATGGTGGAGGAGATCTTGGTGCTCATGACGCCCATTCTCGCGCCTCAGGCCCGCGTCGTGCCGGACGACGCCGCCGCCAGGGGTGGGGCCTCGAGGGCACAGTAGGTGGCGGCCGTGCCCGGCGCCCTCGGCTCCGAGGCGGGGGCGGGAGGGGGATTTCTGATCAGGGCGCCCGAGAGCAGTCCGCCGACGGCCGACACCAGCCCGGCCACGGTGACCGCCGTGCGGAAGCCGGCCGAGAAGACCAGGGGGTGCAGGTAGCTGGCCCCGGTGATCCCGGCCACCACGGGGAGGACGGCCACGGCCACCAGGCTGCCGGCGCGGGCCACGTCGTTGTTGACGGCCGAGGCGATGCCGGCGTGGTCGGGCCCCACCGAGCTCATGGCCGTGGTGGTGAGCGGCGCCACCGTGAGAGCCAGTCCGGCGCCCAGGACGACAATGCCGGGCAGGACTTCGGTCAGGTAGTTGCCCTCCGCTCCCACCAGGCGGAACAGGACCATGCCGGCGCCGACGAGGAGGGGACCGACGGTCATCTGCAGCCGGGGACCGATGCGGGTGGCGAGCGCCCCCGAACGCGCCGAGAAGGCCAGCATCATCGCCGTGAGGGGCAAAAACGATGTTCCGGCTTCGAGGGGGGAGTAGAGCGAGACCTGCTCCAGTTCGATGGGGAGCAGGAACAGCGCCCCGCCGAGCGCGGCGTAGACGAGAAAGGTGACGACGTTGGTGGCGCTGAACTGTGCGGAGCGGAAAATGGAGAGCGGCAGAAGGGGATGGCGGGTCCGACCCTCGAGGAGCAGGAAGGCGGCGATGAAACAGACACCCCCCACGAGCGCCCCCAGCACCGGGGCCGATCCCCAGCCGTGGCTCGGCGCCTCGATGATGCCGGCGGTGAGGCCGACGAGACCGCCCGATACGAGGACGGCACCGGGGATGTCGACACGTCCCGAGGCCTCGGGGTCTGTCGTCTCCGGCACATGGCGGGCGGCCATGACGACGACGAGGACGGCGATGGGGAGGTTGATGACGAAGATGAAGCGCCAGGAGACGGCGCTGATGAGAAATCCTCCGAGGAACGGACCAATGGCCGTGGCCACCCCGCCCAGGCCCGACCAGGCCCCCACGGCCCGGCCCTGGTCGTCGGGGGCGAACGAGGCCCGCAAGATGGCCAGCGATCCCGGTGTGAGAAGCGCGGCGCCGACCCCCTGCAGGGCGCGGCCGCCGATCAGGACGGCGGCATTGGGGGCGACGGCACAGACGAGGGAGGTGACGGCGAAGCAGACCACCCCGATGATGAAGATACGGCGCCGGCCGAAGCGGTCACCGAGCGCGCCACCGACGAGAAGCAGGCCGGCGAGGGCCAGGAGATAGGCGCTCACCACCCACTGCAGGCTCGAGACCGAGAGGGAGAAGTCGCGTCCGATGGCGGGCAGGGCGATTCCCACCACGGTGGAGTCGATGGCGGCGATGGCCGAACCGAGGACGGTGACGGCCACCACCCAGCGGCCGGCGGTGCTGCTGATCTGGAGACCGGGCGACGGGCCGGCGGGAGTAACCGGGGAGGGTCCCGGGGCAGTGCTCACCCCGCCAGACGGGCGAGGACGTCGGCGGCCGAGACGTGACGGTCCCGGGAGAGCGTCCCGAGGTCGTCGGCCGGATCGCTCACCGTGTCATCGACAGTGCCTGCGTTATCGGCAGAGCCTGCGTTATCGGCAGAGCCAGCGTCACCGGTGGGGTCAGTGGCGCGGGGTACCGGTCCTGACCCCGGGGCCGGCGCGCCGAGACCGAGGGCCAGGGCCCCGCCCAGGGCCACAAGGAGGTCGCGCATCTCGGGGGGAGGGGGGAAGTACTCGTCCTCGTCGGTGACGCGAATCTCCTCCATGCCGTCGATGGGGGCCAGGCGCTTGACGACGGCCTCGACCAGTTCGTCGGGGGCGGACGCGCCGGCGGTGACGGCCACCGTGCCCGTGAGGTCGTCGGGCAGTTCGTCGGCCGAGTTGATGCGGAGCACCCGCGGACAGCCCATGGCCCGGGCCACTTTCTCGAGGGCCCGGGTGTTCGACGAGTTGAACGAGCCGATGACGACGACGACATCGGCGCGCCCGGCGATGGCCTTCAGCGCCGCCTGACGGTTGGTGGTGGCGAAGCAGAGATCGGAACGGCCCGGCATCCAGAGGTCGGGGAAGCGCTCTTTGGCCCGAGCCATGATGCCCGACCACTCGTCATGGCTCAGGGTGGTCTGGGCCAGAAGCGCCACGGGGGAGGAGGGATCGACCCGGGCGTCGTCCACCTCCTGCTCGGATTGGACCAGGCGGACCGAGGCAGGGGCGACGGCCATGGTGCCCACCGCCTCCTCGTGGCCCTCGTGGCCGACGTAGAGGACGGTGTAGCCCTTGCGGGCGCGGACCTTGAGTTCGTGGTGGACCTTGGTGACGAGGGGGCAGACGGCGTCGACGACGATGCGGTCGTGGCGGCGGGCGTCGGCCACCACCTCGGGGGCCGATCCGTGGGCCGAGAGCATGAGCGGCGCCCCGGCCGGTACCTCGTCCACGTCGTCGACGAAGATGACCCCCTGGGCGCGGAACTGCTCGACAACGTGACGGTTGTGGACGATCTCGTGGTAGCAGTAGACGGGCGGCTCGAAGACCCGGACCATCCACGCCAGGGCCTTGATGGCCTTCTCCACCCCGGCACAGAAGCCCCTCGGGGAGGCGAGGAGGACGCGTTGGACAGCCACAACCGAAGGTTACCGGCCGGGACGTCGGTCCAGGCCCGGTAGCCTGGGGGTATGTCGGCGCCCCGGGTGGTCTCGGTGGCGGCCGCGTCACCCGCGCAGCGGGCCGGCCTCCAGGTCGGCGATGAGCTGCTGGCCATCGACGGTCGCGTGCCCAAAGACGTGATCGAGTACCGCCTACTGGTCGACGAGGCCGATCCTGAGCTCGAGATACGGCGCGGCCACCAAGAGCTGTCGGTGACGGTGGGCAAGGACGCCGGGGAGGCCCTCGGGCTCGAGGTGTCGTCGGCTCTGTTCGACCGGGTGCGGACGTGCGACAACCACTGCGAGTTCTGCTTCATCTACCAACTGCCCAAAGGGATGCGCCGGAGCCTCTACCTGAAGGACGACGACTACCGGCTGTCGTTTCTCTACGGGAACTTCACCACCTTGACCCGGTTCACCGAGCTCGATCTGGAGAGGGTGCTCTCCGAGGGGCTGTCACCGTTGTTCGTCTCCATCCACAGCACCGATCCGGTGTTGCGGTCGAAGATGCTGCGCAACCCGCGGGGGGCCACCAGCCTGCGCTGGCTGCGGGCACTTCTCGACGGCGGGATCGAGGTGCACGGACAGATCGTCGTCTGTCCCGGGGTGAACGACGGCGAGGCGCTCGAGACGACACTGGCCGGGGTGTTGGACGAGTACCCGGAACTGGCCACCGTGGCCTGCGTGCCCTTAGGGGTGAGCGACTACACCACGGAGACGGCCATGAGGGCACACACGATGGCCGAGGCGGCCGGCGTGATCGACACGGTGGAGCAGTGGCAGGAACTGGCTCTCGGTGTGCTCGGTCGGCGGCTGTTCTACGTGGCCGACGAGTACTACCTGATCGGCGGACGGCCGTTTCCCGACACTGCGCGCTACGACGGTTTCCCCCAGCACGAGAACGGGATCGGGATGGCCCGGGCCTTCGCCGCCGCTTTCGGGGGTGACGACAGTGCCGCCTTCGGTGTGAAGCCGGGTTTCTTCGCCTGGGTCGACGGCGCCCCTGCCGCCGGTTACCGGGCCCCGCGCCGCGGTGCCGGGAACGACGGATCGCGACAGAGCGCCGAGGCGCCGGTGGCCGTGATCACGGGCGAGTACGGCGCCATGGTGCTCGGGCCGTTGCTGGCCGAGTACGGCGCCACCGCGGTGGGCTCGACACAGGCGTCGATCCGGTTGTTGGCTGTGCACAACGCCTTCTTCGGCGGGAACATCGCCGTGACCGGTCTGCTGACGGGAGTGGACGTGTCCCGGGCCCTGGCCCACGAGCCGGTGGGGCACCGTTACCTTTTACCCGACGTCTGTCTGTCCGAGGGACGGTTCCTCGACGGGATGACGGTGGACGAGCTGCCCCGGCCGGTCGAGATCGTGGCCGCCGACGGCCTCTCTCTGCGCCGCGCCCTCGACGCCCCTCTGGCCGGCGTGACGCAAGCGGCGCCGGTGCCCGTGGCCCTGGGACAAAGCCGATGACGCCCCTCACGCCGGTCGAGGACAATGCCCCCGTGCGGACCGTGCGGACCGGGCGTCACGGCGCGCCCGCCGCCGGCGCCACGGCCCGGTTGCCGGTGGTGGTGGTGGCCGGACGACCGAACGTGGGGAAGTCGACGCTCGTGAACCGGATCGTGGGGCGACGGGCGGCCGTGGTCGAAGAACGACCGGGGGTGACCCGGGACCGGCTCGAGCTCGACGCCGAGTGGAATGGACACCCCTTCGTGGTGGTGGACACCGGTGGCTGGTTGGGCGGCGGCGACGAGCTCGATACCAAGGTGGCCGAGCAAGCCGAGCGGGCGGTGGCCAGTGCCGACATCGTGATCCAGGTAGTGGACGTGACCGTGGGGATCACCACCGAGGACGAGGACATCGCCCGGCTGCTGCGGCGGCGGGTGGGCGACGTGATGCTGATCGCCAACAAGGTCGACAACGAACGACGCGAGACCGACGCCTGGGAGTTCGTCTCGCTCGGCTTCGGCGACCCCTGGATGGTGAGTGCGCTCCACGGACGAGGAACCGGCGACCTGCTCGACGAGATCGTGGAGCGGTTCAAGACCGTCGACGGCTCGGAGTTGGCGGTGGGAGATGCCGTTGCGGGGGCTGCTCATGACGGCGCGGCCACGCGACGTCGCTCCGCCAGCGACGACGACGGTGACGAACCGCTTCTGGGCGAGGTCGACGACGGCATCGACTGCCCCCGGGTGGCGCTGGTGGGACGGCCGAACGTAGGGAAGTCCACGCTCTTCAACCGGCTGCTCGGCGAGGAGCGCTCGATCGTCCACGACCTGCCGGGAACGACCCGTGACGCCATCGACACCGTGCTCGATACCCCCGACGGTCCCATCCGCTTTGTCGACACCGCCGGCATGCGACGGAAGTCGAGGACCGAAGACGGCACCGAGTACTTCGCCATGGTCCGGGCCCTGGCCGCTCTCGACCTGGCCGACGTCGTGCTTCTGGTCATCGACGCCACCGAAGGCGTCACCCATCAGGACCAGCGTCTGGCCGAACGGATCGGCGCCTCGGGCAGTCCGGTGGTGGTGATCATGAACAAGTGGGAGTTGGTGGCGACCGAGGATCGTCCCATGATCCTGGCCGACGTGGACGACCGGCTCGCCTTCCTGGGCGAGTCACCGGTGGTGAAGGTGAGTGCCCGGACGGGCATGGGTGTGCACCGGATCCTGCCCGCGCTGCGCAAAGCCGTCGAGGCCTACCACCGGCGGATCCCCACCGGCGAGCTGAACCGGGCCATGCGGTCGATCCAGGTGGCCCATCCTCCGCCCGGATCGCGGATCCGTTACGCCGTGCAGGGGGCCATCGATCCGCCGACGTTCACCCTCTTCGCCACCCGTCGGCTGAATGCCACCTACCTCCGTTACGTGGAGCGCAAACTGCGCGAGGAGTTCGGGCTCGGACCGACACCCATCAAGATCCGGGTGCGGCTGCGGGGCTGACGTCGCTCATGGCCTGGTGTGAGTCATGTCATCAGATGGTCGAGGACGACGAAATCAGCGACGACGGGGGCTGTCCGTCGTGCGGCGAGCCCCTGGAGGAGCGCCGTCCGGTGCCGTGGCACTTCAAGTTCCTGCTCGGCGCCACCGTCATCTATCTCGGATGGCGGACCTACCAGGGGATCGGCTGGCTCATCCATCACGCCTGATCGGGTCGCCGCCGGACCGCTCGTGTGGGTGTGGGTAGACTGCCGGACTGCAACATTCGGGCTGTGGCGCAGCTTGGTTAGCGTGCTTGACTGGGGGTCAAGAGGTCGCGGGTTCAAATCCCGCCAGCCCGACCATCCGGGGGAAACGTCGAAAACTCGACGCGTCGCCCTGGGGAGCAGCGCACAAGTGCGCCTAACTCGGCATGACACGACGACCGACAACTCCCGTCAGACGGATCGGCACGACCGGAAGATGACTCAACGCCCACGACCGCGTTGCCAGAATTCAAGCCGTCCTATCGGGCGGTCCACTCGAGACTCTGAGGGCGGAAATTCATACTGACGTTGCTGTCCTTCAATGCCTGGAGTAGTTGGCCGAGGTCACCTACCTGTCGAACCAACCAGATCGAACCACGAACCGTGCGCACCCGGAGTGGGAGAATTTGAAGGAAGTCTGAAAAGGACGACCACCCTTCAACACCGGTGACGTCGCCGGGTTCGACACGTGAGGTTCGCCTGCGCGCTATGAACGTGAAGGACCCGTCGTGGTCTGAAACGACGCGTGTCGCCATGAAGTTGAACTGCCAATACTCCAGGACCATGGCCGCAACACCCCAGGCCAGGAGAATGGCGTAGTTCCACCCCGGCGGTTCCCCCCACAACCGCAACAGACCCGTCAGCCCGGCCACGACCGCAGCGGCACCCACCACGAACAGGGCGGCAGGCCAAACGGTCGCAAAGAAGGACCACCGTGATGCCTCCCAGAGAGTCTTTTCGGTCCTGTCTGGTTCCACCGAACCATTATGGACAACGGGCTGCGCTGGACGTGCCGGTCCGTCACTCAGGGGTCCCGCCGCAAGGACGCAGTTCGACCCGCGCTTAACTTCACGGGTTTCGCACGTCCCGACCCAGGCCAGAAGGCTCCGACGCACACCGCTAACCGCGAGATACCTGGGGGTCAAGAGGTCGCGGGTTCAAATCCCGCCAGCCCGACCACTGAAGTTGGCAGCGTTCAGCGTGACATGTTGGGTCGCTTGCTAGCCACGACGGCGCCAGCGGCCTCCAGATTTCGCGATGACTCGATCGTCTTGCCTAGCTTCCAAACCTGCAGGCCACAGGTGGAATTCAGGAATTCGTAGATTTCCTGGCGCTCATCATCTTCGGTTTCAGCGTCGACATCCAAGACCAGAGTGACGTTCTTGCTATCGGAGAGAAGGCTCTGGCACCCCTTGAGAACACCCAGTTCGCTCCCCTCGACATCCACCTTGATGAGATCGACATTGCCGATCGCAAGATCAGACAACACATCATCCAACCGACGTGTCCTGACGTCGAATGGCGGACGCTTCTTTGCATTACGGCTACCAGGTTTGAGCGATCCCCACCCCGACTTGCCGCCAGGATAGAAGGTAGCGGATCCTTCTCGCTCTGAGAGAGCGATCTGGTGGACCTCAACCCATCTGTAGTCGTTGGCCTCAATGCTCTTTTGTAACCAGTGGCAGTTCTCGGGATCGGGTTCGAACGCAAGGACCCTTCCGCCATCTTTTACCAGGTGGGCGAACCGCAATGTGTAATCGCCCTGATTCGCTCCGACGTCAATCGCCGTCATCCCGGGTTCGAGCAACGAGCGCACAAAGGACATCATCCAATATTCATAGACTCGAAAGGCACGGTTGACAGTCATTCCTGACTCCCGAAGATTCAAATAGATCTTGCCGTCGGGGCCAGGAATCCGGAGATGGCGGTCTGGCAGATGAGCCGCCACCCGGTTCTCAAACATTCGCGCTAGTCGATACCGAGCACGGACTCCGAGCGGTAGATCGTCATCAATCATGCGCCGCCGAGCATAACGCCTCCCGTCGGGAGGAGGGCGAGGACGATGCCCGAGCTCGGGTGGCTGGCATAGCGTCGTGAGAACGTTGAGGGGTGGTTGGCGGCTCGGCAGCCGGGCGGCGTCACTTCCGTCGTAGGTGTCACCGTCGGACGAAAATGGTACGCCGAGTCAGGTCCCGATGGTGTGCCTTAGTGGTTGCCATTCGACGAGCACTGACGACGGCTGATGAGAACAGGAGCATCTACCAGGCCCTTGCGTTGACTCAGTCACATCTCGCAATCGAACGACGGGACATCCCCCTCCATTTTGCGCTGGCGTCTCATTAACCGTGCCAGCCTCGGCGGGTCGGCCTGTGAAGAGCACGTGGGCAAGACGGTAACGTCGGCGAGGCCATTCGCGGCGGGTTCTGGGCCCAGCAGCCGTGGCACTCGCCGTGGGGGTCCCCATCGGGCGCCGTGGCCACCCGAAGCCATCGTGTAGCTCGACTCTCCGACTCCCGAGAAAACCGCATTGCTCTCATCGGGTTGCCCCAGGCGCGTCGGTGATTCCACTCGCGCATAACTTTCACCGCGTTCGCTCAAAGACCACCTGGTCATCGGGTCCATTGCACAACGTTCGCTGGCCGATACCTGGGGGTCAAGAGGTCGCGGTTCGAATCCCGCCAGCCCGACTCCGAATTAGCCGGTCAGATCCTTGGCCTGGCTGGCCCTCGACTCGTAAGTTCCCCGGAGCGGTGACAGTCGGTCGCAACCCGAGCGTCGCAGAGCGTGAGCCCGCCCGGCGGCGGTGTTTCGCAAAGTCGGCGGCGGGTACATCGACGAGGCGGTCAGGAACCTTGGAGGCGCCTAAACGACGTCTCCTTGCGTGCACCCTGTGCCGTGGCGGATGGGCGCTCCATGGACGGGGCGCCCATCCGTCTCTCCTGGATCGCGACGTTCTCTCAGGAAAGGAGGTGCCTCGGGAGCGTCTAAGTCGTCGATGTCGTCGTTGGTGGGGTTGACGTCGACGTGGTGGTGGCTGGCGGGGTCGTCGATGTGGTGGTGGTTGTGGACGAGGCCCGGGCGGGGGTGACGACCCGGACGTAAAACGGATCGGCGCTCAGAATGTGGCCTGGGCCCAGTTGCCACCCGAGATGTCCGTCCCACTGTTCGACGCCATCGTGGGAGTCCTGACAGTCGGTGTTCCCTGAGCTGGAGCCAAACCGTGCCGGCACTCCGACGGCGGCTCCCGACCCGGACGCGACCAGAAGCGGGTCCGAGGAACAAGGCACCGTAAAGGGGCCGAGGAGGCCGGTGCCGTTGGCGAAGGTGGGGTCGTAGAAATGGACGACCACCTGAGGCGTGCACGCGTCGGCGGGTATTCGACAAGCCGGGCCGGACGTGAGCGCCAGGTGCAGCGTGACGATCATCGTGTCACCCCAGTTGTAGCTCGCCCGGTCCGGGTGAACGGTCAAAACCAGTTCGCCGGTCGTGCAGTCCAAAGTGGGCGCGGCCGTCGTGACCGGTCCCACCGGAATCCGGATCGAGCCTGACGGACCGGGCTCTGCGACCGCCCGCTCCGTCGTGATCGTCGACGTCGGCGTGCTGACACGGGCAGCGATCCTTGAGACTCCTGACAACGCGTTTGGTGCACTGGAGACCGACCAGGGGTCGCGGTAAGCACCAGCAGCCCCTAAGGAAGCCCATGATCCCCGTCGACGTACCGACACGGGCGCGAGGCTATGCCGTCCATCGGTATCGAGTTCGACGCCCGATTGGGCCCACATTGGGTGGGTGGAGGGAGGGGGTTGGCGGGCGGCGCCCATCCTCCTCAATTACGACGATGTCCTGGAACACCGTGAACCCTTACCATTGAGAAAACTGCTGAATTCCGGGGGGACGGCCATGAGCACTTGCGCCGACGTCCGGAAGCGCAATCCAAGGTCGTGGCTTCGGTTCCCCGCCGCCGCTTGCATCCTCACCTTCACCGCCCTCTCCGTTGTCGCTCTCCCCGCGCCCGTATCGGCGGCGGGAACGGAGATAGTCACCAGCTGCGCGGATTCCGGTTCCGGGTCGCTCCGCGCCGCGGTGGCCAGTGCTGAGTCCGGCTTCATCATTGCCTTTGACTCTTCGCTGTCCTGCTCGACCATCACGCTGACGAGTGGACCTATCACTATTGCCACCGACCTCACCATCACGGGGCCGGGTGCGAACGTCCTGGCGGTGAGCGGTCACAACGCCACCGGTATTTTTCAGATCGGTACCGGAGACACCGTCGGCATCTCGGGTCTCACCATCGAAGACGCCAATAACGCCGCTGCCATTGTCAACAGCGGCACCCTTACGATCACGGCCAGTACCCTTTCCACCAACAATTCCGGGGCCATAGTGAACGGTGCCACCACAAGTGTGTTCGACAGCAATCTGTCGAACAACAGCTCCCTCGGTGCCGGCGCCGGAATCACGAACAACGGAAAGCTGGCCATCGACACCAGCACCTTCGCCGGCAACAGCGCCGACTTCGGTGGCGGCATCTACAACGGCGGTACGGGTTTCATGAGCGTCGTCGACAGCACTTTCTCCGGAAACGTCGCCAGCGGACCTAGCAGCACCGGCAGTGGGGGGGGCATCTACAACGACAGTTCGCCGGCCAATGTCATCCTCTTCGGTACCGTCATGGCTCAAAGCTCCACGGGCCATGACTGTGCCGGGGGTGTCACCAGCCACGGCGACAATCTTGACGATGACGGAACGTGCTCCTTTTCGAGCAACACCGACCTCTCCCACACGTCCTCCGGACTCGACCCGTCCGGCCTCCAGAACAACGGAGGACCGACCCAGACCATCGCCTTGGAACCCGGAAGTGCGGCCATCGGGGCGGACAACAGTCCGCAACTCTGCTCCTCGTCCGACCAGCGTGGCGTCCAGCGCCCGCTTCCTTGTGACATCGGCGCGTACCAGACGGCCACGAAAACGGTGACGAACTGCAACGACTCCGGGTCGGGTTCGCTTCGCCAGGCGGTGGCGAACGCTGTCTCCACCGTTGGTATCGCCTTCGCTCTCGACCCGCCCTGTACGACGATCGCTCTGCTCAGTCCCATCGACATCACTGCCAACGTGACCATCGACGGTCCGGGAGCCGATGCCATGGCCGTGAGCGGTGGCGGTGCCGTCGAGGACTTCGTAGTGGCATCGGGGGTCACCTCTTCGATATCGGGGCTCACCATCGAGGATGGCAGTGCCGATGAAGGCGGAGGCGTGCTCAACAACGGCACGCTCACCATCACCACCAGCGCCCTGTCGGGCAATACGGCGACGACGTCGGGAGGCGCAGTCGCCAACGCCGGCACTTTGACGGTCACCGACACCACGATGACGGACAATGCGGCCAACGACGGTGGGGGAGGCGCCATCGCCACACTGACAGGCGCCACCACCACGGTGACCGACAGCGTGCTCGCCGACAACAGTGCCGTCGACCAGGGCGGCGCCCTCTTCAGCGTCGGCGCCGTGAACGGCTCCAGTCCGGGCACCGTGGTGATCGAGAACAGCACCCTGTCCGACAACACCGCCACCGTCTATGGCGGCGCTATTGCTAGCGGCGGAACCCTCTGGGTGATCCGCAGCACACTGTCGGGAAACAGCGCCGCCAACCGGGGCGGAGGGATCGAGTCCTTCGGCGGCGCCATGCTCATCGGCGGGAGCACTTTGGCCGGCAACGCCGCCTCGGCCGGCGGGGGTTTCGAGAACGACGGCTCCTCGACCACAACGGTGGTCACGAGCACTCTGTCCGGCAATACCGGGGGGGACATCACGAACATCGCCGGGACGCTGAACCTCCAGGCCACCATCGTGGCCAACGCCGTCTCCGGCACAGACTGCTCGGGGACGATTTCCGACCACGGCGAGAATCTGGTCGACGACGGCTCCTGCGAGCTCCAAGCCCTGCTCGATTTCCCCGACTCTCCCGCCGGTCTCGACCCGAGAGGGCTCGAGAACAACGGCGGCCCCACCGAGACCATCGCTCTCGAGCCCGGAAGCCCGGCCATCGGTTCTGTCCCCAGCGCCGAGGTCTGTGCCAACCCCGATCAACGGGGTGTGGCCCGGCCCACTCCGTGCGATATCGGTGCCGTCGACGCCGTGCTCACGGCGCAGACCATCACCTTCAGCTCGACGGCTCCCAGCTCGGCCACGGTCGGTGGGCCCCCGTACGTGGCGTCGGCCGTCGCCTCATCGGGTCTGCCCGTCAGCCTGAGCATCGATGCTTCGGCTGTCTCGATCTGTTCGCTGGCCGGGTCGACGGTGACCTTCATCGGCGCCGGGACCTGTGTCATCAATGCCAACCAGGCCGGCGGCGGGATCTATGACCCCGCTTCACAGGTCGGGCAGAGCTTTACCGTCGGACCCGCTCCTGACTCCATCACGAGCGCTGACGGTGCCACCGCCGTCGTTGGAACACGCTTCTCCTTCACAATCACGACCACCGGAGCCCTGTCCATCACCAAGAAGGGCGATCTGCCGCGGCACCACCGCTTCGTGGACAACGGCGACGGCACGGCCACCCTGTCGGGCGTGCCCAGGAAGGCCGGTACCTACCCCCTCACCATCGAGGCCAGATTCGCAAAGGGCACCACCAAGAAGATCGTGACCCAGGCCTTCACCCTGACCGTCGATCCTGCCTGACCCCTCGAGCGTCGACAACTCGATCGGCGCCCGTCAGCTCGCCCCGGCGGGGGGACGCCCACGGCGCAGGATTCGGTACATCACGGCCGACATTTCCCTGCTCGGGACATTAATTCTCCGGACCGCAGTACATTTGGAAGCAGCGAGGGATTCGGAAGGGACGAGCGTGGCGGAAGAACTGAACCAGGACCTGATCGGCACGGTCGGCCAGGTCACCGTTCCCATCGCCCCCACCCGTCCCGGTGAGGTCGTCCTTCCTGTCCGGGGCGGCACCGAGGCCTATACGGCCTTTTCGGACGAAACCATCGCCAAGTATGCGCGTGTCGTGGTCGTCGAGTGCCTAACCGGGCGGACCGTGTCCGTCACGGCGCTGGCATGACCGGTCCACGGCTCTAAGAGGGGATTCCTCGATGTTCTTCTGGCATGTTCCGGCACCGAACGAGGCACTTCTCATCTCCGGATCGAGACGCAAGGCTGAGGACACCCAATTCCGGATCGTCACCGGTCACGGCTGTTTCGTGCTTCCCATCAAGCAGAAGGCGCGCTTCCTCTCGCTCTCACTCCAGGAGTCCGAGATCGCCGAGGACTGCATCACGACCCAGGGCATCCGCCTCCACATCCGCGCCATCGCTGCCTTCAAGGTCGGTGACGACACCGTCTCCATCGCCAACGCGGCGCGTCGCTTCCTGGCCGAGCAAGATCAGATGGAGGAGTTGGTGGGCCGCATCTTCGCCGGCCACCTCCGCTCCATCATCGGCAGCCTCACCGTCGAGGAGATCATCCGCGAGCGAGACCGTCTGGCCTCGGAGGTGAAAGACGGCAGCCACGGCGAGATGGAGAAGCTGGGCATCGTGGTCGACTCTCTCCAGATCCAAGAGATCGAGGACTCCACCGGCTACATCAACAACATCGCCGCCCCCCACGCCGCCGCCGTGGCCAGCCAGGCCCGTATCGCCGCCGCCAAGGCGGACCAGGAGGCCACCCAGCGCGAGCAGGAGGCCGCCGCGCTCAAGGCCGAGTACGTCCGCGACACCGCCATCAAGCAGTCCGGCTTCACGGCCGAAACCGAGCAGGCCAAGGCCAAGGCGGCTCAGGCCGGTCCCCTGGCCGAAGCCGAGGCCTCCCAGCAGGTCATCGAGCAGCAGACCCATCTCGCCGAGCGCGCCGCCCAGCTCACCGACAAACGCCTCGAGTCAGACGTCCGCCGCCCAGCGGACGCCGAGGCCTACAAGACGCGGACCCTGGCCGACGGAAACAGGGACAAGGTGAAGGCCGAGACAGAAGCCGAAGCTTTCCGCCTGCGGACCCTGGCCGAAGCCAACCGCGACACGGTCAAGTTCAACACCGAGGCCGAAGCCAACCGCCAGCGCATGATCGCCGAGGCCTCGGCCGACGCCGAAAAGACCCGGGCCGCCGCCGACGCCACGGCCAAGAAGCACGAAGCCGACGGTGACGCCTACGCCCAGCGCACGGTGGCGGCGGCCGAAGCCGAGGCCATCAACGTCCGGGCCGCTTCACTGGCCGACGGCAACCAGGCCTTGATCGCCGCCAACAAGCTCATCGACGCCCTGCCCACCCTGGTGGCGGAGGCGGCCAAGGGGATCGCCGGATCGAACCTCACCATCCTGAACGGCACCGAAGGGGTGAACCAGGTGGCGGCGGGCGTGGTCAGCCAAGGTCTGTCCATCTACGAGGCCCTGCGGAAGTCCATCGACGCCGCCAAGCTGCCGGCCGTCGAGGCCACGGCACAGGTCACGAGCAACGGCCAGAAGGACCCCAAGCCGAGCGAACCGAAGGAGCTCGGATAGGGAGAACCGCCCCTCGGGCCGGGCCCTCCCGGGGGCGATCCGGGGCCCCGCGTGCCTAGGGGGCGAGAGAGATATCCCCCACTTGGAGGGCAATTCTCGCTACCGTCGGTCGTATTACGACAACAACCGGACAACACAGGAACGGGCGCGCGGCGCTGAGGCTGGCTGGATGCGCAAGCGCGGCTGTGGCCGTGCTGGCGCTCTCCGCACCGGCGTTCGCCTCGCTTCCGAAGCCCCCGACCATCAACGCCACCCAGACCACCTTCACCATCCCCTCGCCGAGCACGTCCACCTGGACGCTCCGGCTCTGGTCCCACGGAACGCTCGAGGGCTCGGCCAATGCCACCTCGGGGATGCTGACCGTGGCCGTGCCTGCTACCTCTGACTGTGCCTTCCAGGCCGATGTCTCTGTCTTACCCGTGGGAGGAGTGCGCTTCTACTATTCCGGCGCACGCGCCACCGTCCCCGGTTGTGGCCCCGTCCACCAGAGCATCGCCGGTGACATCTTCTTGTGCAGTGCGGCGGGGGCCCAGACGACGACCGAGCAAACGGGCGGAACCCTGGCAGCCACCGGACCGCAAACCGTCGCGTCCCAAGCCAACCCTCTGGCTCCGACACAGGTGCCGTCCGGTAGCTACACCACGACGGCCACGCCTCCCTCTGGCTTCGAGCTGGTGGCTTGCGGCGGGGCAGCCACCGTGGAAACGAGTGGCAATACCGCGTCAGAGCCGGTCACCGTCCCCGCCGGCGGGGCCGGTGTCGGCGCCTTTTATGTCGTGGCCCAGGCCCCCGCCGGTTCATTGAGCGGGGGATCGGGCCCTCCGGGAGGACTCGGGTCGGGGAGCGGGTCGCCCACCAGTCCTGGGACATCCGGGCCGGGGACCTCGACTGCACCGCACAAGAGCACGCCCGCCGTGGTCAAGGTGAGCAGTCCTAAGCTCGCCTTCACCGGCCTCAACGTCGGCCCTCTGGTGCTGATCGGGATCCTGGCGCTCGTACTGGGGTCGTTGGCCACAGTCACCTCGCGCCGGAGGCGCACCATCACCGCCGACCGGTCCACCTCGCACCCTCGTCACTGAGACGACCCTCTGGACCTGCAGAGCCCGTTCGCCATGACGGGACTGCGCCGGGGATCACCAGTCCAGATTGAGCACCTGACGCATCGTCGCCTCGAAGGTGGCGTCGTCCATCGACGCCCGCGCCCCGAGGACCATCTCGGCGTCGGTCCCCACCGGGATGCGCAAGGGGGCATCGGGGGACTCGATGGCATCGGCGATGGCCAGGGCCACCACCTCCGGTCCCGGAGCCGCCCCTCGCCCCAGACTGGCCATCATCTGTGTCGTGGCCTCCGACAGCTCGTCGTAGGGAGGACCCTCGACGCCATAGCCAACTCCCGACTCTGAGATGTTGGTCTGGAAGTAACCCGGCTCGATGATCACCGTGCGAATGCCGAAATGGCCCATCTCGTAATACATGGCTTCGGAGACGGCCTCCAGGGCGAATTTCGACCCGGCGTAGAACCCGGACAGCGGGGCGGCCACCTTGCCCGACACCGACGAGACGTTCACGATCGTCCCGGCCCCGCGAGCGCGCATCTGGGGTAGCACGGCCTGCATCATCCGCAGCGCTCCGAAGAAGTTGGTCTCGAACAGCCGGCGCACCTCGGCCATGGGGACGAGCTCCACCGGTCCGTTCACGCCCACACCGGCGTTGTTCACGAGAACGTCGATGGTGCCGGCTGCGGCCACGGCGGCCGCCACCGAGGCGTCGTCGGTCACGTCAAGGGCGAGGCGGGCGTTGACATCGAGATTCTCGAGCGTCTCCGGCCGGCGCGCCGTGGCCACCACCTCGAACCCCCTCTTCTTCAACTCCGTGGCGCTCGCCCGGCCGAAGCCGCTCGAACACCCTGTGATCAGTACGCGAGCCATGGCGCTTCCCCTCGATCCTGCATCAAATATCCGGACAACCTACAGAAATCAGCGGACGGGCCTCAGCGGCGGCGGCCATTCTGCTTGGTACGCGCCCCCTTGCGGCTCTTCTTCTTCGATGGACCCTTGCGCGTAGGTGCTGGCACCGCCGCGACCGGGACTGTCGGCCGCTCCCCGGGGCGGCCCAAGCCAAAGAAGTGCGAGTTGCTCAGGCACAAGGAGCCCACGGAGAAGATAATGGGCCACGTTCTGCGTCTCAGGCGTTCAGGTATCGACGACCGCCCCCATCGATCGGTCCGCCATGGCGATCACGTGGTCTCTCGGGGGACCTAGGCGCCAGTCAGTACTTACCGCCGCTGTGCAACGCCAACAGTTGGACGACGAATCCGGCGGCGATGAGGACGCCGGCGACGACCATCGTCGATCGCTCGGCTACCCGGCTCATCGATCGCAGTCCGAATACGCCAGACAGAACGACGGCCAGTCCACCGACGGCGGCGATGGCGAGCCCGATCTCCTGCATATGGCGCTTCTGCGCGACGGTCACGGCCACTACGAGGTCCATCGACGGAGTATCGCTTACCGCCCGCCACGGTGCCACATCCACCGTCCACACTGCGCAGCCGTGGCCCCGGGCCCGGATCCCGACCCCTCGGCCGTGGTGGAGGTGATCGGTGATGGCGGTAGCGTCATCGGTCGTGCCCATCTACACACTCGGTGACCAGGTCCCGAGCATCGACCCCGAGGCCTTCGTGCACCCCGACGCCGTGATCATCGGCGACGTCACCCTCGGACCCGATGCCACCGTGTGGCCCGGGGCGGTGCTGCGCGGTGACTACGGCCGCATCACGGTGGGGGCGCGCACCTCCATTCAGGACGGCACCGTCATCCATGCCGGCCCCGGCTTCCCCACCGTCATCGGCGACGGATGCGTGGTGGGTCATCTGGTCCATCTCGAGGGATGCATTTTGGAGGACGGATGCTTGGTGGGGTCGGGTTCGGTCGTCCTCCATCACGCCGTTGTCGGTACCGGCGCCACGGTGGGGGCCGGGGGAGTCGTCCCCAATCGCGTGCAGGTCCCGCCCGGAGCGCTCGCTGTCGGTGTCCCGGTCGTCATTAAGCCCGATCGCTCCCACGTCCACGGCATTCGCCTGGCGGCCGGCGAGTACATCAAGAACGGCCGGCGCTACCGGGCGGAGTTACGGCGCGTCGACTGACGAGCCCGAGCCGGACGTCGACCGGCGGAGAAATACTTGAACAGGCGGCGCCGGATAACCGGACCGCTCACCGGGTCGCCATCCCGCTTCGAGCTTCTGTTCGGCTACTCCTCCGTCGGCCCAGATATGACAGGTGTTGCGCGGAAAGAGAGTGGGGCGATCCGACGGGGCCACGTCGAGGTTCTGCCAGTCGCGGTCGCGGGCCCGGGCCGAGGTGACGGCCTGGATCACCACGGGACCCACGGTGCGCGCCAGTTGCTCGAGATGCGTGCATCCGCGTACGCCGCCGAACCGGTCCTGCACGGCGCGCGTGTACCCGCGACTCACACTCAGTCCGACGAGGTCGCCGAAGGCGTCGGTGATGCTTGGACATTCGGTGTGCGGAAAAAGGGTCATGGTGGCGGTGGCTTCGGTGATGGTCAGGTCGTCCTTGCGTATCGTCAGCGACAGATCCATGTCGTGGACGTGCTCGACCTTGTCTGTCCCCCTCGCCCACGGACGTTCGTCACGGAGTCGACCGGTGATGGACACAGCGTCCCCCTCGTCATAGGCGTCGAACTCGATGACCCGCCGGTGCAGGGCGACCCGGGGAGCGTCGCTGGCGGCGGAACTTCTCTTCTCGGTGCTCATGGTGTCGATCCTGGCACTCTCGCTCCTCTCCCGGGTCCCCTTCCCCGACTAGTGACCCTCTACTTCAGGGTGAGAGTTGGTGGAGTGCGCTAGCTGAAAGGCGCCCTGACTCGGAGACGATCCGCAGGTCAGGGTGCACGTCAGGGCCAGCGCTGGGCACCGATTCACGGGCCGGTCACGAAGCTGTTTGTCGGTCCGCCGCGGCGTCGGCCATTGGAGCATTTCTCCCCGGCCACACTGCGAATTTCGGCCGTTCGGCGTCGCGGAGCGGGGTCCTCCAGGGGTGTCCCCCCGAGCTGTCCGGGCGCCCGGAAATTTCTCGGGTGACAGGTCCGTAACTACCGCGTTGTGAGCCGGTGCCGAGTACGATGAAGCTGCACCTGAGGTGGAGGAGGAGCCAGATGGTCGATCGATTCCCGGACACCGTGACTGTTGCTGGATCGAGTTGTGTACCGAGCGCGGCGGATCAGACCAGCGACGGATTTCGCGGACCTCAGGTCTGCACTCTCGTCGGCATCACATACCGGCAACTCGACTACTGGGCCCGCACCGGTCTTCTGCGCCCGTCGATCGCCGACGCGCGCGGCAGCGGAACACAGCGCCGCTACTCCTACCACGACGTGCTCGAGCTCAAAGTCATCAAGCAACTGCTCGACGCCGGCATCTCGTTGCAGAGGGCGCGGCGCGCTGTGGAATGCATGCGCCAAGGACTCGGGGGCGATCTCGCCGCCACCAATCTTGTTCTCGTGGGTACCAACTCAGTCCTGGCTCACAGCGACGGCGAAGTCGTCGATCTGTTGAAGGGCGGACAGGGGGTTCTGAACATCGTCCCCCTGTCGGGCGTTGTCGAGGAATTGAATGCAGACATCTTGCGTATCGAACGCGAAGCGCAGGTCGCTCCCATGGTCGGTATGACGCCGGCTGCGGGGGAGGCGGCGGGCGGTTGACCGTGGGGTGGCGACGGGGGAGGGGATCCTGCTGACGATGCCGTTCGCGCATGAGTCAGAGCTTCATTTTGCCGAGCTGCTCGATTTCTACGGCGTGCGGTGGGAGTACGAGCCCGTGGAGTTCGTCCTCGAATGGAACGAGGACAACACGCCGGCCGCCGCCTTCCGCCCCGACTTCTACCTCCCCGACCACGGCTGTTTCATCGAGCTGACCACCCTGTCGCAGAAGCTGGTGACCCGGAAGAACGCCAAGGTCCGGCGGCTGCGTGAGCTTCACCCCGAGGTCGAGGTGAAGCTGCTCTACCAGCGGGACTATCTGGCCCTTCTGGGCAAGTACGGGTTCTCTCGACCCTCGTCGCCCGCCGCATAGGCTGGGAGGAGTGACGCCCCCCACGTCCACGCCGTCCCCCGCCAGCGCGCCCGCCCCCGAGACGACCCCGGACGAGGGCGCCCTGCGCCACTCGCCCCTGGAGGAGTGCCACCGCGCCCTCGGGGCCAAGCTGGTGGAGTTCGGGGGCTGGCTGATGCCCCTCGCCTATGAGACGGGGACGTTGGCCGAGCACCGGGCGTGTCGCCACGACGCCGTGGCCTTCGACGTGAGCCACCTGGGGACCGTGCGGCTGGAGGGGACCGACGCCTTCGATCTGCTCCAGCGGGAGTTCAGCAACGACCTGCGCAAGGTCGCTCCCGGGCGGGCCCAGTACACCCATCTCCTCGACGCCGATGATGCCTCGGTGACCGACGACATCATCGTGTGGTGGATCGCCGACGGCGTCTTCGACGTCATGCCCAACGCCTCGAACACCGAGCGGGTGCGCCAGGCCATCGGCGGCCGCGACACCACACCGCAGCGGGCCGTGATCGCCGTCCAGGGACCAGACGCCCGCCGGCGCCTGGCCTCGGTGGCCCCCGAAGCAGCGGCCGTGCCCCGCTTCGCCGTGACGACGTTCACCTGGAACGGCGAGCTGTGCACGGCCGCAGGCACCGGCTACACCGGAGAGGACGGTGTCGAGTGCGCCGTGCCCGTTTCGGTAGCGCCGGCGTTCTGGACGGCGGTGCTCGACACGGGGGTTGTCCCCGCCGGGCTCGGGGCGCGCGACACGCTGCGGCTCGAAGCGGGGTTGCCCCTGCACGGCCAGGACCTCGGTCCCGGTATCACACCGCTCCAGGCCGGCCTCGGCTGGGTGGTGGGCTGGGACAAAGGGGACTTCCGGGGCCGGGCTCCGCTCGAGCGCGAACGGGCCGACGGCCCGCGGCGACGACTGCGGGGCCTCATCACCGATGGCCGCCAGCCGCCGCGTCACGACGACGGCGTCCTCTTCGGCGCCAGGCGCGTGGGCACCGTGACCAGTGGGAACTTCTCTCCCGTGCTCGAGCGCGGGATCGCCATGGCTCTCGTCGACACGGCCGCCTCGGTGGCCGACGATGACAGCGTGATCCTCGAGGTGCGCGGGCGCGAGCTTCCCGCCCGGGTCACCAAGATGCCGTTCGTACGCGCCGGACACAGTGCCGGCCAGGGCGCGGGAGGGCGCTGATGTCCGGGTACGCCCCGCACACCGAGGCCGAGGTGGCCGCCATGCTCGAGTTCCTCGGGCTGTCGTCGCTCGACGACCTCTTTGCCGTCGTCCCCGCTGCACTGCGCATGGCCGGCGGTCTGGACCTGCCTGAGGGAATGCCCGAGCCCGACGCCTTCGCCTACATCGACGACCTGTCCCGAGCGAACCGTCCTGCCGGGCGCGATCTCGTCTGCTTCGCCGGCGGCGGCGCCTACGACCACGAGGTGCCGCCGGTGACCCGGGCCCTCGCCTCGCGCTCGGAGTTCGTGACCTCGTACACGCCGTATCAACCCGAGGTGGCCCAGGGCGTGCTGCAGGCCGTCTTCGAGTTCCAGACCCTGGTGGCCCGGCTCACGGGGATGGAGGTGGCCAACGCCTCGCTCTACGACGGGGCCGCCGCCACCGTCGAGGCCGTGAACCTGGCGGTGGCGGCCACGGGACGACAGACGGTGTGGGTCTCGCGCGGGCTCAACCCGACGTGGCGCCAGGTGCTCGCCACCTTCAGCGCCGGGACCGGTCACCGCCTGGTCGATGTCGCTCTGACCAACGGCACCACCCAGTGGGAGGGCGCCGACGCCGATGGGGAAGCCCCCGGCGTGGTGCTCGTGGCCTACCCCAACTACCTCGGCTGTCTGGAGGACCTGGCGGCGGCGCGCGCCGTCTGTGACCGGACGGGGGCCATGTTGGTGGTGGCGTTCGATCCCATCGCCGCCGGCGTCCTGCGACCGCCGAGCGACTGGGGCGCCGACGTGGTGGTGGGGGAGGGCCAGGCGCTCGGCATGCCCCTCGGCTTCGGCGGGCCCTATCTGGGGCTCTTCGCCTGTGGCCTCTCCCAGGTCCGGCGGCTGCCGGGCCGGCTGGTGGGCGAGACGGTGGACGCCGAGGGACGCCGGGCCTATGTGACCACCCTGCGCGCCCGTGAGCAGGACATCAGGCGCCACAAGGCGACGTCCAACGTCTGCACCAACCAGACGCTGATGGCGGTGACGGCCGCCATCCAACTGGGGTGGTTGGGGACGACGGGCATCGCCGAGGTGGCGCTGCGTTCCGCCCGCGGCACGCGCTACTGCCGGGAGAAGCTGCTGGGCATTCCCGGCATCGAAGCGTTGGCCGACGCCGCCGTGCTGCGGGAATTCGCCGTCCGCCTGCCGTTGCCGGCCCCCGTGGTCATCGAGCGGCTGGTGGACGAAGGATTCCTGGCCGGGATCGCCCTCGACGGGAGCTACAGCTCGGGTGCGGACGACGGGTTGCTCGTAGCCGTGACCGAGAGACGGACCCGAACCGAGATCGACGCCTTCGTCGACGCCATGGCCAAGGCGGTGCGCTGATGACCGATGTGGTCACCGATGTGATGCCGGAGCCGGCCGCCGGCGGACGGGCGTTGAGCGCGCCGCTCATGGGGCGTGACGCGGAGCCCACGCTGTTCGAGCTCTCGCAGCCCGGCCGCCGCTCGTGGCAACTACGGACGACGGGAGTTCCCGAGGTCTCCCTCGAGGACCTCGTCCCCGCCGAGCACCGCCGCCCCGCACCGCCGGGGCTGGCCGAGGTGTCCGAGCGCGACCTGGTGGGCCACTTCACCCGTCTGAGCCACCGGCAGTTCTCGGTCGACCTCGGCGCTTATCCGCTCGGGTCGTGCACCATGAAGTACAACCCCAAGATCTGTGACGCCGTGGCCGTCTTGCCGGGACTGGCGGACGTGCACCCCGGCGCGCCGGCGTCTTGCACCCAGGGATGGCTGCAGCTGCTGGTCGAGCTCGAGCAACAGCTGTGCGAGATCACGGGAATGGCGGCGGCCACCTTGCAACCGGCGGCAGGTGCCGCAGGGGAGCTGACAGGGCTGCTGCTGATGCGGGCCTGGCACGATGCGCACGGCCAGACGCGACACAAAGTCGTGATCCCCGATTCGGCCCACGGCACCAACCCGGCGTCGGTGACCCTCGGTGGCTATGAGGTGGTCACCGTCCCGAGCGACGCCCGGGGCTGTGTCGATCTTGACGCCCTGCGGGCCGTGCTCGACGAGGACGTGGCCGGGATCATGCTGACCAACCCCAACACACTCGGGTTGTTCGAAGAGGACATCGTGGCCATCGCCGCCGCCGTGCACGAGGTGGGTGGCCTTCTCTATTACGACGGCGCCAATCTGAACGCCATCGTCGGCGTGGTACGCCCCGGAGACATGGGTTTCGACATCGTGCACCTGAACTTGCACAAGACGTTTGCCACCCCGCACGGCGGGGGTGGTCCGGGAGCCGGACCGGTGGCCGTGTCGCAACGCCTGGTGCCATACTTGCCGGGGCCGCGGCCCACGCGTCTGGCCGACGGAGCCGGGGACCGCTACGGCTGGAGCACGACGCCGGAGTCGATCGGACGTGTCCATTCGTGGCACGGAAACGCTTTGGTGCTGGCTCGGGCTCTCACCTATCTGCTCGTCCACGGGGGCGACGGGCTGAAGCAGGTGGCGCAACTGGCGGTGCTGAACGCCAACTGGCTGCGGACCCGGCTGTCGGGGACCTACGACGTCCCCTACGACCGGCCCTGCATGCACGAATGTGTGCTGTCGGCCTCCTCGCTCAAGAAGTCGACCGGGGTGAGAGCGCTTGATGTGGCCAAGCGGCTGCTCGAAGAGGGGTTTCACTCGCCGACCGTCTACTTCCCGCTGATCGTGGACGAGGCCCTGATGCTCGAGCCGACCGAGACGGAAAGCCTGCAGACCCTCGAAGCTCTGGCCACCGCCCTCGAGAAGATCGCCGCCGAGGCGGTGGAGCCCGGTGGAGCCCAGTACGCCGCCGAGGCGCCACACGCCACTCCCGTGCGCCGCGTGGACGAAGCCCGCGCGGCACGGACCCTCGTTCCCACTTTCGACGCCCGGCGCGACGTCGGCAGCTGACAGCGCCCGCAATCCACCGTCAGGTCGTCTTTTGTTTGGCCTCGCGCTCCGCGGCGTGGTCTGTGATGGCCTGCATGATGGCGCCACCGACGGCACCGATGAACTCGGGCCGGTTCTCCGCCGCCCAGTCGCGCGATCCGACGAGCGAAGGCAGGGTGCCCTGGAAGTGGGGCATCACTTCGCGGGCGAAGAGCTCGTAGGAATGAAGCGTCGCCTCCCGGTCGGCCCATTCGTGGGCCATGAGGAGGAAGGTGCCGAAGCCGCCCGACTGCTCGACCAGGCGCTTGATCTGGGCCACGGCCATCTCCGGGGTACCGACGACGGCGAAACCCGTCTCCATGAGGGCATCGACCAGCTTGTCGGGGTCGAGGGTGGCCGGCGCCAGGGGAAGAGCGGCCACGCGTTCGAAATAGTCGACCCACTGGGCCAGCCCGAAGGCGACGTCCTTGCGCGCCTGGGCCTCGGTCTCGGCGATGTGCATGGGACCCACCAGCCGCCATTTGGCGCGATCCACGGTGGTACCGAACTCGGCCGCCCGCTCCTCCATGGTCAGCCAGTGCGAGCCGAGGATGTCGAAGCCCCCGGCGGTGGTAGCGCCGATGGAGAGAAGCGACAGGCCGAAGCGGCCCGCCGCTCTCGGACCGGCCGGTGACACCTGAGCCGCCACGGCCACCTCGAAACGGGGGTGGGTATAGGGCCGCAGTTGCAGCCGGGCGTCTTTCAAGGTGAACCAGTCGGACTTCCGGGTCACCAGCTCGGAGCCGTCGAGCAGCGCCAGGATGGCTTCGAGGGACTCCTCCATGCGGGCGCGCTGGTCGGCGGGGTCGATGCCCATCATGAAGGCGTCGGACGGCAAGGCCCCGGGTCCGACACCGAACATGATCCGGCCCCGGGTGATGTGGTCGAGCAGCACCATGCGGTCGGCCAAGATGAGCGGCTGATGGTACGGCAGTGAGCTCACCCCGGTCCCCAGGCGGATGTTGTTCGTGCGCTGGGAGAGAACGGCGATGGCCACCTCGGGAGAGGCGATGATCTCGTAGCCGGCCGAGTGGTGCTCGCCGATCCAGGCCTCGTGGAAGCCCAACTGGTCCATGCGGACGACGAGCTCGAGGTCGCGCTCGATGGCCAGCGTCGGGTTCTGCCCGACGGGATGGAAGGGGGCGATGAAGGCGCCGAAGGTAAGCGGCCGGTCCACGGTGATGTCCTCTCAGGATGGGTGCGGACGCCAAGCGCCTGCAAAGGATCAGTCGAGAAGGTCGGGTTGCTCCCGCACGACGCGGTTGTAGAGGGGTTGGAAGCTGAGCCAGCCGCTGTAGTGGTTCCCCACCTGGCTGTGGGTGAGCGCCGCCACCTCCTTGTCGATGAGCACCGGCGTCCCGGCCGCCTCGGCCAAGAGCTGGGCCTGGCAGGAACGCTCCATGGTGATGAACCACCACACGGCCTCATCCACCGTCTCGCCCACGGTGAGCAGTCCGTGGTTGCGCAAGATGACGGCCTTGTTCGTACCGAGGGCGGCGCCGATGCGCTTTCCCTCCTCGGTGTTGACCACTACCCCGGTGTAGTCGTCGAACAGGTCATGGTCCTCGTAGAAGGCGCAGACGTCTTGCGTGATGGGATCGAGGGTCCGGCCCAAAGCGGACCACGACTTGCCGTAGACGGAGTGTGAGTGGGCGGCCGCCGTCACGTCGGGCCGGGCCGCGTGGACCTGGGAGTGAATGGCGAAGGCGGCGACGTTCACGGGGCGATTGCCTTCGACCACCTCGCCTTGGGCATTGACGCAGAGGAGGTCTGAGACCGAGATATGGCCGAAGTGGACGGCGAAGGGGTTCACCCAGAAGAGCTCGGGGTCCTCGGGGTCACGGGCGGTGATGTGGCCGGCCACACCTTCGTCGAAACCGAACTTCGAGAAGAGCCGGAAGCCGGCAGCAAGGCGTTCCTTGCGGTGCCGCCGCTCCTCCTCGAAGGTGGCAAAGGTCGGGGGCATCGGCAGCTGCTTGGTCCGGTCCTCCGCAGTGATCGACATGGTCGCCTCCTTGGCCACGAACGTTCTCGTTCGGCGGCCGCAAGCAAGTCTACGACCAGAGATCGTAGGCCGTCCGGCCCCTCAGGGATTGCCGTCCACCAGCGCCCACGCCTCTCGGATCGGTGGCACCTCTCGTTCGCCTCAATCATGTCGACCGGGGACGAGCTATCCCCCTGCCTTACGGACCGTAAGGACGAAGGTCTGGTTGACCGAACCGGCACCGTTGGTGGCCGTGAAGGTGAACACATGCTTGCCCGTGCGCGCGGCTTTGGAATCTATCGTGGCCGTTCCGTTGTGATTGTCGGCGAACACCAACCACTTCTTCCGGGCGCCAGAATTCACGATTGTCACGGTCGGCGACCCGGTCGTTGTGATGGTGAACGTGAAGGGCTGTTTGGCAGTGGCTGATGCCGAGCCGGCGCTCGTAAAGGCCGGCAGAGTGTCAATCACGTTGAAACACTGGTCGGTGGTGGTGTCAGAGCCTTGCGGGTAGTTGCCATCGCCAGAATAATCAGCAGCGAAGCACCAGATGCCCACTGCGTTGGGGGTAAAGGCGGGCGACGTCGCTTTGGCGGTGTTGGCTGGCCCCTGTATCAGAGTGACCGGGCTGCCGATCGAGCTGACCGTTGATGTACACGGTAGAGGGGTCGCACTCGGCCCGCATTCGTAGAAACTGACGGTGCCCGTAGGAGTCGCTGACCCGACATTGCCGGTCGCTGTCGCCACGTCCGTATCTGAGGTCCCAAGACTGATCGAGGAAAGGGTGGACACAGAAGAAAAGACGGCCGTCACGAGAATGCATTCTTCGGTCGTTGCGTCGGATGCTGGCGCGTAGTTGCTGTCACCCGAATACACGCCGGCAAAGCACCAATATCCGAGCGCGTTGGGGGTAAAGCCGGGCGACGTCGCCGTGGATGTGTCGCCTGGTCCCGGCGTCAGGCTGATCGGTGCGCCGACCGGGCTGGTCTGTGATGTACAGGAGGTCGGAACGACGGTCGGACCGCAATCGTAGAAGGAGACCGTGCCCGTCGGAGCACCGTCGGCCGTCGTTCCGAACACAGTGGCATTGTCGTTGTCGGTACTTCCGAGGCTGACCGTCGACACAGCAGGTGTGGTGACTACCGGTGGCTCTACGAAGAAGCACGCGTCGGTCGTGGTATCCGAACCGAAGGCATAGTTGGCGTCGCCCGAATAGTCAGCGGCAACGCACCAATAGCCGGTAGACGTCGGGTTCAAAGCCGACGACATGGCTGCGGCGGTATCGCTCGATATCGGACTCAAGCTGACCGGAGCGCCCAAAGGGTTGGCTTGAGATTCACACGACGTCGGAGTGGGTGTCGGGCCGCAGGCATAGAACCTGACGGTGCCCGTCGGGACCGCAGCTCCGGCGTCTCCGGTCACCGCGGCCGTGGCGGTGTCGGTAGCGCCGAGGATGACGCTCGGGAGGGCGACCGAATCAGTGAACGCGCCACCGGATCCCCAAATCCAGGTGTCGTCCAGCGAACCGGGAGTGCCGCTACCGCCCGGATCACCCCCGAAAAGCACCAGGTTCGCCGTCGCCGCGTCGTAGTCCATGGCGGCAAAACGTCGAGCCGGGGGTTTCGTGGTCGGCGACCGCGGTACCCACTTGGTGCCATCCCAGGTCCACATATCCGACAGGTCGCTGGCACCGTTGTCGTAGCCGCCAAAAAGAACGATTTCGCTTTGGAGGGGGTCGTAGGCCATCGAGGCTCCGTAGCGAGCGGGGGGGATGATCGCCGGGTTCTGCAGTGACCAGGTTGTTCCATTCCATGTCCACGTGTCTGACAGGCCGGTCTGTCCGCCGCTATAGCCACCGAACAGCACTGCGTTTCCCATCGCTGGGTCGTAGGCCATGGAGGCGGCGTAACGTGCCGTCGGCTTCGTGGCGGGGTGCTGCTGTGTCCAGGTGGTCCCGTTCCATGTCCAGGTATCGTTCAGAATCGTCCGGCCATCCAGGCCTCCGAACAGAACCAGTTGGCCTGCCACGTGGTCGTAGGCCATGGCGGCGGAGTGACGCGCCGTCGGCACCGGGACGGGCGGAGTGGTAGTCGACACCTGCTGTGTCCATGTGATTCCGTTCCAAGTCCAGGTTTCGGACATGTCGCCGGTGTCGGAAAGACCGCCAAAGAGGACCAGGTCGTTCGTGGCATCGTCGTAGGCGAGGGAGGCTCCGTACAGAGCAGGGGGGCTGGCGGACGGAAACTGCTCGGTCCAGGTCGAACCATCCCAGGTCCAGGTGTCGGACAGCATGATGGCGGGGCCACTCGTGATCTCGGCCCCACCGAACAGCACCGTGTCTCCGGTCGCCGGGTCATAGGCCATGGACGCCGAAGTCCGCCCTGGCGGGCTTGTCGACGGGGACAGTTCCAGCCAATTCGGGGTCAACGAGAGCGCCGAGGCCGTGGTGGTACCCGACGGTCCCAGCCCCGCAAGACCCGCCAATATCGTCCAGACGACGACCGTTACGGACAGCGGCCTGCGGAGAGTGGTACCGAGCGTTCGGGGCTTTACCGCTGCCCGATCCCAGGCAAGGTTGTCTTCCCTGGCTCCGTCCGGTGCCGTCCCCCGCCTGCGTCTCCGCATATCTCCCCCCGGGACGGACCCGGATTCCTCAGGCCAGCCCCTCGCCTGCTCCTGCTCGGTGAAGGGACTCCAACCTGGACAACCCCGTCGCACGTGGCAAGGCGCGCATCAGGGATTATTTTACGCAGCGTGGCCACCCCATCACTATTGTCATAAGTGACGAGATGCCTCTCGGTGGCTGGATATCTCGGATTACCCCGGAGGGCGACCCGAGCATCCTCAGATCCTCAGATCCTCAGATCCTCAGATCCTCAGACCATAAATGGTATATTCCATCTTTGATATGGCTCGCTCGACCAATCCCGCGCCCCCTGGTGGGCAAACGACCCGGAGAACCCGGCCGGGGGAGTCACCGGTCGTTCCGCCCCGACCCGGACCCAGCAGGGGAGAGGACGCCTTCGCCCGCTACGAGCGGGCCCGGACGGCCATCATGGTGGGAAGCGCCGTACGGGCCGCCCGGCTGCGCAGCGGGGTGAGCCAGGCGGAGCTGGCCCGACGGGCCAAGACCTCTCAGCCGTCCATCGCCCGGCTCGAAAAGGGCCAGGTGTCGCCCACGGTCATCAGTCTCGACCGGATCGCCCGGGCCCTCGGCGCCGAGCTCATCATCGACTTCGAGCCGGTCTCGGACGAAACAAAAAAGACACCGACGATGGAGCCCCGCGCCATTTGACGCTCAGGTATGACCGGTAGCGTGGCCGAATGAAGCGCACCGCCCTCCTCGTTCTCGGACCACTGGCCCTCGTTGCTGCCGCCTGCGGCGGGGGAGGGTCGACCAACGCCCTGGCCGGCCAGAGCCCGAAGCAGATCCTGACCGCCTCTCTGGCCGCGGCCAAGACGGCCGGATCGGTCCACTTCAAGCTGCTCGGGAAGCAGTCGGGAAAGACGGAGACCATCACCGGTGATGCCTCGGGCAGCGACGGCCGGGAGATCATCAGCGTGGGTGCCGTCACCATCCAGGCCGAGGTGATCGGGGGAAAGGCCTTCATCGAGGGAAACGCCGGGGGCCTCGAGGGCCAGATCGGGCTCTCCGCTGCCAACGCCGCGACCTACGCCGGTAAGTGGATCTCCATCGCCACCACCGACGCCCCGTACGCGTCGGTGACCAAGGCCGTGACCATCGCCAGCACGCTGACCCAGATCAAGCCCGGCGGCCACCTGGTCCTTACGGCGTCGACGACCAAGGCCGGACAGGCGGTCATTGGGGTGAAGGGCGGGCTCCCGGGGGCGGCCAAGGGGGCGACGGGCTCGTCGACCCTGTACGTTTCGACGTCGAGCCCGACGGTGCCAATCGTCTTCTCGGCCGAGCAGACCTCGCGCGGCGTGAAGGAAACCGACGTCGGGACGTTCAGCAACTGGGGCAAGGCGCTGCAGATTCCGGTACCGACGAGCACCGTGACCTTTGCGTCGCTGCCCATGGCCGCCGCCCCCACAACACCGTCGGGCTGACCCCTCGGCCTCGCAGCGGGCCAGCCAGACCGGGGTAGGGCCCATCTCGAGCCACCTGATGGACAGCGCCCTGTGTCTCTTGGGTAACTTGACATAAGATACATTATCGGCGGTTGGGGGAGAGGACGACAAGTACGACTGCGTGCGGACGCTTCATGGCGAATGCCTCTCGACCCCTGGCCGAGGGCCGGAATAGCTAACGAACGACCCGACGGGACTCACGAGGCCTTGGAACGGTAATCCTCCACGGCATCAATCGGAATGTGAGCAATCCCGTCCACCATGACGTAACGGATCTTTCGCTCGTGTACGAGCCGGAGGAGCTCTTTCGTAGGAATTCCCAACTCCCGAGCTGCCTGAGCCGCCCGGAGTGGCTGATCTTCAGCCATCGTCGCCTCCCGGTTCGTCGAACCCGTGTCTACGGCTGAGAAGCTGGATTTGAAGCTCCAGCTGCGCAACCTCGGCCAGGTGGTCGGTTGCGATGAGGGCATCTCGGGCCTCTTCCAGGGCGGCGAGGAGGTCAAGTGCTTCCGCCAGTCGGAATTGAATTCTGGCCGGCGGTTCCCGATCAGTCGGTTCGTCCACGGTCCGAGGCTGTCACGGGGTTGTGTCGAGTCCAGATGGGACATAGCCCCTGGTCAAAAGGGATATCTGACGGACTAGGCCTCGTAGTCGTGAACGGCGTCGAGCGCCGCCTGCAGATCGGTCGTTCCCGTGGCTTCGATCAAACCCAGAGCCGCTTCGTGCATCTCGACGATGTCGAGGTCGCTCAGGGAGAATCCGGACTTGTTGTGGCCCAAGGCCGATTCCCAGGCATCCTTGAAGCGGGTCGCCGCCGCAATGATCCTTTTGGAGGGCACGGACCGGATCAGTCTCGGCTATGAGGAGTGAGAGAAACCGACCAGGACCCGTCAGGGTCCTTCCCGAACCAGAGCCCCTCTATCCTGCAGGTCTTGGCTGGATGAGAGGTCCCGTCCGCGGCGAGCCCGGTCGGGTACATCTTGGAAGTCAGTAGTTCTCGACCGCACTGCGGACACTCGGGCCCAGCGGCCAGGGGCCCGACGTTAGACCCAGACGTACCGAGGCGCCACCCTGAGTGACCCAAATCTCATGAGACTGCTTTTCTCTGACGCGCTCAGATCTTGGTGGTGGGCTCCGCCTTGTCGGTGAGGCCTTCCTCGTCCAGACCCTTCTTGAACTCCTTGCGGGCCGACCCGAGTGAATGGGCCAACTTGGGGATCTGGCTTCCGCCGAAGAGCACCGCCACCACCACAAGCAGCACGATGATGCCGTCCATACCGAAGATCTCGGCCAGCATGAGAACCACCCTTCTCTTTGTTCGTCGGTTATGCGTCTATGCGGCCAGCTCGGCCACGGAACTCTCCACCAGATGGAGGCCGTCGAGGCCGGGCAGGCGGTCGATCGCTCTTCGTCGCCGCCGACGTTCCTGGATGACTCCGGCACCCCCCTCCCCCACTACCGTGGGCGGCCGGGCCCCATTGGGTGGCCGGGGCCTCGCTGAGCTGAGACCCCGTCATCCAAAGTCCCGAGCGGCACCGAAGACCCTGTTGCGATGGTCGACTACCAGACAGCCGCCGACGCTGGCATCGTCGTCGGCATCGCCCGCTGTCACGAGCCGGCGTTGGCCGAGGCCTACCGGCGCCACGGCGGATCGGTCCACACCCTGGCCCGCAGGGTCCTGCGCTCGGCCACCCTGGCCGACGAGGTCACCCAGGAAGTCTTCGTCGAGCTGTGGCGTGATCCCGATCGCTTCGATCCCGGGCGCGGTGCGCTGCGGACATTCCTCATGACCAAGGCCCACAGCCGGGCCGTCGATGTCCTGCGCTCCGAATCGGCCCGGCGGGTGCGTGAGGAAAAGACGGTACAGACGGCGGCCGCCGGATATGACATCGAGCATCACGCCTGGGACCTGGCCGTGGCCGACCGGGTGAAAGAAGCGGTGGGCACCTTGCCCGCCGACGAGCGGACGGCGATCGAGATGGCGTACTTCGGCGGTCACACCTACCGGGAGGTGGCGTCTCTGCTGGGAGAGCCCGAGGGAACGGTGAAGAGCAGGATCAGAAGTGGACTAGGACGGCTACGCGCCTTCATGGTCCAGCACGGCGTGGAGACGGCATGGACCGACCAATGAGCCACGACCCGATGAGCCACGACGAGGTCGCCGGGCTGTTGGGTGCCTACGCCCTCGACGCCGTGGACGCCGACGAAGCGGTGGAGATCGAAACGCACCTGAGCGACGGTCCGCGCTGCACGGCGGAGCTGGCGCAGCACCGGGAGGTGGCGGCGATGCTGGCCAACGCCGGCAGCGACGCCTCGGTCGAGCTCTGGGACCAGATCGCGGCGCGGCTCGATCCTGCCGGTGAGCCTCCACCGACCGCCGTGGTTCTCGACGCCGCTCTGGCCGGGGCGCTGCCGCGGCGGATCTCCGAACGACAGCGACGGATGCGGTGGTCGGCCGCCGGCGCCATCACCGCCGTCGCCGCCGCCGTGATCGCTCTGCTGGCCGTGCAGGTCGGCCATCTCGACAACAAGGTGAACGATCCCGTGCAGCAGGCGGCGGCGGCCCGGCAGAATCCGCAGGCGCATCTGGTGACGTTGAGGAGCACGGGGCCGTCGACGGCCACGGTGGCCGACCTCGTGGAACTGCCGTCGGGATCGGCCTACGTGATCAATCACGGGCTGCCGGGGCTGTCGGCCGACGAGACCTACCAGCTGTGGGGCGAGGAGAAGGGCCAGACGGTGTCTCTCGGGCTCCTCGGCAACCACCCGACGGCGGTGGCGCTGACGGTGGGCGATCGGAAATTGATCAGAGCCTTCGCCGTCACCGCCGAGCGCGCCGGCGGCGTCGTGCAGTCGACCCATGCCCCGGTGGCCGTGAGCGGCCCCCAGCGCGTCTGACCCGGCACCGGCGCGCCCCACCCAGCGCGGCGTCGAGGACGCCGCCTCAGTCGGCGGCGAGGTAGCGCTCGAACCAGTCGAGGGTGCGGCCCCACGCGTCTTCGGCCGCCGGCTCGTTGTAGGCGTCGGGACGGGGGTCGGAGTGAAATCCGTGGCCGGCGTCGGCATAGCGGACGATCTCGGTCGGCACCGGTGCGGTGGCTGCCGCTTGACGGAGAGCCTCCACCTGGTCGACGGGGATGCTCGGGTCCTGGTCGCCGAAGAGCCCGAGCCACGGGGTCTGGAGCGCGGGCGCCATCTCCAGGAGTGGGGGCATGCCGAAACGACCCTCGGCCACTCCCCCGCCGTAGAAGGTGACGGCTGCTCCGAAGGCACGGCGGACAGCAGCCAAGAAGGTGACGGATCCCCCCATGCAGAAACCGACCACGCCCACCCGAGGAGCGGCGAAGCCGGCGGCCGACAGGTAGCCCACAGTGGCGTCGAGGTCGGCCAGGAGCCCGACCTCGGTCAGGGCCTGCATGTGGGGCATGATTTTCTCGAAGTTGTCGTAGGCCAGTTCTTCGTCGCCGCTGCGGTGAAAGAGATGGGGGGCGACAGCCCGGTAGCCCTGGCCGGCGAAGCGGCGGGTGACGTCCTCGATGTGGTCGTTCACGCCGAACGCCTCCTGCACGACGATGACCGCCCCCCGGGGCACCGACTGGGGCTCGGCGTCGTAGAGGTCCATCTCGCCGTCAGCCGTCGCCACCGTGACCGTCGTCGCCATTGTTCCTCCTCGTCGGGGGACGCCCGTCGTCGTCGTCCTGCCCCATCCTGGCCCATTAGTCTCCGCGTCCATGGTCACTGCCGTGTTCTTCCACGCTCATCCCGACGACGAGGCCATCGCCACGGCCGGGACGATGGCGCAGATGGCGGCGGCCGGGCACCGGGTCGTGCTCATCACGGCCACCCGGGGCGAGCTCGGTGAGGTGCCCGACGGCTATCTCTCGGCCGGCGAGTCCCTGGCCGATCGGCGGGCCACCGAGCTCGACGCCGCCTGCGCCGCGCTCGGTGTGGCCCGCCACGAGCACCTGGGCTACGGGGATTCGGGGATGGAAGGAGAGGACACCAACAACGACCCCGACTGCTTCTGGCAGGCCGACGTGGAGGAGGCGGCCGAGCGACTGGCCGCCATCTTGCGCGAGGAAGGGGCCGACGTCCTCACCGCCTACGACGAGAACGGGAACTACGGCCATCCCGACCACATCCAGGTCCACCGGGTGGGACTGCGCGCCGGTGTCCTGGCCGAGGTGCCCCGGGTCTTCATGGCCACGGTCAACCGCGACTACCTGTTGGCGCTGATGGCCTCGCCCGACAACGCCGCTGTGCTCGGTGGCGAGGGCGAGCGACCGTCGGTCGACACGTTGGGGGTGGCCGAGGAACGGATCACCACCGCCGTGGACGTGAGCGACTTCCTCGGCCAGAAACGCCGGGCCATGGAGGCCCACGGGAGCCAGATCTCCGAGACGTCGTTCTTTTTGTCCATGCCCCCCGAGGCCTTCGCCGCCGTGTGGGGCACGGAGTGGTACATACGGGTGGGCGCTCAAGTGACGCGGCCGTTCGAGGATTCCCTGCTCGCCGGGACGTAAAGGTGCCCGAGCACGAAGACGCGCACAATGCCCCGGTCGTCATCGATGGGGAGATCGAGACGCTGCTCTCTTTCCTCGGGTATCTGCGCGACTGCGTGGGACGGAAACTCGACGGGCTGAGCGAGGAGCAGGCGGGCCGGGCCGTGGTGGTGTCGGGCACCAGCCTGCTCGGTCTGGTGAAACATCTGAGCGAGGTCGAGAGCTACTGGATGCAGAGGCGGTTCGCCGGGCTCGACGTCCCGCTCGACGGCGACGCCTTCTCCGTGGGCGCCGACGACAGCATCGACGCCGTGCTGCGCCGCTACCGCCGGGCGGCGGAGCGGACCGACGAGATCGCCCGGGATTGCGGTGATGCCGAGCAACCACTGGCGCGCGGCAGGCAGGGACTGACCCTTCGGTGGGCGCTCGTGCACGTGACCGAGGAGACGGCGCGCCACGCCGGCCATGCCGACATCGTGCGCGAGCTGATCGACGGCGCCACCGGGCGGTAGTCCCCGGCCGACGCCCGTGCCCGTGCCGGTGCTGCTGGGTCAGCCCGCCGGGGCTTGGGCCAGGGTGACGGAGAAGGTCTTCTTGGTCTTGCCCCGCCACAAGGTGACCGAGGCCTTGGTACCGGCGGGGAGGGCCCGGACGTCGGTGGTGAGGTTCTGGGCCGACGCCACCGTCTTGCCGTTGAATCCGACGATGACGTCGCGCGCCGCGATGCCGGCGGTGGCGGCCGGGGAACCGGACTGGACGGAGATGACGACGGCGCCCGAAGAGGGGACGAAGCCGTAGGCCTGCTGGAGCTGGGCCGTCTCGTCCTCCACCTCCACGCCGATGAAGGCCTTGGAGCCACTCGAGGTGCCTCCCTGGCGGAGCTCGGGAAGGAGTCCCTCGATGGTGGTGGCGGGAATGGCGAAGCCGATGTTCTGCGCCGGGGCGTTGCCGTTCGAGGAGGCGGCCACGGCGGTGTTCATGGCGATGACCTGACCGTCGGAGTCCACGAGCGCCCCGCCGGAGTTGCCCGAGTTGATGGCCGCGTCGGTCTGGATGAGGTTGGTGAGGGTCTCTGTGCTGGCGCCGGCGTCGCCCGCCTGGACGGTCCGACCGGTGGCCGAGACAATGCCCGAGGTGACCGTCGGGGTGTCGGCCGAGAGTCCGAGGGCGTTGCCGACGGCGATGACGGCGTCGCCCACCTGGAGCTGGCGGGTGTCGCCGAAGGTGATGGGCTGGAGATTCGACGGCGGGGAATCGATCTTGAGCAGCGCCACGTCGCTGCTCGGGTCGGCGCCCACCAATTTGGTGGTGAGCGACTTCGTCTGGCCGTAGAGGGTGACGGTGATGGCGGTGGCGCCCGAGATCACGTGGTTGTTGGTGATCACCTCGCCGTCGGTCGAGATGATCATCCCCGTCCCCTGATTCTCGACGGTGCCGCCGGTACCGGAGCCGAAGAGGCCTCCGGTACCGGGCGAACCGGGGCCCTTGGCGTCGATGGAGACCACCTCGGGGAGGATGCTCTTCACAATTGTCGGGATGGAGGCGTTCCCGGCCAGGGCCGGACCGGGGGCGGCCGACCCCACCTTGACCGTCGGGTTGCCGGTGGTGCCGGTACCCAGGGCCTCGGCGATACCGGCTCCGGCGGCTCCCCCGATGAGGGCGGCCACCAACGCGATGACGAGCCAGCGGGGGGCGCCGGAGCCAGATGCCGGCCCGGGCGCCGGTTCCGGCGGTGGTGGCCAGGCCGGGGCGGGCACGCCGACCAGGGGCGGCGCCCCGTAGGGCGGAGGGGTCCGGGGCATGGACGGCGGCGGCCAGGGAGAGCCCGGCGCCCCGGCGGGCGGCGGTGGCGTGGGCGGCCTCCAGCCAGGACCGGATGGGGGCAATGGCGTCGAGCCGGACCCGGCCGGAGGGATCACCGGAGGCGGGGGCGGCTCGAGCGGTGTGGTGCCCGGAGGCGTGGCCGCAGGTGGTGGGGAGCCGACGCGTGGCGTGGCCGGAGTCGGTGAGGCGGGGCTGGCCGGTGCGTGGCCACCGAGTGAGGGAGGAGGCGATGGGGTCCCGGGCTCGCCGCTCGCAGGCTCCTGGGGCTCGTCTTCCACCGTGGGTGCTCCTGTCGTCGGGACGAAATGGACGGCCGTGCCCAATTCGGCCTGTTTGCGCGGGCAATTGCCACAATAGAGAGGCCACCGGCGGGTGTGGCGCGCAGGGAGCCATATTCGTCGGAGTTCCACAGGCCTACGGACGTGCCCGGAGCAGCCAGATAGAAGGTCTGTCCTTCGTATTGTTCTCAAACTGCCACTGTCGGCGGTAGCGTGGACGCTCGGATGTCTCGTCGAATCGATATTGAGCTGACCAGCCGTCGTGATGACGGATCGTGGACGTGGCGCGCCCCTGGGGCCAAGCACCCACGGGGCTCGCTCGACGGCGAGCTGGTTCCGTCGGTGGCCAAGGTGGGCGATGTCCTGCGGGCCGAGGCTGATTTCGAGCTCGAGGGGATCACCGTGGTGTCGGTGCAGGCACCACGGGTCGAAGAGACGAACGGCGGGGGCCCGGAACGGATCGAGGTCGTCGGCTCCGGCCGGGACAAGGTCGAGGGGGTGTCGGTGACGCTGGTGCCCGGAAGTCGCCGGCAACGCGACGACGGTGACGAGCGACGCCCACGGCGCGGCACCGGCGAGCGCGGCGCGGGCCGCTCCGGCCCCGCCCGACCCTCCGCCGGCCGCGGTCCGGGTCGCGACGCCGCGCCGGCGCGCGATGGTGCCGGCGGTCGTGACGAGAGGCCGCGCAGTGCCGGCGGTCGTGACGAGA
>PLXQ01000037.1 GCA_003151475.1 Acidimicrobiaceae bacterium | reverse complement strand
CATTTCCATCCTGATTGGTATCCGCTGCGGGCCTCGAGAAGGCGTTCGCCGCACCCGGCGCTACCGTCGCCAGCCTGGCCCGGCACTTCGGAGTCTCGGACGCCACCGTGGCGAGGTGGTTGGCCGAGGCCGGGTTTCTTCCTCCCGATCCGAGCATCGACCACCGGCGCCTCGAGAAGTTCTACGTCGACCAGACCCTGACCGTCGCCGAGGTGGCCGAGAAGTTCCGGATCTCCCCCGCCCGAGTGGCGCGTGAGCTCGTGGTCGCCGGCATCCCCATGCGTCCTCACACCGTCCGTCGTCCCCGGGGAACCGGGCCAAGGTCACCGACAAGCGCCTGGTCGACCTCTACGTGGAGAAGAAGCTCAACGTGACTGAGACGGCCCTCTTCTTCGGGGTCAGCACCGAGTACGTGAGCAAACGCCTACACGAGGCCGGTCTCACCAAGAGACCGGGGACCTTCACCCCCCACGGACCGTGGGACCCCGACGACCTAAGGGACCAGGCTTCCAACCTCTACGGAGGCGGCATGACCATGAAGTCGGGGGGGGACGAGTTGGGCGTGAGCGTCGGGACGGTCAGGGTGGCGCTGCACCAGGCCGGGGTCCACGTGCGCCGAGGCGGCTTCGCCAGCCACACAGACGAGGGTCGCACCCTCCTCGACGACCTCTACAGTGACCCCAAGATCGTGAAGGTCCTGGCCCGCCACGGTGTCATCGTGCCCGGGGAGTGGAGCCTCACCGGGCCGTTCGAGTCCCTCGCCCCGCTGCCGCTTCCGCCAGGCCTGGTGACGGCGCTGTACGAGGGTGTGGGGCTGCCGATCCTCCACATGAGCCTTCTCCTGGGGGTGGGCCAGGGGGCGGTCAGAGCCGGCCTAAAGGCGGCTGGCGTGGACCTGCGGCCAAAGGGTCAGGCCGCACCCTGGACGACACGGCGTCGCGCCGGCTGAAGGCTCCGGAATTCGGAGAACACCCCGGCGACGAGGTAATACGAGGGCCAGAGGCTGGTCGTTCCAACCCTGGGGCTATTGAACCCTGAGCAAGCTGAGGGTTCCCCTTCCCCATGGTTCGCTCGAGCCAAAATGCCTGGCAGCACGAGGGATCGAAGCGGAAGATCTCTTCTTCAGTTCACCGCTCAACATCGAGCGCCGGAGCCTGGCTCCTGACAGTCTGAGTCCGTGTCAGCCAGGCTGATCCGCCTCCGTTACCCCGGTACGTGTGCTGGCTGCGCCCGGGCCCTCTCCCCGGGCACGAAAGCCTGGTGGGATGTGACAGCACGGACCGCCACCTGCACGGACTGCCAGCCTGTTGCGGCGGCCGCCCCTGAGGTGCCCGTCCCAGTCGATGCGCCGCCCGCCGAGGACGCCGCTCCTGACTTGGCATCGCCACCCTCCCTCGCCGGCGTGGCCGGAGGATCGGCCCTTAGGGAGTATGAGCGCCGACACCAGCGCCGCGAAGAGCGCATCGAGCAGAAGTGGGGGCGGTTGTCGGGCTTCGTGAAGTTGATTAGTGACGACCCCCAGTCGACTCGGGCCTGGGCCAAGGGGTCGGAGGGCGAGCGGCGCCTGGCCCGACGGCTCACGAACGACTTGCGGGAGCGCGCCGTGCTCCTCCACGACCGCAAGGTCCCGGGAACTCGGGGGAACATCGATCACTTGGCCGTGGCTGCTTCCGGCATCTGGGTCATCGACGCCAAGCACTACAAGGGGCGGGTCGAACAGCGCGACGTCGGCCGGTGGTTCAAGGCTGACCTGCGCCTCAATGTCGGTGGGCGGGACCGAACGAAGGCTGTCGACGGACTGGGTTGGCAGGTCGACGCCGTACACAAGGCTTTGACCGGCTTAGAGCTCCCCACGGTCGCCGAGGTGCCCATACACGCCGCTTTGTGTTTCATCGAGGCCGAGTGGAAGTTCTTTCCCAAGCCATTCTTCCAGAGCGGGGTATGGGTGACCTGGGCCAAGAAGCTGATCGAGATGATCGGCGCACCCGGGCCTCTCAGTCCGGATGAGGTCAAAGCCTGTGCTGGCTACCTTTCCAAGTCCCTCCCGCCGATGGCGGGATAGGAAACTGACCGAGACCCCCCGGTCAAAACCAATAGTCGAGGAAAACTGAGTATCCCACCACGTTCTCGGCGGTCTCATGTCGTTAACGGTGCCGTCCGAAGCCTGGCGGGTCATCTGGAAGTTCGCGACATCCGACGACCGGCGAATGATCGTCGTTTCGAAGCTAAGACGCACCTTCTTTTCGACGTCTCATGAAAGCTTCGAAACGTTTGCGAAAGACGTAGATGTGGTCCAGGAGTGCCTCGGCAAAGTCCAACGCGTCCAACGCGTCCTCGCGAGTGACGGCCTCGCCAGTGTAATGGGCACCTTGGTTTCCGAGTACGCGAAGTGCGTCCGCCCACTCTGAAAGTGTGCCATCGACCAACCCACGATCCTTCAGCTCCGCTAAACCCTTATAGAGCGTCCTCTGGGTGATTCCGTTTTCTTTGCAAGTACCTTCCAAGGTTCGCCGCACCATCACGACCGCAGCCGTATAGGCCTTGGACTCAAAGCATGTTCTCGCCTCTTCCCATTCAGCCCTGAGAGGCCGAGGAATGTCCCTACTCAATCGACGAGGTGACGGGAACACAATTGCTGGATCGTCATCATCGAAGCCGAGTCCATAGTCCTCACGAGCTTGCAGTACTGGCAGCTCACAGCGGTCGCACTGGACAAAGAGATATTCCGTAGCGGGATTGATCGATTCGCCGGTGTCGGGGTCATAGCCACTCCAAATGGCGGTGCCGCGGACTGTGCCGGTCGTGGGCTTGTGGCAACTGGGACACAGAAAGGACCGCGTTGGCATCGAAGTCATATCTTGAGTGTCTCTCAGATCAGCCCTCTTGACGAGTTCACGACCGTATTTTGTGAGGACTGCCGGAGCATCACAGGTTGAGTGCTGCCCCAAGGACCCCGGCAGCTTCCCGGTCACGCTCCGGCAGTGCGTGCGCGTACCGGTCCAGGGTCATGGTGGCTCGCGCGTGCCCGTGTCGTTCGGCCACGGTCCGGATATCGACGCCGGCCGCAATGAGCGTCGTTACCGAGAAGTGCCGAAGATCGTGGAACCGGAACGGCCACCGATCCGCCGGTGCGAGGTTCTTGCGATCCGCCTTCGGGCGAACTTTCTGGAGCTTTGCCAGCACGGGCGCCTCCATCCTCTCGCAGAGCCTGCCAAAGCGGTGCGTAAACGTGTCCGGATTCGCGGGGACCGCTCCGTTCGCGTTGTAGCTGAGCACGTATGGGTCGTCCACCAAGGGTGATCCCGCTCGTGACGACAGATCGCTTGCGTAGGCCCACCGCCGCCGGAGCACTTCGACCCCGAGTGGGTCGAGAGCGATCTCCCGTGACGCGTGGGTCTTAGTCGGTCCGGTGTGGTGCTCGCCCCCGGCGACGGTCAGCGATCGGGCGATCCGGACCCTGCCGACGTCGAGGTCGACATCGCTCCACCGCAGCGCAACGAGCTCGCCGCGGCGTGCGCCTGTCAGAGCTGCGAGGGCGACAGCAGTCGCCAATACAGGGTCGTCACGCTCAGCCGCCGTAACAAGAGCTGAGAGTTGATCCGGCGTCGGCACGAACATCTCCTTGCGCTCCACCTTCGGTGGCGTGGCCCGAGTAGTCGGCGCGCTGTCGATCCATCCCCACTTGACCGCCTGGCGGCATGCCGCGGAGAGAATCGCGTGATACATGCGGATCGTGGTCGGCGATAGGCCCTCGGCGAGCCATCCGCGGTAGGCGGCGTCGAGTGTCTCCGCTCCGAGCTTGTCCAGACGTACCGAACCGAGGACTGGTCGGATTCGTCCCTCAATCTTCCGCTTATTCTCATACAGGGTGCGAGGTCTCTGGCTCGACTCCGCCGCCTCGAGCCACTTGTCGAGGAGCTGCCCTACGGTTGCGGACGTCCGGTCGAACTTCCCGTTCTCCACTTCGGACACGAGCTGCGAGAGCGCCTTACCGGCCTCCTTCTCTGTGCCGTGAAAGGTCCGGGTCGCCTGGCGGGGTCTGCCGGTGACCGGATCGCTTCCGGTGAAGGCCCGGAGCTCCCAGTGACCAGGGGATCGTTCCCGCATAGTGCCTGGTCCCCTGTATCGTGAAGCCCTCGCCGCCATGCTCCACATCGTACCCTTATTAGGGCAAACGTAGGGTAAGGTGGAGAGGGTCGGACCAGGAAAGTGGGTCTGACCAAGTACGGGGCTATAGCTCAGCCGGTTAGAGCGCAGCACTGATAATGCTGAGGTCGCTGGTTCGATTCCAGCTAGCCCCACCCATAAAAGACCTGGTAAGAGGCGATTTAGTGACCGGCCTCCTTAGTCTCAGTGCTTCGGCGTGCGCGCGGCGTGCGCGAAGGACGGAGAAAGATCTACGAGGGCACCAACCAGCTCAACCGTCTGGCCCTGGTGGAGGCCCTGTGGGAGACCGACCTGATGACGACGGAAGGCGGCGTCGAGACATCACCGGCCATGGACTGAAGACGACGGTCACCGGCTACGGAGAGGCCGTGGATTACGCTGCGCCGAGTCAGCGCGGTGGGCCATGTCAGCCACGGGGAACGGGCGTGGGGATGAAGGACTGCTTTCGTGAACTGCTCGAGTCGGCGCCGGACGCCATGGTTCTGGTCGACGCCGCGGGCACGATAGTCCTGGTCAACGCGCAGACGGAAAAGTTCTACGGCTACCGGCGTGAGGAGCTCTTGGGTCAGCCCGTCGAGGTCTTGATGCCCGAGCGCTTCCGCCAGAGCCATGCCGCCCACCGCTCGGACTACGTCGCCGAACCGCACGTCCGTCCCATGGGGCTGGGATTCGAGCTCTACGGCCGTCGCAAGGACGGCAGCGAGTTCCCTGTCGACATCTCGCTCAGCCCGCTGCAGACCGAGGACGGCACGTTCGTGTCGAGCGCCATCCGTGACATCACCGAACGCAAGCGTGCCGAACAGGATGCCGCACTCTTCAGAGCCGTCGTCGAATCCTCCCAGGACGCGATCATCAGCACGGACCTCGACGACGTGATCACGAGCTGGAACGTCGGGGCGGAGCGCCTCTACGGCTACACGGCGGCCGAGGCCATGGGGAAGCCCATTTCCATGCTCGTGGCGCCGGGTCACCACGATGAGAGGCGCGAACCCACTCATCGGGTGCGCTCCGGTGAGCAGGTCGACAACCACGAGACCGTCAGGGTCCGCAAGGACGGGACGCAGGTCGACGTGTCTCTCACGGTGTCGCCGATCTGTGATCGCCAAGGCAGAGCGGTCGGGACCTCCGTGATCGCACGCGACATCGGCGCTCATCTGCGTTACCAGGAGCAGCTTCGATTCCTGGCCGAACATGACCCCCTGACCGGTCTGCTCAACCGACGGCAGTTCGAGCGTGCGGTGAGCGAGCAGGTCGGGCGCGCCCACCGCTACGGAGAATTCTCGACCCTGCTGATGATCGACATCGACAGGTTCAAACAGATCAATGACTCCTACGGACACCGGGTCGGGGACCAGGCGCTGAAGGCGATCGCCACGGCGCTCATGCGGCGACTGCGTGACACCGACCAGGTGGCGCGCGTGGGAGGTGACGAATTCGCCGTTCTCCTTCCCTATGCCGACGCCGACCAGGGAGCCGTCATCGCCACTGATCTCAGAGGCGTGATCAGCCGGTGCAATTTCGAGGTGGAGGACAAAGCCGTCCGTCTCTCGATAAGTATCGGCCTCGTCCAGATCGACGGCGAGACGAAGAACGATGAAGCGATCTTCATCGAGGCGGACAGACTGATGTACGAGGACAAGCGACAGGCCAAGGCGCACCGCTGACACCTCGGTGCCCAGGCACCGAGGCCCGAGGGTTCCTCGTCACCCAGTGCGGGCCGAGCGGTCCGAGGCCTCTTTGATGTCCGACATGGACCGCTGGAGCGCGTCGGTGATCAACCACGGATCCGGGACACTCGTCGGGCAGCCGAGCACCGACACATTGAGGTCGTCGGCGTAGCTCCAGGCCGTGATATTGAGGCCGATTCCCTCGAGAATGGGACCGACCGAATAGATCGCCTCGAGCACGGCCTGTCCGATATGAAGCCGCTCGCGTGGTCCGGGAACATTCGAGAGCACCAGGTTGACCGGTGGCCGCGTGTGGTTCGCCAGACGGGTGCGAGCCCAGGTCCGCACGACCAGGGTGTACAGCTGTGGCGGAACGATGTCGGCCCGTCTCTCCAGAAGGTCGTTGCCGAGCACGGAGCGGACGCCCTTGGCCGCGGCCGCCACCTCCCTGACGGTCTGCAGACGTTCGAGGGGGTCGGCGATGTCGGTTCCGATCGACACGTACCAGTTGTCCACACGGTTACCACCGAGGCGAGCGGTACTCGGGTCGGTCGAGACAGGAACACTGGCCACGAGCGGGCGGGTGGGCAGTGCTCCTGTTTCGATCAGGTACGTCCGCACGGCACCGCCGCACACGGTCAGAAAGACGTCGTTGAGCGTGGCCCCCTGCGCCCGGCGAACGGCCTTCAAGTCCTCCAGTGCCAGGGTCGTCATGGCGTAGGTGCGCTGCCCTGTGAGCGACACGTTGAACGGCGTCTTCGGCGTATCGAACGGCAGTGGCGGCCTGACCGGTGAGGCACGCCTCCGGACTTCGGACTCGCGCAGGCCCCGGAGAGATCTCGTGGCCAGTCGGGGCAGCTGCCGTAGGCGCGTCACGTGCGCACGGGCGGCCAGCTTCAGGAGCTGGGGCTTCGTGGGGATCGCCTCGGGACGCCACACCTCGACGAGTGAGTCAGGTCCCCGGGCGCCGAACGCGCTCAGCAGCAGAGCGACCGTGGCGGCACCGTCGGCCACGGCGTGGTGCACCTTGGCCACGACGGCGAGCCGACCGTCGGCCAGTCCATCGACCACGACGATCTCCCACAACGGTCGATCCCGGGGCAAGCGCCGGCTGGCCACGTCGCCCACCACGGCGGCGAGCTCCCGAGCTCCTCCCGGTTCGCCGGCGCGGCAGCGGGTGATGTGCCTCTTGATGTCGAATGAGGGGTCCTCGATCCAGACCGGGTGTCCGAGTCCCCACGGGACCGGTACGACCCGTCGACGGAACGGGGGCAACCGGTCCAGCCGGTGGCCGAACAGCTCGACGATCTCGTCGTACGAGTACCCGTCGGGGAGGCGCGACATGTCGAACACCGCCACCTTCAAGGTGTGCATGTGCGTCATGCGGGTTTCCGAGTAGAGGAACTTGGCGTCGAGCCCGAGCATCGGCTCCAACGATCAGCCCCCTGCGGTGGCGCGGGTGTAGCTGAGGCCGGACGCCACCAACGACTCACCGAGGAACGTCTCCACCTGGCGCGACCACAGATAGCCCACGTGGTTTCCCGGGTACCAGCTGATACGCGGCTCGTCCCAGTGTTCCCACAGCATGCGGGCCTGTTCCGGGAACGCCAGGCGGTCGCCGTAGCCGGCGAAGATGTAGCGGTCGTCGTGCGGTACCTTCGACTCGATGCTCATCGGCGATATGACGCGGTAGACGTCTTCGGCCACGCCCCCCATGATCCGGTGCTCGATCGACCTAGCCCGCATATGGACCGGGCTGTGCTCGTGGAAGAGCGCCGGGAAGTCCACCACCGGGATCCCGGCCACCACGGCGTCGAACCCCTCGTCGATTCCGGCCAGCAGAGAGACGACGTAGGCCCCCAGCGAGACTCCGTAGAGCCCGATCGACGTCGCTCCCTGGGCCCTGATCCATGACACGAGGCGCCGGATGTCCCACACGGCCTGCGCCAATCCGTGGACCGTGTTCATCATGTCGAAGCCGAGGAACGGCTCACCGCTCACCAGCGTCACCTTGCGCGGCCCGTGCAACGGCAGCACGGGCATGGCCACGTTGAGCCCGAGCTCACGGTGCAGCTTGGTGGTGTGGAGACCCATGAAGTCCATGAAGGGGTAGCCCATACAGAATCCGTGCACGCAGACGATCCATGGGCGGGGATCGCCACGGTGGCGGACGATGGTGGCCGTGGCCCGACTGTTCGGCGCGTACGCCATCCACTGCTCGCCGCCCGGTTCGCCGACACGCGTCGAGAACCCGCTGTCGTAGGTGATCCGCTCGTAGCGTTGGCCCAGTGCCCATCCACGGGTCATCTCGACGTCCGGCTCGGACAACGGCGGCGGGGTGCGGTGATAGGAGAGGGGTCGGGCGATCCAGCCCCGACGGGAGAACATTCGCCTGGCATCGGCGAGCTCGGCGCTCACCCGGGCGAAGTCGGCCCGACGGGGAAACCGGCTGGGCGCCATGGCCATGGCCAGCAGGGCCTCGTCCATGGCCACTCCGCCCGCCAGCCCCCAGGTCAGGCTGGGCGCCGGCACCGCATCGGACACCTCGCCGCTCAGTGCCGTCGTCACCATGAATTTCAGCGTGCGCGGCACGGCCAGCGTGGCTCGGGCGAGGGCTCGTCGTCCCAGGAACTTCATGGCGGCGCGATAGGTCCCGGTCACCCGTTCGATCAGCGAGGGCGGCCCGTGACCCGTCGAGTCGGGAGGGGATCCCCCGACAGCCGCAACCTCTCCGTGTGCCTCCACGGCGTGCTCCACGGGCCCCCTCCGACGACATCCGAGCCGTCCGGCATATCGCGCGTTCCAGAGCCATACTACGTCCTGGGATGTGAACAGAGAGCGGGCTCGGGAGGACGGCAATGGACTTCAATCTGGCCGACCTCTTCGAGAGCGTGGTTGACGTCGTCCCCGATCAGCCCGCCCTGGTGGCCGACGACCGTCGACTCACCTATGTCGCGCTCGACCGCAGAGCCAACCGGCTGGCCCACCACCTCGCCGCCGCCGGTATCGGATCGGGGGACCGCCTCGGTCTGCAGCTGGCAAACGGGACCGAGTACCTCGAAGCCATGCTCGCCTGCTTCAAGATCCGCGCCGTCCCTGTGAACGTCAACTACCGGTACGTTGCCTCGGAGCTCGGTTACCTGTACCGAGACGCCGGCCTCGTCGGACTGGTCTTCCACAGCCGCTTCGCTCAAGCGGTCGGCGACGCCCAGGCAGCGTTGCCCGAAAGCCGGACCTTTCTCGAGGTCCGCGACGAGACGGGCAGATCGGGCCTCGGAGACGATTACGAGCAAGCCCTCGAGGAAGCGGCGGACTCCCGCGACTTCGCGTCGCGGTCGTCGGACGACCTCTACTGTGTCTACACGGGTGGGACCACGGGCATGCCCAAAGGTGTGTTGTGGCGCCACGAGGACATCTTCTTCGCCGCCATGGGCGGAGGAGACGCGCTGCAGCTCGGCAACGCCATCACGTCGCCGGAGGAACTCGCGGCGCGGGTGATGAGGCCGGGCATGACGGCGCTCCCCGCCCCGCCATTCATCCATGCCAGTGCCCAATGGCTGGCGTTCAGCATCCTGTTCGGTGGCGGAAAGCTGGTGACGCTTCCCGGCGGCCGCTTCGACCCCGCCGCGGCGTGGCGTCTGGTCGGGACAGAAGCGGTGAACATCCTCGTCGTGGTGGGTGACGCCATGGCACGACCCCTCCTGGACGAGCTCGATACCCACGCGGCCCGCTACGACGTGTCGTCGCTGATGGCGGTGGGCTCGGGTGGGGCCGTGCTGTCTCCCGCCACCAAGCGTCGCCTGGTCGAGTTGCTCCCGGGCCGCATGGTCGTCGATGCCTTCGGCTCTTCGGAGACGGGGCAGCTCGGTGGGCAGGCTCCGGAGGGCGACCCCTACGGCTCGCTCCGGCTGCATGTCGACGAGCTCACCGACGTCCTGGACGGCGAGTTGCGGCCCGTCGTCCCCGGTGCGGGGGTCGTGGGTCGCCTGGCGCGCCGTGGCCACATTCCGATCGGGTATCTCGCCGACGTCGACAAGACGGCGGCCACCTTCGTGGAGACCGGAGGCAGGCGCTGGGCCCTTCCCGGTGACATGGCGACCGTCGACGCCGACGGTGCGATCAGCGTCCTCGGGCGTGGTTCGCTCTGTATCAACACGGGAGGGGAGAAGGTCTTCCCCGACGAGGTGGAGGCCGCGGTGAAGAGCTGTGAGGGCGTCGAGGACGTCGTCGTGGTGGGAGTGCCCGACGAGCGCTACGGCGAGCGGGTCGTGGCGGTCGTCCAGCTGCGCGCCGGGTGCCGGATCGACGGCGACGCCCTACGGGCCGAATGCCGGGGCCGGCTGGCGGGATACAAGGTGCCACGACAGGTGATGCTGACCAACGCCATCACCCGCTCACCGAGCGGGAAGGCCGACTACCGGTGGGCCAAGGCGTTCGCCTTGACGGCCGGCGGGACCTGAGGACGGACGACCGATGCGAACCATGAGCAACACCGACGCCGCCTTCCTCTACTTCGAGACACCCACGATGCACATGCACGTGGTGGGCGTGCTGGTGCTCGACGGCTCGGACGTCCCCGGCGGTGTTGGTCTGGCCGGGGTACGTGCGGCGCTGGAACAGCGGATCCACCTCATCCCCCCGCTGCGACGACGCCTGGCCTCTCCCCCTGCCGGCATGGGCCATCCGGTGTGGATCGAGGACCCGGATTTCTCGCTCACCCATCACGTTCTGGCCGCCCCACTGGCCGCGCCGGTCACGTGGCAGGAGCTCGAGCGGTTCGTGGGCGCCGTGGCCGCCCGACCACTCGATCGGCGGCGGCCCCTGTGGGAGATGTGGGTCGTCGAAGGGCTCGACGACGGCACGGTCGCCCTCGTGACCAAGCTGCACCACTCCATCATGGACGGTGGGGCGGGGGGAGATCTCATGGCGTCGCTGTTCGACCTGACCCCCGAGATCGCCGACGTCGCGCCCGAGGGCTCACCATGGCAGCCCGATGCGGTTCCCACGGCGGCGATGTTGGCGGTGCAGTCGATCGTGTCGTTTCCCCGGTATCTGTGGGAGGCGCCGAAATCGATGGCCCAGACCACACGGAATCTGGCGGGGACGGCGCGCACATGGGCCAGCCAACGAGCGTCGGGGACCGCCGCGCCGCTCACCGCGCCGCGTACGATCCTGAACGGTCCCGTCACGGCGCACCGGTCGGTCAGCCTGACGCGTGTCGACCTCGACGACGTGCGAGAGATCCGGCGGGCCTTCGACACCACGATCAACGACGTGGTGTTGGCCGCCACGGCGACATCGCTGCTCGCCTACCTGGAGGAACACGGGACGGTGCCCACGAGACCCATGATCGCCGCCGTGCCGGTGAACGTCCGGGCCGACGGGGCCGTCGCCGGCGGCGAATTGGGAAACCAGGTGTCCAACATGATGGTGCCGCTGCGGCTCGAGCCCGCCGACCCCGTCGACCGACTCCGGGCCGTCCACACGCAGGCGGTGGCGTCCAAAGCCTTGCTCTCGGCCTTCGGACCGCAGTCGCTCGAGCTGCTCGTCGGCTTTCTCCCTCCGACGTTCGCCACCGCCGCCGCTCGCCTCTACTCCGGCCTGAAGCTCGCCCGGCTGCATCCGCCGGTGTTCAACCTGATCGTCTCCAACGTGCCTGGCCCGCCGGTCGACTTGTACTGTGCCGGGGCCCGGGTGACCGGGATCTTCCCCATGGGTCCCGTCATGGAGGGCGCCGGTCTCAACCTGACCGTGCTGAGCGAGGCCCACCACCTGAACGTCGGCATCATGGCGTGTCCGGAGCTGGTGTCGGCCGTCGAGGAAATCGGCACGGGTTTCGTCACCGCCGTGCGTGAGTTGACCCTCCGCGCCCGGTCGACCACCCGCCGCCCACGAGCAGCCCGCCCTTCTCACAGGGCCGTCTCGGAGTCCGGCTGATCCGACCGCCCGGGTGGCCCGGCCATGGTGGTGACGTGGGTGAGTATGGTCGATCCATGGCTGGTCGGCACGAGCGGACGGTGCTCACCACGGGGGCCAACTCGGGCTTCGGTCTGGCGACCGCCGTGCACCTGGCCCGACTCGGTTTCCGCTCGGTGGGCTCGGTCCGCTCGGAGAAGAAGGCGACTGAGGTGGCCGAGACGGCCGCGCGCGCCGGTGTGGCGGTCGACACGGTCCTTCTGGACGTCACCGACGCCGAAAGTTGCGCCGCTGTCATGGAGGACCTGCGTCCCTGGGGAGTCGTCAACAACGCCGGATACTCGGGCATGGGGGCCATCGAGGATACGACCGACGAGGAGGCGCGGCGTCAGCTCGAGACGATGGTGATCGCGCCCATGCGCCTGGCCCGCCTGGCGTTGCCCCACATGCGCGCCGAAGGCGGGGGGCGGGTTGTCAACATCTCCTCCATTTACGGTCTGACCACGACGCCGTTCAGTGGGTGGTACCAAGCCTGCAAACACGCCCTCGAAGCTGCGTCCGACGCGCTGCGTCTCGAGGTGGCCCGCGACGGCGTCAAGGTGGTCCTGATCGAGCCCGGTGGTTTCAAGACCGGGATCTGGAATGACCTCGAAGAGGACGTTGCCCGCCTTGCCGGGTCCAACTACGAGGTCGGCTACCAACGGACCCGTACCCTGCTCAAGGCGTACTCGGGCTTCATGGGCGAGCCGGAGGACGCGGCGAAGGCCATCGGGAAGGCACTGACGGCGCGTTCGCCGCGGGCCCGCTACCTCGTCGGTCCGGACGCCCTGGCCATCGCCGTCACTCAGCCACTGATCCCCACCAGGATCAGGGATCGCATCACCCGACTCGTCACCGGTCTTTGATCCCCGCCCCGGAGGCTCCGAGATGATCGACGGCTACGTGCACCCCGCCTTCACGCCGGTGGCCACCGCCTTCCGCCACCAGATCAGCCGTACCACCGGCGGTGCCGCCGTCGCCGCGTACCACCGCGGCGAACTCGTCGTCGACCTCTGGGGCGGACGGCGAGACGACACCGGCGCGGCGTGGGAACGCGACTCGCTGGCCATGTGCTTCTCGACCACGAAGGGCCTCACCTCGACGGCACTCCACCTGCTCGCCGACCGGGGACTCGTCCGCTACGACGCGCCGGTGGCCGAGTACTGGCCCGAGTTCGCGGTGGCGGGCAAGGCGAGCGTCACCGTGGCTCACCTGCTCACCCACTCGGCCGGCCTGCACCGGATCCGCTCGATCATCGACCGGGCCGAGCGGATGTTCGACTGGGACCACATGGTGGACGCCCTGGCCCGGGCCACCCCGGCCTACGAGCCGGGGACGCAGAACGGGTATCACGCCTTCACGTACGGCTGGCTGGTGGGCGAAGTCGTGCGCCGCGTGTCGGGTCAGCCGCTCGAACGCTTCGTGCAGAGCGAGATCGCCGGACCTCTGGACCTCGACGGGCTCTACCTCGGCTGCCCGCCCGACCAACGCCACCGGGTGGCGCCGCTGGAACCGATGGGCCACCTGACGCCGGGCCGGGGACCGTTGTCGTCGGTCGGTCGTCGCGTCGGTGTGCAATTGGGCAAGGCGGCCTCCCTGGTGCACTCGCCGGTCAACCCCCGGCGGATGATCAACGCCCTGGCGCCCCGGGGGCTGGAGGACATCCTGTACGGCGCCGGGATCATGGATGCGGCGATCCCGGCCGCCAACGGGTTCTTCACTGCTCGCTCCCTGGCCCGTATGTACGCCGTGATCGCCGGCGGTGGCACTCTCGAGGGGACCACCCTGCTGTCACCGGCGACCGTGGCCGAGATGGGTGTGATCCGGTCGTACCGCCGCGACCTTGTGCTCGTCATGCCCATGCGCTGGCGTTACGGCTACCACCTGGTCAGCACCACCCGAGGCCGGATCGATGAGGCCTTCGGCCACTTCGGGTTCGGAGGTTCCGGCGGCTGGGCCGACCCCTCGCGGGAACTGGCTCTGGCCATGGTCTGCAACCGCGGGACCGGCAGCCCCATCGGCGACATGCGGCTGTTGCGGCTCGGCTCGGCCCTCATGGCGTCGCTTCGGGGCCTCCGCCGTGGCGATGACCACCGGGACCAACCGGGCGGTCCCCGCCGTCCACCCGGTCGCTGAGTTACACCGCCGCCCGCCGGGGCAGGAGCTCAACGACCAACCGCTCACCGGTGGCGATCGTGGTGGTGAGAATCTCGGCCGCCTGGTCGGTTCGACCCTGTTCGACCAACCACTTCGCCGCCACCATTTCCTGGATGAGCGAGTCATTGATCTCGATCGCCTCTGCGTAGCGGTGGTTCGCTTCTTCCGCCAGAGAACGTTTTTGTTGTTCGTCGAGCGCGGTCTTCTCGCTGGCCGTCGTCCGATCGGTGGAATGACCCAGGAGACCGCCGAGCAAGAACATCGCCACCGCCCGAACCACCCAGCCGGTGGCATCGATATCGCCACTGCTGTGCACGACCTCGAAAACGGCGAACAGGCCGAAGCCGACCGCCGCTGCGGCCAGACCGCCGCGTTCACCCAGCGAGACCCCCAGAAGCGCGATCGGCAGGACATAGAGCACGGCGATCGCTTGGCCGGATCCGTCGTCGAACCACTGCAGAACCGACACGACGGCGAAGAGGGCGACGGCCACCCCCACCGCCCTGCCGGGGCGCAGGTGATACCACGGTTTCGTCGCCCGGTCACCAATTGTCTCTCGATTGAACACGCCCATAGCCACTAACGAAAGCTTGGTCGCCGGTGCCTGAGATGGCTAGGGGCCAAAGACCCGAATCGCCCGGGGCCGCCGGTAACCGTCCCATGGACGATGGCACTGACCAGGCACGATGGACGACGTCGTCATTCCGGGCCGACCAGTTCCTCGCTGATCTGCCACAGACGCTTGGCCGCCGCATCGTCCTGTGCCGCTTTGGATGGAAGTCGGGGTTTGCCCTTGACAAAGTACTTGCCGCTCACTTCGCTCACCTCGGGAGAACTCGCCAGATAGATCGACGTGCGGGCCCCCTTCTCGGGCGTGAGGAAGAACGGCGCGCTTACCTTCAGGCCCAGTGCGAGCAGCCCGCTGGTGTCGCCGTCGCGTCCGTAGCCGGTGGCCACCGTGCCCGGGTGGAGACAGTTCGCCGTGACGGCGGTGCCGTCGAGACGCCTGGCCAGCTCGGTCGTGAAATAGATGTTGGCCAACTTGGAGCGTGAGTAGACCTGCATCCCCCGGTATCGCGCGGTGGTCTGAAGGTCGTTGAAGTCGAGCCCATGGGGTGCCCCCTTGTGGGCGGTGGACGCCACGGTGACGATGCGGGCGGGGGCGGACTGCTTCATGCGGTCGAGAAGAAGATTCGTCAGGAGGAACGGGCCGAGATGATTGACGGCGAAGGTGGCCTCAAAGCCGTCTTTGCTCTCGCACCTCTGTGAGAGCACGACTCCGGCATTGTTCACCAGCACGTCGATCCGATCGCAGCGTGCCAGGAGTTCGGCTGCCCCGGCGCGCACCGCCGCCAGGTCGCCGAGGTCGAAGACGACCAGCTCGACCTCGCCGCCGCCGCTGTCGGAGCGGAGCGCCGTGACCGCCGCCTCCCCCCTCGCCTGATCACGGGCCGTGACCATCACCCTCGCCCCGGCACGAGCGAGGGCCAACGCCGTCTGCTTGCCGATACCGGAGTTGCCGCCTGTGACCACGACGGTCTTGCCGGCCACGTCCGCCACGTCCATGCCGCTCCCTTCGCCGCCAGACGGAGATCTGAGTCCTCCGGCGACGTTACACACCGCTGCGCCCGCGACCGGGGTGCGACCCGACGCCTACGATGGCCGTCGTGTTGGCCAAGTTGTCCGTCCTGTTCGATCGCACCGTCGGGCGCCAGTTCTATCGGGTCCACCGGTTCGTCTTCCGGCGGACCGGTGGTCTGATCGGTCACCGTTCCCCGGCCGGTCGGATGCTGCTGCTGACCACGGTCGGACGGAAGACCGGTCAGTCCCGGACGACGCCGCTTCTGTACATGCCCGACGGTCCTCGCTTCGTCGTGGTCGGCTCCAACGGCGGCCGCGACCGGCCGCCGGCATGGGTGCTGAACCTGTCTGCGACGCCGGCTGTCGAGATACAGGTGGGACGCCGACGGGTGGAGGCCGACGCTCACGTGCTCACGAGCCGGGAGAAGACGGTGATGTGGCCACGACTGATCGAGCACTACGAGGGCTGGGGTCGTTACCAGGAACTCACCGAACGTGAGATCAAGATCGTCTCATTTCTTCCCCGCCGTTAGGAACCCACGACGATGTTGCCGCTCGTGTCGGCGGCCAGGCAGAAGCCCCGACTCGGACACGACACGGCACTCAGCGCATGGCCGGGGTCGATGGACAGCGGAGCGCTCCATGAGTCCGAGGAATCAGTCAGCACGCCGCCGCTCGTGTCGACGGCCAGGCACGTCGAAGGGATGGACAATCACGGTTCCGAATGGAATCGGACGGCTAAGCGAATGAGCAGGTCAGAGCGCAGATACGAGCATCGTCGCAGATAGGCCCGCGGGACCGATCAGACCTGATAATGCTGAGGTCGCTGGTTCGATTCCAGCTAGGCCCACCACCGTCTATCAAGGTGAGGACGGTCGCTCGTTCTCCTCCGAGGCCACGGGCGACGTTCGGGACCTCCGTCGGGGATCAACGTGCTTGTGAAGTATGTCGGCATCCGGCGAGCACTTGCCGCGACCGACGAATGGCGTGACCCCAGGAGCGCGGAGCGATGACCGGGTTTCCCGACTCGACTCCAGCAGTCTCAATCTGGGCCGCTGACGCTGAGCGGTCCAACCTCAGCGGCGCCGACGCCGGCACAGTCGGCAGCGGTATCTGTCGTATTGTTCCGCCGTTATCCGATTTCTCGTCCCAAGAGTGCGGGAAAGAGCCAAGGATTTCTTACCGAGGATCGGCGGAAGATCTTGTCTGGTACTTCCCCGACCCCAGTGGATGAGCGCGAAAGGACTGGGCTGTTGACTGATTTTCGCATCACGGTGCCGTCTGGAGCGCCTGTGACGATAGAGAGGTCGGGCGTGAGGCCATGAAACGGTGGATCAAACTTGGGCTGGGGATCGCCTTGGTCGGTTTCTTGATACTCGTTGCCGTCTTCGGGACTGACTCGTCTCACTGGTTCCTGCGTTACACCGGAGCAAACGCCGAATCGGGTACCTGGTACGGGTTCTGGTCAGGCTTCGGTGGGGCGATTCCTGATTTCCTCATCCTCGGCAGCATCATCACCGTGTACCGTCACCACAATTGCCACGTCAAAGGATGTCTCCGACTCGGGAAACCGGTCGAAGGGACCCCGTATCTTGCCTGCCCGGCGCACCATCCGGCTCATGAAGGTGACAAACGCTCAGTATCAGAAGAGATCATTGTGCTCGCTCATAAGGCGCACCTCGAGCGCGAGGCTTCGTGATCGAGGCGGTTGTGGGTCGCTGAAAGCTGACCGACCACTTCACCCTGGAGTTGGAGGTGACGGGACATCAGATCTTGCCCGATGACGAAAGAGGAAGTACAACCGCATCCCCTTGGCGGGGACGGTGCCCTGCACATCCCCGGCCCGCCGCCGCCGCCTCAGTACCGTTGGTCGGATGGACGACGCGCCCCAGCGTGGCCGGCACGACGCCATCGCTTGGGGCGTGGCGTCGCACGGCGAGGCCCGATGGCCCGCCCTCCTGGCCGTCTTAACCGCTATATCGCTTCAGCTCGTCCTGCCCGACAGCCTTATCAGGGGCTTGGGGAACCGAGCTCTGATCCCCGCGCTCGAGGGGGCGCTGATCGTGGTTCTTGTCGTCGTCAATCCCGGAAAGATCTCCGCCGAGGAGTCACGACTGCGCGTCATCGGCGTGTCGTTGATCGCACTCACAACGGTGGCAAACGTGATTTCGCTCACCGAGCTTCTACACGCATTGCTCTATGGTGCCAAGACCACAGGTCGGCCACTGGTCTATGCGTCGGTACCGATCTGGCTGACCAACGTGATTGTCTTCGGGCTCTGGTACTGGGAACTAGACCGCGGAGGTCCGGCGGCCCGACAGTCGTCGACGCATCGACGACCGGACTTCCTCTTTCCTCAGATGTCTACGCCGGGCTCCTCGAGCGGATGGGCGCCGACTTTCCTTGATTATCTCTACACGTCGTTCACGAACGCCACGGCATTCAGCCCGACTGACACCATGCCACTCACCGCGTGGGCGAAGCTGCTCATGGCGCTGCAATCCCTCGCCTCCCTGGTGACAGTCGCAGTCGTCGTCTCGCGGGCCGTCAACATCCTGAACTGAGGACGAGTCACGTCGGGAGAGCCGGCGGAAGCGGAAGTGCCAGCGGCAGCGACGAAGCGCCAGCGCCAGCGCCAGCGGGCGGATCTGCCTATCGTCGTCTCATGAGTCCGGAGATGGAGGAGATCTACGACGGTGGCACCGTCTGGCGTTTCGACCGGGATTTCCTGATGTCGAGGTGGACGTGCCTCTGGGGTCGGGGTTGTCAGGGCATTGGTCCTGAGCCGGCCGAAGAGCTCAGTCTGGGCTGCTGTTCGATCGGCGCCGACCTGGGCGACGAAGACGAAGCTCGAATGATCGCCGCTTTGGCGGCCACGCTCGAGCCCGCTCTCTTCGAACGCCACCCCGAGGCGGCTGAGGTTGGCATCTTCCGCGATGGCTCTCGTACCCACACCCGGGTGGTGGACGGCGCCTGTATCTTCCTCAACCGGCCGGGGTTTCCTGGCGGTGCGGGATGTGCGCTGCACCTGGCCGCCATCGATGCGGGCGAGTCACCCGTCGAGTGGAAGCCATCGGTGTGCTGGCAACTGCCGATCAAGGTGGACTGGAAGTCGGGCGATGACGAAACGGAGGTGGCGACGGTCCGCCGGTGGACGCGCCGCGACTGGGGTGCAGAAGGCGAGACGATGGCGTGGTGCTGCACCGAAGGATCCACCGCGTATGTGGGTGATCGCCCAGTGATCGAATCGTTGGGGGCGGAGTTGGAGGCTGTCGTCGGCCCGGCGGTGTTTCTCGAATTACGCAAGCGGATCGCAGACCAAGAGGAGAATGCCAGGAAATGACAGACTGCCTGAGCTTTCCCGATCGAGCGACGACCGGTAAAGGCGTGCCTTGCGATTTCCGAGTCGTGGCTGAATGAGACGTGCGCGGGTCGGCCGTTGGTTTGGCCGCCAGAGTTGGTCTGTCGGGTTGGCGCTGACGATCCTGGCAGTAGCCATCTTGCCGGGCATGCTGTCAGCGCCGGCGATGGGGAGCACCGGACCAACTCGACCGGTGTCAGAATCCGGCATTGCCCAGTGGCGACTGGTAGGTAGCTACGTCGAGAACAGCGTGACAGCGGGAGAGGGGTTGACCACGATCACCCGTGGCAGAGGCAGCGCCAACATCGTCTACCGGGGAATCCTGACGGTCCCGAAGAAACTGGCCGCTCAAGGTTGGACCCACATCGGAGACCCCGATGCCGTTCGTGGCTACATAATCGACGCCTTTCAAGGGCCGAGTTCCGGTCGTTCGAAGATGTTCCTGGTGACCGAGCCATCGGGCAGGACCGTCAAGTATGTCCACAAGCTTGTGTCGGGAGAGCTCTACAACAATTCCTTCGACGCAATCTCGCCGGACACGCAGTGGATGGTTTCCGGTGAGTGGGGCACGATGCGCCACCTCCAGATCTATCCCACTCCGTTGCTGAATCGCCGTACTTCTAAAACCGGTGGGACCCTCCGCCTCGCCGGCTACATCAAGCTTGACCACAAAGTAAACGACATCCAGGGTTGTGATTTCACTGCCCGGACAACACTGATATGCGCGTCGGACGATGACGGCCAAAAGCTGTTCACCAACCAAAAGCCGTTGCTGAAGATCGAGCTGTCGCGGGCGCTGGATGGCGCCAGCGTGGCCGGGCATGTCACCGACCTCGGCTCGATCCCCCAGCGGAGCACCTGTGCCGGTACCTTCGAAGCCGAAGGTGTCGACTACAATGTCGCCAGCGGGATCCTTCGGGTTGAAGACATCCAGCCGTCCTCATGCATCATCAAGACCACCGTCTACGAGTATGCCCACCGAGGCCGATAAATAACTGGGACCGCCCGGCCCGATCTTGGCGAGGTGCCTTCGACTCTCACCTACTAACTTCATCTCATTGTGAGGGCCACCAGCGAGGTGCAATCTGATCCAGGCGGCAGCCCGGAGAAGAAGCCGTCTTCCCTCGAGCGAATCCAGCGCCTTGAGACCCTCGAGCGTGAACGTCTCGAAGAGAAGGATCGCAAGGAGGTCCGGCGGCAAGAGGTGATCGCCGGCGCCAAGCCGACAGGTGGTCGCCACGATCTTGTTGACCGCATCGAGCGGGTCACGAAGTACCCGATGGGGCTCGTCGGAATTGCCTGGCTGGTTATTGCCGTCATCATCCTGACGTCCAACGTCAATGGTTCGGCCTCGACATTCCTGGTCGGGACCCTCTTCGCGCTCTGGGCAATTTTGTTGGTGGAGTATCTCGTCCGCCTCGTGGTCACTCCTGATCGCCGCGGGTACCTGAAACGACGGTGGGTGGAGCCCGTCACCGTCGTGGTACCGCCATTCCAGGGTTGGCACTTGATGGGTATCGAGAGGACGTGTCTCCTTTTGCACGAGGCCGTGCTCCGGGTGGAGTCCATTCTTAAACACCACAGCCTTTTCCGGGTTCTTATCGCCGCCACCGGAACCCTCATCGCCGGGGCCTGGCTGGTATTGCTCTTCGAGGAGAAGGCCAAGGGGAGCAATATCCACAGTTTTCCCGAAGCGCTCTGGTGGGCCGTCGTCACCGTGACGACTGTGGGCTACGGGGACCGGTTCCCGGTCAGTGGGGGCGGCCGCACCGTGGCCGTGATCCTTATGCTGGTGGGGATAGGACTCATCGGCGTGCTCACGGCCACGGTGGCTTCGGTGTTCATCAAAGAGCACACTGACGCCAGCAAGGAGGAATTCAGGAAGGGCCACGCCGACTTGGGTCAACAGCTGTCGGCGATCAGCGGCCGTTTGGGGGACCTCGAGCGCCGGCTCGGTGCTACCGCCGCTGATCTTGATGCGGTGGATACGGCGGCCGGCTCAGAGACAGCCGCCAGCGGACCCGGCGCCCCCGACCCCGGAGATGCCACGTCCTGAGGGTTGCTTCGTCAGGCAGCCTCAGACGAAGACCTTCGTCCACCCATCGCCCACCGGCGACATGAACACGGTGGTGAGTCTCATCGAGCGGTGGAGCCACGCACCCTCGACGCGCTGGTATTCGTCGTCTTCGTACCCGGACATCCAGTAGGACGCGCCATCGGCGCGGCGGCACGGGCTCAGCAGATCCCATCGCCCCTTCGCCGCCTCACCTTCGACCTCGATACGCGGGTTCATGAAGAAATGGCGTGAAAAGATGAGAGTAGGCTCGCGTAGCCGCGCTGCTATTTCTCGCCGACCGTGGGCCTTCCCGAGGCCCGGACCCCCGTCCCAGACGCCGTCAGCGGTGAAGAGGGCGGCGACGCCGTCAGCGATGTCTGCCAAAGTCGTAGCGTCGACGACCGCGCCCTTTGAGAATCGTTGGTCGACGAACTCGGCGTACCGACCCTTGAGGGCCTGAATGGCGAGCACGCCCTCGCTGGCGGAGACCCGGCGCTGGAGCTCGGCGACCTCGGATGCCAGTTCTTCGACCGTCATCATGGTGACCAACCACCTTCCGTCCGCGCTTTCGCTGACGGTCATTATGAGTGATGACCGGCGATCCTCGCGCCGGCCGGCGATAGCGGGACGGCGCCATCGCAGGTGACAGGGGATATTCGAGCTCTCGGCAGCTCCATCTTGGAAGGATTCAGCAGGCGTTCGCGCCACGTTCATCGGCCTGTAACGCGTTGCCCGTATCGTGAAATCACACGCAGAGCGAACCGCAGATGCGGGGAGTGATCCGATGGCACGAAAATTCAAAGACCGACAGTGGGGTGAAGAGCTCAGCGGGCTACCGGTATTCGCCGACTGTTCGGCAAGGACCATGCGGCGGCTCTCCAATCTGGGCACGCGTGTCCAGGTCCGGGCGGGAAAACGTCTCACGACGGCCGGAAACCGCGGCGCCGAGGTTCTCATCGTCCTCTCGGGCACAGCGACGTGCCTGGTGGGCGGCGTCGAGGAGGCTCGGTTCGGACCCGGAGACTTCTTTGGCGAGGTGGCCACCCTGGACGGAGGCCCACGCACGGCGACAGTGGTCGCCAGCACCGATATGGATGTTCTCGTGCTCAACAGGTTCGAATTCGAGACGCTGGTGAAGTCATCGCCTGAGGTCGCGCACAGAATGCTCGAGGCGATGGCCCATCGACTTCGGCAGGCCAACGGCAAGGCGGTCGCCTGAACCTGGTGGCCTGAACCCGCCTGAACCCCCGTTGGGGGCACCGCCCGAGTGGCGGACGGGGCGTGGTCGTAACCCTGCGTTCACGGCGACGTCACGCGGCCGTGACGGGGAGGCCGTAGAACGGGATCCGGAGGCAGGCTGGACGACCCGGACACAGCCCCCGGGGGGCAGCGATGAGCACATCAACGGAGAAGGTGGCGGTGTCCGCCCTTTGCACAGTGGAGCAACAGGAACGACCTGAGTCGAATTTCTTTACGATTCACGGCTACCGGCGGGCATTTCTCTCCGCCGGGAAGGGTCCACCGCTTCTGCTGATCCACGGCATCGGCGACTCCTCGAGCACATGGTTGCCCGTCATGGAGTCGTTCGCCCGCGACCACCGGGTGATCGCTCCCGATCTGCTCGGGCACGGGCTTTCGGACAAACCCCGGGCCGATTACTCGATCGCGGCCTACGCCAACGGCATGAGGGACCTGCTGTCGGTTCTCGATATCGACCGGGTCACGGTCGTGGGGCACTCCCTCGGAGGCGGAGTGGCAGCCCAGTTCGCGTACACCTTTCCGGAGCGCTGTGAGCGACTCGTCTTGGTGGGGACAGGGGGGATCGCCCGCAGTGTGAGCCTCTTGTTGCGTCTGGCCGCCGCTCCCAACGCCGATCTGTTCATGCCTACCTTCGGATCCCCCGTCTTCAAGACCGGCGCGCGCTTCGCCGCCGCCGCCCTTCGTCTTCTGGGAACGGATCTCGGACGCGACACCGAGGAGATCCTGAAGGTCTTCGACGCACTACCAGACGCTGCGTCGCGCCGGGCCATACTCCGCACGCTGCGCTCCGGTGTGGACTGGCGCGGCCAGGTCATCACCATGCTGGACCGCGCCTACCTGGCCGAGGGGATGCCGACGCTGCTGTTATGGGGAGCCCACGACGCCATCATCCCTGTCGAACACGCCTTCCTGGCGGCCGAGGCGTTGCCGGGGAGCAAGCTGGAGATCTTCGAGGACGCGGGCCACTTTCCCCATCGTTCTGACCCGGAACGTTTCGTCGAGGTGGTTCGGGCGTTCCTGAAGGATTCGGCGCCTTCACAATTTGAGTCCGACGTATGGCGTGATCGCCTCCGACGTGGTCAGCCTGTGCGGACGGTGCAGCGCACAGGAAATGCCGACGGCACCCTGACGGGCAGCGTGAAGAGCGGAACCTGAGCGCAGAGCCGAGAGGGCCGACGATAAGGTGGCCCGGGTGACGGACGTCCCACGTCGACTATGTCCTTGCCGTGTTCGGCGTCTCGCATCGCCGAATTCATGCGTGACGTTGTGGTGACGAAAGTGTTCCGACCGCAAAACACCGGCGCCGGTAATGCGGATCACGTGGTTTGAAGGAGCGTGTCGGTGACAAAAGTGGAGGTGTCCATGGCGACGCCAAGCGGTGCGGACGCGCCGACGCGCGCACACTGGTGGTTCCTGGTTGTCATTGCCGGGGCCGCGGTGGTGGGAGGCGCCTTGATCAACGCCCACCCGGGACGTGAGAGGGAGCAGCTCGAGAGGGCCGACGCCGCCGCCTGAGCGACGGCGACCACTCTAGGAGCGACGACTACAGGAGCAGAGCTTCGGAGTCGGCCGTGAGTTTGCGTAGGAGGTCGCGCAGGGTTTCGGTCTCCTGCGTACTCAGCGCGTCGAAGGCCCGCGGCGGAGTCCCGATCACCTGGGCGACGCGGTCGGCGACGACCCGGCCGGCCTCGGTGAGGACCACCACCTTGATCCGCCGGTCGGTGGGGTGGGCCTCGCGCCGCGCCACTCCGGCTTCCTCCAGGTTGTCGACGATGGTGGTGATGTAGGAGCTGTCGCAGCGCAGGTTGGCGGCCAGCTGGCGCATGGGCACGGGCTCGGGGCCCGAGAGGTACCGCAGGGCCCTGGCCGCACCGGGAATGATGCCGGCCTCAGAGGCGAGCGCGTGCACGCTGCCGAGAACCTGGGGGTCATGGGTCAGCTCACGCATGCGCTCCCACGCGTCTCTGGCCGGATCTGGCGCTGCCTTGTCCCCCACGTTCGTCACCCCGTCATAGTACGCCGAAGTCAATGATCCAGCAACATATATAGTTGACAAGCTCAATGAATTAGACAACTATATACGGGTGCGTGCCCGCCGAGTGAACCAGAAGATCGCCGTCGGCGTCGTCTACGTTGCCGCGCTCTTCATGGCCATCATGGACACGACCATCGTCAATGTGGCGCTTCCGGTGATGGGGCGGGACTTCCACACCCGTTCTGACGCCGTCGACAGCGTGGTGATCGGCTTTCTCGTGAGTACCGGAGTATTCCTGGCCGCCTCGGGCTGGCTGGGGGACCGGTTCGGTGGCCGCAAGGTCCTGCTCTTCTCGGTCGTGCTCTTCACCGCCGCGTCGGCGTTGTGTGGCCTCGCCAGCAGCCTGGGCGAACTGGTCGTGTTCCGCGTCCTCCAGGGCGCCGCCGGCGGTCTCATGACCCCGGTGGGGATGGCCATGCTCTTCCGGGTGTTCCCCCCGGCGGAGCGGATCCGTGCGTCGAGCATCTTGATGATCCCCACCGCCCTCGCACCGGCACTGGGCCCCGTGCTCGGCGGCCTCCTTGTCACCGACTTGTCGTGGCGATGGGTCTTCTACGTGAACGTCCCCATCGGGATCGCCGCCTTCGTCTTCGGTGCCCTGTTCCTCGACGACCACGCCCAGGCCCACCCGGGCCGATTCGACCTGGCCGGTTTCCTATTAGCGGCGAGCGGCCTTGGTCTGCTCATGTACGGCGTCTCCGAAGGCCCGCTCAAGGGATGGGCCACTACGCCCGTGCTGGTCACCATCGCTGCCGGGCTCGTGCTCCTCCTCGCCATGGTGTTCTTCGAGTTGCGTCAGGCGAAGCCGCTGATCGACCTGCGTGTCTATGGCGACCGCCTCTTTCGCGCCACCAGCGCCGTTCTGACCCTGGGAGCGGTCGCCTTCCTGGGCGTGCTGTTCCTGGTGGCGCTCTTCTATCAGGATGCGTTGCATCTCTCGGCGCTCCAGTCGGGCCTCAACACCTTCCCTGAGGCGCTCGGAGTCCTGATCGGCGCCCAGATTGTCAGCCGGTTGCTCTACCCCGTGCTCGGTCCACGCCGGATCATGGCCGGTGGGTTGGTCTTCGTGGCCGCCGCCATGGCCTCCATGGCGGCGATAGGGGCCGGTACCAGCCTGTGGTGGGCGCGAGCGGCCATGCTCGTTATCGGGCTGGGAATGTCGTGCGTCTTCATTCCCGCTCAGGCGGCGTCGTTCGCCACCATCAGCCCGGAACGCACGGGACGGGCGTCGACCTTGTTCAACGCCGCCCGCCAGCTGGGCGGCGCCGCCGGCGTGGCTGTTCTGACCACCGTGCTGGCCGCCGCCGGCCCGACACGGGTATCAGCGGGGCGGGTCGTGCCCAATCTCACCGCTTACCACGCCGGCTTCCTGGCCGCCGCCGGTATCGCCCTGCTGGCCTCGCTGGCTGCAATCACCGTGAGCGACGGTGACGCCGCCGCCACCCTGGTACGCCGGGGCCGGTTGGCGGCTCGAACGCAGAAGGCAGCCGTCGCCGTCGAGGTGGCATGAGCCGGCACCGATCGATGAGCCGGCACCGATGTGGTTGCCCTGTCCGTGTCCAGGAGATGGCCGATGCCCAGGAGAACGCTGATGCCCACGCCGCCGACAACGAGCCCGAGGCCCCGCCGGCAGTTCCGGCCGGTGGAGGTGGTGGCCGTGAACCAGATCACGCCCCGACTGGTGCGTATCGCCCTGGGTGGAGATGCACTGGCGGCACCACCTACCAGGGCGGAGCGAACGCCGTCCCCGGCGGCCCAGGAACGCCCATCGTGGGAGCGGACGCCGCCTGACAGAGACGGCAGTGAGTGGGGACGACCCCGGACCGCACGGAGCGGTCGGTCAGTCGACGATCCAGTGGTGTGGCTCTTCGACCAGCGATGTGATGGCATCGGCGGTCATGGGCCGGGCCAGGTAGAACCCCTGAGCCCGGCGGCAGTGCAGCCTCTTCAGGTCGGCGAGCTGACCAGCGGTCTCGACGCCCTCGGCGATCACTTCCAGATCGAGGGCGTCGGCCATGGCCACGATGGCGGCTACCAGGGCCGAGTCATGCGGGTCGGTACCGAGCCCGTCGACGAAGGAGCGGTCCACCTTCACGGCGTCGAAGGGGAAGCGCTTCAGGTAGCTGAGCGACGAGTAGCCCGTACCGAAGTCGTCGACGGCCAGGCGGATACCGAGCGCCTTCAGGGCGCCCAACGTCCGGGCGAAGTAGTCGATGTCGCGCATGAAGACACTTTCGGTCAGCTCCAGGTAGAGGTCTTCGGCACGGGCTCCGGTCCGCCGGAGCACGGCGTCGACGAGTTCGGTGACGTCGGGAGCGAGGATCTGACGCACAGAGAAGTTCACGGCCACCGACATGGAGGGGTCGGAGCGCTGCCACCGCACGAGTTGTCGGCACGCCTGCTCCAGAACCCAGGCGCCGATAGGAACGATGAGACCGGTCTCCTCGGCGAAGGGAATGATCTCGTCGGGGCCCACCAGGCCGAGAACGGGATGCTGCCACCGCAGAAGAGCTTCGGCACTGACGAGGGCCCCTGTCGAGAGGTCGACGACCGGCTGGTAGTAGACCGTGAACTCATTGCGCTCGAGCGCTCTGTGCATCGCTGACGCCGTGGCTGACAGTCGCTCCGTCTTTGACCGAAGCGCCTCGTCGAACAGCTCGACGCGTCCGCGCCCACGTTCCTTGGCCCGGTACATCGCCGCGTCCGAATCGCGCAGCAGGCTCTCCGGTGTCGCCGTGCCGTCGGCCACGGCGATGCCGAGACTGGCGGTGATGTTCAACTCTTGATCGCCTATCTGGCACGGGACGTTGATGGCCTCGAGGACTCGGGTGGCCACCTGTTCGGTCTCGGGCATTGAGATGTCGTCACAGACGACCACGAATTCGTCGCCCCCGAATCGGGCCACGGTGTCACCGGGCCGGATGGCCCCGGCGATCTGGGCCGCCGCATGGCGCAGGATGTCGTCACCGTAGGTGTGGCCCAACGAGTCGTTCACCACCTTGAAATGATCGATGTCGAGGAAGATCACCCCGACTTTCGAGCCGCGGCGGCGGGAACCGGCCAGACCGTGGGTCAGGCGTTCGGTGAGCAGTGTCCGGTTGGGGAGGCCGGTGAGCGAGTCGTGCAGCACCTGGTGGGCGAGCTCCTGCTCCATGAGCTTGCGCCCGGTGATGTCCTCGAGCTGGACGAAGAAGTACTGGGCCTCCCCCGACTCACTGCGCACGAGGGTGACGTTGGATGAGGCCCACACCACCGAAGAATCGGGCCGTATGTAACGCCGCTCGTCCTGATACGTGTCGTGGCCCGCCATCACCCCGGCCCGCACCGCCTCGGCCAGGGGGGCGTCGTCGGGATGGGTGTATTCCCCCATGTGCCTCCCGATGAGCTCGTTCGGCGGTCGTCCGAGTAAGGCGCAGGTCGCCCGGTTCACCCGGATCGGCGATCCGTTGGCGTCGGCGATGATGGTGCCGATGGCCGACTGTTCGAAGCCGATCTCGAAGCGCGTCTCGGCCAACTTGCGCACCTGCTCGGCCTCGACCCGTTCGGTCTCGTCCATCAATGTACCGACGACCTTGATCACTTTGCCGTCGTCGGCCCGCTCGGCGGAACCCCGGGAGCGGACCCAGCGCTCCTGCGCGTCGCCGCGCACGATCCGGCAGATGGTGTCGAAGGAGGATCCGCTTTTGAGGGCGTCCACCCAGACCCGGCTTACCCAACCGAGGTCGTCGGGATGGAGCAGTGAGGCGAAGAGCTCGGCCGTGGGGGCGCGGTCGAGATCGAGTCCGAGGATCCGGTGGTACTCCTCGGACCAGGTGAGCTCGCCGTTCGTGAGATCGAATTCGAAACTTCCCAGGTGGGCCGTGCGCTGGGCTTCGGCCAACCTCGACCGGCTCGTCTCCAGGGCCGTCTGCGCCTGTCGCCGATCGGTGATGTCGTGGGCGATGACCGAGAGCCCTATGACCTGTCCCTGCTCATCGGTGGCCGTGGATGCCGTGATGAGCACCTCGACGGTGCTCCCGTCGCGGCGACGCCGGATGGTCTCGAGGCGCTCGTGGGGACCGCCGGCACTGAGCCGGGCCCGCATCTGATCTTGCTCGACGACCCTGTCTGGCGGAGCCAGGAGCGAGAAAGGTTGACCGATGATCTCCCCGGCACCGAATCCGAAGAGCCGTTCCGCCGCCGCGTTCCAACTGGTCACGGTCCCATCGGTGGCGGTGCCGAAAATGGCGTCACCGGACCCCTCCACGATGGCCACGAGCTGTCGGCGCGACCGCTCGGCCTCGCGGCTCTCGGTGATGTCCACCGAGACTCCGATGATCGCCGTCAGCCGCCCCTGTCGGTCGAAGACGGGGGTGTCGGTGACGTAGACGGGGAATCGGCGTCCGCCGCGGTCCTGGACGAAGAAGTCTCCCGACCAGCATTTCCCCCGGCGCAGTTCGGCGAGAATGGCATCGCCCTGTTCTGTTGTCTCGCGGGCGCCGATGAGATCGTTCAGACTCCGACCCATGGCTTCGGTCGCCGGCCAGCCGTAGAGGCGCTCGGCCGCCGTGTTCCAGTAGGTGACCCGGCCGGCGGGGTCCGACGCCACGACCGCCTGTCCGACGGCGGCGAGGAGGTCGGCCTGGAACCGTATGGCGTCGCCGTCGCCGCCTCGCAGATCTGCTTCAGGCAACGGGCGACCCCCGGTGGCAGTGTTCGGGGTGCGGGCGGCGCTCGTTTTCGGACATGACACCCCCTTCGGTGGCCGAAGAGTCGATGCCGGGCGAGGAGAGGCGACTGGGCGAAGCTCGTCTGGTCCGAACGGAGCACCCCTCAGGGTTCCTCATTTGATATCGGCATAGCGCCACGGCGACTGAAGGCGGCCCCGTTTCCCCATTCGCTCAGGCGACGATCGGTCCCCGAAATGTGCCAGCCTGGATGGCGAAGAAGGATCGGAGGACATCGTGGGAGATGACTGGTCCAGGCCGGTCGTGCACTTCGAGATCGTGGCCCGTGACCCGGTGAAGCAGGCCGCCTTCTACCGGGCCCTGTGTCATTGGGACATCGGGGAAGGACCGATCATGGCCATTCCCGCCGGTCTCGGTGGTCCGGAGCCCGGCCCGGCCGGTCACATGCGCCAGGGAGACCGGGCCGGCGTGACCCTCTACGTCCAGGTACGCGATCTGCGTGCGTCACTGGCGCTGGCGGTGGAGCTCGGTGGTCAGATCGTGGCTGAACCCTTCGACATTCCCGGTGGTCCGACGCTGGCTGCCATCGACGATCCCGAAGGCGTCGCCCTGGTGCTCGTCCAGCAGTGACGCTTTCGTCGGGGAAGCGCTTAGTCCAAGGTGTCGTAGCGCTCGGTGTGCACGGTGGTGGCGTCGACGAACGACATGAACCGGGTCGCCACCGGGTCATCGATCCGGCGGGCCCCCGAAGCGTCGGCGTCGCCCGCCGTCCGCCAGAGATCGATGACGATCCAGTCCCCCTGGTCGTTGCGAGCGGTCGTCCTGCGCAACAGGCCGGCTTGGCGGTAGGCGAAGTCGGACTGCAGTCTCTTGTCGGCGGCCCGGAACGCATCTTCATCGGTCGCCGTCGTGAGCCGGAAGGTCGTGATCTCGATCATCGCCGGGTCAGACTAACGGGCGACACGATGCTTTTCTCGGGTCAGGTCGGGGGCGGGTTCCAGTCGACCTCGGCCCAGTTGTTCTTGTTGTTCCGCTTGACGCTGTACATGGCCTGATCGGCCTTCTGCCGCATGGCGGCTGCATCGGAGGCGGGACCTGGTCCGCAGACACCCACCGACAGCGAGATCTGGGTGCCCTCCACGGCCAACTCCCGGGTCACACCGAGAAGGCGGGCTCCGAGGGGGAAAAGAGCGTGGCTGTCGTCGACGGTCACTACCACGGCGAACTCGTCGCCGCCGAACCGGGCCACGATGTCGTCGCCGCGTACCACGGTTCCGATGGCGGCCGCCACCTTCTGCAGGACGGTGTCGCCCACGTCATGGCCGAAGTGGTCGTTGATGGTCTTGAAGTTGTCGATGTCGCAGAACGCCACCATGACCTCGATGTCGCGGTCGGCCAGCATGGTGATGGCCTTTTCGAAGGCCAAGCGGTTGGCCAGACCGGTCAGGGGATCGAGGTCGGCCTGGCGGACGAGATTCTGCTCGCGCAGGTGACGCTCGTGGACGTCGCGCACGCTGACCACAATCTCGTTGGGAACACCGGAGTCCGGTTCGGCCGACAGCGCCAGCGCCACATCGGCCCAGCGCCAGTCACCGGTCTCACTCTGGAACTGGACGGTGATCTGGGCGTCATGGCGGCGGATGGCACGCGCCATCTGCTCCTCGAACGCTTGACGGTGCGACGGGTGGAAGAAGGAGGAGGCCGACTGGTGCAGGATCCGGCTGGCCGGAAGTCCTGACATCGCGCAGAACGACGGCGAGACCCACGAGACGACGCCTTTGGTGCTGAGCAGGAGCAGTCCGTCGGGGATGTACTCGGCGATGCGCCGCGCGCGGGCGTTGGCCACGGCCAAAGCCCCTTGTTGACGGGTACGGGAGACGGCCTGGACGAGGGTCTGGGCCAGCAGCTCGATCTGCACGACGAGGTTGCGCTCCCAGTTCTGGGCCCGATGGAACACCTGCAGGCCCATGACGCCGAGGAGCTGCGAACCCACCATGACGGGAGCGACCATGATGGCCTGCAATCCGTTGGCCGTTGCCAGGGCGCGCACCGAAGAGTCCAGCTCGAGGCGCGAGAGGTCGTCGATGACGACGGTGTTGCCCGCCCGCAGCACCTCGAGGGCGGAGCCGAAGCTGGCCGACAACTGAGAGCCGATCGGTGGTGCCGTCGCGCTCAGCCCCGGACGGATCCAGTGCCAGTCGTCGCTCACGCAGGTGTCGTCGTCCAACAAGGTGATGAAGGCGACGTCGACGTCGGCGAAGCCCCCGAGCTCCTCGAGGCAAGTGGCCGCCGCTACGTCGAGTGTCGACTCGTCGGCGGCGCCGAGGACACGCGACAGGCGCCCGGCGACACGCTGAAAATGAGCGTGGGGGTCAGAGACAGGAATGGCGCCCTCGGTCCAGGTGGTCACACAGGTTCATCGGAGCGCAGACCCCGTGGCTTGAGGCTGGCTGTGGGACAGCTGTGGGACAGCTGTGGGACAATTCCGCCCACGCAGTCCCGGCGGGCCTGTGGGAACGCGGACGCGGACGGGAGTTCGCCTCCAGGAGAAGCCCAGGATGCCGAGACGAGCATCGGTCACCGTCCTCGGCGCGGCGGCCGTGGTGGGCTTCACCGCCGTGGTGGTGGCCACCTCCCCGGGCAGAATGGCGGCGGGGGGAGCTGTTTCGGGGGTGACGGCAGTGGCCGGACCCGGCACCGGGCCGATGCTGCAGGCACCCCCGGGGGCGGCCGTCACAGACCTGCCCCAGGATTCCCGACCGGTGCTGCTGTCGACGAACTGGTCGGGCTACGCGGCCACGGCGCCAGCCAAGTTCACGTCGGCGAAGTCCGATTTCCTCCAGCCGTCAATCGTCTGCACCGGCGCCCCCGGCCTGTTCGTGGCCGCCTGGGTCGGTCTCGACGGGTTCAGGGACAAGACGGTGGAGCAGGACGGGACGTTCGCCACCTGCACAGGACCTCGGCACATGACGCCTACGTATGTGGCCTGGTACGAGATGTTCCCGGCCGGGTCGGTGGAGATCTTCGGCGTGAACGCCGGCGACGAGATCCAACCGGCCGTCGCCTTTGCCGATGGCCGGTTCGCGCTGTCGATCGCCGACGCCAGCACGGGCCAGTCGCAGTCCTTCACCGCCGCCCCCGGTGGTGCCGGCGGGCGTCGGCCGAATGGATCGTCGAGCGGCCCGAACTGTGCAGCAGCCGGGGCCGCTGCTTCTTGAGCGCGCTGCCCGACTTCGGCACGGTGGCGCTGTCGTCGGACACGGCGCAGACAGCCACCACCGGCTCGGTGCCGTTGTCGTCGTTCAACAACACCCCGATCGACATGATCCAGCCCAAGGGACCGACCGTGGAGTTGCTCGATGAGACCAATCCCCTCGACAGGACCGGTGACGCTTTCTCGGCCACCTGGGAACGGTCGGGGAGGCGGCTGCCCGTCTGAAGGCTCGCTGTCAGGTCGGCGCTGAGAACTGCGGCAGCCAGGGCGCGGCGGCGGTGAGCAATTCGTCGGTCAGGGATACGACGTGTTCCCACGGAAGAGTGCCGGCCACGGGATCAGCCAGCATGGCCTGCAGCACCAGGGCGCGGTCCCCGGTGACGGCCGCTTCGACGGTGAGCTCCTGGGAGGAGACGACGCGGCGGAGATGCTCGGCCGCCGCTCCGGCCGACGCCGTGTCGCGGGGACGGACGCCGTCGGCGTCGACGGTGGCCATGCATTCGACGACGACACCGGGGGGAAGGTCGGTGACCTGTCCGGTGTTCGGGAGGTTGGCGGGCAGGGAACGGGACTCTCCGGTGACGATGCTGTCGAGCAGAGGGGCCACCAGTTCCCCCGATGACCACCGGGGCACGTCGCCCCCGGCCTCGAGCTCGGCCGCCCAGAGGCCGTCGTCCACCTTGTCCTGGCTGTGGCCGGCCAGGCCGTAATGGTGGATGCCCCAGGCCCGGCCCTGGTCCGACGCGTCGGTCACGAACCAGGGGAAGAATTCAGCCACATGGGTGTCGGCCGATCCCGGCAGGACACCGAGGTGCTGGAAGACCTGCAGTTTGACCCGGTTATTGGCCACGATGTCGGCCTTGGTCCAGTCCCGGGCGGGATCGATCTTGCGCCAGTGCGAACCGGCCGGCGGGGCCATCCAGACCGGTTGACCCTCCAGCTGCCCGGGATTGTCGAGGACGTCGCGCAACATGGCGAAGCCGTCCTCGGCGCCGATGCGCAGAGCGGTCACCAGGGGGAGGTGGTTGACGCCGGCCACGGTGGGGTCGATGGCGCGCATGTCGACGTCGAAGACGAGGCTGAGCCAGAACTGCAGGCCCACGAGCTCGTTGCACAGACCGATGGTCCGCACCGAGGTGCGGGAGCTGACGGCGCGGCACAGTGCGGTCAGGGGATTGCTCACGTTCAGAAGCGTCGCTTGCGGCGCGTAGCGCTCGACGGCGGCGGCGATACGGAGAACGACGGGGATGGAACGAAGCGCCCGGGCGATGCCGCCGGGGCCGACGGAGTCCCCCACCGGTTGCCAGATCCCGTAGCGGGCGGGGATCTCGAGATCATTGGCCATGCTGGTGAGTCCGCCGACGGATAGGGCGATGATGACGAAGTCGGCGCCGTCGAGCGCCTCTGCCAGGTCGGTGGTGGCGGCGACCGACATGGCGATGTCGCACGAGGTCACGATGTGTTTGGCGATCGTGAGCATGGGAGGAAGCGACGTCTCGTTGATATCGGTGAGTGTGACCGAGCAATCGCGCAGGCCCGGGGTGTTGGCGAAATCGGCCAGGAGCCGTGGCGTCCAGTGGGTGCTCCCGCCGCCCACGATGGTGATCTTGGGTGTCATAAAAGTCCCCCGTCGTCTCTGTGCCCGTCGTCTCTGTGTGCCCGTCGTCTCAGTGTGCCCGTCGTCTCAGTGTGGTCGCCGACCTTACGTCGTCGCTACGCGTCGAAAACGACGGGCAGGCGCGGCGGTGAGCGGAAGGCGAGGCCCTCAACGGTCACCCGGCCGGCAGCCGGATCGAGGTGGAGCCCCGGCAGGCGGTCGAGGATGGCAGCGAGACCGACGCGCAGTTCCATGCGGGCCAGGTGCATCCCCAGGCACTGATGACGACCGGTACCAAAGGCCAGGTGGGCCACGGCCGGACGGTCGAGATCCCATTCCTCGGCGTTGTCGTAGCGGGTCTCGTCATGGTTGGCTGAACCGGTGGCGCAGACGACCGACGCCCCGGCGGGCACGCTGACGCCGGCCACCTCGACGGGACAGGCCGTTTCGCGGTTGACCATGGTGACTGACGTCTCCCAGCGCAGCGTCTCCTCGATGACGGCGTCGAGCAGGTTGTGGTCGTCGCGCACGCGCGCCAGAACCTCCGGCCGGCGCAGCAGCGCCAAAAGGCAATTGCCGAGGGCCCGGAACGTCGTCTCCGCCCCGGCGGGCAGGAGCAGCCGGAGGAAGCCGTAGATGTGCTCGTCGTCCAGCCGTTCCCCGTCGATCTCGGCCGTGACGATGTCGGAGACGAGGTCGTCACCGGGATGGAGTTTGCGGTGCTCCACGATGGGGGTCAGGTAGTCGCGCATGGCCCGCGAGGCGGCCGTGCTCACGTCGTAGTTCTCGGGTCCCATCGAGATCTCGAGGCCCCATACCTGGAAGAGCGCGTAGTCGTCGGTGGGGACGCCCAGGACACCGGCGATGACCTGGACGGGGAAGCGGCTGGTGACGTCGGCCACCAGATCCGACCGCCCGCGCCCGACGATGCCGTCGATCAGCCGGTGGATGGTGGGGCCGATGAGCTCGTCCTCCCAGCGCGCAAGCGCCGACGGTCGGAAGGCGCGTGCCACCAGGTTGCGGTGGCGGCGGTGCTCGTCACCGTCCATGGCCAGGATCACCGTGCCCATGACCGGTCCCATGGTGTCGGCGTTGATACGCGACGAGTAGGTCTCGGCATCGCGCAGCACGTTGTCGACGTCGGCGAAGCGCGTGAGGAGCCACATGTCGCGTCCGAAGCCCTCGATGGTCAGCACCGGATCATCACGGCGACAGGCGGCCCAGAAGCCGTAGATGTCCGGCGCGTCCATCCCCTCGGCGATCGGCTCTGCGTCGGCCACGTCCACCTCCCTGACGTCGTCCCCGCTGGTCGGGGTTCCGTCGTCAGCGAACCAGGGCATACGGCCGGCGCGCAAGCGCGCGGTGGGGTCGGCCCCGGTGGGGAAGGTCAGCTGGAAGCGGAATGGAACGTGGCGACATAGGGCACGGCACTCGGTGCGAGGATCCAGCCCGGGACGGTCTTGCCCAGGATCTGCACGGCGACGAGGACCCGACTGGCCCCGAGTTCCACCGACAGATGGCCGTTCACGGACGTGAAGATCTTGGTGGTGCCGGCGGGCACCGTCGACGAGAAGACGGGGACCGAACTGGCCGGGCTGGTGACGTTGATCCAGCACGGCCCCTGGGTAGCCACCACCACCTGGAAGGCCGAAGAGTGAACGGTCACCGTGGAGGCGTTCGCTCCCGACGGCGTTGATGTGACTATGGGGGCTTTCGCTCCCGGCTTCGCCCCGTGGGGCGTGGTGGTGGCCGCCGGTCCGCTGGCGGTCAGATGGATCTTGGCCAACCACCCCGGACGCCAATGGTCGACCGAGATGACGGCCACGCCCACGAACAGAAGCAGGACGAGTGTCCATATGGCCACCCGCAGGCTCGTCGAGGTGGGCGGAGGCGGCTGATAGGTCTGGCGTTGCGTGACCGGGATGGCGTCGGTGGAATCGAAGCGCAGTCCCGGGGGGAGTGTCGGTCGAACGGGGGCGGAGCCGGCCACCCGGGGCACCTGGGCCGTCTGGGTGAAGGCCCGCAGGTGGGGGGAGTCGCCGACCGGCCGGCTTGTCGCAGGAGAAGGGGTGGGCCGGGAGATGACCGGCCCGGATAAGACGGGGCCGGAATCGGCCGGCCTGGTTACGACGGGGCCGGTGGTCGCGGGGCCACCTGAGACGGCGCCGCCTAAGACGGGGCCGCCTAAGACGGGGCCGGCCAGGACGGGGATCGAGGGCCCATGGCGGACGTCCCCCCGGGTCTGCGGGGTCATTCCGGTCAACGCCGCTGACGCGGCGTCGGCCACGGAGCGCCACTGTGCCTCCACTGCCAGCGACATCGGTATCGCGTCGAGTCCGACCGTGTCGGCGTAGCGGCGGACGGCTACGAGTGCGGCGCGCTCGTCGCGGAACCCCGACAGATCACCGTTCTCGAGAGCCTCGAGGTCCCGGCTCCGGATCCCGGTCCGGTCCTGGATCACGTCGAGGGCCAGATCCAGCTGCGTCCGTGCCTGGCGGAGCTCGGGGCCGTAGCTCGCGACGGACGGGTCCCGCTGCCGTCGCGCGCCGCGACGACGGGTCGTCCTGTCGCTCCCTGCGATGACCACGACAACTCCCTTGTGTCCTTCGCCCTGAATCGTACTGTCCCCAGGTCAGGGGCGGTGTTCGCCTACCTCAGCGTCGGCATGGCGTCGGCGGTTCTTGAGCCGCCGAGGGCGCTGTGGCCGAGGTCGTGGCGCCGGGCACGACGACCCTGCCCACGAAGCTGACACCACCGTCAGGAAAAGCTATCGTTGCGCTCGAAGGGCCCCGGGGCCGGTGACCGTTCCTATGTCCCGGACCGGCACCGGTGCGTCACGCACCGTGACGCCGGTGGCTCTGGTAGCGAAAGGCGGACACATGGAAGCCGACGACGAGGGCCGTTCCCCATCAGGATCCGTGGTGGTCGATCTGGCGTCAGCCGACGACCCCCGGGCGATGTCCCGGATGTTGCGCCAGCAGCGTGTCCACACCATCGAGGGCATGTTCCATCTCCTCACCCGCCGCGAAGACGTCGAGGCGGCGCTGCGCAAGCCCGCCGTCTACACCTCGCGTCCCGAAGCCGTGCAGCTGGGCAACATCCGTCCCCTCATCCCCTTGAGTGTGGATCCGCCCAAGCACGTGAAGTACCGCCGGATCCTCGACCCCCTGTTCGCCCCGAAGCACATGGCGGCGCTCGAGGACGAGGTGGTGACGCTCGTCAACCAGATCGTCGACCGTTTCGCGGCGAAAGGCTCGTGCGACTTCCACGAGGATTTCGCCGTTCCCCTCCCGTGCACGGTCTTTCTCCGCCTGATGGGTCTCCCCCTGGCTGATCTCGACATGTTCTTGGAGATGAAGGACGGCATCATCCGGCCCCCCGGCGCCACCCAGGAGGAGCAGGAGCCGACGCGGCGCCGTACGGCCCAGAATATCTACGCCTACTTCGAGAAGACCCTGGCCGAGCGCCGACGGGCACCCACCGACGACCTGCTGGCCCAGATCATGGGGTCCTCGGTCGACGGCGTCCAGCTCACCGACGAGGAGATCCTCGACATCTGCTTCCTCTTCATCATCGCCGGCCTCGACACCGTGACCGACTCCCTCGACTGCATCTTCGGTTATCTCTCCCAGGAGCCCGAGCACCGTCGTCAGCTGGCGTCGGACGAGTCCGTGATCCCGTCGGCCATCGAGGAGCTGCTGCGCTGGGAGAGCCCGGTGCCGGCCGTCCCCCGGGTGCTGTCCGAAGACGTCGAGGTGGGGGGGTGCCCCATGAAGGCGGGCGAGCACGTCATGCTCCTCATCGGCGCCGCCAACACCGACGACGCCGCCCACCCCGGTGTCGACTCGGTCGACCTGCTGCGCAACCCCAATCCCCATCTCGCCTTCGGCGGCGGCGTCCATCGCTGCCTCGGCTCGCACCTGGCCCGCATCGAGCTCCGGGTGGCGGTGCGGGAATGGCACAAGCGCATTCCCGAGTACGAACTGGTCCCCGGGACCGTGCTCCAGTACACCGAGGGTCTGCGTTCTCTGCACCACCTGCCCCTCACCTTTGCCCCCGCGGGCTGACCACGACCATGCGCATCACACTGGACGTCGACCGCTGCCAGGGCCACGGCCGTTGTTACGTGCTCGCCCCCGACCTCTTCGACGCCGACGACTTCGGCCACTGTGTGCTGTTGGTCGACGACGTTCCCGCCGGTCGCGAGGACGATGCCCGGACGGGAGTGGAGAACTGCCCCGAACAGGCTCTGGGCCTCGAGTGACCCCATTGCGTCGGCGCGGCGACGCCGGTGCCCCGCGGTCCCGACGGGTCAGGCCAGCCGGGCGACGTTTCCTTCGTCGGTGATCGAAAGAGTGACCGTCCGCCCGACGGCGTCCTCGGCCACCAGCGCGTCGGCGGTGGCCCTGTCGGTCCGGGCCACCGTGTGGTGGTCACCGATTTCCACCACCATGACCCCGCCATCGGGTTCGCCCTCTCGTCCGTAGGGCACGGTGTAGGCCAGGATCGTCCCCGTACCCGAGAACGAGGGTTCGATGGCCACCGTCGTGGCGTTGGCGTCGATGCGTTTCTGGAGCGAGTCAGGAGCATCGGGCACCGCCGTCGGCGGCCGGCGGGTGTAGACGCCGACGGCCTGCTTGGTCAGGTAGTAGCCGTTGCCGTGCACGAGGGTCACCTCGCCGTGTCCGTCGCGCAGCCAGTCGAGCGAGTTGGCCACCGAGTGGGTCACGTAGTTGCTGCCCGGCCCCCCGTGGTACTGCAGGCCCCCCGTCAAGGTGAGCGGCCGGGGGTCGTCGGTGGCGATGCCGAAGCTGTCGCGCGCCACCTCGATGGAGCTCGGGAAGCAGGCGTAGAGGTCGAAGGCGCCCACGTCGTCGATCGTCACCCCCGCGCTCGACAGGGCACTACGGGCGCATTCGACCAGGGCCGGAGCCGTGTGGACCTGCGTCCGCTGCGACAGGTACCAGACCTCGTGGGCGTCGGCCCAGCCGCCGATGTAGGCCACCTCGTCGGGGCCGAGGCCCCAGGACCGGGCCGTGGCCGCATCGGTGACGACCAGCGCGGCGCCCATGTCCACGTCCATCACGGCGTTCAGGTACTTGGGGTAGGGGAAGCAGATCATCCGGTTGTCGGCGGTGGCCGTGGTGATCTCGGCGCCGTCACGCCGGGTGCCGAACCACGACAGGGGATTGGCGGCGGCCACGGCGTTGAACCGCTCCATCAGCTCGCCCATGGCCCGGCGCTGGGCGGCGGGGTCGTGTCCCTGGGCGTGGGCCAGGGCCGACTCCACCAGGGCGTACATGGTGGTGGCGGCCTCGAGCCCGTGGGCCCTCTCCACCGGGTGCACGCCGACGTCGGGCTCCATGGGGGGCCAGGTGTCGGGCCAACCGGGCGCCGACGGCCAATCGAGCTCGACACCGGCCTTCTTGGCCCGGCGCCGGGTGGCGAGCGCCTCGGCCCCGGCGATGAGCACCCGGGGCTGCCCGCCCGCCACCACCAGCTCCGCCGCCCGGTTGACGAGCCACTGGGGGATGTTCCCCCCCATGCCCGAGCATCGGGTCTCGGCCGCTTTGATCCCGAGCCGCCCGGCGAGGACGGGGGCGGGATCGCCGTGGCGCAACGACAGGCAATGCACCATCCAGAGGTGGCTGATGTCGGCCGACCCCACGTCGACACCGGCGCTCATGAAGGCCCCGGTGGCCGCCTCCGACATCAGCTCGAAGGGATCGGGCGCGGCGGCCGGGTCTCCCTCGCGGTTCGTCACCTGCCCGGCCCCCACCACCACGGGCACCCGGCTCCAGTCCGTCGTCATCGTCGGTCCCCCGTCAGTTTTCGGGCCCGCCGAGCGGACCGGCGCCGATCCGGGTCAGCCGCTCGCAGCCGGTCAGTCCCGCCCGATGTGGCCCAGGTCGGCCGCGAAGACCTGCTTCTTCTCGTGCTTCGGGTTCCTCGCCATCATCGACGTGTCCACGTCGGTGGCCTCGGCCCGCAGCGCCGCCACCGTGCAGGACTCCCGGGGCCGCACGCTGAACGGGTCGTACTGGAACAGCCGGATGGCGTTCTCGTGGGTGATCTTGTTCACCTCGGCGTCGGGCACGCCGTCCAAGTACTTCATGGCCATCTCGGGCGCCTGGGGCCAGGTCGAGTCGGAGTGCGGGTAGTCGCACTCCCAGCAGATGTTGTCCACGTTCAGGTGCGCCCGGCTCTCCACCCCGAAGGCGTCGTCGATGAAGCAGGTCACGATCCGCTCGCTGAACACCTGACTGGGCAGCATGTCGCCGAAGTCCTGGCCCGTCCACGCCTTGTGGTGGGTGTAGACGTAGTCCACCCGCTCCAAGAAGTACGGGATCCAGCCGATCCCGCCCTCGGACAGAGCGAGCCGCAGCGACGGGAACTTCCGCAGCACGGGCGAGAACAGAAGGTCGGCCGCGCACTGGACGATGTTCATGGGCGACAGCGTGATCAGCACGTCGAAGGGGGAGTCGGGCGAAGGCACCACGATCTCCGACGACGAGCCGATGTGCATGCACACCACCGTCCCCTCGTCGGCGCACGCCGTCCAGAAGGGGTCCCAGTGGTCGCTGTGGAAGCTCGGCCAGCCGAGCTTCGAGGGGTTCTCCGAGAAGGTCACGGCGTGGCATCCCTTGGCCGCCACCCGCCGCACCTCGGCCGCCATCAGCGCGGGTTCCCAGATGGCCGGGATGGACAGGGGGATGAACCGGCCCGGATAGGCGCCGCACCAATCCTCGATGTGCCAGTCGTTGTAGGCCCGCAGCATGGCCAGGGCCAGCTCTTTGTCCTTCGTCCGGGCGAAGAGCTGCCCGCAGAACTGGATGAACGAGGGGAAGCACATCGACCCGAGGACCCCGTTCACGTTCATATCCCGGATCCGCTCGTTGATGTCGTAGCAGCCGGGCCGCATCTCGGCGAACGACGTCGGCTCGATCCCGTACTCCTCGGGGGGACGCCCGACCACGGCGTTCAGCCCCACGTTCGGGATCTCGTTTCCTTCATAGGACCAGACGTCGATCCCGCTGTCCTTGTGGATGACCCGCGGCGCGCGGTCCTTCCACTTGGCCGGGACCCGTCCGTCGAACATGTCGGGCGGCTCGACAACGTGGTCGTCGACACTCACGAGGATCAGATCCTCTGCTTGCATGGCGCCCCTCCCTCCTGCGTCGTACTGGGCGGGCACCGGCGCGGCGCCGACCGCCTCGCCGAGCATATACCTGACCTCCGCGTACCTGACATCCGTGTCAGGCACGCGTCCACCGGCCGTCGTACACTGGCCGCCCGATGGGACCCCGGACCCCAGAAACCCATGCTCCCCGAGGCCTGGCGGCCATCGCCCGGGCCGATCCCGACCGCCCCGCCCTCGTCTGCGGGGACAGCCGCACCACCTTCGCCCAGCTCGACGCCGCTGCCAACGCCATGGCCCACGCCTTCGCCGCCGCGGGCACCGGGGCCGGTGACCGGGTGGCGGTCATGCTCGGAAACGGAGTCGAGATCTTCGCCGCTTGGTACGGAGCGGCCCGCCTGGGCGCCCTGGTCGTCCCCGTCTCCACCCGGCTCACCGCCCCCGAGGCGGCCTACATCGTCTCTGACTCCGGTGCCATCGTCCTCGTCCACGACGGATCGGCGGCCGCCGCCGCGACGGTCTGCTCCACCAACGTCACCGGCCTCTCGATCTCGGACCCCGCCCTTCAGGCAAGGGTGAAAGACCCACCGCATGACGAGTACCTGGGCACCCCGGTGGTCACCATGAGCTACACCTCGGGCACCACGGGCCGGCCCAAGGGCATCACCCGGCCGGCGCCACGGCCGTCGCGTGAGGCGCCGCCCAACCCCTTCGCCTCTTTCTGGGGGCTCCTCCCCGACGACGTCCATCTCATGTGCGGCCCCGGCTACCACATGGCCCCGGCCGCCTACTCCCAGATGTCGCTCAACGAGGGCGGAACCGTCGTCATCATGGACCGCTGGGACGCCACCGAGGCGCTCCGGCTCATCGAGACCGAGGCCGTCACCACGGCCCAGATGGTCCCGGCCAACTTCATCCGCATCCTGGAGGCCGACTGGCCGTCCTTCGACCGCTCCTCGGTCAGAAAGATCCTCCACGCCGCCGCGCCCTGTCCGGTGCCGGTCAAGCGCCGGATCATCGACGTCTTCCCCGCCGGTGCCATCTGGGAGTACTACGGCGCCTCGGAAGGCATGGCCTCGGTCATCTCCCCCGACGAGTGGCTCGAGAAGCCGGGATCGGTGGGCCGGCCCTTCCCGGGCCTGAGCGTCGTCATCCTCGACGACGAGGGGGAGCCGTTGCCGCCCGGGGAGGTGGGCGCCATCTACATCTCTTCGTTCTCGGGCCAGCGCTTCGGCTACCACAACGATCCGGCCAAGACCTCCGACGCCTGGCGCGACGACTACTTCACCGTCGGCGACATGGGATGGCTGGACAAGGACGGCTATCTCTTTTTGGCCGACCGCCGCACCGACCTCATCCTCTCCGGCGGGGTCAACGTCTACCCGGCCGAGGTGGAAACGGCCCTGGCCGAGGATCCCGACGTGCTCGATGCGGCCGTCTTCGGCCTGCCCGATGACCGCATGGGCCAGAGGGTCCACGCCGTCGTGGAGCTCCGCCCCGGGGCCGAGCGCAATCCCGAGGCCCTTCTGCAGCGCCTGGCCACCAGACTGGCCGACTACAAGAGGCCACGGACAATCGAGTTCGTCGATCTCCTTCCCCGCCAGGACAACGGAAAAGTCATGAAGGCGCGACTGCGCGCCGAGAGAATGGAGCCGGCGACAGCCGGCTCTCACCGGGAGGGCTGAATACACATGACCGACGCTGCGCCCAAGACCACACACCCGGAGGTGAGCGGCGAACCCCGTCTCCTCATCGACGGCAAGCTGGTCGAGGCAACTGGGGGCAAGACCTTCGCCAACATCGACCCCGCCACCGAGCTCACCCTCGGCGACACGGCCGACGCCACCCCCGCCGACATGGAGACGGCCATCGCGGCGGCGCGCCGGGCCTTCGACGAGACCTCCTGGGCCGAGGACCACGCCTTTCGTCGCCGCTGCCTGGAGCAGTTCCACGCCGCGCTCGACACCCACCGCGACGAGCTCCGCAACCTGGTGGTGGCCGAGGTGGGCAGCCCCATGATGCTCACCTACATCATGATGGTGGACGGCCCCATCGACGACCTCGGCTACTGGGCGGAGAAGCCCGACCAGTACGAGTACGAGCACTGGCTGCCCGTCCGTGAGGTCTTCGGCCAACCCCAGCGCCGCCTCATCCGCCGCGAGCCCATCGGCGTGGTGGGGGCCATCACCCCCTGGAACTTCCCCCTCTACCTGAACCTGGCCAAGCTCGGCCCGGCCCTCGCCGCGGGTAACACCATGGTGCTGAAGCCCGCCCCCGACACCCCCTGGTCGGCCACCTTCTTGGGCCGCCTCATCGCCGAGGAGACCGACATCCCCGCCGGCGTGGTCAACGTCGTCGCTTCGTCGGACCACATGGTGGGCGAGGTCCTCACCACCGACCCCCGCGTCGACATGATCACCTTCACCGGCTCGACGGCCACCGGACGGCGCATCATGGCCAAGGCCTCGGAGACGGTGAAGAAGGTCTTCTTAGAGCTCGGCGGCAAGTCGGCCAACATCGTTTTAGAGGACGCCGATCTGGCCTCCTCGGTCCCCATCAGCGCCATGGGCGTCTGCACCCACTCGGGTCAGGGCTGCGCCATCACCACCCGCCTCCTCGTCCACCGTTCCCGCTACGACGAGGCGGTCGAGATGGCCAAGGATTCCATGGCCTCTGTCACCTACGGCGACCCCTGGGACCCGGGCAACTTCCAGGGACCGCTCATCAGCGCCAAGCAGCGCGAGCGCGTCCTCGGCTACATCGAGAAGGGCAAGGCCGAAGGGGCCCGCCTGGTCTGCGGCGGCGGCATTCCCGCCCATCTGCCCAAGGGCTACTTCGTCGAGCCCACCCTCTTCGCCGACGTCGACCCCAAGGCCACCATCGCCCAGGAGGAGATCTTCGGCCCCGTCCTCGTGATCATTCCTTTCGAGGACGACGACGACGCCGTCCGCATCGCCAACGACTCCATCTACGGCCTCTCCGGCGCCGTCACCTCGGCCTCGGAGCAGCGGGCTCTCTCGGTGGCACGGCGCATCCGGGCCGGCACCCTCATGGTCAACGGCGGTCTCTACAACGCGCCGGACGTCCCCTTCGGTGGATACCGCCAGTCGGGACTCGGCCGCGAGAATGGCACCGAGGGCTTCGAGGAGTACCTCGAGGTGAAGGCCATGGGTCTCCCGGGGACGGCCACCGCCTGACGCCTACGCCGCTTGAGGTCTACGCCGGCTTTTGCTTCAGGGCGTACCACGGCGTGATCGCATCGCCGGGGCACACGTAATCGCCTGGTTTCTTGGCGCTGTTGAGGCTTTTGCCTCCTACCGAGGCGCTGAAAGTGCAGCCGATGTCGGCCACGGGCGACGCTGTGATGGACATCGCCAGGGACTTCCCCGTCGTGATCCACTCGCCTGTTTCGCCGTCTACTGACATCTGAAACGTGTGATCGACGTTCAGCACCAGCTGGCCGAGATCGAGCGCGCCGACGAAGAGCTCATAGGTGCCGGCCGCTGGAGCCGGCCGCCCCGGCCCCGCTCGCTGCGAGAACCATGCTGCCCACCACGACGGCCGCACCGACCGCCACTCTCTGCCACGGCCCACGAACCAGCACGAGCCACCTCCCGGTTGACCACCGGCTCCGAAAATCTTGGCATTCCGGTGGCGCCACTGCGACCCCGGTTCCGTTCCGGCGACGCTCTAGACCGAGAGCGCGTCGGCGTACCCGAGGGCGATGGCGCTGGGGGCGTCGAGGAAGCCGCCGACCGCCCACTCCTGCGCGATCTCGGCCACCGGCCGGCCCGTCCTCTCGGCCAGGAGCCGTTCGAACTCAGCCTGCAATGCCGTCTGGGCCTCGACCGTGCGCGACAGCTCGGCGGGCCGGCCCGAGGCCTCTGTGTCGGGGTGCCGGAGATGGAGCCGGGCGTGGGGGGAGACGGCCCGCTGTGCGCCGGCGGCCAGGATGCCGACGGCGCCCCCGCCCACGAGGCCGAGGCCGACGGTGTGCACGGGCACACCGAGGACGTCGATCACATCGATCACGACCCCGGCCGCCTCCCACGACGCGCTGGGCACCTGCAGCCGCAACTCGACGTGCTCGTCGCCGAGGGCGTCCAGGGTGAGCAGCGCCGCCGCGGTCTCCGAGGCCCGGTCGCTCGAGAGATCCCCGTGGAGCAGGACGATCCGGCGGGCAAAGAGCGACGAGAGCACCTGATCACCGAACGCCGGCTGCGAGGACATTCGTCAGGCCTTCCCACCACCGACGGGCCCGCCGCGGCCGGGCCCACCGCCTGCGAGCCCGCCACCGAGGTGCCAGTCGAGGACCTCGTCGACGGCGGCGGCATAGCGCTCCAGGGTGGAGAGACGGACGTCGACCTGGCCTGTCTCGAGCCGGGCCACGGCCGACTGCGACGTCCCCATCCGGGCCGCCACCTCGGTCTGGGACAGACCCAGCGAGATCCGCCGCTCCACCAGCTCCTCGGCCAGGGCCCGCCGGCGGGCCGCCATCTCGGCGAAGCCGGGCAGTTTCGGTTCGTGCCGCCGCTCGTTCATAACGTCATATAAGGTATCTCATATAAGAGATACCTGCGATGGGGGTCTCGTCGACGAGAGGTGGTGTAGGGCAGTGCTCAGCCAATCTTTGATCCCCATGGTGATCGACCAGACAGCCCGGGGCGACCGCTCCTTCGACATCTATTCATTGTTGCTCAAGGAGAGGATCGTCTTCCTCGGTCAGGAGGTCGACGACCAGATCGCCAACCTCCTGGTGGCCGAGATCCTCTACCTCGACGCCGAGGATCCTGAACGCGACATCGGCCTCTACATCAACTCCCCCGGCGGTATGGCCTATGCCGGCATGGCCATCTACGACGTCATGCAGCATGTCCACTGTGACGTCTCCACCATCTGTGTCGGCATGGGCATGTCGGCGGCGGCGATGATCCTGGCCGGCGGCACCGCGGGCAAGCGCTTCGCCCTGCCCAATTCCAAGATCATGATCCACCAGGGCAGCGCCGGTACCCGGGGGGCGCCGTCCGACATGGCCATCCACCTGAAAGAGGTCCTGGCCACCACCAGGCGGATGGCCGAGATCATCGCCTTCCACTCCGGTCAGTCCGTCGAGCGGGTCGAGCGCGACATCGACCGCGACTACTTCATGACCCCCGACGAGGCCAAGCAGTACGGCGTCATCGACGAGATCATCACCCCCCACCGGGGCCTCTGCGCCCCGCCGGCCGGTGCTGCCGACGCGGCGGACCGGGCAGGCACCGACGCGGCGGGCGAAGAGCGAGCGCTCTCCGGTGCCCACGCCTGAGCCGGGCCGGCGCCCCGCCGGCACCGGCACCGGCCGACGTCCCCGTAGCCGCCCCAAGCAACTGCGCTGCGAGAGCTGTCTCGACGTCCTCAGCCTCCGCCACGCCTGGGACGTCCGCTCCTGCTCCTGCGGGGCGCTCCTTCTCTCCGGCCGGCCCAACGAACCGGCCGTCCACTGGCTCTCGCGACCGGGCGGGGGCTGGACGGAGACCGGCGACGAGCTGGACATCTCTTGCCCCGTTGCCTCTGTCGCCGAGGCGGCGCCGCAGGACACCGAGGAGCCGAGGCGACGGTTCGGGTTCAGCCCAACGGCTTGGTGAAGACGTCGGAGCCGAAGGCGGCCAGGCCCGGGGCGGCCGCCTCGCCCAGATGGGGCAGGCCGAAGATGTCCTCGATGCTGCGGAGCATCGAGAAGTGGTTGTAGGGCGTGGCCGTGGTCGAGTCCGCCTTGATGAACGGCGAGAGTGCCAGCAGGCCGACCCGGCCGCCCCCCGGCCCGGTCAGCCCCGCCATAGCGGTCTGGGTGCCCGACGCGCTGATGCTCGGGGGTTCATTGCAGCAGGCGGTGGAATCCTCCGCCGCGCCCACCGCTTCGGCTTCGTCGTAGGTGATGAGCAGCAGCCCGTCTTTCTTGTAGGCGGGCGAGGCCAGGATCTTGGGCACCCATGTCTCGAGGAAGCTGTTGATCCCGGCGAAACCGGCCGGTCCCCCGGCCGCGCAGGTGGCGTCGTGGCCGTCGTCACAGAGGTTGGGCGTGATGAAGGAGAAGTTGGCCGTCGTCGACACCGAGGCCAGATCCTTCGTCATCTCCGTGAGCGGCACGTCGTCGCTGGCGCAGACCGACGAGCCGGTGATGGCGGAGAAGTAGACGAAGGGATTGTGCCGGGTGGCGTAGAGGCTGGTGGGGGTGGCCACGATGTTCGGGTCGACCTGGCCCACCACCGGGTGCTGGCAGGGCTGGGCCATCGACTCCATGTAGCCCTTCCAGGTGAGCGCCTTGTCCTGGAGCTGGCCGGCGATGTTGCCCGCCGCCGCCGGGTAGATGCAGCCCGTCCCCCTGGCGATGCCCTTCACCACCGTGGGGGGAGTGACGGGCTCGTATTTGCTCACGCAGTCGGCCTGGGTGACGGGATTGGCCGGCTGGCCGCTCACCATGGAGATGTAGTTGCCCAGGCTGTCATGGGAGGTGCCGTAGTACTGGGTCAAGAGGTTTCCCTGGGCCCGCAGCGTGGTCCCCAGATAGGGCGCCCCCGGGTTCGGCCCCCAGGTCTCGGCGTACGACTTGTTCTCGAGGACGATGAGAAAGACGTGGTGGATGGCGGGTAGCGCGCCCGACGCATGGGCGCCGGCGGTGGTGGTGGCGCCCGGCGCCTTGGTGGTGCTGGTGGCGGCCGGGTTGCTCGACCCGCTCGAGCACGAAACCAGGGCCAGCGCCAGCACGAGGCCTCCGGCGACGGCGCCGCCGACAGCGCGGGGCCGGCGGCTACTCACGGCCGAGGATGGCCGTTCCCGTGGAGGAGATCCAGCCCCCCGTCGCATTGACACAGGCCAGTTTGGCATCGGGGACCTGGCGGGCGTCGCATTCGCCGCGGAGCTGCTTCACCGCTTCGACGAGTAAGAAGATGCCGCGCATGCCGGGCTGGCAGGAGGAGAGGCCGCCGCCATCGGTGTTGGTGGGCAGCTCGCCGCCCACCCGGAGCCGGCCGTTCTCGACGAAGGCGCCGCCCTCGCCCTTCTTGCAGAAACCCAGTCCTTCCAAGGTGAGTAGGACGGTCAGGGTGAAGGAGTCATAGACCTCGACCACGTCGATCTCGTCAGGGGAGACCCCGGCCTGGGCGAAGGCTTTCTTGCCCGAGCGGACACAGGGGGACTCGGTGAAGTCGGCCCACTCGGACATGGTGGTGTGGGAGATGGCCTCACCGGTGCCGAGGACCCAGATCGGGGTGTTGGCGCAGTCCCGGGCCCGCTCCTCGTGGGTGAGGACGATGGCCCCGCCCCCGTCGGAGCGGATACAGCAGTGGAGCTTGGTGAAGGGGTCGGCGATCATCTTCGACGACTGGACGTCCTCGATGGTGATGGGGTCGCGGTAGTAGGCGTCGGGATTGAAGCCGGCGTTGTAGCGGGCGGAGACCGCTATCTCGGCCAACTGCTCGATGGTGGTGCCGAATTCGTGCATGTGCCGCTTGGCCGACATGGCGTGCTTGGCGATCAGGGTGTGGCCGAAGGGGGCGTCGAACTGGATGGGGCCCTTGTTTCCGAAGAAGAGGTTGGCCGTGCGCTGACGGCGCTTCAGATCCGCCCGCGAGGTCGAGCCGTAGGAGAGCACGACGGTGTCGATCTGGCCCTGGGCGATGGCGGCCACGGCGTGCTCTAAGAACATCTCCCAGCACGAACCACCCACGCCGGTCGAGTCGATGTAGTCGATGTGGGAGGCGAGGCCCAGGTACTCGGCCAGCTCGATGGGGGGCAGGGCCCCCGTGCCGTGGGACATGAAGCCGTCCACCTCGCGGCGGTCGATGCCCGAGTCGGCCAGGGCCCGGGAGGTGGCCTGGTGGTGCAGCTCGAAGGCCGACTTGTGGTCTACCCGGCCCACGTCCGACAGTGCGGCGCCGACGATCGCCACCTTTCGTGCCATCTGCCCCGTGCCTCTCTTTCTGGATTTCCCGGCTTTTTCTGACCAATGCGAAACTTTTCCCGACCGTCTTCCCGACCGATGCGAAACCTGACACCGGCGTCGGAGAACGCGGCTGGAACGGTAGCGTGGCCCGGTGGCCCCACGCACACCGGTGAGCCCCCGGGAGCCCCTGGCGACGGTAATCGCCCGGGCTCCGGGATCGATCCGGCGGACCATGTCGATCGACATCGGAGCCCGCCGGGGCTTCAGCGCGGCGCTGGCCATGACCGGCCTGGCCCGCGACCTCCGCACCGGAGAGGGCGGCCCCGACGACGTCACGGTGTTGGCCGATGCCTCGGTGGCGGCCGGTTTCGACATGAGCCGGGAGCTGACGTCGCTGGAGACGACACCGACGGACGCCTGGGTCCATGAGCTGATCGGCGCCCGGGCCGGTGGGGGATTCCGCCGGCACCTGGCCACGGTGGTGCCGGCGGCCGAGGCCGGATCGCTTCTCCGGCAGGTGCTCGACGACATGCCGGCCGCCGCGCTCATCTCGGGCTACGCCTGGATGCGGCTGGCCCGGCGCGAAGGCCATGACCCCTCCACCCTGGTTCCCGCCAACATGCTCGAGCGGATGAGCGATCTCTGCTCGGGCTGGCGGACGGGCGGGGAGGCGGTGGCCAGTATCGAGACCTCGCACGGGATGCCCATCCAGGACTGCCCGCCCGCACCCGTGGACGACGCCGACCCCTGGGGCTGGCACGCCATGGGACCGCTCGACCGCGACTGGATGCGCCGGCGCCGGTGCCTCGATGTCTCGGTCGACGGCCACGGGGGCTTCTCCATCTGGGCCATGTTCCGCGACACGGTGGGGGAGGAGAACGGGGCCGAGGTGGTGCTCCACGAGTACGCGGTGACGGCGTCGGGATCGGGGACGGTCATCGATGCCATTACGGCGGCGCCCCGGGTGCTGCCCTTCCCCGAATGCCCCGCCGCCGCCGACGCCGTGGGCGATCTGGTCGGCTGCCAACTGGCCGAGCTGTCGCGGTCGGTGCCCGAGCTGCTCAGCGGCATCCGGTCCTGCACCCACCTGAACGACCTGCTGCGGGCCCTCGGCGGGGTGGCCGAGCTGGTGGCCCAGGCGTCGGTGGCCCAGGGCTGAGGCGCGTTACTCGAGGACTCCCTCGTCGAGCAGCCGCGTCTGCTCGGTGGCGTCGAGACCGAGGATCTCGCCCAGGACCATCTCGTTGTGCTCGCCCAGCAGGGGGCTCGGACGGTCGTAGCCGGCGGGGGCGTCGGACAGCCGGAAGCCGTTTCGCTCGTAGCCGCAGGCGCCCATGCAGGAATGGTCCAAGGTGACGAAGTGACCGCGGTGGGCCAGCTGGGGATCGGCCCAGGCGTCACCGAGATCGGCCACGGGGACGGCCTCGATGCCGGCGGCCTGCAGGGTTTCGGCCGCCGCGAGCGCGTCACGGCCGGCCGTCCACGCGGCGATCATCTCCTCGATCTCGTCCACGGCGGCCAGGCGGGCCGCCAAGGTGGAAAGGCGGCCGGAGGTGGCCTCGTCGATGCCGATCACATCGGTGAGGGTGCGCCAGTCGGCGTCGTCCCAGCAAGCCAGGGCGACGAAGCGGTCGTCGCCGGCACAGGGGAAGGCGCCGTGGGGGACGAAGCGCTCGGAGCGGTTGCCCTGGCGGATGCCGGTGTGGCCGTTGACGTCGTAGTCGGCGATCCAGGGCGAGAGGGAGTAGACGGCCGCCTCCACCTGGCTCACATCGAGATGGACGCCCTTTCCCGTCCGGCGCCGGTAGAGGAGGCCCGAGGCGAGGGCGGTGGCCACGAAGCGGGGGGCGAGGGAATCGGTGATCGTCCCGTAGGGGCCGATCGGCTCGCGGTCGGGCCAGCCGGTGAGCATGTTGTAGCCGCCCAGCGCCGCGCCCTGGCCGCCGAAGCCGGGGTAGTCCTTGTGCGGGCCCGTCTGGCCCTGGAGACAGGAGCTGATCATCACCAGGTCGGGCTTTTCCGCCGCCAGCGATCCGTAGTCGAGGCCGAAGCCCCGCATGGCCCGGGGGGCGAAGTTCTCGGCCACGGCGTCGGCCCAGCCGATCAGCCGCTTGGCCAGGGCGACGCCTTCGGGGTGCTTCAGGTTGAGGGTCAGCCCGAGCTTGCCCACGTTCAGGGCGTCGAACATGTCCGAGCCCTCGAGGCCGCAGGGATTGCCGGGCCCGAGCCCGTAGGTCCGCAGGAAATCGGGTCGTGAGCGCGATTCGATCCGGATCACCGTGGCCCCGTGCTCGGCGAAGTAGCGGATGGCGATGGGACCGGCCGCCCCCGTCCCGAACTCGAGGATCTTCGTCCCCGCCCAGGCCCCGGCCGTCGCTGCGCCGGTGGGAGAGACCGACGACGACCTGGGCTTTCTTTCTGACCAGGCCGGTCCCGGCGCCGTCGGTCCGGGACGGGTCACCTCGTCACCGGGGCTGGTCACGGCCAGGAAGGAGCGCGGGAGATGGGCGACTCCGTCGAAGGAGCAGAAGTAGTCCCGGAAGGCCAGTTGCTTGTTCTCGATCAACTGGCTCGGCGAGTTGGCCGGGGCCAGCATCAGGTTCGTCTCGACGGCCGTCTCGTAGAGCTCGGTCATGGTGTGACGGAGGAAGTACGAGGCGATGGGTCCGGCGATGGCGTCGAGCTCGTCGCGACTCATCTTGTTGTGGTCGTAGCTCGTCCAGTCCTGGTCGGTGAGCGCCGGCGTGGCCAGGCCGTCCTCGTCCACCAGACGGGTGATGGTCTGCAGGTTCTTCACCCGGGCCTTCCCGCCGCGCAGTCCAAAGGAGACGAAGCCGTCGGCGCAGGGCCAGATCTCCCGGGTCACCCCGATGCTCGCCCCCGACCGCTTCCCCCGCATCTTCGTCCGGGGGAACCGCCCGGCGTGACCCATGGAGGCGATCATCACCGACTCCTGGGCCGAGACGTCCACCACCTGGGACCGCCCCGAGGCCAGACCGGTCAGCGCCGCCATGGCCGCCTCGGGACCGACATGGGCCCATGCCGTCGGCTCCGTGCAGCGCACCGGGGGCCGGTCGGGATCGCCCGTGCAGTACATGTTCCCCGTCGAGGCCATCACCCCGAGATCGCTCGCCTTCCAGGCTGACCGGGGCCCGTCGGTACCGAAGGCGCTGACGTTGACCCAGACGGCGTCGGGGGCGGCCGACGGATCGACCTCCATGGCGCCGGGCCAACCGGGCGTGGCGATGACGACGTCGGCCCCGGCCAGCAGCTCGGCCAGCGAGCCGGGGTCGGCGGGGTCGGCGGGGTCGAGGGTGACGAGGGACTTCCCGGCGCTCCAGACGGTGTGGCGCAGCGACATTCCGTCGGGTCCGAAGGGCGGCACCCGCCGCAGCGGGTCACCCCCGGGGGGTTCGACCTTTATGACCTCGGCGCCGAGGTCGGCCAGGATCCGGCCCGTCATGGTCGCCGGTTCCCCGGCGATGTCGATGACCCTGACCCCGGCCAGAAGAGCGTCGGGCACTACCTCAGGAGGCGGCCTTCTCGAGGATGTGCACGGCGCAGGCCGAGCCCAGCCCGATCACGTGGGTCAGCCCGACCTTGGCCCCCTCGATCTGCCGGTCGCCTGCTTCGCCGCGCAGGTGGGTGGCCACCTCGTAGAGGTTCGCCACCCCGGTGGCACCGATGGGGTGGCCCTTCGAGATCAGACCACCCGAGACGTTCACCGGGGTCTGGCCGTCGCGCCAGGGGCCCCGCCGGTCGATGAAGTCGCCGGCCCCGCCGGGCTCGCACAGAGAGAGGTTCTCGTAGTGGATCAACTCGGCCGTGGCGAAGCAGTCGTGCAGCTCCACCAGGTCGAGGTCGGCCGGTCCCACCCCGGCCTGCTCGTAGGCGGTCTTGGCCGCCTGCTTGGTCAGCGTGGACACGTCGGGCTGGCCCGTGTCGGACTCGACGTAGGGGTCGGACGTGAGAACCGAGGCCGAGATCTTCACGGCCCGGCGCCGGACGTCGGGGTCGAGGGTCTTGAGCTTCTTGTCCGAGCACAGCACCACGGCGGCCGATCCGTCACCGGTGGGGCAGCACATGAGAAGGGTGTTCGGGTAGGCGATCATGGTCGCCCCCATCACCTCCTCCAGGCTGAAGGCCTTCTGGTACTGCGCCAGCGGGTTCAGCGTCGAGTGGGCGTGATTCTTCTCGGCCACCTTGGCGAACTGCTCGAAGCCCACCCCGTCGTGGTGCGAGGCGTACTCCATCCCGGCCTGGGCGAAGACACCGGGCATCAGCTGGGTGCCGAGGACGCCCTCGACGGGCATCACCGTCCCGTAGCGACCGGAGCGCTCGAAGCCCGTGGGCTTGGCCCGCTCCCGGCCGGCCGGCCCGAGAAGGCCCATCTTTCCCATCTGCTCGACCCCGACGGCCAGGGCCATGTCGGCTTCCCCGGCCTTGATCGACAGCATGGCCGTCCGCACGGCCGTGGCTCCTGTGGCACAAGCGTTGGCCACGTTGAACACCGGGATCCCGGTCTGGCCGATCTGCTTCTGCAGGTGCTGGCCCAGCATGTTGGACGCCTCCAACAGACATCCCACCGACAGCGACTGCATGTCGCCGATGGTGGCCCCGGCGTCGGCCAGGGCCCCGAGAGCCGTCTCTGAGGCCAGGTCGACGCTGTCTTTGTCCGGGTAGCGCCCGAACTTGGTCATCGTGGCTCCGATGATCCAGATGTTGTCTGCCATCACCAACTCCTCCCGTCATCCGCCGCCCTCAGATAAGGGCCCCGGCGTCACAAAACATTGAGCGAAATGACCGCCTCGATCAGGACCGGCCCTCGATCAGGACCGGCACCGTCAGGCGGGGACGAAGCCGAAGGCCACCGCTTCGGTGCCTTCTTCGTCGACCCCGCAGCCGAAGGTGGTCATCTTCACCTTCATCCCGAGCTCGATCTTCTCCGGGTCGGAGCCGGCTTCCAAGAGGTTCCCCTTCACCACGCCCCCGCCGTCGAGCTCGATCACCGACGAGACATAGGGCACAGCCACGTTGGGCGCGGCCCGGTGGATGATCGTGTAGGACCGGACGATCCCGCTGTTGCTGAGCGCCCGCTTCTCGAAGCTCTGCTTCCCGCACTTGGCACAGGCGTTGCGCCGGTCGAAGAACAGCGCCCCGCACGACGTGCAGGCGTTGGCCTCGAGGTGCGGCTCGTCGCCCAGAACGAGGTAATCCACCACCGACATCTGCTTGGTCTCCCCCATTTGACGGACATTAGTACGCCCGTTCACATGGGTGACGTCCGTGTCATGCTTGGCGGCGCCGCCGGCCGTCGGGTCGGCGCCGGACACCCCCCCATACAGCACCGACGAGGACAGCCAGGAGGAATGGACGTGTCGGACCAGCCGGTCGAGGAACAGCCGCTCGAGGACCAGGTGCAGCACCGCGTCGAGAATCAGGTGGCCTGGATCACCCTGAACCGGCCCGTCGTCAGAAACGCCATCACCCCCGACCAGAGAAACCGGGTCATCGCCCTCCTGGAGGACGCCTCGGCCTCCCTCGACGTCCGCTGCGTCGTCCTCACCGCCACCGGCAAGGGCTTCTGCACGGGTGCCGATCTCCGCGCCGGCGGCCGCCGCCCCGCCCCGGCCCGCCCCGAGGGGGCGCCCGACCGGGTCATGGGCGAGGCGGCCCGGGTCATCCGGCGCGGCGCCCAGCGTCTGGTGGGAGCGGTCCTCGACTGCGAGAAGCCGGTCATCGCGGCGGTCAACGGCACCGCCGCGGGCATCGGCGCCCACCTGGCCTTCGCCTGCGACCTGGTGGTGGCGGCCGAAGAGGCCCGCTTCATCGAGGTCTTTGTCCGCCGGGGCATCTCCCCCGACGGGGGAGGCGCCTATCTCCTGCCCCGCCTCATCGGTCTCCAGAAGGCCAAGGAGCTCATCTTCTTCGGCGACGACCTCCCCGCCACCGACGCGCTCGCCCTCGGCCTCGTCAACCGCGTCGTCCCCGCCGACCAGCTCGAGGCCACGGCGGCCGAGCTGGCCGGCCGCTTGGCGAAGGGCCCGACCAAGGCCCTCGGTATGGCCAAGTGGCTCCTCAACCGCTCCCTCGACTCCGACCGCCAGACGGCCTTCGACGACGAGGCCTGGGCCCAGGAACTGATTACAGGAACGGTGGACTGCGGCGAGGGCCTGCGCTCCTTCGCCGAGCGCCGCCCGCCTGAGTTCAAGGGATTCTGAGCAGAGAAATCAGGGCTTTCCGGGCCATTGGGCCCGGGACGGCGACCGGCTTTCCCGGTTCCCGTCACCACAGTAAGCTGACACGAAAGTCAGAGAACTCCGGGGGGCCTGTGGGGCTTTCCGGCTCCTGCCCCGAGGGGGCGGCCAAGGAGGACGTATGACGCGCCAGTACCGGCTCATCTCGGCGGACGGCCATGTGGTCGAACCCCCCGACATGTGGACCAAGTACCTGCCCAAGAAGTTCCATGACCGGGCGCCCAAGCTCGTGAAGGACCAGAAGGGCGGCGACGCCTGGGAGCTCATCCCCGGCACCCCCCCGATGCCGCTCGGCCTCGTTACCAACGCCGGCCAGTACGGCAAGCGCTACGAGGACCTCGAGTGGTACGGATCGACCTACGACTCGATCCTCCGGGGATCGTTCGAGGGTAAGGCCCGGGTGGAGGAGCAGGATTTCGACGGTGTCGACGCCGAGGTCCTCTTCCCCTCCCAGCGCACCATGGGCGCCTTCATGGCCCAGGACGACGACGACTACCACCTGGCCGGCCTCGAGGCCTACAACACCTGGATGCACGACGAGTTCATGGCGGCGGCCCCCGACCGTCTCATCGGCCTGGCCCAGATCCCCGGCGTCGACATCCAGACGTCGGTCAAGTGGTTGAAGAACGCCAAGGCGGCCGGCTACAAGGGCGTCATCATCTCGGCCTACCCCTCGGGCAACTCCGAGCTCTCCTCCGAGGACGACGCCTTCTGGGAGGCGGCCGAGGAAGAGGAGATCCCGGTCCACATCCACTCCGGTCTCCGCCAGGCGGGCAAGCGCACAGCCAGTTCGTTCCAGAAGGCGGCCGCCTCGGCCGGTCGGGAGATCGGCCTGGCCGAGATGGGCGGCCCCGTCGGTGAGGCCTCGGGCTTCATGTCGAAGTTCATCTACTCCGGCATCTTCGACCGCTTCCCGAACCTCCAGTGCGTGGCCGTCGAATGCGGCGCCGGCTGGGTTCCCCACTTCCTCGAGCACATGGACGACCACTACTGGCGCAACCGGACCTGGACGAAGACCACCCTCAAGATGACCCCGTCGGAGTACTTCCGCCGCAACTGGAAGGTCACCTTCATCCGCGAGCCCTTCGCCGTGGCCACCCGCCACTGGATCGGCGTCGACAACCTCATGTGGTCCACCGACTACCCCCATCACCGCCACGACTGGCCCTACTCACGGCGCATCGTGGAGGAGTCGATGGGTGGTGTCCCCGACAACGAGCGTCAGCGCATGTGCTGCGACAACGCCCGCGAGCTCTACCGCCTGGGCTAGAAGCCCACGGTGCCGGGGCGCCTCACCCGGCCCGAAGCTGGAAGACGAAAACGCCCCACGATGGGCCACGAAAACACCGAGACAGCTGCCCGGCTCGACGCGGCCCGGCACCCACGACCAAGGAGACACAGACGACGATGGGAATTCTCGACGGCAAGGTGGCGATCGTCAC
>PLXQ01000055.1 GCA_003151475.1 Acidimicrobiaceae bacterium | reverse complement strand
AACCCGACCGGTCGCCGCATGAGCAGCCGGGAATCCCATGACTTCAGTCGTGGGAGGGACGTCAAGGTGCGGACGATGGTCTCGTCGGCCGGGGAGGTGGACGAGCGCAGGACGAAACGCTGGTCGACCTTCAGCTCATCGAGGGGGAGGTCGGGAAGCGCGGCGAGCGAGGTGTAGCCCGTTCCGAAGTCGTCGATGGAGACACGGACACCGCGATCGTGGAGGGGGCGGAGAAGCTTGACGGCCTGGAGGAGATCGATGGCCGCCGTCTCTGTGACCTCCACGGTGAGACTCGATCGGCGAAGCTGTCGCTCCTGCAACTCCGAGAGGATCCAGGGAGCGAGATCGGGGACGGTGAGAGAGGTGGCCGAGAGGTTGACCGACACGGGGAATGTCGAACCCGGACCGACGCCAGCGGACCTGGGCGTCGAGCGCTTCGCGCATGACCCATTCGGTCAGCCTGTCGATGAGTCCGGTGCGCTCGGCCAAGGGGATGAAGGCCCCGGGGGGGATCCTCCCGTGGGTCCCAGCGCAGGAGAGCCTCGGCCGAGACGATGCGCATTGTCTTGGTCGACACCTGGGGCTGGTACGCGAGCGAGAGCTCGCCGTTCTCCGACGCCAACCGGAGCCGGCTCAAAAGAGCGAGGTCGCTGGCGGTGAGAACGCCCTCGTCGCCCGACCAGATCACATGGGCCCGCCCCTGGGCGGCCGCTTGTTGGGCGCTGAGGCTGGCCCGGCGGATCACCCGTGGTGCCGTTCGGGACCCAGAGATCTCCCACCTGGCTGTGGTGTGTCCCGTAGGAGACCCGGGTGCGGTGCATGGCGGACCACGATACCGGCGACCCTCGGCCCAGGACCGGCTGTTCAGCAGCCCGTGTTGGTTGTGGTGACGACCGCTTTGGAGAGCCCCGAGCCACATTCCTCGTAGGAAGTGGGGGACCAGACGGCCCCGTTGGGGGGGATGAAGTACGGGGGGAAGAGTGTCTGCAGGGAGCTGTCGTAGTTGTAATTCTTCAAGTATCCCGTCATTCCTCCGCCGCCGCCCGATGTGCCCACCGGTCCACGGAAGTTCTGGGCGATCGAGCCGAAGACGTTGAGCGTGCCCATGCCCGTCACCGAGTACCAATGGTCCACGTAGAACGAATCCGAGAGCGCCAGGATGGCGGCGTCGATCTCGATGTTGGCCCGGTCGGAGACGATGACGGAGTTCTGGGCGATGAGGCCCAGGGCATCACTCGCATCGCTGGTCGGATCGCCGCTCACCAACACCTTGTCGGCCGTGGGATAGGTGAGGCTGTTCGCGATCGTGATGTTGGACGCTGCCGCGCTGCCGGTGCACTGGGTCCCGGTGATGGTGGTGGTACTGCAGGTGACGATGTCGAGGCCGCCCGTCATCTGCCCGCTGATGGTGACATTGCCGTTCACGAAGATGAGGCCCGACGTCAGGCTGTTCACCAGGAGCCCGCTGGCGCAGTTGTTCGTGTTGGCGGCCACGTTGTCCACGATGGGGTGGTCACTTCCGTTCGTTCCGGCCCAGGTCACCTTCGTCGTCGAACCGGAGACGCTCAACCCGATAGTGACGTCCACCGGCTTGGGGTTAGCGACAGGACCCCCTGTGATGAAGCAGCCGTAGGACCGGGCCGGGCTCATATCCGTCTCGGAGCTCTGGGGAATCTGATTCCCCACCTTCTGATACCCGGAGCCGTTGTTGAACGTCGGGACCGAGCCCGAGCAGCCACCCGAGGAGCCGTCCACGTAGACTGAGGTGGGACCGCTATTGGTGTTGTAGATGTTTCCACTCTGGAGACCTGCGTCGAAGGTAGGTTTACCGCAAAGCCGGAAGGTATCGTCGGAGAAGACCGGCCCGTTGAGCTCATCGCCCGTTACGAAGACCACCTGGCATCCGGACGGGGGACCGTACTGCGGAACGCTGTGGTTTCCGTTGGTGTAATCGGAGTCGACCTGTCCGTAGTGTACGCCGCAATCCGCGTATCCCGAAGGGGGGCTGGGCGACAGGCCTGCTACCACTGGGTCGAGGGTCTCGTAGTTGCTCCAGTAGACGTCGTCGAGAGTCGAGGCGGGAGTAACCGAGTATTCGAACGTGCGGATCACCGTTCCCGATCCTGTTCCCGCCTTGCCGCTGACGTCGAGCGCTATCAGACCGGAATTGTTGTACGGCAGATACGAGTAGTACTCCGGGGGCGACGTGGACGCCTGGACCCAGCCAGACATGGCCGGATTGCCGGGATCCTTGTTTGTCGCCGTGTAGATCCCGTAGGCGCCGTTGCCGTCGAGGTTCTGGAGATAGTCGTTCAGGCCCGCCTGGGCCGCCTGGTAGGCGGCCTCGTAGTTCAAATTGCGGGTCGTCTGCGGTAGCTGACGCACCGTCGTGGCAGCGATGGCGATAGGGATGGAGGCCAGAAGCGTCACGGCGATCAGAACGAAGAGAAGCGCCTGACCCCCCTCGTGGAGACGACGGCGCCACCTGGGCCGAACCTTACGGGTCACCGTTCTCAACATGACCCCGAGGCCCCGGCTTGGTTGAGTGCGTCCTGGCATGCGTACTCCACGTTGTTCGTCACGATGTTCGGGTCCGAGAGCGTGGTCTGGACGACCTTCTGAGCGCCCACCTTGGGCGTGTCCAGGACCAGGGTCGATGCCACGGTCGTGAAGTAGAAGGTGTTCGTCGTAGTGCCGGCGCTCGTGGTGGAGACTTCCTGTGTCGTAAAGGTGAACCCGCTCGACGAGTCGACATTGGAGATCTGGGCCTGGGTGATGGTGCCGGTTCCGGTGGAACGACAGCCTGCGCCCGTGCATGTGATGGTGAGTACGTGGGAAGCCGTGTTGAGGGCGATGCTTATCGTCGGCGTCCCCCCGCCCAGGTCCGCGGTGAAGTTGAGGTTGATGGGGTTGGTCGATTTGATCGGACTACCGGGAGCCGACGTCGGCACGGCGGGTGACGTCCACGTCGTCGTGGCGGCGTGGAGATCCTTGGTGATTGCCTGTTGGGCCGTCTGCAGGTAGTCGAGAGCCTGGGTCCGGTCGCTCACCTGCACCTGGCGCGCCTGGATCACGGTGACTGAGGCGTCGACCGAGACGATGACGATGCTCAACAACATCGACGAGATCAGGATCTCGACGAGGCTGATCCCGGACTCATCCCTGGACCGCCGCCACGATCTCATGGGCCGTGGCACTCTCATTGGACGGTCACCGTGACCGCACTCCCCGCCGCCTGGACCGCGCCGCCGTTGACCGAGAACCCCGCCGGAGTCACGGTAAGGACGATCTGGGTGGGCGCATTGGACGAGAAGTAGTTATTGGGCCCGTTGGAGTACGTGGCGATCAGGTGCCACACCCCGTAGGGCAGGCCGACAAGCGTCCACGCTGCATTGACTCCTTGCACCAGGGTGCCGGTCGAGGTGCCGAAATTGGCGGGGGTGGTGGCGGTGAAGACGGCGGTGATGGTATGCGACCCGATGGCGAGCGCCGATGTCGAGTACTGGGCAATGCCGAATCCGTTCAGAGCCACGCTTCCGAGCGTGGTGGCGCCGTCTTTGAAGACCACTGTCCCCGTCGGCGTTCCGCCCGAGGCGGCCGTCACCGTGGCCGTGAACGTCACCGACTGTCCCGACGTGCTGTTCGGGCTGGAGCTGGACGCCACCGCCGTGGTGGTACTCGCCGCCGTGACCGACTGGGTCAGAGTGGCGGAGGTCGAAGCGGTGAAATTCGCCGGAGCCGGTGCGTAGACCGCCGTCACGCTGTAGCTTCCGCCGGCGAGTCCTGACAACGTGCAGGTAGCGGCTCCCGAGGACAGACTGAGGTTGACGCAGCTGCTGGGGGTGGTGATGTTGACTCCGTTGTTCTTGAACGTCACGGTGCCGGTGGGGGTGGCCGTGGACGGTGAGTTGGCGGTGACCGTGGCCGTCAAGATGGTCGACGTTCCGTAGGCGTTGGGATTCGGAGTGGAGGTCACCGTCGTGGTGGTAGGTGAGGCGGTGATCACCTCGTTCAGGGGCGCTGACGGGGCGGAGTGCTTCCACTCGCCCGAGTTCTGACCGTTGATCTGGTAGGTCGCGTTGACGCCAGTCGTGCCGAGTGAGAATCCCGAGTAGTTGATGGTGGCGACTCCGCTGCTGTTCACGGTGGCGGCGCCGAGTGTCGCCGCCCCGGCTTTGAACGTGATTGTCCCGGAGTTGACCGGATTGCAACCCGTCGATGTACAGGTGACGGTGGCGGTGAGAGTGACCGGCGAGCCATACGTCGCCGTCGTCGGCTGGGTCATGGTGGTGGACGTGTTGCAATTCGAGGTGCAGTTCGACACCAGGATGAAGGTCTTGGGGTGGTGTATGCCCCGGACGATGCTTGAGAAACACGTCGTACAGGTGTTTCCCAGATTCAAGGTGGGCATGACCGTCGTGCCCGACGTGGGGCAGTTGTTGTCGGCCCCCGTACCGGTCGAGTTGGAGGTGGCGGCCTGCAGCGATGCCCCCGAGACCAACGACGAACCCTGCTGCACGAAGATCTGGACCGGGACGAGGTTGATGGTCGGTGAGCCGGTGCCGCCGGCCGTCAGGGTGACGGGTTGGCCGTCAGTGTTACCGCCGTCCGGTGCACTTTCGGCCCCACACGAGCCGGCCACCACGTAATAGCTGGGTGAGCCGGGCATGGGGAAGGCACTGGCCGGCGACGCCGAAACATAGGGGCTCGTGACCAGATTGCTGCTGTAGAGCGACAGGGGCATGCTGCTGATGTTCGACGGGAGAATCGGGTGCACCCCGTCGGCCATGGGGACGGCATAGACGGGGTTGACAGTCGCCGCTTTGTCGAAAGCCGTGGCCGAGGCGGCACTGGCACCGGGCGAGAACGTGACGGTCGTGGTGGTGCTGGCGGCCAGTGACAGGTTTGACTGCGTCGGCAAGGTGGTCAGGTTCTGTTCCGTCAGGTACCCGGACAGGGGGGCGAAGGTGAGTGTCCACGTCGTCGGGGAAGCGGCGATGTTGGCGAACAGCGCACAGCCGCCTGCACTGGTGGTCACCGTCTGAGGGCTACCTGACGACGGTGTGGCGGTCACCGGCACATTGGGGATGCCGTTACCGGTGGCACCTTCGATACTGACCAGAATCGACCCCAGGGTCGGGTTGATAGCCGAGGCCGGAACGGCGACGAGACTTGTCTCCTCGACGAGCAGATGTGTGTAGGCCGAGGAGCCGCTGAGCCACCAGGTGGCACCGGACGTCTGATCGGTCCACGTGGCCCAGATGGTGACCTTGAGCATGGCTCCGGGATCGCTGGCCGGCGATTGGCATTGCAGGTTGCCCGGGTCGTACGGCGCCACTTCCATTTCGAGGAGGTAGATCTGGCCGCTGCTGGTCACGGACGTCAGCTTGGTGTCGCCCTCCTCACCGAGCAGGGTGGTGACCCCGGTGGCCAGCTGATGGTCGAGGGTGGCCGAGGCGATCGACGTCGCTTCCTGCTCGTAGCGCGAATTGGCGCCCACCTTGAACGAGGTCTGCAGCAGCTGAGACACCGACACCAGCACCGTCAGCAGAATCGTCAGGGCGATGATGACCTCGAGGAGCGAGAAGCCGGTCTCCCCGGCCCATGACGCCCGATCCGGACACGGGCTCATGACGCCGCTTCGGCCCCGATGGCCGATGGCGGTCACCCCGGGGATCCGCCGGGACGTGAATCGGAGGAGTTTCGACGCCCGGCGCCACCCCCTGCCATCACCGTCGTTCAGCAAGTTCTCACTCCAAGTGAAATCTTAACTACTATTTGCGAAATAAATACCATCAGGAGCTGCGCCATCAGGGCCAGCCCACGCCTACTTCTTCGGCAGACTTGTGGCTGAAGTGAAGAAGACGGCCCGGAATCGACCTCGGAAGCGGCCCCCCGGGGATCGTCACGTGCCCCGCACCCGCCACAGGGTCCCCACCAAAAACAATGACAACGGCGGTGTCCCGGTGCTTTCAGTCCTCGAACCCGTCCCGCCCGGGTGCAGAGATCAGCGGCGCGGCGTCGATGTGAAGCGGTAGGTGCCCGCCGCGACCGAAAGGGCCACCTGGCCCCCGGCGGTGCCGAGGACCGTCACCCCGGCCGCCCGGGCCAGGGGCTTCCCCCCTTCGGTCACGTTCTCGGGACCAGGGGCCGGCAGGTGGAGCTGCGCCGATGCGTTCGGGGGTAACACGAGAACGAGGTCGATGGTCGATCCCGCCCGCCGCCAGTCGACCCTGGCCGTCCCCGCCGGAGTGGGCACGGTCCCCGAGACGTTGAGCCCCGCCGGCGGTGGCCGGATGTCGAGGACGGGGGCGCCGCCCGCGGCCGGCGTGACCGGCATCGCTCCGAGCAGGACCTCCTGCATGGCTACCAGGGCCCCCGAGCCCCAGCCGTGGGACATGCTGTCGCCGATCAGGTCACTCGGGGTCCACGTCTCCCATGTGAAGGTCCCGCCGACGGCCACGATGTGGGCCCACCCCGGGATCTGTGTGTCGGTGAGCAGGTGGACGAGATCGTTGTCGAGTCCCGCCGCATGCAACGCCCGGAGCAACTCGAGCCCGTGGTCGGGGCTCACCGAGATGCCGAGCCCGGCCACGTAGGAGCCGACCGTTTTCATCCGGGCCGGCGGGACGACCCCGTAGGCGAGGGCCGACGCGTTCACCTGCTGCGAGGCGTGCGGGCTCAGCGTGCCGCCGGCCCGCAGACCGTCCACGTAGACGCCGTCGCTCCGCACCAGCCGACTGTTGATGGCCGCCGTCAGGCCGGCGCCGCGCGTCGACTGCACGGCGGCCTGTCCCGTGTCGCCGAGAGCGCCGGCCACCTGCGCGATCCGGTTGAAGGCGTTCACCGCCATCACGTTGACGGTGGTGTCGGCCACCGTGTCGAGGTCGTAGCCGTAGATCGGATCGCCGTTGCTCCCGAGGGGAAGACCCGTGACCAGGCCCGTGCCCGCATCGATGTGGCCGTGCAGATAGCCCGAGATGTTCTCGAGGGTCGGCCACAGTGTCCCGAGCGTCCGCAGGTCACCGGTGTTCAGGTAGTATCGCCACACCCACTCGGGATACAGAGCCGTGAACGTCGGGAAGTCCCGGGCCCCGTCGCCATTGGGATAGACGGCGTTCACCCGACCGTCGGGCCAGTATCGCCGTTGCGACCGGGCGAAGTCCCGCAGCGCCTGCCAGCTCAGGTTCTGCTCGCCGAAGGCCCGCATCACCACCTGGGACTCCGTGGCCCCGTCCCACAGGAAAGGGCCCTTCTCTCGCGTCGGCGTGTCGATGAACTGCTCCTGGGATGTGAAGAGCGCCGAGCGGCGGGTCAGTGTCCACACCTCGTTCAGCATGGTGTTCGACGAGACCAGCGTGGCGGCGGGGACGTCGGGCATGGCCGAGTGCCGGGCCAGGACTCGGATCTGGGACCGTCCCATAGCCTCGCCCGGCTCGTCGATCTGCAGGTACCGGAATCCCAGGAAGGTGAAGGGCAGGAACGTCTGGGATCCCTGGCGCTGGATGTAGGAGAAGCTCAGGTCCGTGCCCTGAGTCCCGTGGACGGTGGAGACGTGACCGTCAGCGTCGAGCAGGTAGCCCACATGCATGGGCACCATCCGCCCGCTGCTGCCCTGATGGAACGTCACCTCCGGTCGTCCGGCGTAGACCCGGCCGAAGTCGACCACCACGGCACCACTGGCGAGAGTTTTCACCGACACCGGCGCCACCGGCTCTTCCACACTCCGCGTCCTCAGGGCGAAGAGTTGCGTGAACGGCGCCGTACCGACGGGACCGAGCACGGCCGGGCTCGTCCAGCCGCTGTCGTCGTAGCCGGCCTCGGCCCAGCCGATGGGGGCGGCCCGGCCGTCGATGTTCTCGACGAAGTCGTTCCCGTCGGTGTTCCGGTAGCCGCCGGGGAGCCATTCACCGGGGTGCTCGCGCCATGTCCCGTCCGTGACGATGACCTCGCTGGTGCCGTCGGTGAAGTGCACGGCGAGCTGCACCAGTAGCCCCGGCGCCGACACCGGTCGGCCCTGTCCGGCGCCGTACCAGCGGTGGAGCACCCCGATGCCGTTGTTGGCACCGGGCCGCATATGGGCCGTGACGTCGGTGGCCTGGTAGTACTGCTCGTCGGGGTAGGAGAAGCTCGGTCCGCTGTCCAGCTCCGTCCCGTTGATCCACAACTGGTATTTGTGGGCGGCGGCCACGAACGCCGTGGCCCGCTCGATCGCTTTGTGGGCGATCGCCCGCTCCGTCCGCACGTAGGTGTGCCGGTCCGGTTGGGCACTGGACTGCGCCGGATGCAGCCACCGCGCTCTCCAGTCGCGGGCACGCAGTCCCGTCGTGAACAGCGCCGGGGCGGAGAACGGACTCCAGTGGCCGCCCGGACCCCGGCTCGACACCCGCCACCCGTATGCGGTGTCGGCCGACAACGGCCGTCCTCCGTAGGCGACGAAGGCTTGCCGGGCCGAGGCGATGTGGGCACTGTCCCAGATCGTCCGTGGCACAGCCGTCCGGCCCGCTTCACTCACCACGATCCGGTACCCGCTCTGCCGGGCACCGCGCCGGGCATCGACCAGCTCCCAGGCGAAGTTGACGTCGTCGGGGTCGACACCCTGGGCACTGCGCAGCGCGTTGACCGTCAACCGCCGCGGCGCCTTGGACGGACCGGCGGCGGCCGGGTCCGGAGTCGACTGGTCGTCGAGTGGGACAGCCACGCCCGACGCCCGCTGCCCGACGGTGGGAAGGGAGACGACGACGGCCGCCGCCGAGACACGGCCCCCGTTGGCCAGGAAGGTCCGCCGGTCCGAGCGGGGCGACGACATGGCCGACATATCAGCATCCCCGTCCGTCATGAACCGGTGACCCGGCGGATCGTATTGGCACCCTGGTCGCTGAAATAGAGATCCCCGCTCGGTCCCACGGCCACGCCGTAGGGGTAGACGACCCGGCTCGTGATCCACCGCGTGCCGTCACCGGACGCCACCGAACTGGCGACAGCCAGGATCCCGACCAGCGTGTACATGTCGCCCCCGACGACGCTCCGACCGAACACGACGCCGTCGTGGGCGGGGACCTCGCGCACGGCCCGCTCATAGCTGTCGGCGATGAAGAGGTCACCGGCACCGTCCGTAGCCACGCCGGTCGGGAAGTTCAGGACGGCGACCGGCCCGGCGGCCGACAGCCCGTCGGCCAGGTAGTCGCTGTGCGCACCCTGGCCGGCGACGGTGCCGATGTTCCCGGCCGAGATGGCCACCCCGTAGAACATCCCCCCCTTGGCCGCCACCTCCCGGACGGCGCTGTTGCCTTCGTCGGCGATAAGGAGGTCGCCGCTGCCGTCGACGGTCACGGCCGTCGGTGCCCACAACTGGGCCGAGAGGGCCGACCCCCCGTCACCGGCGAACCCGCACACCCCGGTGCCGGCCACCGGGTAGAGATGGCCGGCCAGCATCGTGGCGCTCACCCCCGTCGCCTCGCTCTGTCCGCCCGGCACTTCCTCGACCCGGCAACCGCCGGTATCGGCGATGTAGAGATCACCGGCGGCGTCGACGGCGATACCGCGGGGGTCACTCAGCCGGGAAGACCGGGCCGATTTCCCCGAGGAACCGGACCCCGCCGTCCCCGTCCCCGCCACCGAGGTCAGCCGTCCGGCCTCGACCGTCACCCCGAAGTCCCGACCCGAGACGGCGGGAAGCTCGAAGATCCGGTTGCCCGAGGCGTCGGCTATCAGGAGATCACCCTTCGCATCGAAGGCCACCGCTGTCGGGTCGAGCAACGAGGCCTTGGCCGCCGACCGCTTCTGGGCACAGCCCGTTCCGGCCACGGTGTAGATGTGCCGCGCCGTCATGGCCATTGCGAAGTGCCGCCCCGATCGGCCGGCGATCATCTGCACCCGGCAGTTCCCACTGTCGGCGATGGCTACGTCACCGCCGACATCGACGACGATCCCGCCGGGGGCCGACAGCTCGGCCTTCGTGGCCGGACCTCCGTCACCGCGGGCGCCGGTGGACCCGGTGCCGGCCACCGCCACGACTTTCGCCGTTCCTGTCGGCGCCGCCCCGGCGGGGTCCCCTACGGCGGCGACCAGTGCCGCCGCGCATCCGGCACAGAAGAATGCTCGTCTGACGAGAACTCGCATGGCACCCCTGCGGACCGCACGCCGCCCGGGCCGGGCCGAAATCGGCCGGCCGAAACCGGGCCGCATCCTTGCACGTCCTCCAACCAACGTGCCGAGATGTCAGAAGCCGGGGAACACCTTCCGCAGACGGTCGAGGTCCAGTCCGTCACCGTCGATCTCGATGCGGGGGGTGTGTTCGTCGTCGAGTCGCCCGGAGACGAGTCGCAGCAGCGCCTCGGACGGAATCCGCAGCTCACCGTCGGCGCTCCCGTCCTCCCACTTCCCGAGCTTTACCCCGTCATCATCGACGGCGAGAACGAGGTCACGCGAGGGATCGGAGCTCATGATGTGGATCCGCAGGGCCCCGCCGTCCGCCTTCCCCACCCGGGCCACCATCTCGGGAAGGGTGTCGATGAGCAGAGCGACGGCGTCTTCGGGAACTGCCGCCTCGGGTTCGAGCGAGGCGGCTACGTCCCACGTGTGCAGAGCGTGCTCACTCAACCGCATCTGCAGGAGTCTGGTGGCATCGATCTCCATGCCGAACATGGCGAGCTTGATGCCGGCCAACTGCGTTTTCGAGAGCCCCTCGATCTTCCGTACGAAGGCCTCGTCGGCGGCCACGCTGTCGGCCACCTGATCGGGAGCGCTCTTGGCATTCCACGCATCCCAGATCGGGGGGAAGCTGTCCTGCCCCGGCGGGGCGCCTTCCTCGAGGCCCGCGTCGAGGAAGGCGCCGAAGATCTCGGCCTGGCTCCCCAGATGCGCGAGAACCTGGGCGATGCTCCAGTCAGCGGCCATGGACGCCTGGTCGACCCGGTCGGATCCGAGCGGCTGAACCAAAGACGTCAACCGGTCATGCGAGTTCCGAAGCGCCGTTATCCAGAGCTGGGGGTCGTTCTGCACGATGGGAGGTTCTCTTCTTTCGGATTTTCACGCGATCACGCGTCATGGCTGGCACTGCTCTTGCAACGTGTTGCTGTCACGCTGCGTCCCAACCTCACCACGGTGCGGTTCGTTCTCTGTCGAGGTGGCGGCCGGGAACTACACATTCCAACCTAATGGTGCTCGTTTACACAGTCGTCATCCGTTGGACCCATTGTGTTTACGACCCCCCCGTACTGTGCGGATACCGGCAGCTGAGGGGCTGCAGGAACCGCACCGCCGAAGGGGCTTGGCGACAGGTGTGCCCCCCGCACCCAATGCTCGCCAGCCCCTTCGGCGCGTGCCCCCAGCACGCAGATCTTCGCGGAGCTACCCTCAGAGACGCCGACGGGACCCAGAACCAATTTCCCGTCGGCTGCCGGGGGGCCGCGCAGGGGTTCGCTCTCCCCTGCCGCGGGCGCAGTGCGGTGGTGCGGTACTCACCCGCTCGGCGACGGCTCCGCTCGGACAGGGCGCAAGACGCTGAAGACGAGAACAGGCTCCTCGAAACCTTTCAGCTGCCGTCGTCCCGCGCTCTCGAAGACGAGTCCGCTCGACCCGGCGGCAACGCGGACGTTGTCGTCGGCCAGCACCTCGCCCGGAACGGCCAGGTCGGCCAGCCGGGAGGCCAGGTTCACCACTTCTCCGTAGTAGTCCCCCTGTCGGGCCAGCACGTCGCCGAAAGCCAGGCCGCCCCGGGGCTGGATCCCTTCATCGACGAACTCGGTCATGAGAGCCAGGGCCAGCTCGCACCCGGAAACAGGATCGATGGTCACGAACATCACCTCGTCGCCGATGTGCTTGATGATCCGCCCCCCGTGCTCGGCGGCCAGCCGGAAGGCCCGGTTCTCGAACTGCCCGATGAAGGCGCTCAGCTCCCGCGTGCCCAACCGGTGCGACAGGGGCGTGAAACCCACCAGGTCGACGAAGCCCACGGCCAACCGGAAAAGAGCGCGGTCGCTCACATGCGCCTGCGCCAGCCGTTGCCGGTCCACTCCGTCGCGCAGCAGATGGACGAAGACGGCACCGAGACCGGCACCGATCTCCAGCGCCTTCGTGGCCGCCCCCGAGCTCTTCTCGGCCAGCAGCAACGAGTCGGCCCCGCTGTCGTCCAGTCCCGCCGCCACCGACTGGACGTAGAAAGCGATGGCCGCATCGGCCACCCTCGACAGCGCACTGCCCAAGACGTGGAGAAACTCGTCGCTTTCGGTGCCGGTGAACAGGTCCATCGAGGTCAACGAGCGCACGAGACTGGCGTCGGCGGAGGAGAACATCGGGGTGTCGGGTCCGGGGACTTCGACACCCAGCGCTCGCCAGATCCGCAGCACCTCCTCGCTCGAGGCTCCGGTCTGGGCGCCCAGATCGTGGGCCGTGAAGCCCTCGGCGGCGGCGAACACGAGATCGGTGGCCAGGGCGACGAGACCCGACCGGGCTTCGGCCGCCGTGATCTGCTCGGTGCTGGCCCCGAGGCTTTGCAGGAAGTCGACCAGGTTGGGGCTGGCCGGGCATGACGGATCCACCGGGGTCGGGGTTTCGCTCTCCACCGGCCAAGCTTGGCACCCGTTACCGGTGCCATGCGGCTCCGACCAGCAAGACTGGGAGAGGGGTGCCGCCCGTGAAGCTCAAGCTCGACCTGCACGACATCTACAACCGGGGTTCGGACATCGACCAGGCGCTGCGCGACATCATCGACGAGGCCGTCGCCAAGAAGGCCACCCTGGTGGAGATCATCCCGGGCAAGGGATCGGGTCAACTGAAGAAGCGGGTCCTCCGCTTCCTCGACACCAAGGACATGAAGGCGATCTACCACCGGGTGGAGAAGGACTCGAACAACTTCGGCCGGGTCTTCGTGCACTTCCGCTGGAAGTAGCGGTTTCTGCCTAGGCCTTCTCCCAACGCCAACCCTTGTCGTCCAGGCAGATGATGAAGCCTTCTTCACCGCGTACCGTCTGACGGTGAAGCGAATCTGGGCAATCCTCCCCGGCGCGGTAGCAGTTGCCCTGTGGGTCGGTGTCGCATCTGGTGACCGCAGAAGCACCACCACCCCCGGCGGCGTTCGTGGTGGGTGTTCGGACGGCGGCCTTCGTGATCGCTGTTGTACTCGTCGGCCCGGCGCTCGATCGGGCGCTCTGCGGCGTGCCACTTGTCGTCGCCCCGATGACATAGAGAAAGACGAGCACCCCTAGGAGCAACCCCACCCCCGGGTGCTGGTACCAGCGCTTGCTGTGCCCTGATGGGACCGAGTCGGACATGATCCTGCCTCCCGCTGAGGTATCAGTCGTCTTCGGCGTCCCCCTCCGTGGCCTTGAGCCCCCTGGAGCGACGGCTGTCATCGCGATGCCAGTCATCGCCCTCCGTGGGCCCGCCGGGGCGCCGGGGCCCATCGCCCTAGGCTCGGGCCCGTCATGAAAAGAGACGGGAGATGCCGATGAGTGCACTGGCGTCGTATGAGCTCGACGGCCCGGTCGCCACCATCACCATGGATGACGGCAAGGTCAACGTCTTCTCCATTCCCATGCTCCAGGCTGTCCACGGTGCTCTCCATCAGGCCGAGCGCGACGGCGCCGTGGTCGTACTGACCGGGCGCCAGGGGTACTTCTCGGCCGGCTTCGACTTGAAGACCATTGCCGGAGGACCCGAGCAACTCCGGGAGATGCTCACCCTGGGTGCCACCCTGGCCAAGCGACTGCTCTCTTTCCCCCGTCCCGTCGTGGCGGCATGCACCGGCCACGCCTATCCCGCCGGTGCCTTCCTCCTGCTCTCCTCCGATACCCGGATAGGTGCGGACGGGCCGTTTCGGATCGGGCTCAACGAGGTGAAGATCGGTCTCACCCTGCCCTGGTTCGCCATCGAGCTGGCCCGGCACCGCCTCCAGCCGCCCTACTTCGACCGGGGTCTCGTGACGGCCACGATGTACGACCCTCACGAGGCGGTGACCGCCGGCTTCCTCGATCAGGTCGTGGCCCCCGGCGATCTTCGCTCCGCCAGCCTCGAGGAGGCCGGGCTCCTGTCCGAGCTCGACCCCGACGCCCACGCCGCCACCAAGCGGCGTGTCCGCGGACGGGTTCTCGAGGCCGTACAAGCCGCCATCGAGTCCGAGCTCACGCCGGACTGACGGCCGACCGGACTGACGACCGACCGGACTGACGCCTCACCGGCAGAGTCGACCGACGAGTCGACCGCCCGGGCCCTATTTCCGGCGGCGGCCGGTGATCACGGCGGAGTCACCCCGGCGGGCGCTGAAACGGCGTGGAGGCCAGATGCATGGCCCGGCCCCTAACGCTGCGCCATCTCGGCCAGCGTCGTGACCGTCTTCCAGTTCCGGGTGGTCGCCTCTGACCCGAATTTCTTCTCGAAGAAGGCGTTGGTCAACTTGGTGTTGCCGTAGCCGTTCGGGCAGTGGAGATAGACCTCGCGCCTGATCACCTGAAGCTCGTCGGCATCGACGGCCTTGGCCCGGGCCGCCTTCACGTCGGCGGGGGCGGGAACTTCTCCCATGAATGTGACGTGCAGAGTGGTGATCTCGTCTCCTCGCAGGAAAAAGGGGTTCATCTTCATGACGACGTCAAGCTCTTTCTTCGACCGCACCAGGACCGGCACTTTGGCTCCCAGGCTGTGCTCCAGGCCCGTCTCCATGGCCTTCACGATGGCCGTCGCCGAGCTGCGGCTGCGGAAGACGGCGTTGCCACTCTGGATGTAGGTGCGCACGTCTTCGCCGCCGGCAGTCGCCACGAGTTCGCGCAGGTCCTCCATGGCCAGCCGGTTCCGACCGCTCACGTTGATGCCGCGGAGCATGGCGATGTAGGTCGTCATGAGCCGAAGAGGCGCACGAACTCGGCCAGGGCCGGGCGGGCGGAGTCCCCCGCCCGGAAGCACAAGAACCACGGCTCGCTCGGGATCAGATCGGACACGGGGTGCACCTCGACGATTCTGCGTTCCTCGAGGGCACGGGCACAAACGAACCGGGGAAGGATGCTGCAGCCCATCCCCCGTTCGACGGCTCCGGTCACGGCCCGAAGATCAGGGGCAACCAGCCGGAGCCGGGCCGAGAAGGGCCGGCCCAGATGCGACTGCCAGAACCGCCGGGTCACGGGCAGCTCCAGGCTGTACGCCACCCAGGACTGGTCCGCCAGCCAGTCGCCGAGCTCGGACAGCGAACCGAACGGTGTCGCGGGCACGAGCCCGGGCGAGCCCACGAGGGCGAACTCCCTCAGCCCGGTGGCAATGCCCTGGAACGCCCGGCGCGTTGGGACCGAGCTCAGCACGGCGATATCGAGCTCGCCCCGCTCGAGTTGTCCGAGCAGTTGGCCGTCGTCGCCGAAGCCGGCCACGACGGCGAGATCGGTGTCAGCGATCTTCGGCAGAACGACGGACGAGAAGAACTCGGCCGTCGATCCCAGCCGCAGCGGTGCCGTCGACCCGCCTGCCAATCCGACATCGAGTCCCGTGAGGACCGCTTCGAGCTGGTCCAGCGCAGAGGCCGACTCGGCGTAGAGGGCCACGGCCCGCCCGGTGGGCTCCACGCCCCGGGGCGTGCGCACGAAGAGCGGGGAACCCACCGCCCGTTCCAGCGCCGCCAGTTGCTGACTGGCCGCCGGCTGCGACAGCCCCCGGTCGCGGGCGCCGTCGGTGACCGACCGCGCCCGGTAGACGGCGAGGAAAGTCCGCAGCTGCTCCGGTCTCGACATGCGCAAAGCTTATATGAAGGCATTGATAAATCACTTTGCTAATGGATGTCGGACAGCGCATGCTGGTCTCATGACCCGGCTTGCTCCTGACCCGTCGCTGTCCTGTGACCCCTCCGGACATCGCTACACCCACGGCCACCACGAGAGCGTCCTGCGCTCCCACCGCTGGCGGACGGCGGAGAACTCGGCCGCCTATCTCCTTTCTTCGATCCGCCCCGGCCTCGACATCCTCGATGTGGGCTGTGGACCGGGGACGATCACCCTCGGTCTGGCCCGCCGCGTCGGCTCCGGTCGGGTCGTCGGGGTGGACAGCGCCGAAGAGGTCATCGACGTGGCCCGGGCCACCGCGGTCGGCGCCTCGGTCGGCAACGTCCGCTTCGCCGTCGGCGACACCTACGCCCTCGACTTCGACGATGCCTCGTTCGACATCGTCCACGCCCACCAGATGCTCCAGCACCTGTCGGACCCGTCTCGGGCGTTGGCCGAGTTGGGACGGGTCTGCCGGCCCGGCGGCCTCGTCGCCGCCCGCGACGGCGACTACGGAGGCTTCACCTGGTTCCCGGCCGATCCCTGGATCGACGCCTGGCGCGATCTCTACGGCCGGGTGGCGCGCCACAACGGGGGCCAGCCCGATGGGGGCCGCTACCTCGTGAGCTGGGCCCGGACCGCGGGTTTCACCGACGTGGTGGCGTCGGCATCGGCCTGGTGCTTCTCCGAGCCCGGTGACCGGCACTGGTGGGGTGAGCTGTGGGCCGACCGCATGACCGGGTCGGCTCTCGGGGCCCGGGCCGTCGAACTCGGCCTCGCCGCGCCCGACCAGCTCCAGGAGATGGCGACCGCCTGGCGGCGCTGGGCCGCGCACCGCGACGGTTGGTTCGCCGTGCTCCACGGCGAGATCCTGTGCCGGCTGGGCGCCTAAAGCGGCTGGGCGCTTAGGCCGGGCTGCGCGATGGGCCGGCTAGGCGACGGGGCCGCTCTGAACCACTAGGGCACAAGAAGAACGCGGCCGAAGGCCTGCCGGCTCTCGATGTACTCGTGAGCGGCCGCCGCGTCGGCCAAGGGGAACCGCCGGTCGATGACGACCTTCAGCCGTCCGGCGGCGATGTCGTCGAGATGCCGGGCAATGGTGGCGTGGGGACGGGGACTCAGAAACAGCTCCGCTCCCATGAAGTAGCCCGTCAGCGACTGGTTGTTCCCCCGCAGCATGGAGATGTCCATCTGCTCCGTGCCCTGACGCCCGGCATCGCCCACCGTCACACACCGGCCGCGGTAAGCCAGGCAACGCAGGCTCCCCTGCAGCGTCGATCCGCCCACGGAGTCGACGATCACATCGGCGCCGCGTCCGTCGGTGAGCCGCCGGACCTCTTCGACGAAGTCCTTGGTGACGTAGTTGATCCCTTCGTCGAGACCGTATTCGTGCAGGCGCTCCAGTTTCTCGTCGCGCGACGCTGTGGCCAGGACCCGGGCGCCGGCCCGCTTGGCCAATTGGATGGCGGCGATACCCACGCCGCCCGCCCCCGCATGGATGAGCGCCGTCTCCCCCGACTGCAGCCGGCCGAACTCGAACAGACAGTCGTCGGCCGTGCCGAAGGGCACCGGGACGCAGGCCGCCTCTTCGGTGGAGAGACCATCGGCGATGGCCCAGCAGAACGGCTCGGCCACGGCCCGCAACTCGGCGTGGGAGCCGTCGAGCCCCACGGTGACGACGCGGTCACCTTCGTTGTACAGCGTCACCTGATCCCCGGTGGCCACCACGGTGCCGGCGCACTGATACCCGACGATGTGCGGCACCCGTGCCATCTCACCACCGGTGCGGTTGAGCGTGTCCCCGCCCTCGATGCTGATGGCCTCCACCTGGACCAGGATTTCGTTCGGCGCCATGGCCGGGTCGGCCACATCCTCATAGCGCAAGACATCGGGAGCGCCGGTTTCGTAGTAGACGGCCGCCTTCACCGGTCACACGCCATCTGGTCACACACCATCTGGTCACCCATGATCCGGTCGCACTCCATTTGGGAACACTCCATCGGGTCAACTTCCTTCGCCGCGCCACCATCGGGCCGATGTCGAACGTTACCGGCGATCCTGCGCTGCCGCCTCGGCGTCGGGTAGCTCAAAGCGGTAGAAGGGATTCCACAGCACGAGGGAGTGCCCGTTCGATATGGCGGTGGCTTCCACCGTGCAGCGGGCCCCTTTCACGATGCCGGGGATGGGCCTCGGACCGCCGAAGACGACCGTGATAGTTCCCGTCCCGTCGTCGAACCGGCAGAGAAAGGCCGGGTTCCGGCGCCAACACGAGATCTGGGCCGAGACGATCGTCCCCGTCAGCACCGCTCTGCGGCGCGGGGCGCAGTCAGCTACCCGGCGGGCGATCGGGCGCCCACCCCAGCAGTCGCCGGAGGTGGGTTCCCACCCCCTCACCGGAGTCGGGCGAGGGCTTCGTTCAGCTGCAGGACGGTGATGTAGGGGCTGCCGAGAAAGCCGAGTTGGGCGCCGTTGGTCTCGCGGGCGATGAGGCTCTTCAGGACCGACGGCGCGATACCGGTGGCTTTGGACACCATCGGGATCTGCACCGTCGCGTCGAGCGGAGTGATGTTGGGGTCGTAGCCACTGCCCGAGGTGGTGACCAGGTCCGGCGTGGGAGTGACGCCGAGCTTGTGCCAGTACTTGAGCAGGGCCTCGGTGTTGGCCAGCAGCACCTTCGACCGGGGGCCGAGATTGGTGGCCGCCGATTCCCCGCTCTTGCCGTTGGCCACGAGCGGGTTGTCGCCGACACCGGCATAGGGACCGATGTCGTCGGGCCGGCCGTGGAAGTACTTGGGGCTCGACCAGTTCTGGCCGATGAGCGTCGAGCCGTTGGCCCCGACCGATCCGTCGGCCTGGTGCTTGAACAGGACCTGGGCGACCCCGGTACCGACGAAGGCGTAGACGAATCCGAAGAACACCGTGCAGATGACGATGAGGACGACGGAGCGACGGAGGTGAGCGAGCATCAGTGTGTCTCCATCAGTAGGCGTGGAGGGCGACCAGGATGAGGTCGATGAGTTTTATGAAGGCGAAGGGGACAATGATCCCGCCCACCCCGTAGATCCAGACGTTGCGACGCAGGATGGCGGCCGATGAGGCGGCACGGAACCGCACACCGCGCAGGGCCAGAGGGATGAGAGCCACGATCACCAACGCGTTGAAGATCACAGCGGACAGGACGGCACTCTGCGGGCTGTGCAGCTTCATGATGTTGAGGGTGTTGAGCTGCGGATAGGTGGCCACGAACAGCGCCGGGATGATGGCGAAGTACTTNNATGTTGCCGGCCTCTTTGGCCGCCGTCGTCCCCGTGTTCATGGCCACACCCACGTCAGCCTGGGCCAGCGCCGGTGCGTCGTTGGTGCCGTCTCCCGTCATGGCGACGAGCTTGCCGCCCTCCTGCTCGGCCCGGATGAGAGCCATCTTCGCTTCCGGTGTGGCCTCGGCCAGGTAGTCGTCGACGCCCGCCTCCTGGGCGATGGCGGCGGCGGTGAGTGGGTTGTCCCCCGTGATCATCACGGTGCGGATGCCCATCTGTCGCATCTCCTCGAACTTCTCTTTGATCCCCTGCTTCACCACGTCCTTCAGCTCGATCACGCCGAGGACCTGCTGGCCGTCCGCCACCACGAGCGGCGTCGATCCGGCGCGCGAGGTGCGCTCGACGATGTCGTCGAGGCCGTCGGGGATGGTGCCCCCCTGATCGATCACCCAGCGCTTCACCGATTCGGCGGCGCCCTTTCTGATCTGGCGCCCGTCGATGTCGAGTCCTGACATCCGTGTCGTGGCCGAGAAGGGGACGAAGACATGTCCGACACCCAGGTCGCGTTCACGGATGTTGAAGCGCTCCTTGGCCAGAACCACGATGGAGCGGCCTTCGGGTGTCTCGTCGGCCAGCGACGCCAGCTGCGAGGCATCGGCCAATTGCTCCTCGTCGTAACCACCAGCGGGGAAGAAGGAGGACGCCATCCGGTTGCCCAGAGTTATGGTCCCCGTCTTGTCCAGGAGCAACGTCTGGACGTCGCCGGCGGCCTCCACGGCCCGGCCGCTCATGGCCAGGACGTTGCGCTGGACCAAGCGGTCCATGCCGGCGATGCCGATGGCCGACAACAGCGCCCCGATGGTGGTGGGGATCAGGCAGACGAGGAGAGCGACGAGGACGACCACTGACACCGTGGCCCCGGCGTAATGGGCTAAGGGCTGGAGGACGACCACGACGGGGATGAACACGATGGTGAGGACGGCCAGGAGGATGGTGAGGGCGATTTCGTTAGGTGTCTTCTGACGGTTGGCCCCCTCCACCAAATTGATCATGCGGTCGAGGAAGGTCTTTCCCCTCTCCGCCGTGATGCGCACGACGATGCGGTCCGACAGCACCCGGGTGCCGCCCGTCACCGCCGAGCGGTCCCCGCCGGACTCGCGGATGACCGGCGCAGACTCGCCGGTGATGGCCGNNGACGATCTCGCCGTCGGAGGGGATGGCGTCGTTGGCCTCGCACACGACCAGGTCGCCCTTGGTCAACGTCGAGGCCGGCACGCGCTCCTCGGTACCGTCGGGGAGCAGTCGCCGCGCTTCTGTCTCAGAGCGCATCTTGCGCAAGGTGTCGGCCTGGGCNNGCTTCGGCGAAGTTGGCGAAGAGCACGGTCAGGAACAGCCAGATGGTGATGGACCAGGTGAAGATGCCCGGATGGGTGATGGCCTCGATCAGGGTGATGATGCTTCCCACCAGGACCACGAACATCACCGGGTTCTTCACCTGTGTCCGCGGGTCGAACTTCTTGAAGGAATCGACGAGCGCCTGGCGCAAGATGGCGCCGTCGAACAGGCTGCGGGCCTCGGCCACGCCGTGGGCAGTGGTCGGGGATTGCGATGTCGTGTTCACAGTGACCTCGTTCGTGGGCGCGTTCATCAGAAGAACTTCCCGTGGCTCAGGTTCTCGACAATGGGGCCGAGCGCAACGGCGGGGAAGAACGTGAGTCCACCGATGATCACGATTACGCCGACGGTGAGGCCGACGAACATCGTGTTGTCGGTCCGGAAGGTCCCGAGCGAGGCGGGGACGACGTTCTTAGCGGCCAGTGATCCTCCGAGAGCGAGCGCCGGGATCATGATGCCGAAGCGACCGATCAGCATGTCGATGGCACCGACGATGTTGTAGAAGGCGGTGTTGCCCGTCAGTCCGGCAAAGGCCGACCCGTTGTTGTTCCCCTGCGACGTGAGGCCGTACAGGATCTCGGTGAATCCGTGTGGCCCGCCATTGAGTGGGCCCGCTCTCCCGGCATGGATCGACACGGCGATGCCCGTGAGGACGAGCACGATGATCGGCATCACCAGGGCACCCAGGCCGGCCAGCTTCACCTCCTTGGCTTGTATCTTTTTGCCTAAGTACTCCGGCGTTCGCCCGATCATCAAGCCACCGATGAAGACGGCGATGATGGCGTAGATGAGGATCGTGTACAGACCGCTCCCCGTTCCTCCCGGGGTCACCTCGCCGAGCATCATGCCGGTGAGGAGGCCCAGGCCGCCGATGGGGGTGAAGGAGTCGTAGGAGGCGTCGGCCGAACCGGTCGAGGTGTTGGTGGAAGCGACCCCGAACAAGCCCGTGGTGGCCGGTCCGAACTGGACCTGCTTGCCTTCGGTGTTCCCCTGCGTCTCGTACTTCACGCCGGCGTGGGCCACCGCCGGGTTGGGCTGTGTCTCGGCGTGGCTGGTGAATCCCACCCAGACACCGAAGATGAGCACCATGGCCGCCAGCAGCGTGGCGCCGTGGCGGATGCTGCCCACCATCTTGCCGAAGGTGTAGGTCAGGGCGAAGGGGATGGCCAGCACCAGGTAGACCGACAGCCAGTTGGTGAGAGCGGTCGGGTTCTCGAACGACGTGGCCGAGTTCTGGTCCAAGAAGCCCCCGCCGTTGGTGCCCAGTTGCTTGATGGACTCCATGAAGCCGATGGGGCCCCGAGGGATTGTCTGCGACACGTTGTTCATAGCATCGTGGAAGGAGAGCGGTCCGGCCAGGGTCTGCACGGCACCCTCGCCCACGAAGAGGATGCCGGCGATGAAGGCGATGGGCAGGAGGATGTAGAACAGGCAGCGGGTGATGTCCACCCAGAAGTTCCCGATGGTGGCGGAATTGCGCCGGGAGAAGCCGCGGACCATGGCGATGGCCACGGCGATTCCCACGGCGGGGCTGATGAACTGCTCCACCATGAGCCCACCGATCTGGGAGAAGTACGACATGGTGGTTTCGCCGCCGTAGTTCTGCCAGTTGGTGTTGGTGACGAACGACGCGGCGGTGTTGAAGCTGAGCGGCCCCGAGACGGCGCCGAAGTGCTGCGGGTTCAACGGAAGCGAACCCTGGATCCGCAGGATCAGGTAGGTGGCGCCGATGCCCACGGCGGAGAAGATGACGAGCGAGCCGGCGTAGCGCTTCCACGACTGCTCGTGCTCGGGACTGGTTCCGAGGGCCCGGTAGATGGGACGTTCCACCCAGCCGAGGAAGTGCACGCGGCCGTCGAACACCGCCGCCATGTACGAACCGAGGTACCGCCAGGTGATCGCCAGGGCGATCACCAGGGTGACGATGGTCCAGAAGAAGGCCACCTAAAACCACTCCGGCTTGAACATGGCCACACCGAGGAAGATGAACATGGCGATCGCCACCGCCAGCAGGATGCCCTGGACGACGGTCATACCCGCTCCAATGCCCAGATAAGGCCCAACATGACGAGGGCGAAGGCCACGATTCCCAGCACTGAGAGAAAATCAACCATGCGTATGACGGTAAGCCCGGGCGCCGTAAACGGGATGTGAACGAAGGCCCGGGGCGCGTAAATACGCCATGAACGACCTGGCTGACGGGCTCGTACGGAGCATGACGGGCGGGCCCCGTCGCACCGATGTCGACAGGGGCGGGGTAAGAACACTTCCGGTCCGGCGACGCCGGCTGCTTACCGCGGTGGCTGACAGCCGGCTGCTTACCGCCGTGGCGGACAGTCAGTGGGCGCGGGGCGGGCGTCGGCTGTGGACACGGGCAACGCCGAACCTGAGCCCGCGTGCGAGGCGCCGCTCCCACCAGCCCACGAGCACCAGGGCCAGCGCGCCGAGGCCGGCGACGAAGGCGAAGGTGAGGACAACGGCGAGGAGGTTGTGCACGATCAGCCTCGGTATCTTTCGTCAGCGGTCCGGACGAGGTCTTCGGTGCCGCACGAGGCGGCGGTGGATCCGGGCATGGCATCGACGAGGTGTCGGCGCAGTACGAGCTGCCGACGGGCCTCGTGGGTGGCCCACCACCGGCGCAGAGGTGTGGTGGAGCGGTCATTGATCGTCAGCCGGGCCCGCGCCAGCCGGGTGGCCGCTCTCGCCGCCTGGTCGAAGCGGAACTCCGAGGCGTGCACGGGGCAGAAGACCCCGTCCGATGGACGGTTGGTGCACCAGGCCCCGGTGGTGGGGTCCTGGGCCAGACAACGAGGCCAGCGGCGCGCGTGCATGTTCTTATTCAACGGCCTCTCACCTCTGGCGACCAGAGCGTTCACGCCGTTTTTACGGGCCGGCCCGTCGATTTTCCGGTCCGTTCACTTCGAAGACGGCGAAGGCGACGGTGCGCTGCGCATTCGGCGGCCGGATGCCTAACTCCGACGAACCTCTACGGCGTGTTCGAGCCCGCCGCCGCCGCCTCGATCTGGGTGGCGTCGGCAGGCAGGAGAAAGCCGGCCTTCACGGCCCGGCCGGCGGCCTGATCGAACTTGGTGACATAGGCGGCGTGGGTGGGATAGAGCGAGGTGAGCGTGGCCGTAGTGAACGGCACCGTCGAGCCGAAGAGCTTGCAGGTGAGCGATGAGCCGGCGGGGGCATCGCCCGACAGCACGGCGGTGGGGACGTCGAGCTCGGGAGTGCGGATCCCACCGAGAGCGTTGCCGAGTGCGTCGCGCTTGATGGTGGGCGTGGCGCCGGCGACCAGATCGAGGCGCGGCGCGTGGGGCGGCGCCGTACCGGTGCGGACCCAGCGGTTGAGATCGGAGATGGCGGCGTCGAGCACCCAGTGCTGGGGGCCGGAGTTGAGCGCCGTGGTACAGCCGAAAGCGGTGAAAGGGGAGTCGTGGGTGAGGATGGCCTCGGCCGCCCCCGGCTTCCCGGTGTCGGAGAGCCCGACGCTGGCGGTGTAGTCATCGGCGTGGGCGGTCCCGGCCACCTCCCAGTCCCGGAACGATGTGGTGTCGGGTTGGCGGTCGCGGACGTAACCCATGGTCAGGTCGGTCTCGGTTTCGAAGGCCATGACGGGACGGCCGAGATCGGTGCGGAAGGGTTCGACGGTGCCGAGGGCGAGCGCACCGGTGAGCGAGGCTCCGCCGCTCCAGCGGCTGTGGATCATGTAGCCGTTGAAGACGTGGGCGGCGGGGGCGAGGGCGTCGATGTAGGTGGTGAGGAAGAAGGCTGACTGCGACTCGCCGTCGGCGATGAGGGCCTTGGGCTTGAGCCCCCCCAGAACCGAGAGGTGGCGGGGGTGCCAGATGGCCTGGGCCGCCTGGGAGAAGATGTCGTAGGAGTAGGCGTCACCGGGGTGGTGCAGCGTTGCGTAGCGCGGCGGGTTCGAGCCCTTCAGACCCGAGGTCCCGAGCCCGAGGACCGACGAGCCGCCGTTGACGCCGAGGGCCTGGGCCGAGACGCCCACCCAGGCGAAGCCCTGCTTGATCAGCTCGGTGTGGTCACCGATCCAGTCGGGTCCGGTGTCGGACCCGGCGCTGACGTTCAGCCACTCGACGATGACGGTGCCGTTGAAGCGCTTCGGATCCGACGGTCGGTAGACAAGGATCCGGGTCTTGTACTTCGCCTTCGACGCCGCGGTGACCTTCCAGCGGCCGTTGGCGGGCGGGGCAGCCACGGCTCTGTAGCTGGTGGCCGAACCGGAGATGAAGTACTCCTGGGCGCTGTAGCCCACCTTGGTCAAGCTGAATGAGGAGGCGATGATGGACGGGGTGCCGGGGCCCCGTATCGGTCCCTCGACGGTGGGGACGGGAACCTTCGAGGGCGCCAATGCCCGAGGGCTGGGCGACGAGGCACCGGCCATGGTGGCCGTTCCCACGAGCATGGCCGCCACCACCACGGTGGCCACGGCCAGGGCTGCTGCTCTGCGTGTCACGCTCAACCGTCCACCCGCACCCCTGCGGCCGTCACGGCCCGCGATCGTCAGCCACCCACGGCTGTGGAGACACCCAGAGTGTGGCAGAAGTTCGGCCTCAGGGAGCGACGTGGGCCACGGTGAAGCCGCCGATGCCGTTACCGTTCACCGTGTTCTTGTGGTCCTGGTAGAAGGTGTAGAGCGGCAGTCCGTTGTAGGTCACCTGCAGCTGGCTCGTTCCGAACGGCACCGTGCCCAGACCCGTCGCCCCACCGGGAACGGTCTTGCCCTTGGGCATGAGAAGTGGCGGCCAGATGACGATCGAGCAGTTGTTGGCCGTCGTGCAGTTCGTCTGGTCGAAGGTGTAGAGGGCCAGCTTCTTCTTGGTGGTGAGAATCTGACCGAAGGTGGCGTTGTTCACTTCCTTCACCACCACGGTGGGCTTGGGCGTCTTCTTGTGCGACAGCTGGGCCGACGCCGCCGAGGCGAAGAACGATCCCCCCACCACGGCCGCCACCGTCAGGAGGACGGCCGGGCCGAGCCGGCGGCGGCGCGGCCCGCTCTTTGACTCTCCCCGCATCGTCGACACCATGGCAGACCCTCCTCGTTCCGAGACGTTCGGTGTGTACCGGGGTCATTACGGGGCGGGAGGGCGAAATGTTCAGGCCGGGGCCGTTTCGGATCTCGGGGCCGGGGTTTCGGGCGCCGAGCGACGGCCGCGGCCGACGGCGGTGGCCACGGCGTCGAGAAGGTGCTCGGGATCGACGGGCTTGTGGAGGTAGGCGATGCCCCGGACGACGAGGTCCTTGCGGCCGCTCGAGTCGACGTCGTGGGCCGACATGAGCACGGTCGGAGGTGGGTTCTCCATGGCCGCCAACTCCGTCATGGCGTGCTGCTCGGACAGGCGGTTGTCGAGGACGAGGGCGTCGAAACGCCGGGTGCCCAGAAGGCCGAGAGCCGTGTCACCGTCGTCCGCTTCGGTGACGGCGTAGCCCTCCAGGCGCAAGGTGTCGGCCACCGATTGGCGGACCGCATCGTCGTCGTCGGCCACCAAGATGGCGGGCGGGGTCGCCACTCTGGCGGCGGTGACGGTCATACGCGGCTGCTGAGAGGGCCGGTCATTGAGCTTGTTGTCCGACGGGTGCGGGGTAATCGAACGACGCTCTCTCGGCCGAGACCTCGTCCAGCGGAACGGAACGGGCGATGAGGAGCTTGGAATTCTCCTGGCGCAGCAGGTCGTCCACGGTGTCCACATCCAGAGGGGGCGCCCACAGGAATCCCTGACCGAGGAGGCACTGGAGCCGGTGCAACTGGGCGCGCTGCTCGGGCATCTCGATGCCTTCGGCCACCACCTCGAGCCCGAGCTGACGGCCGAGGAAGATGAGACCCTGGAGCAGAGGGGGAGCGGCACCGGGGCCCTCGATCAAACTGGTGAAGGAACGGTCCACCTTCAAGATGTCGATGGGGAACTGGCGGAGATACGACAGCGACGAGTAGCCGGTGCCGAAGTCGTCGATGGCGAGACGGACCCCGGTGGCCTTGAGCTCGATGAGGTGGTCGAGGATGGTGGTGCTCTCGTCGAGCAGGACACTCTCGGTGATCTCCAAGGTGAGCGTCTCGGGGGGTAGGACATGGCGGATGAGCGCCGCCTGCACCTCGTCGACGAACGAGGTTTCCTGCAGCTGACGGGCCGAGACGTTCACGGCCATGGTGAGAGAGGCCGGACGCGGGTGGGCCACCTGCCAGCGACGGGCCTGGGCGCAGGCCTGGCTGAGGACCCAGCGGCCGATGGGGACGATCAGGCCCGTCTCCTCGGCGATGGGGATGAAGTCGAGCGGGGAGATGGTGCCGAAGGCGGGGTGCTCCCAGCGCAGGAGGGCCTCGAAGCCGACCACGGCGTCGGTCTGCAGTTCCACCACCGGTTGATAGAGCACACGCAACTGGTGGCGTTCGATGGCGTGGGCCAGATCCGATTCGAGGCGCAGTCGGTTGCGGTCGGCGTGGTGCAGAGACGGGTCGAAGACCTCATAACGGCCGCGGCCGGCCGACTTGGCCCCGTACATGGCCACATCGGCATCGCGCAGGAGCTCTTCGGCCGATCCGGCGTCGCAGGCCACGCCGATACTGGCCGAGACCGAGACGTCCCCGCCGGCCAGGGCGAAGGGATCGCGCAGGGCTTCGAGGATGCGGCGGGCCACGAGCTCGCCCCCGTCGGGCACGCCGATGGTGAGGACGGCGAACTCGTCGCCGCCGAGACGCGCCAGGGTGTCATCGCCGCGCAGCGTCGGGGACAGCCGCTCGGCCACGGCCACCAGCAGCTCGTCGCCCGAGCCGTGGCCCAGGCTGTCGTTTACCGTCTTGAAGCGGTCGAGGTCGATGAACAGGACGTGCACATTGCTGGCCGTCCGGCCGGCCAGCGCGTACTCGACGCGCTCGCGGAAGAGAGCACGGTTGGGCAGACCGGTCAGGGGATCGTGGAAGGCCTGATAGGTGAGTTGCGCCTCCAGTGCCCTCTGGTCGGTGATGTCCTTCACCGCCTCGAGGACGGCGTCGCGGCCGGCGAACTCGAGATCGTGCGACGCCACCTCGACCACGATGACCCGGCCGTCGCGCACGACGTGGTTCCGGGTGCGGACATGGTCCTCTCCGAGACGACGGCGGAGGCTGTCGACGTGATCGCGGTCCTCGGGCTCCCAGAGATCGGGGACGGTCATGGCCAGGAACTCGTCGCGGTCGTAGCCGTAGTGGTCGATGGCCGACTGGTTGACCTCCAAGAAGGCCAGGGACTGGCGGTCGTAGACCCACATCGGTTGCGGGTTCTGGGCGAAGAGCTGACGGAAATTGGCCTCGCTCTCGGCCAGGCGGACCTCCGCTTCGCGCCGAGCCGAGACATCGGAGAAGTTGGCCACGATGGCACCCACGGCGGGCTCGTCGAGGAGGTCGCGGAGCACCACTTCGCACCAGCGGTAGGAGCCGTCGGCGTGCAGAAGCCGGACGAGGGTCGTCTGGACCGCCCCGCCGGGCCGGACGACCATGTTCAGAGCGGCGCCGATGAGCGCGCGGTCCTCGGGATGGACATAGTCGGCGGCATGATGTCCCACCCGTTCGGCGGGAGCGAAGCCGAGGGTGGTGGTGACCGCCGGGGTCTCGAAGAGGATGTGGCCCTCGGCGCTGACGAGGCTGATGATGTCGGCCGCCCCTTCCACCAGGACGCGGAAGCGTCGCTCACTACGGGTGAGCGCACTCTCGGAACGACCGAGGCGGTCGCTCACCCAGGCCACCGTCTCGCCCATGAGGATGAACGAGGGAACAACGTAGAAAGCCGACGCCGGTCCCACCCAGCCGTGCTGGTGGGTGACGAGGAGCGGCACCTCGTAGGCCACGATGAACAGCGGTGTGAAACAGAGCGACGTCCCCCGGGGATGGCCGAGGCCGAGCCAGACGAAGACCACGACGTAGAAGAGCCCGTAGATGAAGCCGTCGTCGGCGCTGAAGATGCCGTGCAGGACGATCAGGAGAAAGGCCGGCGGGACGAGCCAGAGCATGGCCGAACGCTTCCAGCGGGGCCAGGGGATGGCCCAGATGATGCCCCCGGAGACCGTCGTGGCCACGCCGACGACCATGAGGGCGGCGCGGTTGGCCCCCGGCGGGAACGCCACGAAGGCGCCGGCCACGATCACGAGGGCACCACACAAGAAGAAGAGGGCCGAGGAGATGTGACCGACGAGCTGCGTCGTCAAGGTGCCCGGTTCGAGCGGGCCGGCGACCGGCGCCCGCATGGCCCCCAAGCGGGCGCGCCACGACGGAGCCGGGCGCGGCGTCAGGGGCCCGGTCGAAGCATTCCCCTCCGGGGTTTCGTGGGCCATCGGTTTCTTATCGACCTTCTGGGGCAGAGCCATCAGTCCCCGGGGCCGAGCTTGTGCGTCCGTTGTGACGGGTTCTCGGGCCCTTTCGTCGGCTCTGTCGCCGCCCCGGGGGCGCAGGCCGGGGACGGGCGTGCAAGCGTGGGGTCATGGATCTCCCCGTGATGCCTCCGGTCGCCCCCATGCTGGCCAAACTGGCCCGGGAGCTGCCCCGGGCCGACGACCTCGTCTACGAGCCCAAATGGGACGGATTCCGGTGCATCGTGTTCCGCGACGGCGACGAGGTGGAGCTGGGCAGTCGCAACGAACGGCCCCTCACCCGGTACTTCCCCGAGCTCATCGAGCCGCTGCGCCAGGGGTTACCGGCCCGGGCCGTGGTCGACGGGGAGATCGTCATCGCCGGCAAGAAGGGCCTCGATTTCGACGCCCTGCTCCAGCGGATCCACCCGGCCGCCTCCCGGGTCGAGACGTTGGCCGCCACCACCCCGGCCTCCTTCGTCGCCTTCGATCTGCTCGCTCTCGATCAGCGTGACCTACGGCCCGGACCATTCAGCGAGCGGCGGGCGCTGCTCGTCGATGCCCTGGCCGGCGCCCGACCTCCCGTGCATCTCACACCGGCCACCACCGACGCCGAAGTGGCGCACGACTGGTTCTCGCGCTTCGAGGGCGCCGGGCTCGACGGGGTGGTGGCCAAGCGGCTCGGGCAGCCCTACCGCGAGGGCGAGCGGGTGATGATGAAGGTGAAACACGAACGGACGGCCGACTGTGTCGTGGCCGGGTTCCGGTGGCACAAGTCGGGTCCCATCGTGGGCTCTCTGCTGCTCGGGCTGTTCGATGACGACAGGGTGCTGCATCACGTGGGGGTGACAGCGTCATTCACCATGGCCCGTCGACGCGAGCTCGTCGACGAGCTGGAGCCCTACCGGCGGCCCTCGCTGGCCGGGCACCCCTGGGAGGCGTGGGCGGCGCCCGAACCGAAGAGCGGTCGGACCCCCGGCGCCCCCTCACGGTGGAACGCCAAGAAGGATCTCAGCTGGGAGCCGCTGGCGCCGGAGCTGGTGGTCGAGGTGGCTTACGACAATCTGCAGGGAGACCGGTTCCGCCATGCCACCACCTTCCGGCGCTGGCGTGGCGACCGCCGGCCCGAGACCTGTACCTACGCCCAGCTGGAGGTGGTGGTGCCCGAGGAGCTCGACGCCGTCTTCGGTGCGTGAGGTCGTCGGAGGACGCTGAATCGGTAAGGTCGGCGTCAGGTATGGATGACCTCGATCTGAGCTCGGCCTCGGTTTTCTTGGACTTCGACGGGACGATCGCCCTGGGTGACACCGGGGTGCATCTGCTCAACCGGCTCGTCGGTGACTCGTGGCTCGAGATCGAAGAGCTGTACAAGAGCGGGGAGATCGGCAGCCGGGAGTGCGTCGCCCGGGAGTGGGCCCTGCTGCCTGTCGGCGACGAAGGTCGTCTGCGCTCGGTGGCCGCCGAGGTCCCCATCGACGACCATTTCGAGCCCCTGGTCGACGCCCTTGTCGATGCCGGGGCCGAGGTGAGCATCGTGTCGGACGGATTCGGCTTCGTGGCCAGCGACGTGGGGGAAGCGGTCGGGATCGCCGTGCGGACATCGGCCGTCGACTGGGCCACGAGCACCCTGACGTTTCCCTACGAGGACTCCTCGTGTCCCTGTGCGCGTTGCGGAACGTGCAAGCAGGCACCCCTGCGCGAAGCGGCGGCCCGGGGACGCACGACCATCCTCGTGGGCGACGGGGCGAGCGACCAGTTGGCCGCTCCCCTGGCCGACCTGGTGTTCGCCACCGATCAATTGGCGCGCTGGTGCGACGTCAACAACGTCGCCTACCGGCCGTTTCTGTCACTGGGCGAGGTCGCCGGCGCCCTCGGCCTCCTCGGCTGAGCGGGGACGGTCCCGGGCCCGGCCCGGGGCCACCCGGCGGGGCTCACCCCTCTGCTTGGCGAAGTGCGGAGGCCAGGGCGCGTCGCCGAGCCCCCCGGCCTCGTCGCGCCCGGCAAGCTCGAGCAGCGGTGTGAGGTCGTAGCGGCGATCGTCGAGTCCCGCCCCCGGATCGCCGCGGACGGCGAAGCGGGCGGGGACGGTGGCCAGTGTCAGGTCGGCCGGCTCGGCGTCGGGGACCTCGTCCCAGTCAAGAGGGCACGACACCCGGCCCTCGGGGTTGGCCCGGACGGAGTAGGCCGAGGCCACCGTCCGGTCACGGGCGTTCTGGTTGTAGTCGATGAAGACGCGCTCGCCGCGCTGCTCCTTCCACCACTGCGAGGTGGCCACATCGGGCATCGTGCGCTCCACGGCGCGCGCCAGCGCCAGCGCGGCGCGGCGGACCTCGGTGAAATCCCAGCGGGGCTCGATGGGCACGTTCACGTGCATCCCCCGCGACCCCGAGGTCTTCGGAAATCCCTCCAGGCCGTGCTCCGCCAGGACGACCCGGGATTCCAAGGCCACCCGGCGCACGGAGTCGTAGCTGACCCCGGGCTGGGGATCGAGGTCGACCCGGAGCTCGTCGGGGTGGTCGAGGTCGTCACGCCGGACGGGCCAGGGATTGAGGTCCAGGCATCCCAGGTTGGCCGCCCAGGCGATATGGGCCACGTCGACGGGGCACAGCTCCTCGGCGCTGCGACCGCTCGGAAAGCTGACCGTCACCGTCTCGATCCATTCCGGGCGTTTCCCGGGGACCCGTTTCTGGTAGAAGAACTCGCCCTCGGCGCCGTGGGGGAAGCGCTTCAGGACGGTGGGCCGGTTGTAGACACCGCGCAGCGCCCCGGGCCCCACGGCCAGGTAGTACTTGACGAGATCGAGCTTGGTCTCGCCCCGGGTGGAGAAGAAGACCTTGTCCGGGTTCGACACCGTCACCGTGTGCCCGTCCACCTCGACGGTGACGGGCGGCACCTTGGCGGGCATCCACCGATGGTGGCACGGATCACTACATTCGCGGTGGTGGATCCCGTCGTCGCCCTCCGCCGCGTCGCCTATCTGCTCGAAGCCGAAGGTGCCGAAACCTACAAGGTCCGTGCCTTCCGGCGGGCGGCGGAGACCCTGGCCGGCGAATCACCGGCCCGGGTGCAGGAGCTGGCCCGCACCAGGCGGCTGACGGCCCTGCCGGGCATCGGCGACAGCACGGCCGCCGTGGTCACTGAGGCCCTGGCCGGAGAGGAACCGGCCTACCTGGCCGATCTCGTCCGGCGGGCGCAAGCGCCTCCCACAGGGCCCGCCGCCGCCTTGCGGGCACGGCTGCGCGGTGACTGCCACAGCCACTCGGACTGGTCCGACGGGGGGAGCCCGATCCGGGACATGGCCGAGGCAGCCCGGGCTCTCGGTCACGACTATCTCGCCCTCACCGATCACAGTCCCCGGCTCACCGTGGCCCACGGCCTCAATCCGCAGCGGCTGCGCCAGCAGCTGGACATCGTCGCCCAGTTGAACGAGGAGCTGGCCCCTTTCCGGATCCTCACCGGGATCGAGGTCGACATCTTGGAGGACGGGCGCCTCGACCAGGACGAATCGCTCCTGGCCCAGCTGGACGTGGTGGTGGCCAGCGTGCACTCCAAGCTGAGCATGGAGTCTGGGCCGATGACCAAGCGCATGCTGGCCGCTATCGAGAGCCCGCACACCGACATCCTCGGTCACTGCACGGGTCGGAAGGTGGTGGGTCGGGGCCGGGCCCAGTCGAAGTTCGACGCCGAGCTCGTCTTCGCCGCCTGTGCCCGGACGGGCACCGCCGTCGAGATCAACTCCCGTCCCGAGCGTCGCGATCCTCCGGAACCGCTGCTGCGTCAGGCACTGGCACTCGGATGCCTGGTGTCGATCGACACCGACGCCCACGCGCCGGGCCAGCTGGAGTGGCTGCGCAACGGCTGCGAACAGGCCATCGAAGCCGACACCCCCGACGACCGGGTGGTGAACGCCTGGCCCCTCGAGCAGCTGCTGGCCTGGACGGCCGGCCATGCCGCCTGAGAAACGGGGCCGCCTGAGAAACGTTCCCGACAGATCAGGCGACGCGGCTGCCCTGTGCTTCGAGGCGGGCATCGACCCACGTGGCCACGGCGCACACCACGGTGGTCGCCGTGTCTCTGAGCGCCTCGCTGTCGACGGGCAGGATCCGCACCTGCCCACTGGCCGGCCACATCCCGACCACCCGGGACGGCGTCGACTTCCCGCCGCGCGCCAGCGCCGTGACGAGGGCGGGGAACCCGAGGGCGGAACGCCAGTCCGACGGGGGAAGCCCCGAACCCACCACCAAAAGGGCCGGGGGCCCGTCGCTTCGGACCTTCACCTCGGCCCGCCCCCGCAGCGTGAGCACCCGCGTCCCGGGACAGTCCCACCAGTCGTCTCCGCCGCCGATAATCGGCGGCGGCGCGAAACGGTCCCACTCGAGCGCCGTCCACAACTGGGTGGCCCACGTCACCGCCTCGGCCTCGACCATGGCCCGCCCCCCCGCCGACAGCCCCCGGTACCAGCCGGCCCACCAGGGGGGCCGCGACGACGACTGATCGCCGTCGTCGGTGGCGTCTTCCATCCCGGCGGCCAGGACCTCGGCCACGGCCACGGCCGGTGTCGGCGACCACCGCCGGACGCACCGTGCCATCGCGCTCAGTCCGATCGTCCGGCGGCATACCCGAGGCGACGGGACGAAGGGTCCGTCCGCCCCGCTGCAGCGTTCGGGATGCTCACGAGCGAGATCGAAACGGAAGGTATCGAGCCGTAGACGCTCCCCCACCGGCAGCTCTTCGACCAAGGCGGCCAGGTCACCGGCCAACTGGCTGCGCAGATGGGTGATCTCCTCGGCGGCGATCTCGTCGGTCGCCGGCGCCAGAAGAGCATCGGTCAAAGCACGGGCCCGGGGCAGGCTCAGCGACATCCCCGTCATCGGGCCCGTCATGGTGCCACCACCGTCATGTCTCCACCAGCAGCGAGAATTCGTCCTCGTCCTCGGCCCCACCCGCGTGACGGGGCACGTCCGTGCCGGCGCGCGCCTGACCGGGCTCGCACTCCGGCAATGCCGAGCACCAGGCGCACAGGCCGTTGGGCGTCCGCGATGGTTCGGTCCCGGCGGCCAGCCGGCACAGCCGCACGGTGCCGGCCAACACCCGCTGCAAGGCGCCCACGAGGACGTCGTCGGTCACCGCCTCGACATCGAGCTCCCCCGTCCGCGTGTAGTAGGTGGCGATCCGAAACGGAGGGGCGCCGCTGCGCAAGGTCTCGAGCAGAGCGTAGAAGTGGAGATCGCCACGGTGCTCGATGCGGCGCCGGCCCGACTTGATCTCGACCACGCAGACAGAGGCCCGTTCCCCCGCCGGTCCTCCGAATGCCAGATCGACGACGCCACTCATCACCACCCGGCCGCCCACCAGCGGGACCACCAGCCGCTCCTGGGTGCGCGCCAACCATGTGGGGCTCGGCACGGGCCAGCGCTCGACGATCCCCGCCCCGTGCTCGGCCACCTCCTGGGCCAGCTCGGCGCTGGCATCAGGAGCCAGGGCGTCGAGGAAGTCGACCACGTCGCCGTCGCCGTCGACCCGCACCGCCCCCACGGCGTCGGACCAGGCATCGTCCAGCCGCCCCGTCGTCACCCACTGCCGGAACAGCGCGTCCACCAGGCTGCCGCGCGCCAGCTCCACGGTGACGGCGCGGGGGCTCGTCCGCCGGGCCACGAGATGCGCCTCACACATGAGCACACCGGTCAGAGCCTCCTTCGTCACCCGCACCGGACCGGTGTCGACCGGAGCACCGCCGGCCACCGAGGCGAGCCCGTCCTCCAGCCAGTCCCGCAGGCCCCCCGCCAGTCCCGGATCGACCGCCGGCCGGGCCGTCCCATGCCCCCGCAGCCGCTCCAGCAGCGCGCTGCCCGCCGGGGGCCGGATGGCATCGGTCGGGGAGGAGGTCCTGGGCACCGGCCCAGCTTGCCCGACGGCTGTGACAGTACGAGGTGACCCGGGGGGGCGACGGCCGGCAGGCTCCCCGAAACCGGCCCCGGCCATTAGCCTCGATCCACGATGGAGACGACCCGAGCTGCCACCGGGGCCCCGGAGGCCGGCTCCCCGTGAGCCCGGCCTTCGTCGTCGTCTTCGCCCTTTTCGTCGTGGCCCTGGTGGCCATGATCATCGCCGCCGTCCGCTGGGCGCTACGCCGTGACCGCGCCGCCCGCCAGGAAGCGGCCGACCGCGGCGGCGGGCCCGGGACTTCTCCCCCGGGCACGGGACCGCCGAAGCCAGATCCGAACCCCGGTGACACCCGCTCCCGGCTCGGTGACCGGTGACCGAAGAGACGCGCAGTGGCGCCGCCCCCGGTCTCTCCGGGCCACGCGTTGCCGCCGCCGTCACCGCTGCCCTGCCCGGCGGCGTCTTCCCCGGACCCGGGGCACCGCGCCGGCGCTGGACGAGGCCCCGCCATCTGAACGCGCGCTGGCGCCGTCCCCGAACGGCCTTCGTCTTCGCCGGGGGTGGCGCCCGGGGGGCGGCCCAGGTGGGGATGCTCCAGACCCTTCTCAGCCGGGGGATCACGGCCGACGATGTCTACGGCGCGTCGGTCGGGGCCATCAACGCCGCCGGCTTCGCCGGAGACCCCACCCCCGCCGGCGTGGAAAGAATGGCCGACCTCTGGCGCAACGTCACCCGCGACGACGTCTTTCCCCAGGGCCGCATCCCCGGCCCCTGGCGCTTTCTCCAGCAGCGTGAGGCCGTCCATTCGAACGACGGCGTCCGCCGTCTCATCGAGGGCGGCCTCACCTTCGACCGGATCGAGAACGCCACCGTCCACCTGGAGGTGGTGGCCACCTCGCTCACCGACGGCCGCACCCAGTGGTTCACCTACGGACCGGCCACCGAGGCCATCCTGGCCTCCGCCGCCCTTCCTTCGCTGCTCCCTCCGGTCGAGATCGGCACCGAGTCGTTTATCGACGGCGGCGTGGTCGACAACGTCCCCATCGGTCGAGCCATCTCCCACGGAGCCGAGCGCATCTTCGTCCTTCTCTGCGGACCGCTCCGCTACACGCCCCACCCCTACCGACGCCCGGTCGAAGCGGTCCTCACCGCCTTCTTCATCGCCATCCACGCCAAGTTCGCCCGCGAGCTCGAACGCCTCCCGGCGGGCGTCGAAGTCATCGTCTTCTCCGTCGACTCCGATCCGGTCTCGCGCTATGACGACTTCTCCGGTACCGAGGCCCTCATCACGGCGGGCCGGACGAACGCCGAAACGATTCTCGACTTCTGGAGCGCCGGGGGTCACGGTTCGGGCACCGGTCGCCCACCGGTCTCGAGTCCCGAGGAGCTCGAGGCCACGAGCGACGAGGCCGTCTGACCGTGGCCCACACCGATCCCGAAAGCGTCGATGCCGATCACATCGCTTCCCGTGACATCGCTTCCCGTGACATCGCTTCCCGTGACATCGCTTCCCGTGACATCGCTTCCGATGACATCACTTCCGATGACATCGCGATCTTCGGCCACCTGAACCTCATCGAGGTTTCGCGCGAGTTCACCCGGTGGGGCATCGGTGGAGCTCTCGTCGAGAGCGACGGCGTCGTCCTCTATGCCACGGGCTCGTGGTTGCCGGTGATGTGCAACGGTGCCTTCCGCTCCGATGACACCACGGCCGCCTCCGAGGTCGTCACCCGGGCCGATGCCTTCTTCGGCGCCCGCCGGCGCGGCTACACGATCATGGTCCGCGATCTCCCCGTTGACGACGACCTGCGCCGGGGCTGCGAAGCCGGAGGGCTCGAAGCCTTCGGCGATCCGGCGCCGGAGATGTTCTGCACGACGCCGGTGGCCGAGCACCAGCCCGACGGTGTCGAGATCCGGCGGATCACGACCGAGGCCGGAGTCATCGACTTCGCCGCGGTCTGCTCCGCCGCCTACAGCACCTACGGCATGCCGGTCGAGGCACCGGTCCAGCTCTTCGGCATTCCCCGTCGGGTCATCGAGGCCCGGCACGTCATCGCCGTCGTCGCCTACGCCGGCACCGAGCCGGTGGCCGCCGCCATGACGCTGCTCAGTCACGGCATCGCCGGCCTCTACTGGGTCGGCACGGTCCAAGGGGCCCGCAAATCGGGACTGGGTCGGGCGGTGACGGCCGTCGTCACCAACGCCTCGTTCGCCCACGGGGCCGCCGCCGTCACCCTGCAGGCGTCGGTCATGGGTGAACCCATCTACCGGGCCATGGGCTACGACACGCTGTACCACTACCAGAACTGGGTCCGCTTCATGTCTCCGGGGACCTGACGAGAGCCGTGCCGCTCGAACCCGCCACCCAAGCCCTCGTCGACCAGATGGCCGCCGCTGGGGCTGTGGACTTCTCCCAGCTCACCCCCGACTCCTTCCGTCGCCTCTTCCGCGACAGCCTCGGTGCGCTCGACCACGCCGGTACCCCGGCCGAGGTGCTGGGGATCGACAACGAGACGATCCCCGGGCCGGCCGGACCCATCGATGTCCGCATCTATCGCCCGGTGCGGGACGACCCCACTCCGCTCGTCACCTACTTCCACGGAGGCGGCTGGGTCATCGGCGACATCGACACCCACGACGGGACGTGCCGCACCCTCTGTCACCGCACCGGGGCCGTGGTGGTGAGCGTCGACTACCGGCTGGCGCCCGAGCACCGCTTCCCGGCCGCCCTGGACGACTGCGAGGCAGCCACGGCCTGGGTGGCCGAGCACGGGTCACAACTGGGCGGCGAACCGGACCGCCTGGCCGTGGCCGGCGATAGCGCCGGCGGCAACCTGGCTGCCGCCGTGGCGCTGCGCGCCCGCGACAGCGGCGGGCCCCGGCTGCGCGCCCAGGCCCTCGTCTACCCGGCCGTCGACTTCACCACCGAGAGAGCTTCGGTCGAGGCCAACGGCGAGGGCTACCTGCTCACGGCGAAGGCCATGGCCTGGTTCCGCGCCCAGTACCTGGGCACCCACGACCCCGCCGACCCGCTGGCCAGTCCGTTGCTGGCCGACCTCGGGGACCTGCCTCCGGCCGTGGTGGCCATCGCCGAGTTCGATCCCTTGCGCGACGAAGGCCGCGCCTACGCCGATGCCCTGACCGATGCCGGCGTCTCTGTCCGGCTTCTCGAGTTCCCGGGCCTCGTCCACGGCTTCATGGGCCTCGGTGCCCTCTCCCCCGCGTCGGCCCGGGCCACCGATGACGTCTGGGCCGCCTTCGCCTCGCTTCTGCGGCGTTAGGCCTGCACGCTCGCGCCCGGATCCGGCGTATCGACAAGAGCGAAGAGCGCGACCGGCGTATCAATACCGCGCAGCAGGTGCGAACCGGTGTCGATCAGCCGCCACGGTGTCTTCACCGGTAGCGGGTCGCGCACCTCGAGGGTAACGACAACCGATCCCTCGTCGGCCACCTTCACCGATCGGGCCACCAGGTTGACGAGGGGACCGACGTAGTCGCCGCCGCGCGCCGTCACGTCACCGAATCCAACGGCGCCGCACGCACCGGGTAGTCCCGCATCGTCGGCCACCGCGCCACACAACGCCAGGGCGATCCGGCAGGTGGTCTCGGCCGACTCGGCCACGATCATGGCCTCGTCGCCGATCAGCTTCACCACCCGCCCACCATGCCCGGTGGCGATGTCCCAGGCGGCCGACTCGAACCGCGACAGAGCCAGGGCGTACTCCTTGAGGCTCAGCTGTTCGGCCCATTCGGTGGAGCCCACCAGATCGACGAAACCGATTCCGACCGTGGCCGTCTGTCCGACGGCGTCGCCACGTGTCGACGCCGCGCGCACGCTGTCGAGCCGGAAGCGTTGCTCGAGGAGATGGGTGATCACCAACGGCAGCAAGGCGAACACGGCGCCGGCCTTCTCATTCGCCCGTGCCCATACGAGCTCGCTGGCCTCGACCGCCATCGTCGGGCTGACCTCGCCGTAGAAGAGACTGATGGCGGCCTCCACGATCCGGGCCACCGACGCCCCCATCACGCGCGTGAACGCCAGCGTCTCCTCTTCGCCGAACAATCCCATGCCGAGCTCGAAGGCAACGGCATCGTCGACGACGAAGGCGGGCAACAGCGCCGTCTCGTCGACCGGGATGCCCTGGGCCAAGAGCATCCGGCGGATCCTGTCCGGCGTCGTCCCCGATCGCTCGGCCACCTCCCCGAGCGTCACCCGCTCGACCGGGCCGAATGCGGCCAGATAGGCACTCAGGACAAAGAGCACGCCTTCTCGGTCGGCCTCGGCGATGTCGGGCAAGGTGGCACCGCGCTCATCGAGGAATTCGAGCAGAGCTAGCCGGTCGCCCGCCGTGGGGGCGTCAGGGTCGTAGAGCCCGGCGGCCTGAAAGGCGGCGATGTCCATGAGCGGATGCTGCCACGCCTCACCGACATGGCGCTCCGGCCCTGATCGCCAGATCGGTCTGATCGCCCGTTCAGGCCGATCGCCCGTTCGGGTTGATCGGTCTCAGCGGCGGGGTGGCTCGTCCGGAGGGGGCGGAGCCACATGCCAGCCGGCCGACGACACCTTCCGGGGCTCGTAGAAGACACAGCCGTCGGGGCATGCGAACGGGAGATTCTCGTTGGCCTCCACCCGGCAGCGTTCGATCTTGTCGCCGCGCGCCGTCGTCTGCATGATGTAGTGCCTACAGTCGGCTTTCACGGTCATGATCCATTGTGGCCCAGGACGCCACCGCCACGGGGCTCATGGGTCGAAGAGCCTGGGGTAACGTCGTTTTCGTGGATAGTCCTGTCTCCCCGCGGCAGCTGCTCCGGTGGAGCGAGAGCCTGGCGGCCATCGCCCGGACGGGTCTCGGATTCACCGAAAGCCTGTACGAGAAAGAACGCTTCCAAGAGGTCCTGCACGTGGCGGCCGATATCGCCGTGGCCGCCGCCTCGGGCTCCGAAGGCGTGGAAGACGCCGAACATCTCGTCGAGGAATGGATGCGCGCCGTCGGCAAGGGTGTCCCCGGCTACGTCACCCCCAAGGTGGCCGTGGGCGCCGCCGTCGGCAACGACAAGGGAGAGCTCCTGCTCGTCAAGCGGGCCGACTCCGGCGTCTGGCTCTATCCGACCGGCTGGGCCGACGTCGGCTACTCGGCCGCCGAAGTGGTGGTGAAAGAGGTACTCGAGGAGACCGGCATCGAGGCCGAGGTCATCCGGCTCATCGCCGTACTCGACGGCCTGCGCCTCGGCTTCACGCGCGTCCCGCTCTACTCGCTCGTCTTTCACTGCCGGGCCGTGGGCGGGGAGCTGCGCGCCCACCCCCTCGAATGTGCCGACGTGGGTTGGTTCGCACCGGACAACCTTCCTCAACCGCTGGTCGGCGCCGAGCGCTGGGGACCGCACGTCTTCGCCGCTCTGCGCGGGGAGCATCTCGACGTCCTCTTCGACCGTCCCCGCCAGCCCATGTGGCGCGGCGACGCGGCCCAAGAAGCCTGACGCCCCACGCGTTCACCCGCTACCGGGCGGGTCAGATCAATCTTGGTCGAAGTCGGGCGTGCCCCGGCCGTCGGCGTCGAAACGGAAGCCCACGCCGCGCACGGTGACGAGAAATTGCGGATCGGCGGGGTCGCGCTCCAACTTCACCCGCAGACGGCGAATATGGGTGTCGAGAGTCCGGGTGTCGGCCAGGTCCCGTCCCGACCACAGCCGGTCGATCAGTTCGTCGCGGGTGCGGACCTGCCCCGGCGGCGACAGCAGCAGCGACAACAGGTCAAACTCGCGACGCGACAGGTGAACGGTGCGCGCACCGGTGCGCACCTCGCGGCGGGCGAAGTCGACGCGCACGGGACCGGCCACCACGATCTCGGCCACCGGCGTGGTCCCGACCGACGGATGCCTCGGCATCGGAAGCGACGGAGGCTGGACCCGGCGCAACACGGCCTGGATGCGGGCCACCAGCTCGCGCAGGCGATACGGCTTCGTCACGTAGTCAGCGGCGCCGAGCTCGAGACCGAGGACGATGTCCACCTCGGCATCGAGAGCCGACACCATGATCACGGGCACGGAGGCCAAGGCCTTCATGCGCCGGCACACCTCGGTGCCCGACAGCCCGGGCAGCAGAACGTCGAGGAGCACCAGGTCGGGCGGGTGGGCGGCGAACTGCCGCAGTCCGTCAAGGCCGTCCTCGGCCAGCTCGACGACGAACCCCTCCTTGCGCAGTCCGGCCTGGAGAGCTTCGCGGTAGGACTGTTCGTCCTCCACCACGAGGATCCGAACCCGTCCTTCGGCACTTTCCGCCATGGCCGACCCCATCACGTCGGCGCGCGGCCGACACGTTGACGACGGTCAGGTGAGTAGCGCTGCGTCATCGAGACAAGGACCCGGGCGATCACGATGAGAAGCAGGACGATCACGAGAAGGACAAGGGCAGCATCCGCGGCCAGGGCGTGGGCGGACGCCGCCGGAACGTTGAAGTACGTGTACACGAGATAGGTGAGATAACCGATGGGCGAATGGGTGAGCTGGCCCGTGGGCGCCTTGTTGGAGAAGCCGGCCGTGAAGAGCAACGGGGCCGTCTCGCCGACGGCGATGGCCAAGGCCACGATCAGGCCCGTGGCGATCCCCGGCAGTGCCGGTCGCAGGACCAGCTTGCGCAGCGTGTAGCCGCTGCGCATCCCGAGCGCCTCGGCGCCCTCGCGATAGGCCGTGGGTACCCCCCTGATGGCCACCTCGGTCGTCTTCGTCACGTACGGGACGACCAGGATCGACAGCACGATCAGCGCCGCTGCCAACGAGTAGCCCCAGTGGAACTGCACGACCAGGACGACATAGCCGACGTAACCGAGAACGATCGAGGGCACGCCGGAGAGGACCTCCGACGCCCCCCGCAGGATCTGACCCCGGTCGGCAGGCAGGTACTCGCCCAGGTACAGGCCGCCGGCGATGCCGATCACCCCGGTGATCACGGCCACGCCGAACATGACAACGAGCGTTCCCTCGATGCCGTTCAACAGTCCTCCGCCGTTGCCGGCGGTGTCGGTGGTGAGGACGTTCCAGTGCCAGTTCCCCACCGCACGACCGACCACGCCCCAGATGACCGACAGCACGGGGATGGCGACGAGGGCGAGGCACAGGGCACCGGCAATCCACGCCAGGCGATTGGTCAGGCGACGACGTCCGAGCGAGGCGCCGGCGGCCCGGCGCGCCGCCTGGCGGTCGGCGGGACGCCGTTCGCTGGTGGCCTGCGGCGTCACACCGGCGGGCATCTCACACCCCCCGACCGACGGGCAGCGCCGTGGTGGAGACGCGTCGTACGAGCCAGCGCGCCCCGGCGTTGGCGAGCACGGTGATGACGAGCAGGACGAGGCCGAGCTCGGCCATGACGCTCACGGCCAGCCCGCTCACGTCGTTGAAGGCCGAGTCGAGCTGCGTCACGATGGTGGCGGCGATCGTCGTCATGGCCCCGTACAGAGACGTGGCGATATGGCCCGGGCTGCCGCCGCTCACCATGGCGAGGGCGATCGTCTCGCCCAGGGCCCGGCCGAGCCCGAGCACCGACGCTCCGATGACGCCGGCTCTGACCCAGGGCAGGGTCACGGCCCGGACCGCTTCGGCGTCGGTCATCCCGAGTGCCACCGCACCTTCGACCGTGGGCCGGGGCACTTGACGCAAAAGGTCTCGGGTGGTCGCGGCGATGATGGGCAGGATCATGATGGCGAGAACGACGCCGGAGACGAGGAGCCCGTTGCCGTTGCCGGCACTGTTGTTCGGGCCCTCACCCCGAAAGAAGTTGAGCACGGGAACGTTGGGCATCACGTTGGCGATGGGCTGGGCGATGTCGTGGGCCAGAAAAGGCCCGAGGGTCAGTGCTCCCCACAGGCCGTAGACGACGCTCGGGATGCCGGCCAGGACTTCCAAGAAGAACCCCACGCCGCTCGACAGTCGGGCCGGGAGCTTCTCCACCACGATGAGAGCGGTGCCGATTCCGATGGGCACGGCGAGGACAAGGGCGATGACCGACGACTGCAGTGTGCCCACGATGAGAGGAAGCGCCCCGTAGGTCGCACCCTGCGGGTGCCGGATACCGTTCGTCGTCACGATGGGGCTGTAGCTGCCGCCCAGGTTCCACACCGAACGGGTGAAGAAGCCGAAACCGTTGTAACGGATGGCCGGCATGGCCTTCCACACGAGGGCGGCGAGGATCAGGACGAGGGCCACCAAGGGCAAGAAGGCCACGCCCCGAAGGGCACGCGGCATGAGCCTCTCGGCGCGCCACCACGGCGACGCCGGACCCGAGGGCGATCCACCGCCGGGCCCCGATCCCCCCGGTTGGGCCGGCGGCGCCGTCCCGGCGCCCGTCGGACCACCGGTCTGGGCCTGGGGGGGGATGTCGCTTGTCTGTCGCGCGTCCGCCCGTTGCGCCTCATCTCCGGCCACCAACGGCGGCTCGGCCACCATCGTCGTGCGGTCGTCGGCGGTCATGGTCGGCGCGATCTGGCGTTATGGGCGCTGTGGCTTGAGGGGCGCGGTGGCTTTAGGGGCGCGGCGACGGCGTCATGAAGACACTTTGGAAATCAGCCGTGTCGAGATGGACTGCACGGCCGTCGGCAGGGCGACGAATCCGACCTGGCCGAGATACGTCGAGGCGGCCCCGCCGGTCGGATCGATGGCCCAGGCAAGCACCGCCTTCACGGCCTGTGCGGCGAGCGCACTGGGCTGCTTGGTCGGCACGATGGCGTACTCGTAGTTGACGATCGGATAGCCGTCGCTCTGGGAGCCGTAGATCATGGAAACGGTCCCACTCGATGGCGTGGAGGCGGTGAAGCTGTCGGCCTCGGCCGTGATCGACGCCGGAGACGGCGCCTCGAAGTGACCGGCCTTGTTCTGCAGCGCCGCATATCCGAGTCCCGCTGTGGTCGCCTGCTTCAAGTAGCTGATGCCGATGTAGGCCACGCAGCCCGGCGTGTTCTGGCAGGTGGTCACCATGCCGCCGTTGCCCATGGCCGTGAGCGCACCGGGCACGTTGGGCCATGTGACCGTGGTGTCGGGGGCGATGGTCCACCCGCTCGGATCGGAGGCGGAGAGAAACGACGTGAACAGGAAGGTGTCGCCGGAGCTCTCCACCCGGTGGATGGGGACGATGGTCAGGCTGGGGATCTTCACCCCGGGGTTGAGGGCGGTGATCTTGGCGTTATCCCAGTTGGTGATGGTCCCCTGGTAAATACCGGCGAGCACTTTGCCCGACAACTTCACATGGGTGATCGCCGACAGACCGGGAATGTTGTAGCTCACCTGCTGGGCCGAGATGGCCAGCGGGATGTTCTCCAGGTCGGGGTACTGCTGAACGGCGGCGGGCGCCAGGTAGGCGTCGGAGGCACCGATGTTGGCTGTGCCTGTCTCGGCCGCCGTGACCCCGGCGCCCGATCCCGTCGATGCCGTCTGCACCGTCACGCTCGGCCAGTCCTTGGCGATCTGCTGGACCCACAGGTTGAACAGCGGGAAGAGCAGGCTGGAGCCCGTCTCCTGCAGCGACACGGCCGTGGTGGGCCAATTCTCAAGACTGGAGAGCGACACGGCCGACGTGGTCGACGGCGACGTGGAGGGCGAGGAGCTCGGGGGCGCTTTCGACGAACCGCAGGCGGCGGCGAGAAGGGCGACTCCGGCCAGCACCACCACTGACCGCGCCGCACGACGGCGACCCCGATGAACGGTGTCTGTCGGCAAACTGATGGTGGATCCGGTCAGGGAGCGAGGGCGACGCGTGGACATGGTGGATCAACTCCTTTGACATCGTCTTTGCTGCACGGGGACATCCGTGCGGTGTCTGGACCGACGTGTGAGCGGTACGGCGAGGGGTGCCTGCCCTCGACGGTGCACGCCACGCAAGCGGCGGTGTTCAGTCGGTCATCCGATCCGTCCGCTCACGTAGCTCACGGTCTCCGGCTCGTTCGGGGCCTCGAACATGCGCTCGGTCTCCCCTGTTTCGACCAGGCGACCGTTGTAGAGGAAGGCGGTGGTGCCGGCCAGACGTTTGGCCTGGGCCAGATTGTGCGTGACGATCACCATGGTCAGACCGGGGGCCAGCTGGCGGAGCAGGTCTTCGACCATGTCGGTGGTGACGGGGTCGAGCGACGACGTCGGCTCGTCGAGCAGCAGCACGTCGGGCTCGACGGCGAGCGCCCGGGCCAGGCACAGCAGTTGCTGCTGGCCACCGGACAGGCGGAACGGCGAGTCGCTCAGCCGGTCCGAGACCGCCGACCACAGGCCCACCTCGCGCAGGAAGCGCTCGGCCACTGCGGGGAGCTCGCGGCGGGGCGAGAGCCGGTGGGCCTTCACGCCGGCCACCACGTTGTCGCCGATCGACATGGGAAACGGGTTGGGTCGCTGGAAGACCATGCCCACACGCCGACGCAGCACCAACGGGTCCATCTGGTGGCTCGAGATCTCCTCGCCGTCGAATTCGATGGCACCGGTGCGCCAGTACCCGCGCACCTTGTCGTTCATCCGGTTGAGCGAGCGTAAGAACGTCGACTTCCCACATCCCGTGGGCCCGATCAGGGCGGTGATGGTTCCCGGCGTGAACTCGAGATCGACTCCGGCGAGGACCGTCTTCGCCCCGAACCCCACCGACACGTCGCGCGCCACGAGCACGGGGTGATCGAGGAGGGCGACCGAGGAGGAGGTCGTGGCGGCGGCGGGCCGAGCGACGGCACCCGCAGTGTCGTGGGCCATCACCGAGCCGAACGTGCCCGATCCGTCATGGGCTTCTGGACTTCCAATATCAGCCACCACGCGGAACCTAACGTCGCAAGATGAACGTTGCGCGAACAAGAGGCATCCTGCCGGTGATCGTTCGATGAACTAGAGGGGCGGCCTAATCAGGGGTGGGCAGATCCGTGGCGCGCCTTGTGGGCCATGGCTTTGGCCGCCCCCCAGGCCCGCGCCGGATCGGTCAAAGCCTCATCGACAGCACCAAGCGAGGCCGGCGACAGACCGTAGACGTCGTCGGGGAAGCGGTTCTCGTCGAAGGCGTCGCGCACCACATGGGGTACCCCGGCCCGCACCAGCACCGCTGTAGGAAAGACCACAGCCGACCGGACGATCTCGAGAGGGGTGGTCGCCTGGGCATCGAGGTCGGCCGAGAGAAGAGCGCGTAGGCGGTCGGCGACAAGTCTCTGCGCCCGGCGCCCGGCGTCGAGCGCATCGGTTGACACCGCTTCCCGGTCGACGCCTCCGACCGGTGCCGTGGCGTCCCAGGCATCGATGATGCGCTCGACCTGGCCGATGACCCAGGCCGGCACGGCCTCCACCAACTGCGTGCACAACGACTCGCCCAGTTCGGCCAGGACCCGCTCGGGGTCCGCCGTGCGCGGGACGTCACCGGCCACCGGACTCAGCTCTCGACGATGTCACCGAGGAGGTCGACCCGGACACCGGTGTCGCGCAGAAACGCCAGGGCCCCGTCGACCTTGGCCGGCTCGCCCGACAGCTCGCAGACGATCCAACCCTCGTGGTCGTCGACATTGGCGCGGCGGATGTTCGGCTCCACGTCGTACTCTCGCACCAGCCGGGCGATAAGCGGCTCGCGCACGAGCTCTTCGGGGAAGGTGAGCTTCACCCGGACCTCGATCATGACGTGCCTTTCGTCGCGGCCACGGCGGCGTTCAGGTTTCCCGACCGAAATCCCTCGAGGTCGAGGGTGACATAGGTGTAGCCCGCCCGGCGGACGGCGGCCACCACGTGATCGCGCAGCTCCACGGCGCGCGCCAGTTCGTCGATGTCGAGCTCGATGCGCGCCAGGTCCCCGTAATGGCGGACCCGGAGCTGGCGGAAACCGAGGGCGCGGAGCCCGGACTCGGCCGCCGCCACCGTCGTCAAGGTGCCGAGAGTGACCGGCGTGCCGTAGGGGACCCGAGATGCCAGACAGGCGGCGGCCGGCTTGTCCCATGTCCGCAGACCGAGCTGCCGTGACGTCTGGCGGACATCGGCCTTGGTGTAGCCCGACTCCACGAGTGGGAAGCGCGCCCCGCGCTCCGACGCGGCGCGCTGGCCCGGGCGGTGGTCTCCGAGATCGTCGACGTTCACGCCCAGGACCACGGTGGACACTTCCGCCTCGGCCAACGGGGTGAGGACGTCGAGGAGACTCGCCTTGCAGTGATAACAGCGATCCGCGTCGTTGGAGCGGTAGGCGGGGTCGGCCATCTCATCGGTACGAACCTGGCGCCAGCGCAGTCCCCATTCATCCGCCAGGCTCCGACAGTCGTCGAGCTCCTCAGGTGCGAGAGACGGGGAGACCGCCGTCACGCACAGAACACTCTCGGCGCCGAGGGCATCGGTTGCCACCCGGGCCAGAAAAGCGGAGTCGGCGCCACCGGAGAAGGCGACCACGACCCGTCCGAGCCCACCGAGGACGGTCTTCAGGGCGTCGAGTTTCTCCCGTTGCGCCGTGGGCGTCATCGAGCCCACCTAGCGGGGGGTGACGCTGTCGAGAACGACCTCGATCTCGCTCACCATGCCCGTGTAGAAGGGACCGAATTCGGCGTACCGGGCCGACGCTTCGTCGAAACGCATCTCGTAGACGCAGGCTTTCAGGTCATCGGGGTGGACCCCGAACAAGGTGACGCCCCACTCCCAGTCGTCGAGTCCGGTGGAGCCGGTGATCAGTTGCAGGATGCGGCCCTTGAAACGTCGGCCCACGGCACCGTGGGCGCGCATGAGCTCAGTGCGCTCCTCGTACGACAATGCGTACCAATTGAATGTCTCGCTGCGCCTCTTGGACATCGGATAGAAACAGAAGGCCGTCTTGTCGTCGGGGGGAAGGACCGGATAGAGCCGGGCCTGCTTCATCTCGTCGGGAAGACCGGGTGCGTACTCCGACAGCTCCGTGAGCGACACGTAGGACGCCACGATCTCGAGACCCGCAGCACCGAGCGCCGTCTGGATGTGGCGCAGACGCCAGAGGTCGTCGCCGATGACCATGAAGCCGATGTCCGCCTTGTGACCGAGCAGAGCCACGGTCACCACCTGCGCTCCACCGGAGCCGGCGTCCTTCACGGCCCGGACGACGGCCTCGCCATCGAGGCTCGGGCCCACCCGGCAGAAGAGATGGAGCACGACCCGGCCCGTCGACGGCGACAGCGCGGCGTTGCCGCCGTCGGATCCGCCCGGTGTCCCGGCTGGTGTCCCGGCTGGTGTCATCGCCTCAGTGTGCCCGGCATTTGTCTCCAGTGTACGAAACGACCGAGGGGCACCCCAACGGGTGCCCCTCGGTCATGAACTCTTCGTGGCCTTGCCGACCACAGGTGTCTTTGACGGCCCTCGGGGCCGACGTCGGTCTTTAGAAGTCGTCCATCCCGCCGCCGGGCATGGCCGACGCGCCGTCCTTCTCCGGCTTGTCGACGATGACCGCCTCGGTGGTGAGGAAGAGAGCGGCAATCGAAGCGGCGTTCTGAAGGGCCGAGCGTGTCACCTTGGCGGCGTCGATGACCCCGGAGGCGAAGAGGTCCTCGTAGACGCCGGTGGCGGCGTTCAGGCCCTCGGCCGGCTTCTTCATGTTGCGGACCTTCTCCACGACGACCCCACCTTCGAGGCCGGCGTTGACGGCGATCTGCTTGAGGGGCTCCTCTACCGAGCGGGCCACCAGTCGGCACCCCGTGGCCTCGTCACCCTCGAGCTTCTCGGCCCGGTCCAAGATCAGGGCCTGAGCCCGCAGCAGGGCCACGCCACCGCCGGGGACAACACCCTCCTCGATGGCGGCCTTGGTGGTGGAGACGGCGTCCTCGATGCGGTGCTTCTTCTCNNTGATCCGGCCCTTGATGTCGGCCTCGTCGCCCGCACCCTCGACCACCGTGGTCTCGTCCTTGGTGACGACGATCTTGCGGGCCTTGCCGAGGAGGTCCAGTCCGATGTTCTCGAGCTTCAGGCCGACCTCTTCGGTGACGACCTGGCCGCCGGTGAGGATGGCCATGTCCTGGAGCATTGCCTTGCGGCGCTCACCGAATCCGGGGGCCTTCACGGCCACGGACTTGAAGGTGCCGCGGATCTTGTTGACGACCATGGTGGCCAGGGCCTCGCCTTCCACGTCCTCGGCGATGATCACCAGGGGCTTGCCCGTCTGCATGACCTTCTCGAGCACCGGCAGCAGGTCGCGCACGGCGGAGATCTTCTGGCCGACGAACAGGATCTGCGGGTCCTCGAGAACGGCTTCCATGCGCTCGGGGTCGGTGACGAAGTAGGGGGAGATGTAGCCCTTGTCGAAGCGCATTCCCTCCACCAGGTCCATCTCCATGCCGAAAGTCTGTGACTCCTCGACGGTGATGACGCCGTCCTTGCCCACCTTGTCGATGGCCTCGGCGATCATCTCGCCGATCTCGGTGTCGGCGGCGGAGATGGAGGCCACCTGGGCGATCTGGCCCTTGGACTCGGTCTCGCGGGCGATGGACTTGAGGGAGTCGACGGCAGCTTCGACGCCGGCCTCGATGCCCCGCTTGAGCGACATCGGGTTGGCCCCGGCGGCCACGTTGCGCAGTCCCTCGCGGACCATGGCCCAGGCGAGGACGGTGGCGGTGGTGGTGCCGTCACCGGCGACGTCGTCGGTCTTCTTGGCTACTTCCTTCACGAGCTCGGCGCCGACCCTCTCCCACGGGTCCTCGAGGTCGATCTCCTTGGCGATCGAGACCCCGTCGTTGGTGATCGTGGGGGCGCCCCACTTCTTCTCGAGAACGACGTTGCGGCCCTTAGGGCCGAGGGTGACGCGTACGGCGTCGGCCAGCTTGTTCATACCGTTCTCGAGGGCCCGGCGGGCTTCCTCGTCGAAGGCGATCAGCTTGGGCATGGCGTGGTGTCCTCCGTGGTGACATGGTCCGGTCACCGCGGTGGCGGTGTCCGGAAGGCCGCGGCCCCGGGTTCGTGTCCCGGGCGTCCTGCGGCGCTCTTGATTGGCGTTGTTAGCACTCTACCTGCTCGAGTGCTAACCGCCAACCGCGTCTGTTCAGGGGGGCCGAAGAGGGGCTCCCGACGGGTGGCGGTGGACCCCCGGGACCCCCGATTGCGCCGGCCCGGCTCGATCAGCCCCCGGCCACCGCCGGGACAATGGAAACGGTCTGGCCGTCGACGACAGCGGTGTCGAGGCCCTGGAGGAAACGGACGTCCTCGTCGGCGACGAAGATGTTCACGAAGCGGCGCAGGGCCCCGGTGTCGTCGAAGAGGCGGTCGGCGAAGCCGGGATGGGAGGCGTCGAGGTCCTTCAGGACCTCGGCCACCGTCGATCCCGACAGCGACAGCTCCCCGGCGCCGCCGGTCAGGGTGCGGAGCTGGGCGGGGATGCGGACGGTGACACTCACGGGTCTCTCCTGTCGAGGTCGGGATCGAGGGCCACGGCGGCGGCGAAGGCTTCCATCGTGGGGGCGATGGTCGTGGTGGGGCCCACCGTGGCGGAGAGGGCCTCCACCGTTTTCAGACCGTGGCCGGTCACGTAGGCCACCACCCGCTCGTCGGACCGCACGACGCCCTGGTCGGCCAGCTTGGCCAGCGTGGCGATGGTCACGCCGCCGGCCGTTTCGGCGAAGATGCCCTCGGTGCGCGCCAGCAGCCGGATGCCGTCGATGATCTCCTCGTCGGTGACCGACTCGAAGGACCCGCCGCTGTCACGGACCGTCTTCAGGGCGTACCAGCCGTCGGCCGGATTGCCGATGGCCAGGGACTTGGCGATGGTGTGGGGCCTGACCGGCCGGATGGCGTCGGTCTTCTCGGCGAAGGCGGTGGCCACCGGTGAGCAGCCGGCCGCCTGGGCGCCCGAGACCCGGACGTGAGGTTCCTCATCGAGAAGCCCCACGTCGTAGAGCTCTCTGAAGCCCTTGGCCACCTTGACCAGCTGGCTGCCTGAGGCGACGGGCACCACCACGTGGTCCGGGGCCTGCCAACCCAGTTGCTCGGCCACCTCGAAGGCCAGTGTCTTCGAGCCTTCGGCGTAATAGGTGCGGATGTTGACGTTGACGAAGGCCCACGCCGGATGCTCACTGGCCAACTCGGCGCAGAGGCGGTTCACGTCGTCGTAGTTGCCCTCCACCGAGATGACGTTGCCGCCGTAGACGGCGGTGGTGACGACTTTGGCCACCTCGAGGTCGTGGGGGATGAAAACGACCGAGACCATGCCGGCACGCGCCGCATGGGCCGCCACCGAGTTGGCGAGGTTACCGGTGGAGGCGCAGGCGGCCACCTTGAAGCCCAGTTGGCGGGCTTTGGTCAGAGCCACCGAGACGACACGGTCCTTGAAGGACCCGGTCGGGTTGGCCGTGTCGTTTTTGATCCAGAGCTCCCCGAGGCCGAGCTCGGCGGCCAGGCGGTCGGCCCGGACCAGAGGGGTGCAACCGGTGCCGAGGTCGATCGGCGCGTTGTCGACCACGGGTAGGAGAGGGGCGTAGCGCCAGATGGTCTGGGGACCGGCTTCGATCTGGGCCCGGCTGACGGTGGCCCGCAGCGCGTCGTAGTCGTAGACGACCTCGAGCGGGCCGAAGCAGTAGTCGCAGACGTGCAGGGCTTCAGCAGGGTAGGGGCGCGCGCATTCCCGACAGCGCAGCCCGGTGACGAAATCCACGGGTTTCCTCCTCATCGGTCGGGCATTGGCACCTGACGTCCCCCGCTTTTGGCGGGGCCGTCTGGTTGCCGCGGCGTCGCAGGGCCCGTCCCTCAGCCGCTCTGGATGATCCCTCCATGGTGGACGATGAGCGCCCCGCCGTCAACGAAGCCCCCCCGACGCCCTGCTGGACACCCCTTTCGGGGTCATCGCGTCACCGACGTGGTCCCAGATCGGCGATGATCGCGACGTGGCCAGGACCGGGCGCCGAACCTTTCACCACTCCGACTTCGATGCCGGCGCGCTGGCCGCGGCGCGCTCGGGGCGCGCCATTTCCGTCTGCCTTCCTGCACGCGACGAGGAAGCGACCGTGGGCGCCATCGTCACATCGGTGCGCCGAGCTCTGATGGCCGAGGCCGGAGGGGTCAACCTGGTCGACGAGGTGCTGGTGGTCGACGACGGGTCCGTGGACGGCACCGCCCGGGCAGCCGAGGCCGCCGGAGCGCATGTCGTCACCGCCGGGCGCTCCGGTGGTGGGAAGGGTCAGGCCCTCCAGGTGGCTCTGGCCGAGTCCCGGGGCGATCTCCTGGTCTTCCTCGACGCCGACGTGGAGCACTTCGGCGCCCATTTCGTCACGGGGCTCCTCGGCCCTCTGCTCACCGACGACGACGTGGCCCTGGTGAAGGGCTTCTACGAGCGTCCCGTGGACGGCGCCGTGTCCGGTGGGGGCCGGGTCACCGAGCTGGTAGCCCGGCCGGTCATCGATCTTCTGTTCCCCCGGCTGGCCGGTGTCCGCCAACCCCTGGCCGGCGAGACCGCCGCCCCCCGGTCGGTGCTCGAGAAGACCGGTCTCGACCCCGATTACGGCATCGAGATGGGCGTCCTCATAGACGTAGCTGACCGGTTCGGCATCGAGGCCGTGGCCCAGGTCGACCTCGGTGTGCGGATCCATCGCAATCGCCCCCTGGCCGAACTCCGCCACGAGGCCACCGACGTCCTGCGCGCCGCGCTGACGCGCACCAGGGCCCTACCGCCCGGCGCGGACGAGGACCGGTAGGGACTCGACATCCTCTGCGCTGAGGTCGCGCCGGCTGGCGGGGGCGGGTGCGGCGGAGCGGCGGCGAGGAAGAAACAGCGCGACCCCGGTGCCGACGGCGAGCACGGCCACCGCCACCCACATGGCCGGGAGCAGCCCGGCCACATAGGCGGTTCCGCCTCCGTAGCCGCCGCGCGAGGAGAAGACGGCACCCAAGGTGGCGATGCCGAGCACGCCACCCAACTCACGGAAGGCGCTATTGGCGCCCGACGCCACACCCTCGTATCCCGGTTGCACCGAGGACAGCACGACCGAGGCGAGGGGCACGAAGAACAACGCCATTCCCACGCCCGACACGACGAAGGCCATCCAAAGCTGGCCGTAGGCAACGGTCACGGTGGTGGCGAGGGCGAGCCAGCCCAGCCCGATGGCCTGCAAGGCCAGGCCGGCGGCCAGAACGGGGCGTCCGCCGTAGCGATCGGCCAACTTGGCCGCCAGCGGAGCCACGAGCATGGGCATTCCGGTCCACGGCAGCACCCGCAACCCGGCGGCGAACGGGGAGTAGTGCTGGACGAACTGCAGGAACTGCGACAGGAAGAAGATGGCTCCGAACATCCCGAAGCTCATGAGCAGCGCCACGCTGTTCACCACGGTGAACGACCGGGTGCGGAAAAGGCGCAACGGCAACATGGGGTGAGCCGTCCGTGACTCCCACAACACAAAGGTGGCGAGCCCGGCGGCACCGGCGATGAAGGAGACGAGCACCCCGGTGCTCGTCCAGCCGTGGGCGTTTCCCCGGACGAGGCCGAGTACCACCCCGAGTAGCCCGGTGCTGGCGAAGGCGACCCCGCCCAGATCGAGCGGCTGAGGGGGGCCGAAGGATTCGGCCAGCCGGGCCCGGGCCAGGAAGAGGAGCACGATTCCGACGGGGACGTTGAGCCAGAAGATGTACTGCCATGACCAACCGCTCGTCACCGCCCCGCCGACCAGGGGTCCGGCGGCGACGGCCGTGCCGCCGATGGCGCCCCAGATGCCGAGGGCCTGATTGCGCCGCTCGGGAGCGACGGCGGCGGAGAGGAGGGTGAGCGACAGAGGCATGATCAACGCCCCGCCGGCCCCTTGGACGGCGCGGGCGGCGACCAGCCAGCCGATCGATGGTGACAGGGCGGCGGCGGCCGACGCCCCGGTGAAGATGATGAGCCCGGCCAGGAACATGCGGCGGCGCCCGAATCGGTCACCGAGAGCGGCACCGGTGAGCAGAAGGACGGCGAAGGTCAACGTGTAGGCGTTCACCGTCCACTCGAGACCGTCGAGACCGGTGTGGAGCTTCTGCCGGATGACGGGCAGGGCGGTTGTCACCACGAGGTTGTCGAGGGTGGCCATGAAGAGAGCGAGTGAGGTGATGACGATGGCCCACGCGGACGAGGAACGACGGAGCGCCGCGTCGGTCCGCCCAAGGGGCCCTCCTCCTCGCTCGGCCGGGCTCGAGCCCGTTGTAGTTGTCGGCGTGGCCATGGCGTCCTCCCGGAGTGCTGGGTGTGGGTGCTAGGTAGTGATTGATTACTATCTTCGCTGGTCACAGTGCGGCCCGGATCAGATTGCCTGAGACCGGTCTACGTCTCGATCGGTGGGCGGGACGGCCCGGTGAAGAAGATCTTGGCGTCGGGTTGGCACGCCCGGGCCCAGCTTTCGTCGAGGGCGGCGGCGTCGATGGCGGCGATCACGTTCATGAGCATCCCCTGGGCGAAGAAGCCCCGCACCGTCTCGGAATCGAGGCCGGTCAGCTGTTCGACGACGCTCCACAGGTGGCGGAAGCCCTCACGGGCAGCGGCGCGGATCACCTCGTCGCTGGAGGCGGCATAGGAGTGCAGCTGGACGAGGAGCAGGTCACGCTCTGACAGCAGGTCCTTATAGGCCTCTCCCATGGCCACCATGGCGTCCACCCCGCTGAGATCACCTACGGCGGTGCGAAACGCCGCCTCGATCCGGTCGTCCATCAGTCTCATGGTGGCGATGAACAGGTCTCGCTTGGTGCCGAAGAGCCGGAACAGGTACGGCTGGGAGATGTCGGCCCGGACGGCGATGGACTCGGTGGAGGTACCGGCGTACCCGCCGCGTGCGAACTCCTCCACGGCGGCCCGCAACACCGTTTCCCGGCGCTCCTGCGCTGTCTGCCGGGTGCCCGAAACCATCATGAGGCCTAAGTTAGTGGTCACTCACTTCATTGTCAACGTCCGACATTTTCGCCGCTCGACGGTTTGTCCAGGGGTCGGTGTTCGAGCGCCTCGCGCACCACCTCACGGACGCAGGCGGCGGGGTCGGCCATGGCCGGGGCCGGCCCGAAGCGGTCCGTCAGGTCCACGACCTCGAGCCCGGACTGGGGCCCTCCCGCCCCGACGGTCCCCGCCACCACGAGCAGCGGCACACCCGCAGATCGGGCCCTGGTCCGCACTCCCCCGACGACCTTGCCCGACCATGACGAAGCGTCGAGCCGGCCTTCGCCGGTGACGACAAGGTCGGCCCGTCCGATGCGCTCGACCAGAGAGACGGCGTCGGCCACGACGTCGAAGCCCGGTACCAACCGGGCACCGAGGACAGCCAGCCCCCCCGCCAGACCACCGGCGGCGCCGGCACGGGTGAGTGAAGACACGTCCACCCCCCGCTCCACGCGGTAGCGCGCCGCCAGAGCCTCGAGTCGGCGGCGCAGGACGACGATCTGTGCGGCCGACGCCCCTTTCTGTGGACCGAAGACATCGGCGGCATCGACAAAGAGGGTCTCCACGTCACAGGCCACCACGACCTCGGTGTCTGCCAGACCCCCGGACTCGTCGATGGCCTCGACGGCACCGAGACCCCCGTCGGTGGTGGCCGACCCGCCCACGCCGATCAGTATCCGCCGGGCACCGGCGGCCACGGCGGCGGCGATGAGCTCGCCCGTCCCCCGGGAGGTGGCACCGACGGGGTCGTTCCCGGCCGACCCGCCGGCCAGAGGGAGCCCCGATGCGGTGGCCGACTCGATCACGGCCTGGCCCGGGGCCAGGTACCAGCGGGCCACCACCGGCCGGCCGAGAGGGCCGGTCACTGTGGTCTCGATCCAGCGGCCGGCGCCGTCGGCGGCGGCCGAGACGACGTCAGCAAAACCCTCGCCGCCGTCGGCCAGAGGGCACTCGTCGCAGGCCCAACCGGCGTCGCGGGCGGCGATGGCCACGGCGGCGGCGATCTCGGAGGCGGCCGCCGTCCCCTTGAAGGCGTCGGGCGCGGCCAGGACAAGGCGGGTGCGGCGGAGGTCGGCCATGGCCACATCGTGACCCCCCCGGCGTTCACGCGCAGATAAGGTCGCTCTATGGGTGGAGCCGACCTGGTCATCGCCTCCAACCGGGGACCGCTGTCGTTCAGCCTGGACAGCTCGGGCGAGCCGGTGGCAGCCGGTTCGGCCGGGGGACTGGCTGGCGCCCTCCACCCCCTCCTGGCCGGTAGCGGAGCCACCTGGGTGGCATGTGCCATGTCGGAGGCCGACCGCCGGGCGGCGGACGCCGGGCTGATGAGCCAACCTGGCCTCGATCTCGTGACCGTCCAACCCGACCCCGACACCTACGCGATGGCCTACGACGTGGTGTCCAACTCGACCTTGTGGTTCTGCCACCACCATCTCTTCGACCTCGTGCGCCGGCCGAGGTCGGGCCGGCGCTGGTCCGAGGCATGGGACGCCTACCGGGCTGTGAACACGTCGTTCGCCTCGACGGTGGCCGATGTGGCCAACGAGGGCGCCACGGTGCTCATACAGGACTACCACCTGTGCCTCGTCCCGGGCTTGTTGGCCAAGCAACGGCCGGACCTGAAGACGGTGCATTTCACCCATACCCCCTTCGCCGACCCCAACATCTTTCGTGTCCTGCCCACGTCGAGCGGTCGTGAGCTGTTGACCGGCATGGCGGCGGCCACGGCCTGCGGCTTCCACACGGCACGCTGGGAAGCCGCCTACCTCGCCTGCTGCAAGGACATGGCGATCGATCCCGGTCCCACCTTCGTCTCGCCACTCGGTCCGAACCAGCCCCATCTGGAGGCCCGCGCCGCGTCAGAGGCGTGCCGGGCCGCCCGCGCCCGCATCGATGCCCTGGTCGGCGACCGCCAGGTGGTGGTCCGCGTGGATCGTGTGGAACCGTCGAAGAACCTCCTGCGCGGGTTCTGGGCTTTCGACGAATTCCTCGAAACACACCCCGAGTGGCGAGGGAGGGTCGTGTTTCTCGCCCTCGGGTACACCTCACGGGAGTCCCTGGCCGAGTATCTGGCCTACGGCACCGAGGTCGAGCACGCCGTGACCCGGGTGAACGAGAGGTGGGGAACCGAGGACTGGCGTCCCGTCATCCTCGACGTGGCCGACGACCCCGACCGGTCCTTCGCCGCCCTCACCCGTTACGACGTGCTGCTGGTGAACGCCGTACGCGACGGCCTCAACCTGGTGGCCAAAGAGGGACCGCTCGTGAACGACAACGACGGCGTGCTGGTGCTGTCGCGCGAGGCCGGAGCCTTCGAAGAGCTGCAGGACGCCGCGCTGGCGGTGAACCCGTTCGACGTGGCCGACACGGCCGACGTCCTGGCCGAGGCTCTGGCCATGGCGGCGGGCGAACGGGCCCGACGCGCCGGACATCTCCGGGACATCGTGATGAAGCGTCAGGCGGGCGACTGGCTGGCCGACCTGCTGGCCGCCGCCGGATCCTGAGTCACTTCCCAGCGCCGGCGGCGGCGGTGGCCAGTGCGTCGAGGAGGGCGACGGCTTCGACGGGGCCGGCAACGACCACGTCGGCCGCCGCCACCAATTCGCCCGGCGACTCCTCGTCGGCCACCGCCACCTTGACGATGTCGAGGCCCCGACGAGCCAGGCGATCGAGGGCGGCAAAAGCCGGGAGGTCGCCGGCGTCATCGCCGGCGAAGCAGGCGGCGGAGCAGGCGCCGGCGACGGCCTCGACCACCTGTCCCTTGTCGATTAGGAGCGGGGGCCGCAGTTCCAGTGCCCGGCGTCCCGGTTGCAGGAGCATGCCTGTGCGCCCGGCCCAGTCCTCGGCGAACGCCTGAGCCCAGGAGCCCGCCTCGGGGGCCCGTCGCCAGTGGATGGCGAGAGCGGCTCCCTTGGCCTCGACCCCCACCCCGGGCGGCGCCTCGCGCCGCGCCGCGGCCGCCACGTCAGCGGCGGGGGCCAACCACGGTTCGGCCTCGGGCGCCACCCGCACGACGCCGTCCTCCATCCACTCGAGGCCGTAGACACCGAAGAGGCGAAGAGATGGGCCGGCGCCCGACAGGTGTCGGGCCAGGAAGGTGACCGGTCGTCCCGACACCACCGCCACGGCGGCGTAGTGCTCGGCCAAGCGGGCCAGGACCCCGGGCACCGCCGGCAGCGCGACGGCCTTCTCCGGATCGGTGACGATGGGCGACAGCGTCCCGTCGAAGTCGGTGAGGATGGCTGTGGTGGCCGGGTCTCTCAGCAGCGGCGCCAGGCGAGCGAAGGCGACGTCGTCCATCGGGGCGTCGGCCACGGAGGGCGACAACCGGCGAAGCGGGCGGGCCGTCAGCCCGGGGGCGATGTCGTGGTCGACCCGGGGCCGTAGCGCGAGGCGAGGTCGGGGCCCACGATGACGACGACGTTGGCGCCCGCTGTACTCGACACCGGAGCCGCCGAGGCCGCCGGCTCGATGGCGGTGGCGGGCAGGTTGAGCGCCGTGGCCACGGCCTGCACGTCGGCCGTGGCCCCTCCCACGGTGAAAATTTGTGAGGCGGTGACTTTGACCAGTGCGTTCGTCGCCGTCAAGGTTCCGAAACCCTTCGAGGCGAGAAATCTGGTGACGTCACCGGCCACGCCGTTGGTCGTAGTGGCGTTGGCCACGAGGACGTGGATGGCCGACGGCGGGATCGTGGTCGACGTCGTGGTCGTGGTGTGGTGACCGTGGCTCGCTGTCCCCCCGGCCGCCGTGGTCGTGGTCGTCGGCGTCGCCGTGCTGGCGTCGGCGGGCAACGGCGCCCGGGTGGCCGAGGGCAGGAGAAGGACGCCGACCACGACGGCAACCACGACGATGGCCACGCCGCGCCCGGCACGGGCGCCATCGTGGGCTTCGTGGGCTTCGCCCGGGGGGCGGTCGTCGGACCCGTTGCCGGGGGGCGAGCTCATCGGCCCGGGTGCTGACGTTCGGGCGCGCCACCCTCGTAGCGGCCGCGTCGGCGCTCAGTCCGGCGGCGGCGCAGCCGGCGGACGAGCAGCGGAAAGTGCTCGAGCGCCGTGCCGCTGTCGGTCAGTTCGGCGAGCTGCCGGTAGTACTGCGCCGGTGAGATTCCGATACGGGTTCGGATGGCTGCCGCCTTCTTCTCGGGCCGGGTCCACCAAGACTGCTCGAAGTCGAGTATCTGCCTGTCCCTGTCGTTCAATGCCATCGTGCGGTCCAGCCTGCCAATGCGCAAGGCGCGAAGCAAGGATCCCCCTACGGCCACGCCCCCCACCACGCCCCACCAGCGAAGCCTCGTATCGGACCACCCGGTCTGGGCTCTCCGCCCGGCAGTAACGTGGACGCCCACGCCGGTGTGGCGCAGTGGCAGCGCAGGCGATTTGTAATCGTCAGGTCGTGGGTTCGACTCCCACCACCGGCTCTCATTCAGAATTTCGGGGATCTCCGGGGTCCTGATCGGCACCCGCGGGCGCTCGCGTCGCCTCGTCGCGGGCGCGTGCCAATTCGAAGAAGGCCACGGCACCGGCAGCGGCAACATTCAGCGATTCGATGGTGCCATGCTGGGGAATGGAGACGAGGACCTCGCAGCGACGCCGGGTGAGCGCGGCCAGACCCTTCCCCTCGGCACCGATGACGAGGGCCACGGGGCCGTCGAAGCCACCGGCGGAGCGGCCGAATGCGAACAGCGACACATCGCCCTCAGCGTCAAGACCGACGGTGGTGACACCGGCGGCGGCCATGCGGAGAAGAGCGTTCGGGACTCCGGGGACGACGGCCATGGCCAGGTGCTCGATGGCGCCGGCCGCTACTTTCGTGACCGTAGGAGTGACATGGGCGGCACGGTGCCGCGGGACCACAACACCGGTGACGCCGGCGCATTCGGCGCTGCGCAGCAACGATCCCAGATTGTGGGGATCTGTCACACCGTCGAAGACCACGAGGAACGGCGGTACACCCTTGCGCGTGACGCAGAGCTCGTCGAGGTCGGTCTCGACCAACGCACCGGCGCGGGCCATGACGCCCTGGGGTGCGTCGGTGCGGGACTCCGCATCGAGGCGCCGGCGCGACACCACCTGCAGGCGGACGTGGCGGCGGGTGGCCAACCGCTCGATCTCGTCGAGCAGGGGTGAGGGGTCGAGGTCCTCAGCCATCCAGACCTCGTGAACCGCACGACGCCCGGCGGCCAGCAGCTCCCGGACGGCCCGACGACCCTCCACCTGCTCACCACCGAGCCCGTGACGAGAGCTCTGGGCCTGTCCTCGGCCCGCCCTTTCGGTGAACTCCGCCCGCCCGCGACCGCCTCCGCCGGGGACATCGCGTCGGTTGGCGCGTGCCGCCGGGGCGCCTGTTCGCCGGGCGCCGGGATTCTGTCCCGTCCGGCCCCGGGCGGTCGGCGCCGCCGGACTGCGCTTTCCCGGCCGACGGGGTTGCGCCGGGCTCACGGCACGGTTCCGGCCACCAGGGCCACAGCCAGGCAGGCAATGCCTTCCACGCGGCCCAGGGCCCCGAGGCCCTCGGCCCGGGTGGCCTTTACGCTCACGGGTGCGCTCAGTACGGCCCCCAACCGCAGTCCCATCTCCTGGGTGTGCTCGGCCAGGCGGGGCCGTTCACAGACCACGGTGCAATCAGCGTTCACCGCCTGCATGCCTTCACCCTCGACCAGGCTCACGACGGCAGCCAGGAGGGCGAGGGAATCGGCACCGGCCCAGGCCGGATCGGTGTCGGGGAAGTGCCGGCCGAGATCGCCGAGGCCGACGGCACCGAGGAGCGCGTCGGCCAGCGCGTGAGCCACGACGTCGGCATCGCTGTGGCCGGCCAGTCCGGCGACACCGTCGATGATGACGCCGCCGAGGACGAGAGGCCGTCCGGGAGCGCCCGAGAAGCGGTGGATGTCGAAGCCCTGACCCACGCGCAGCACTGGTGGGAGACCGGTCACCGTCATGCCCCGGTGAGGGTACGGGCCATGTCGAGATCGGCGGGGGTCGTCACCTTCATGTTTCGCCATTCGCCGGGCACGACGCGCACGGTAGCGCCTTGCGCCTCCACAAGGGCAGCGTCGTCGGTGGCATCGCCTCCGGCGGCGTGGGCCCGGCGCAGGACCTCGGAGCGAAAAGCCTGAGGCGTCTGCACCGTCACCAGAGCGTCGCGCTCGACCGTCTCCACCACCACGCCGTCCCCGTCGACTCGCTTCACGGTGTCAGCCACGGCCAAGCCGGGAACAGCGGCCGAGGCGCCGGCGACGACGGCTTCGATCACCGCCCGGAAGAGAGCAGACGAGGCGAGAGGGCGGGCTCCGTCGTGGATCACGATCACGTCCGCCTCTCTCGGGACCATGTCCAGCCCGCGCGAAACGGACGCGGAACGGGTGGGACCGCCGGCGACGACGATGTCGGCGCCATGGCTCGGCTGCGGTCGGGCATGGACGACGTCTTCGGGAAGAACAAGGACCACTCCGTCGGCGACGGACCTCGCTGTATCCACGGACCACTCAACCAGGGCGCGGCCCCCGATCTCGGCGAATTGCTTGAGGGCCCCGAATCGGCTGCCACCACCGGCTGCCACCACCACCACCCACACCGTCACCGGAGCCGGCCTCCTGACGATGACGCCGCCGCCAAGCGACGCCCGACACCCTGGATCAGGGCAACGCCTCGTCGAGGCGCTTCTCGGCCGCCTCTTCGTCGACGTCGAGGGCGAAGGTGAGCTCGGAGACGAGGATCTGGCGGGCCCGCTGGAGCATGCGCTTCTCGCCGGCCGACAGGCCCTTGTCCTTGTCGCGGATGGACAGGTTCCGCACCACCTCGGCCACCTGGTAAATGTCGCCAGAGCGGAGCTTCTCGGAGTGGTTCTTGTAGCGCCGGGACCAGTTGGTCGGCATCCTCGCTTCCTTCTTACGAAGGACGGCGAAGACCTCCTCGACCTCTTCGTCGTTAATGACCTCACGCAGGCCCACGCCCTCGGTGTTGTCCGACGGCACCATCAAGGTGAGATCCCCGTAGGCCAGGCGCAGGACCAGGTACTCGCGCTTCTCGCCGAAGGCTTCTTTCACCTCACGACGCTCGATGATCGCCGCACCGTGATGCGGGTAAACCACCTTGTCACCGATATCGAACACGTATTTCTCCCGAAAGTTGCCGCGCTCAGAGCGCGCAGAGCAGTCACCCATTCTACCAGGAGGCGCCCCCCGCCCTACGTGGCTGGCCGGGACCATATTCGGGCGTCCGTGACGTGCCTGGATGCCCGGGAGGCCCTGGTCAGCGCGACAGCGCCTCAGGTGTACCGGTCGAGGATGGTTGCCTCGGCCAACCGAGCCAGCCCGTCCTTCAACGAGCGGGCTCGCGCCTCACCCACGCCGGCGACCTCCTCGAGGTCCGACACCGACGCCCGCATGATGCGTTGGAGGCCGGCGAAGTGCTCGACGATGCCTTCGATGATGGCGTCGGGAAATCGGGGTAGGCGGTGCAGGAGGCGGTAACCGCGTGGCTCCATAGCCGTGTCGAGGTCGAGCTGGCCGGGGGGCAGACCGAGCGCCGCCGCCACCCGCCGGGTGTCGAGAAGCTCCTCGGTGGTGAGCCGGCCGAGCGTCTGCAGGGCGCGTTCCACCCCGGGCCGGGCCGCCGTCCGGGCCCCGTCGGTCCCTGGCTGATCGTGGGCGCCACGCCCCGAGGGACCGCCACGCATGTAGTCGCGCACCACCAGCCGTCGCACCGGAGCCACGCCATCGAGAAGCTCTTCGAGCTGCAGCCGCAGGAGCCGGGCGTCGTCACCCAGTTCCACCAATTCACCGTCGATCTCGTCGGCGATGCGGACGGCAAGCTCGGCCGGTTGCAGAACGGCCGTCACGTCGCGCAACGTCACCGTGTCCTCCATCTCGAGAGCAGACAGTGCGCCGACGGCGACATCGAGCCGCTGACGGAAGCGCTCGAGGGTCTGAAGAGCCTGACCGATCCGTTCGTGCAGGCGCGAGGCCGACTGCAGCACGTGCTTGGCATCACCCCGGTAGACCGTCACCACGCCCATCGACGCCGAAACCGAGATAACCGGGACATCGATGGATCGCGCTATGCGTTCGGCCGTGCGGTGCCGGGTACCGGTCTCGGATGTGGGGATGGACGGATTGGGCATGAGATGGACATTGGCGCGGGCGATGCGTGCCGCATCGGCCGACACGATGATGGCCCCGTCGAGTTTGGCCAACTCCGACAACCGCTGGGGTGTGAACTCGGCGTCGAGAAGGAACCCGCCGGTACAGATGGAGAGCACGTCGGCGTCGTCGCCCACCACGATGAGTGCGCCGCGATTGGCCAGGAGAACGCGCTCGAGTCCGTCGCGCAGTGGCTGTCCGGGAGCAACGAGCGAAAGGGCCCCGGCCACGGCCGCAATGGTTCGCTCCACGAAGGCATGGTACCCGTGAGCTACGGGCGGCTACGCCCCGTTTGTGCGTTACGCCGAGAGGCGCTGCCTGGTGACCGAGCGGTCACCGGCACGGGCGAGAGCGAGAGTGGTGGCCTCGGACACTGATTCGACACGCAGAAGCTCTATGCCGGGCGGTCCGTCGGGACACGAGGCGGGGACGACGGCCCGACGGAAACCGATGCGCGCCGCCTCCGACAGGCGGCGCTCCGCCTGGGGAACCTGGCGGATCTCCCCGCCGAGGCCGACCTCACCGAAAGCGACCACATCAGGGGCGATGGCGATGGTCGCCACCGCCGACGCCAGGGCCAGGACCAGCGCCAGGTCGGCCGCCGGTTCCGTCACGCGGATTCCGCCCACGGCCGAGGCGAAGACATCGGTGCGCCCGAGCACCACTCCCCCGTGCTGCTCGAGCACGGCCAACAGCAGCGCCAATCGACCACCGTCGACGCCCTGCGCAGAGCGGCGCGGCGGGGCGGAATCCGATGAGGCGGGCGCCCACAGTGCCTGGATCTCGACCAACAGCGCCCGCTGCCCTTCCATCGCCGCCAGCACCGCACTGCCCGCAATGCCCGGACGCCGGTCTCCGAGCAGGAGCCGGTGGGGATCGGTCACCGCCGTGAGGCCGGCATCACCCATGGCGAACAGGCCCAGCTCTCCTGTGGGCCCGAACCGGTGCTTCGTGGCTCGCACCATCCGCAGAGCGTGATGCCTGTCGCCTTCCACCGTCATCACCGTGTCGACCAGGTGCTCGAGGACCCGGGGACCGGCGAGGGTGCCGTCCTTCGTGACGTGACCCACGAGAACGAACGGCACGGCGTGGGTCTTGGCCAACCGCACGAGGAATTCGGCGCACGCCCGCACCTGGGGCACGCCCCCCGGGAGCCCCGAGGTGGTCGGATCACACACCGCCTGGATGGAGTCGACGACAACGAGCGCCGGGGAGCAATCCTCGAGAATCCCGGCCACGGCCCGTACATCGGTCTCCTCGAGCAGCAGCAGTGTCGGCGGCACGGGACCGAGGCGCTCGGCCCGCAGACGCACCTGGGCGGACGACTCCTCGGCGGAAACGAGCACGACGACGGCACCCGTCTCCGCCACCGACCGCAGGACCTGTAACAGCAGAGTCGACTTGCCGACGCCGGGCTCCCCACCGAGGAGCGAGACGGAGCCGGGAACGAATCCGCCGCCGAGAACGCGGTCGAGCTCGGCCAACCCCGTGGGCCGGGGGGTCGCCCCGGACAGGTCGACGGCGCAGAGCGGCACCGGTGCCACGTATCCGCCCGCCGAGGCGCCGTTCCTCATGGGTGGCGCCGCCACCGCGGGCGCCGCTTCCTCGGCCAGGGTGTTCCACTCACCGCATGTCGGGCACCGACCGGCCCAGCGCGCTGTGGCCGCGCCACAAGATCCACACCGGTGCACCGATCTCTGTCGACCCATAGCGCTGCAGGCTAGGTCCCGGGTATGACACCGCCGCGGTCATTGACCGCGGCGGTGTGCGTCTCGCTCAGGAACTGCGATGCTCGGCTGGTACTGAAGCTCAGGTGCTGGGGCCGGCTCCGGCCAGCTCCACCGGCGGTGGCTGAAGGCCCTCGACGGTGCGGAAGACGATCTCGTCGTTGTCGACATCGACGATGATCGTCTCGCCCACGCGGAATTCCTTCCACAAGATGCGTTCCGACAGCGGGTCCTCCACGAACTGCTGGATGGCCCGGCGCAACGGTCGTGCACCCAAGGTCGGGTCGTAGCCCTTGTCGGCCAACATCACCTTGGCCGCCGGGGTGAGCTCAAGGCCCAGACCCTGGCTTTCAAGCTGGTCGCCGACACGCTTGATCATGAGGTCGACAATCTCGACGACTTCCTGCCGTGACAGCTCGTGGAAGACGATCACCTCGTCGATCCGGTTCAAGAACTCGGGCCGGAAGTGCTGCTTCAGAGCCTCGTTGACCTTGGTCTTCATGCGCTCGTAGCTGACCGCTTCCGACGACTTGGCGAAGCCCACCGACGACTTGCGCAGGTCGGCCGTTCCCAAGTTCGAGGTCATGATCAGAACGGTGTTCTTGAAGTCCACCGAACGACCCTGGGCGTCGGTCAACCGACCGTCCTCCAGGATCTGCAGCAGGGCGTTGAACACGTCGGGGTGAGCCTTCTCCACCTCGTCGAACAGAACCACGGAGAAGGGCTTGCGGCGCACCGCCTCGGTGAGCTGGCCACCCTCTTCGTAACCAACGTACCCCGGGGGCGAGCCCACGAGCCTCGACACGGTGTGCTTCTCCATGTACTCACTCATGTCGAGCTGGATCAGCGCGTCTTCGTCGTCGAAGAGAAACTCAGCCAGTGTCTTGGCCAACTCGGTCTTTCCCACCCCTGTGGGGCCCAGGAAGATGAACGAGCCGCTCGGACGCTTGGGGTCCTTCAGCCCGGCGCGCGTGCGACGCATGGCCCGCGACAGTGCCTTGATGGCCTCTTCCTGGCCGATGACCCGCTTGTGCAGCTCGTCCTCCATGCGCAGGAGCTTGGATGTCTCCTCTTCGGTCAACCGGTAGACGGGGATGCCCGTCCAGTTGGCCAGCACCTCGGCGATGACCTCCTCGTCGACGATGTCGAAGAGCTCGACACCCTCAGCCCGCCATTCGGCCTCCATGGCCGTCTTGCGGTCGAGGCGTTCCTTCTCCTGCTCGGCCAGCTTCTTCGCCTGGTCGAACGCCTGGCGCTCGATGGCCGACTCCTTGTCCGTGCGGATCCGGTCGATCTCCTCTTCGAGCTTCTTGTAGTCCGGAGGAGTGGTCATCCGCTTTATCCGCAGCCGGCTGCCGGCCTCGTCGATGAGGTCGATGGCCTTGTCGGGCAGGTAGCGGTCGGCCAGGTAGCGGTCGGCCAGGTTGGCCGCGGCCACGAGGGCCTGGTCCGTGATCGTCACCGAGTGGTGCGACTCGTAACGGTCGCGCAAGCCCTTCAGGATCTCGATGGTGTGCGCCACCGTGGGCTGCTCGACCTTGATGGGCTGGAAGCGCCGCTCGAGCGCAGCGTCCTTCTCAAGGTGCTTGCGGTACTCGTCGAGCGTGGTGGCACCGATCGTCTGCAACTCGCCACGGGCCAGCATCGGCTTCAAGATGGAGGCGGCGTCGATGGCCCCTTCAGCGGCCCCTGCACCCACCAGGGTGTGCAACTCGTCGATGAACAGCACGATGTCGCCCCGGGTCCGGATCTCCTTCAGAACCTTCTTGAGGCGCTCCTCGAAATCACCGCGGTAGCGGCTGCCGGCGACCAGAGCGCCGAGGTCAAGGGTGTAGAGCTGCTTGCCGCGCAAGGTCTCGGGCACGTCGTTGGCCACGATCCGCTGGGCCAGGCCTTCCACGATGGCCGTCTTGCCCACACCGGGCTCCCCGATCAGCACGGGGTTGTTCTTGGTGCGCCGCGACAGCACCTGCATGACCCGCTGGATCTCTTTGTCACGGCCGATGACGGGGTCGAGCTTCCCCTCGCGGGCCAGCTGCGTAAGGTTGCGGCCGAACTGATCGAGAACCGGTGAGCCGCCCGAAGGGGTCTCCGAGGCCGTCGATCCGGGGCCGGACCCAACCGACTCCTTGCCCTGGTAACCCGAGAGGAGCTGGATCACCTGCTGGCGGACACGAGCCAGGTCGGCTCCGAGGCTGACGAGAACCTGGGCGGCGACGCCCTCGCCCTCGCGCACCAACCCGAGAAGCATGTGCTCGGTCCCGATGTAGTTGTGACCCAGTTGGAGAGCCTCGCGTAGCGAGAGCTCAAGGACCTTCTTGGCCCGGGGCGTGAAGGGCGGAGAGCCCGTCGGCGCTGTGCCGGAGAGCCCTATCGTCTCTTCCACCTTTTCGCGCACGGCCTCCAACGAGATGCCGAGCTGTTCCAGGGCCTTGGCGGCCACACCCTCGCCCTCGTGAATAAGGCCGAGGAGAATATGCTCGGTACCGATGAAGCTGTGATTGAGCAGGCGCGCTTCCTCTTGCGCCAGCACCAACACCCTCCGTGCCCGGTCCGTGAAGCGTTCGAACACCAGACCGCCTCCCTCGAAGGCTCGATTCCTGAAAACGAGTGTACCGGGCGGACCGAACGAACCAACACCAGTCCGTCACGAATCTGAGTCAAGGATCCGTCCGATCTCTTCGGCATGTTGGGCTCAGATCCTGACGAAAACCACATTCCGCGGTCATCCAACCGATGAGGAGGGCCGGGGTGGGGGCCCCATATTCCGGGCATGGGCGGCGCGGGGCCCGGTGCCGGGGACGTCGCCCCGGACCCCGACATGGCCCCTGACCAGGACAGGGTCACAGTCCGTTGTCGCTTCTCGGGCTCCTTCGCCTATCGTTCTGCGCAGTGAACGCAGCTCCCCTTCTGTCGCTTCCCTTCATGGACGGCAACCTGGCCAGCCTCGAGCCCGAGCTGCGGGAATCGGTCGGCTCGGGCGACCCCTTCTTGGACGAGGTCACCGGACACCTCATATCCGCCGGCGGCAAGCGTCTGCGGCCCGGCCTGGCCCTGGCCTCGGCCACGGGCGGGACCCGTGGGGCTGAGCACGACGACCTGCAGGGTGCCGTGGCGGTCGAGCTCGTCCACTTGGCGTCGCTCTACCACGACGATGTCATGGACGAAGCCACCATGCGCCGGACGGTCGAGAGCGTGAACGCCCGGTGGGGCAACCTCGTCGCCATCGTGGCCGGGGACTTCCTGCTGGCCCGTTCGGCCGAGATTGCCGCCTCGCTCGGGACCGAAATTGCCGGACTGCTCGCCCACACCCTGGGCGAGCTCTGCCAGGGCCAGGTGGCCGAAGTCCGGGCCGCCTTCAGCACCGAGCGCACGGAAGAGCACTACTTCGACGCCATTGCCGGCAAGACGGCCGCCCTCATGGCCACCTCCTGCCGCATCGGGGGCCTCACCGGGGGCCTGCCCCGGGCCGAGGTCGAGGCCCTCACCACCTTCGGCCGCTGCTTCGGCATGGTCTTCCAGCTGCGCGACGACGTGCTGGACGTCATCGGCACCGAAGAGGATCTGGGCAAGCTGCCCGGGCAGGACCTGGCCGAAGGCATCTACACGCTGCCGGTTCTGAAGGCTCTGCAGGACCCCGGAGCCGGGCCGGAGCTGGCACCGCTTTTGGGCAAGCCCCTGGACCCGGCCGAGCGCGACAAGGCCCGGTCGATCGTGGCCGCTTCCACCGCCATCGACGCCACCCTGACCGCCGGGCGGCGTTATGTGCAGCAGGCCGTCGACGCCGCCGCCGCTCTCGCAGGCCCCGAACTCGGGCGCTCGCTCGGAGAGCTGGCCCAGTCCCTGCTCGACGATCTCCCGGTTCCGAGCATCTAACCGGCGGCGACGCTGGCCTCGGTTACGAGGCCGTGGTCGATCCTGTTCCCGAGGTTCCCACCGGGCACTTGGCGTTGATCTTCTTGGCCAGCGCGCCAACCTTCGTGTCGATCTTCTGCAGCTTGTGGATGCGGGTTTCGATACGGCCGGCCCGGGTGGTATGGCCGGCGGCGGTGGCCTTCTTCTCCGCCGCCTGCCACTTGGGAAGTCGGCGCCCGATGGCGCCCTCGATCTTGGAGATCCTGGTCAGCGCTTTGGGCGCCCGGGCACAGCTGAGATGGGTGGTCGCCGCCGGAGCAGCAACGGCACCAGTGGCGGCCGACGCCACCCCGGTCATTCCCAGGGCGAAGACGCCGCACATCAGCGTGGCAGCCACCGCCTTGTGCGCCAACTTCATCGTCGTGACCTTCGCAAACATCTGCCGACCTTCCTGTCGAATGCCGGCGTATCCGGCTCGATCTCTACCCCCCATCATGGGCTCGAGCCGTGAGATCCTGGTGTGGCAATTGTTAGGAAACGACGAAGTACTCAACGCATACCCAACATCGCTCGGGGCTCCCCCACCGAACTCGACAGCCACAGTGTCAACAGCAGTCAACGGCCGCGGTGTCAACAGCGACTGAGGGGCACCGGGAGCCGACGGGCGATCAGCGTTCGGGGCGAAGCGTCGGGAAGGCGATGACCTCGCGGATGTTCGAGACGTCGGCCAGGAGCATGACCAGACGGTCGATACCGAGGCCGAGCCCCGCCGTGGGTGGCAGCCCGAGCTCCAGGGCGCGGAGGTAGTCCTCGTCGACCACCATGGCCTCGTCGTCGCCGGCCGCCTTGGCGGCGGCCTGCGCCTCGAACCGGGCCCGCTGATCGTCGGGGTCGACGAGCTCGGAGAAGGCGTTCACCAGCTCGCGCCCGGCCACCACCGCTTCGAACCTCTCCACCAGATCGGGGTCGTCACGATGACGCCGTGACAGCGGAGACACCTCGGCGGGGAACTCCGTCACGAACACCGGACCCCACAGTTGCGGCTCGGCCGTCTTCTCGTACAGCTCGAGCAGCAGCTTCCCCGAGCCCCACGACGGATCGGGATCGACTCCGGCGGCGGCCACCCGGCGGCGCAACTCGTCGACGGGGGTATGCACGCTCGCTTCCTCGCCGGTGGCCTCGGTCACGAGCTCGGCCATGGTGGCGCGCCGCCACGGCGGGGTGAGATCGAGAGGGCGGCCCTGGTACGTGAGCACGGTGGTCGACAGCAGCTCCGACGCCAGTCCGGCGACGAGCTGTTCCACCAGGACCAAGAAGTCGGAGTAGTCGGCGTAGGCCTGGTAGAGCTCGAGCATCGTGAACTCGGGGTTGTGACGCGGCGACAGGCCCTCGTTGCGAAAGACACGCCCGATCTCGAACACCTTTTCGAAGCCCCCGATCACGAGGCGCTTCAGGAACAATTCGGGCGCGATCCGCAGGTACAGATCGGTGTCGAGGGCGTTGTGATGCGTCACGAACGGCTTGGCCAGCGCACCACCGGCCAGGACGTGCAGCATGGGGGTCTCGACCTCGACGAAGCCCTCGGCTTCGAGACGCCGGCGCAGAACACTCACCACCCGGCTGCGTAAACGCAGCACCTCACCGGCGCGTTCATTGGCCCACAGGTCGACTTCGCGCTGGCGGAAGCGTGTCTCGGTGTCGGTCACGCCCTTCCACTTGTCACCGAACGAACGACGCGCCTCGGCCAGGAGCACCCATTCGTGGACCTGGACCGACAGCTCGCCTTTGCGTGTCCGCATGACCCGCCCACGCGCACCCACCCAGTCGCCCTGCGACAACCTGGAGAAGGTCTCGAAATCGGCCGTCACCTTCTCGGTGGCGAAGAGCTGGATTTGACCCGACGAGTCGCGCAGGGTGGCGAAAGCCAGGCGACCCTGCGGCCGGGTGAGCATCACCCGGCCGGCCACGGCGACGTCGTCGTCTGTCTCTTCACCGGCTCCCAGCTCGGCATAACGCTCGTGCAGGGAGCCCGCCTCGGCCGTGCGCTCGAAACGGTAGGGGACGTCGGCCATGAGCGACGACGCTATATGTCGGAGATGGGGGTGGCGTTCACCCGCCGGTCCTCACATTGCGCTCGTACACGAGCCGCAGCCCGTGGAGCGTCAGCCAGGGCTCGCGGTGCTCGATCCGGGCCGACAACGGTGCCACGAGCTCCGACAGGCCGCCGGTGGCCACCACCGCGCACCGACCCAGCTCCTCCATGATCCGTCGGCACATCCCGTCCACCTGCTCGACGAAGCCGTAGAGCGCCCCCGATTGGATCGATTCCACCGTCGACTTTCCGATGACGCTGCGCGGCTCGACGAGTTCGACCCGCCGCAGGGCGGCGGCATGGTGGAACAGGGCATCCATGGAGATGGCGATACCGGGGGCGATGGCCCCGCCGAGGTACTCCCCGTCGGGCGAGATGGCGTCGAAGGTGGTGGCTGTTCCCAGGTCGACCACGATGCACGGGCCCCCGTAGAGGTCATAGGCGCCGATGGCGTTGGCGATCCGATCGGCCCCCACCTCCTTGGGATTGTCGTAGAGGATGGGCATGCCCGAGCGCACGCCGGGCTCGAGGACCATGCAGTCGACATCGAACCATCGACTGGCCATCTGGCGCAGGGCGGCGGTGACGCGTGGCACCGAGGAGGTGACGGCGATCCCGCTCACCACCTGGGCCACATCCATCCCGTCGAGGCTGAGCAGTTGCGAGATGAGCAGGGCGTGCTCGTCGGGGGTGCGGTCGTCGACCGTCGACAAGCGCCAGTGGTGTGACAGCCCGGCCGGCTCGGGCGGCACCGGGGGGGCGGGGCGGGTCCCCGGTGGTGGTTCGTCGCCCGGTGCCGTCGAGAACAGGCCGATGACCGTTTCGGTATTGCCCACGTCGATGGCCAGCAACACCGTCAACCCTCCTGGAGATCGAGACCGAGGTCGAGAACGGGGGCGGAATGGGTGATCGCTCCCACCGAGATCAGATCGGCCCCGGCCGTGGCGTACAACGGCGCCGTGTCGAGAGTGACGCCGCCGGACACCTCCACCAGGACATCGGCGCCACCGGCACGGGAGCGCACGAGCCGGACGCACATGGCGACCTCGTCGGGTGTCATGTTGTCGAGCAGCACGGCACCGGCACCGGCGTCCACCGCTTCGGTCACCTGTTCGGCGCGGTCACATTCCACCTCGACCATCCGTCCGGGCCACCACTGGCGGGCCCGGACAACGGCGTCGGCGATGCCAAGGCCACCCAGATGATTGTCCTTCACGAGGATGGCCTCCGAGAGATTGCCACGGTGGTTCTGAGCCCCACCGGCGCGCACCGCCGCCTTCTCGAGCGCCCGCAATCCGGGGGTCGTCTTGCGGGTGTCGAGGACCCGCGTGGCGGGATTGGCGGCGGTGACCGCTTCCACGTACCGGCGGGCCACGGTGGCCACCCCCGACAGGTGGCACAGGAAGTTGAGAGCCGTCCGCTCGGCCGTGAGGATCGATCGCAGCCGGCCGTTCACCACAGCGACGACCGAACCCGCCTCGACGACGCTGCCGTCGTCGAGCAGCCAGTCCACGGCCAGTTCGGCGTCGACCTGGGTGAAGGCTTCCAAGGCACAGAGGCGTCCGGCCACGACACCGGGCCGGCGGGCGACCACGGCGGCGCCGGCGGTGCTCGAGGCGGGAACGAGCGATGCCGTGATGTCGCCCAGGGGCAGGATGTCCTCGGCCAGAGCCCGACCCACGGCCTCGCGCACGGCCAGAAGCGGCGGATCCACGAGACCCGACGACGGCCATGGCGACACCGCTGTCACCCCTGCGCCTCGGAAAGCTGACCGTGCACCAGCCGTCGACGCCACTCCGGGCGCGTCTCGGGGTATTCGATGCGGGCGTGGGCCCCGCGCGTCTCCACCCGGGCGTCTGCGGCGCGCAGCAGGGCGCCGGCCACGGCGGCCAGGTTGGCCACCTCTCCGGCCACGCGACCGGGCGGACAGGCGACGGCGGTGGCGGCGGCGTCGCCCACCTCTTCGGCCGCCGCCGCCAGCGACTCTTTCGACCGCAGCACCCCGGCCCCCTCGGTCATGGCCCGCTGCAACCGGTCGCGGGCTTTGGTGACATCGCCGTCGCTCTCACCGCGTCCGGGCCGGGTCGTCCACCGTGGCGCCGGGAGGTCGTCGACGGCGATGCAGCCGATGTCACCGCCCGACGTGGCATCGAGCAGGAAGCGCATCACACCGGTGGCGGCCGGCGCGTCGCGACCCTCTTCGATGGCCTCGGCCAGGCGCGCCCCGAACACCATTCCTTCGAGCAGTGAGTTCGACGCCAGTCGGTTGGCTCCGTGGACACCTGTGCACGCCGTCTCCCCCGCCGCCCACAGTCCGGGAAGGGCGCTGGCGCCGTCGAGATCGGTGATCACTCCACCGGACAGGTAGTGGGCGGCCGGCGCGATCGGCAACCAGTCGACGGACGGGTCGAGACCGGCCGCCGAGAGACGTTCGGCCAGGGTGGGGAAACGCTCCCCGAAGGCGTCGAGACCGGTGGCGTCGAGCCACAGGTGTGACACCCCGGCCGCCGTCATGCGCTCGGCCATGGCCCGGGCGACGATGTCGCGTGGGGCCAACTCATCGACGAACTGTTCGCCGCTTGCGTCGCGCAGCAGCGCGCCGTGGCCTCTGAGTGCCTCCGACAACAACGGCCGCGGCACGGCCGGATGGTGCAGGGCCGTCGGATGGAACTGGAAGAACTCGACGTCGGCCACAGGGACCCCGGACCGCAGCGCCATGGCGATGCCGTCACCGGTGGCCTCGACGGGATTGGTGGTGACCGCATAAAGCTGACCGGCCCCGCCGGTGGCCAGCACCACGTGCCGGGCCCGCACTTCTTGGACCGCGCCCTCGGGATCGACGGCGATCACCCCGGCGCACCGCCCCGCGTCCACCAGCAGATCAAGGGCGAACCACTGTTCGAGTACGGCCGCCGCCGTGTGCTCGGTGGCGGCGACGAGCGCCCGCTCCACTTCGGCTCCGGTGGCCGCCCCTCCGGCGTGCAGGACGCGGGCGGTCGAGTGGCCGCCCTCGCGGGCCCGGGCCAGGTCGCCCCCCGCCTCACGATCGAACACAGCGCCGAGGGCGATGAGCTCGCGCACACGTGCCGGGCCTTCGTCGACCAGTATCCGCACGGCGTCGACGTCGCACAGGCCGGCCCCCGCGGCCAGGGTGTCGGCCATGTGCAGGTCGGTGGAGTCTTCGTCGCCACCGAGTACGGCGGCCACGCCACCCTGGGCCCAGCGGGTGGCCGACTGGGCCAGCTCGGCCTTCGTCAGGACTCCCACCCGCATGCCCGGCACTTCGGCCAGCCGGACCACGGCCGACAGCCCGGCCACGCCGGAACCCAGAACAAGGACGTCGAGCTGCACAACGGGTCCCGCCCCCGGCGCGCGGCGGGGTGTCAGCCGGTCACTGCCCGGAGCAGCTCGGCCTCGAGTTGGCCGGCGGTGGCGTCGACGGCTTCATTGATGTCGACCGGAGTGTTGGTGGTGTCGACATGCACGATGGTGGGAACGAATTCCTCCAGCTCGGCTTCGTCGTAGTCGGCGTACGTGATCACGATGACCTTGTCCCCGCGGTGCACCAGCCGGGCCGCGGCACCGTTCAAGCAGACCTCACCGGGCCCGCCGATGATGGCATAGGTCTCGAACCGGGCACCGTTGTTGATGTCAACCACGGTCACCTGCTCGTACTCCCTGATGTCGGCCAAAGCCATGAGCTCGGGGTCGAGGCTGATGGACCCGACGTAGTCGAGATTGGCGTCGGTGACCGTCGCCCGGTGGATCTTGGACTTCATCATGCGCCGGCGCATCGCTGTTCAGCGCTCCTCTCTGGTCACGGCACTCACCATCTTCTGGCTAACGCTGCACTCGAACGGCCGTCACGACACGCCGACGGCGCTGGTCGCTGTCGGTGAGTGGAGCTCGTCGGCCCCCACCACTACCAGTCCCACGTTGTCGATGAGGCGCACCGGCCCCACCGTGGCGGCGACGAGCAGACGCACCGCGCCGGCCAGAACGGCCGGCGATGCCAACGTGGCGGCGTCAACGGCAACGGCGTAGTCGGGGGACACCCCGTCGGTCGCCTGAAGCACCGCCTCCATAGCCGCGCCCACGAGCGCTGGATCGCGCTGGCCGACTTCGACAAGAGCGGCACCGGCATCGAGGGCCCGCGACAGAGCCACGGCGGCGGCGCGGTCGGGGGGGCCGAGCCGCACGTTGCGGCTCGACAGCGCCAGGCCGTCGTCCTCGCGCACGGTGGGGCAGGCCACGATGTCGACGGGAAGAGAGAGGTCGGTCGCCATCCGCCGGACGACGGCCAGCTGCTGGAAATCCTTCTCTCCGAAGTACACCCGGGACCGGCCGGCGAGGGAGCACAACTTGGCCACGACGGTGGCCACCCCGTCGAAGTGACCGGGACGCGACGCCCCCTCGAGGACGTCGCCCACGGCCTCGACGTGCACCGACGTGGCCACCGGTGCGGGAAAACCCGGGTACATCTCGTGCACCGGCGGGGCGAAGACGATGGTGGCGCCCGCCTCGGCGGCCTGGAGCACGTCACCGTCGAGGTCACGCGGGTAGCGGGCCAGATCGTCAGCCTTGTCGAACTGCAGTGGATTCACGAAGACGGTCACGGCCACGACGTCGCATTCGGCCGCTGCCCGCGTCACCAACGAGCGGTGGCCGGCGTGGAGGGCACCCATGGTGGGGACGAGCCCGACCCGGCGCCCCACGGCGCGCTCGGCCTCGAGCGCGTCGGAGAAGCCGTGGGCCGAGGTGATCACGCGCACGGTGCCATCTCCGTCTGCGCCAGCTGACGGGCGAGCGCCACACCGGCGTCGTACCCGGCCAGCTCCTGCGGAGCGATGGCGGCACGGTGCCGGGCCAGGGTGACCTCGTCGCCCCGGGCGGCCGGTCCCGTGAGGGCGGCGGCGGCGCCCAGGTCCGAGACGTCTTGGACGGCGGCGGCGGCCAGGGCCATGAAGGCGTCGAGGCCCAGTCCGGCCGAGGCCGCCACCCTCTCCACCTGGCCGAGCAACGCCACCACGTGGTTGGAGGCGATGCAGGCGGCCGCGTGGTAGGCGGCGCGCTGGTCGTCGTCGATCTCGATGCACAACCCGCCGAGGAAGCGGCCCAAGGTGGTGGCCATGTGGTCTCCGCCTACGGCGAAGGTGATGCCGCTGCGCAGCCGAACACGACCCACTTCGACCGAGGGCAGGGGCACGAGGGGATGGAGCGAGGCTCTGCGCTGGTGGGGAGCGAGGGCGTCGAGGCCGAGGGACCCCGAAAGATGCAAGATCACGGTGGAGCTGACGGGAACGATGGCGGCGGCCGCCTCGGCCACCGCCGCATCAGGGGTGGCGATGATGACCACGTCGACGCCTTCGGCCGCACGCGACAGATCGTCGCCGCGGTGAAGGACCCCGCGCAGCACGCAGCCGGTGTCGACCAGCGCCGAAGCAAGTGAACGGCCGGCCCGTCCGGGCCCGACCAACCGAAGAGATGTCACCGGAAACCTTTCTGCGCTCCAGCCCCTCATCGAGGGTGCCGGTCGCGTCAGGCGATCGGATCAGTACCCCCGAAGCATACCTGCGGCACGGACCTCTCCACCAGAGGCGATCAGCGCCTCGGCCGGGACGAGGTCGGGTGCCAGTTCGGCCAGCGGCTCCAAGACGAACCGCCGTTGCCACATGCGGGGGTGGGGGACGACCAGGTCGGGCTCGTCCACCGCCACCCCTTCGACGAGAAGAACATCGACATCCAGGGTCCGCGGGCCGAAGCGGACGGTGCGGACCCGTCCTGCCTCCTCCTCCAGGTGCTGCGCCACGTCCAGCAACTCCCGGGCCACGAGGGTGGTGTCGAGCTCGACCACGATGTTCAGGTAGTCGTTCTGCCCTGGTGGGCCCCCCACCGGGGCCGTCTCGTAGACCGAGGACACCGCCGCCACATCGGGAAGCTCCGACACGGCCCGACGCAGGTGGCCCAGGCGGTCGCCCATGTTCGAGCCGAGGCCCAGGAACACCCGCACCGGCGTCAGGCCGTCGCCACGTCAGGCCCGGGACCGGGTGAGCCGCACTCCGGTGGACGCCACCTGGTGGGGAACGGGGGGCCGCAGCTTCCGCACCGCCACCGTGGCCGACCGGATCCGGCCGTCGGCCAGAAGAGCGTCGGCGATGGCACCGGCCAGGGACTCGAGCAGGTCGTGGGGAGCGGCACTAACGATGTCGGCGACTCTCTGAATGGCCGCCGCGTAGTCCGCCGTGTCGGCCAAATCGTCACTGACGGCAGCACCGTCCATGTCGATCTCCAGATCGATGTCGAGTTCGAAGGGCTGGGGACGGCTCCTCTCCTCGGGAAGCAGCCCGTGCACCCCGAGCAGGCGCAGGCCCCGAATTTCGATCCGGTCCCCCGTCACCGACCCGTTCCGGCACCGCGAGGCGGTGCCCGGCGCTTGTGGGTGGGGGCGACGCCCAGGGCCACGGCCTGGGCGGCGACGTCGCGCCCCTGGGGCCCCATCTGCCGTCCCACCAGCTGCTCCACGGCGACGATGGACTGGGCACCACCGGGCAGGCGGCCCGACCACAGCAGGTAGCCGGCGACCACGCCCATGACCCGGTCACCCAGTTCCTCCTGGTGGACGAGCACCCGCTCGCCCGCTTGGTGCCACTCGTCGAGGCTCCGGTAGATGTCGGCCAGGACCTCGCGCTGGTCGCCACCGGGGCCGAACGGGAAATGGGAACTGGCCAGCTCCCCTTCGTCGTAGGCAGCCAGGTTGTGCGACGACGGCAGGAGCGACACCACACGCGTGAATCCCTGTACCCGCAGCCAGATGATCTCCTCCTGGCGTCTCACCCGGCGGTGGTTGGGGGCGAAGCCCCCCGGTCGCTCGCTCACCGCCAGCTGGTCCTGGACGACCCAGGTGAAGTTGCGCGGGGAGATGCCCGCTGCCCACTTGCCCCTCACGATCGGCTCCCCTTCATCACGACGCCAACTCGGTCTGCCCGACGAGAGTGGCCGCCTGGACGGTGGCGGCCACGTCGTGCACCCGCACCATCGATGCTCCGGCCAGCATGGCCCACGTGGCGGTCGACAACGAGGCAGCCAGGCGCTGCTCGACGGGGGCCATCCGGCCCACGGGCGTCGGGGACAGGCGCCCGAGGAACGACTTGCGACTCGTCCCCACGAGCACCGGAAAACCCCCGGCCACCAGCTCGCCCAGGTGCCGCAACAGCGCCAGGTTGTGATCCGTCGTCTTTCCGAATCCGATACCGGGATCCACCCACACCTCGGTGACCCCGGCCTCTTGGGCCTGGCGGGCCCGGGCCAGGACAAAGGAACGGATCTCGCCCACCACGTCGTCGTAGCGGGGGTCGTCCTGCATGGTGCGCGGGGTTCCCTGCATGTGCATCGCCACCCATCCGGCCCCGGTCGAGGCGGCCACCGGCCACAAAGAGGCCGAGATGTCATTGACCAAGGTGGCACCGGCGCCGACGGCGGCCTCGGCCACGGCCGGCTTGACCGTGTCCACCGAGACCCGCACGTGGGTCGCCAGGGCCTCGATCACCGGCAGGACCCGCCGGCACTCTTCTGCCTCGGAGACGGGCTCGGCACCGGGGCGGCTCGACTCCCCGCCCACATCGACCACGTCGGCCCCCTCCTGCACCATCTCGAGGCCGCGCTCGAGCGCCCGCTCGGAGTCGAGGTAGCGCCCGCCGTCGGAGAACGAGTCGGGCGTCACGTTCAAGACGCCCATCACGAGGGGCTGCATGCGCCGTAGCGTAGAGGTGCCGGCGGCGGCCCGCGAGGGCTCAGGCGGGAGTTTTCTCACCGGCCGTGGACGAATTCCATGGCTTCGGACCGGGTCCGGGGGTCGTCGCGGAACAGTCCCCGGACGGCCGAGGTGATGGTGAGGGTCCCGGGCTTGCGGACCCCTCTCATCGACATACACAGATGCTCCGCCTCCACCACCACCAGCACCCCGCGGGGTTCGAGGACCCTCTCGATGGTGTCAGCGATCTGCGAGGTCATGCGCTCCTGCACCTGTAGCCGGTGGGCGAAGGAGTCGACCAGACGGGCCAGCTTCGACAGTCCCGTGATCCGGCCGTCGTCGCCTGGAATGTAGCCCACGTGCGCCTTGCCCATGAAGGGGACCATGTGGTGCTCGCACAGAGACGCGAAGGGGATGTCGCGCACGAGGACCATCTCATCGTGCTCCGCGGCGAAGGTCACCGTGAGGTGGGTCCCCGGATCGTCATCGTTACCCGAGAACAGTTCCTGGTACATGGAGGCCACCCGCCGGGGCGTCGCCACCAGTCCCTCACGGGCGGGGTTCTCCCCGATGGCGACCAGCAACTCGGCCACGAGCTGCTCCACGCGCTCGACGTCGACACTCATGGCGCGTCAGCCTCTCCTCGCGTTCTCCGGTCGGCCCGTCGGAGCCGCCGGCTGTCACCCGACAGTGACCGGACCCTTGTAGACGCGGACGTCGGGCAGGTTGCGGTAGCGCTCGGCCACGTCGAGCCCGTAGCCGACCACGAAATCGGGAGGAACGTGGAACCCGACATAGCGGAGGTCGAGCTTGACCGGCTGCTGCCCTTCTTTCACGAGCAGCGCGCAGACTTCGAGACTGGCGGGCTCGCGGGCCAACAGGCTGCGGCGCAGATACGACAGGGTCAGCCCGCTGTCGACGATGTCCTCGACGACCAGGACATGGCGACCGGTGAGGTCCGAGTCGAGATCCTTCACGATCCGCACCACGCCGCTCGTGGTGGTGGCCGACCCGTAAGAGGCCACGGCCATGACGTCGATCTCGACCGGCAGCTTGATGGCGCGGGCCAGGTCGCTCATGAAGACGAATGCGCCCTTCAGCACCCCCACGAGCAAAGGGGGGCGCCCCTCGTAGTCGGCCGTGAGCTCGTCGCCGAGCTCGGCCACCCGCTTGTCGAGGACGTCCTCGGCCACGACGATCTCCCCCAGGTGGGGGTCGTCGTGCCAGGGGTCCACGGCTCCCGACATTCGTTGTCCTCCGGCGCGCCACGGCGACGCCACGTCATCGGCCATCGAACCGGGACACTACCAATGACCGCTCAGCGCTCGACCGGGTCGGCCCGGTGGTTGCCCATCGAGTCGGCCGAATCGTCACCCACGGGGCCGACCGACAGCCGACCGTGCGAGCGCCGGACACGGATGCCGGGGGCCACGTCGGTGGCGCGGGCGTCACCGCGGGCCACGCCCAGGACCCGTTCGACGGCGGCGAGATCCGGCGGGTGGGGCCCGGCGCCGCGCAACCAGCGTCGGGTGGCCCGCCGGGCCAGAGAGGCCGGCGCGGCGGCCAGAGCGCGGCCGTCGGCCGGATCGATCCCGGCCGCCAATTCGTCGAGAAGGCGAGCTTCGGTACCGAGCAGCGCCGCCTGGCGGGCCAGAATAGGCACCACGTCGCGTCCGGCCACGTCAGAGCACAGCGGCAGCAGCTCGTGGCGCACCCGGTTGCGCCGGAAACGAGGATCGTTGTTCGACGGATCGGCCACGGCCTCGAGCCCGAGGGCGTGGCACAGGGCCCGGGTCTCTGACCGCCGCAGCGCCAGGATCGGATGCCCGGACCCCGGTCTCATGCCGGCCAGGCCGTCGAGCCCGGCCCCGCGCAACAGGTTGAGTACCACGGTCTCGGCCTGATCGTCCATGGTGTGGCCCGTCGCCGCCCCCGGACCCACGGCGGCCCGGCGCGCCGCACGGGCCCGGGCTTCGAGGTTGGGGCCGTGTCCGACCAGGGCCGTCTCGGCCCGGAATCCGGCGCCGAACCGTCGAGCGGCGCTGGCCACGACGACCGCCTCCGTGGCCGACTCCGGTCGCAGACCGTGATCGACGTGGACGGCGGTCACCTCGGTCCCCGCCGCGCAGGCCAGGACGAGCAGGGCCAGCGAGTCCGCGCCTCCCGACACGGCGCACACGAGGGTGGAGCCCGAGGGGGGAAACGTGCAGCGCCCGAGGAGATCGTCGACGAGACCCTCGCCCGGGTCGGGCATCAGCCGGCGATGAGACTCGCCGGGTCGGTACGGGCCAACCAGTCGGCAGGCTGACGAATCTCTTCCATGGTGGGCAGGCGGTCGGGGCCTTCCCACACCCGGGCCAGAGCGGCGGGGCCGCCGGTCGACTCCACGGCCCGGATGAAATTCTCCCCTTGCTCGTACTGACGCATCTTGGCCTCGATCCCCACCAACTGCTGCAGCAGGCGCACCGGCCGCGGGGCCCGGTTGCGCCGCTCGCGCAGCACCCGGGAGAACCACGCCGCGTCGGGGACGGCGTCGGCCCCGGCCCGGTCCATGGTCACGTCACCGTGGCCTTCGAGCACGCTCATCATGGCCTGGATGCGTGCGATCACGGCCAGCTGCTCGGGTGGGGCCATGAGCCCGAGCATCCCGGCATCTTCGAGTGGGTTCTTTCCCTGGCGCACGGCCTGGGCGGCGCGACCGAGCGCCTCGGCGATGCGGTGGGGATCGGGCGTCACTTCGGCCAGCACCTGGTCGACCTGGGACAAGAAGTAGTCCCGCAGCCACGGCACCCCGGTGAACTGACAGCGGTGGGTGACCTCGTGCAGCGCGATCCACAGGCGGAACTGCCGGGGGGGGAAGCCGTGGCGGCGCTCCAGGGCCACGATGTTCGGACCCACGTAGGACACGGCGTCGCCCGAGGTGTCGCCGGCGAAGAGAAGGTCGTACTGACCGAGCACGCGCGTCGACATCCAACCGAGAACCAGGCCCAGTTGGGCACCCGCGGCGCTGCGGGCCGCCCCCGGGAGCGTCCCCCGCAGGGTGTTGGCCTCGAGCTGGCCGAGCACGGGGTCGAGCAGGTGGCGGAACGAGGACAGGTTGTTCTTGACCCACCCGGGCCGGTCGACGACGCGGGCCCGGGCCTCACCGGACAAGGGCCGCAGGCCGGTGGCCTCGATCACCAGGCCCTCGGCCTGGGCCGTGACCTCGGCGAAGTCCTCTTCGAGGCGCGCCGCGGTGGCGGCATCGATATGCGGGGCGGTGGGGGCGCCCGCCAGGGTCCGCCTCGTCCCGACCCATGTGGCCACACGTTCGGCCGTGTCCCACGACACCGGGCTGCTCACATCGACAGTGTAGGGATCGACGGGACCGGTGGTGGTACGCCCACCCGGTCCCGCTCTCGGTCAGGCGCTCTTGCGACCCCGCAGCCGGGGGGCCGCCCCCGAATCGTGCTGGTAGCAGAACTCGCTCTCGTTGTAGATGGAGAGCAGCGTCTCGCAGCTGGGCTCCCCGCAGATCCGACCTTCGGCAAACGTCTTGGAGGGCCGCCCGTAGGTCGTGAAAGCCTGCCCTCCGATCGATACGTCCGCTCCATCCGCTCGATCAACCATTGCCCCCCGGACCTCCTATGGTCTCAGCCGTCCTTCCCCTATCGGCTGGAAGGACCACTGGACAAGAGGAAGTTCTCGTCGCGTTGTGAGGACGTTGTGGTCCTCGGGCGCCGGACAGGGGCCTCTCCGGGGCGAACCAGGCGGGAAATCTGCTGTGAGCGCGGACGGTGATAAAACGCCCGTCACTCGGCGGGGTCAGGCCCCGGACGGGTGCCGATCGCGTTCGGCCTGGAGCAGGGCCTCGTGGATGCGCTGGCGCAGGCTGTCGGGGACCCGGTCCTTGCAGCGATCGGCGACGACCTGGCGCAGCTCGGCCTCGAAGTCGAAGGCGTCGAGGCAGGGGGGACAGTCGTCGAGGTGGTGCTTGATCTCGCCGCGGCGCTCGTCGGTCAGCTCACCGTCGAGATAGTGATAGAGCCGCTCGATCGTCTCTTTGCAATCGACGTCGGACTCTCCGGTCCCCATCGCGCGTCCTCCTCGGGCTGGTGGCGTTTCCCCTAGTGACCAGTGTCGGTCGAGCCCACAAGGCCACGCGCCACTGCGTAGTCCAGCAACGCCTTCTGCAGCGCCTTTCTTCCCCGGTGGATCCGGCTCATCACCGTTCCGATGGGAACTTCGGTGATCTCGGCGATCTCCTTGTAGGAAAAACCTTCCACATCGGCCAGTAAAACGGCGATCCGGAAGGACTCGGGCAGGGACTCGAGAGCCTGCTTCACCTCATCGTCGGTGAAATGGTCGAAGACCTCGTCCTCGGCCGATCGGCCAGTCCCCGTGGCCTGGAGGTCTCCCAGCCGGTGGTACAGGTACAGGTCCTCCACGTCCTCCACGTCGGCCTTCTCCGGCCGGCGCTTGGCCGAGCGGTAGCTGTTGATGAAGGTGTTGGTGAGGATCTTGTACAGCCAGGCTTTGAGGTTGGTCCCCTCCTCGAAGCGGCCGAAGGCGCGATACGCCTTCAAAAAGGTCTCCTGCACCAGGTCTTCGGCGTCGGCCGGGTTGCGGGTCATGCGCAGCGCGGCCGAGTACAGCGACGGCATGTGCTCCATGGCGAGGTCCGCGAAATGCGCCTGGTCGGCCATGGCTTGCACCATAGTCATCGGTTGTTCGCTCGACGACCCCGGTCGGGCCGGCGCCGGCGCCTGCCTCGTGCCTGACCCGAGCCGCTCAGAGTTGTGCGCAGACCGCTTTCACCTCGGTGTACGCCTCGAGCGCCTGATGGCCCATCTCCCGGCCCCATCCCGACTGCTTGTAGCCGCCGAAGGGCAGCGCGGCGTCGAAGATGTTGTAGCAATTGATCCAGACGGTCCCGGCCCGGAGCTTCTTGGCCAGGGCATGGGCCTTCGAGATGTCCCTCGTCCAGATGCCGGCGCCGAGACCGTACGGGGAGTCGTTCGCCACCCGGGCGATGTCGTCGAGGTTCTCGAATGAAGCCGCCACCACCACGGGGCCGAAGATCTCCTCCTGGACCACCTTCATGTCGGGATGTGTCCCGGTCAGCACGGTCGGCTCGACGAAGTAGCCGCGGTTGCCGCTGCGTCCCCCGCCGCTCAGGGCTCTGGCCCCGTCGCTCTTGCCCGACGCCAGGTAACCGGTGACCCGCTTGAGCTGCTCGTCGGAGACGAGCGGACCCATCTGCGTGTCGGCGTCCATCCCGTCGCCCAACTTGATCGACTTGGCGATCTCGGCCACGCCGTTCACCACCTCGTCGAAACAGTCCTGCTGGACATACAGCCGCGACCCGGCCACACAGCACTGGCCGTGGTTGAAGAAGATGGCGTTGGCCGCTCCGGCGATGGACGCCTCAGGATCGGCGTCGGCGAACACGATGTTGGGGCTCTTGCCCCCGAGCTCGAGCGTCAGCTTCTTCAGATTCCCGGCCGCCGCCTGGATGATGAGCCGGCCCACCTCGGTCGATCCGGTGAAGGCCACCTTGTCGACATCGTCGTGGGCGGCCAACGCGGCACCGGCCGTCTCACCGAATCCCGTCACCACGTTGACGACACCGTCGGGCACCCCGGCCTCGGCGATCAATTCGGCCAGGCGCAATGCGGAGAGCGGCGTCTGCTCGGCCGGCTTGAGCACCACGCAGTTCCCGGTGGCCAGCGCCGGGCCGAGCTTCCATGCCGCCATCAACAGCGGGAAGTTCCACGGGATGATCTGCCCCACCACGCCCACCGGTTCATGGCGGGTGTAGCAGAAATAGGGCCCATTAATCGGGATGGTTTTGCCTTCGATTTTGTCGGCCCAGCCGGCGTAGTAGCGGTAGCAGTCGATCGTCAGCGGCAGGTCCGCGGCCTTGGCGTCGTTGATCGGCTTGCCGTTGTCCAGGCTCTCCAGCGCGGCCAGCTCGTCCTTGTTCTTCTCCACCAGATCGGCCAGCCGGTTCAGGCAGCGGCCGCGATCGCGGGCGGACATCTTGCGGGTCCAGTCCCCCTTGTCGAACGCCGCGCGGGCGGCCTTGACGGCCTTGTCGATGTCCGGCTTCTCCCCTTCGGCGACGCGGGCGATCACCTCGCCGGTCGCGGGATTGATCGTTTCAAACGTGCGTCCCGATTCGGCGTCGACCCATTTGCCGTTGATCAGGCACTGGGTCTGGCGGACTTTCACGGGCGACTTGGCGGACTTGGCGGCGGGAGCATGTGCGGTGGCGGTGGTCATGGTGAAACCTCCTGGCAGGTTGTGAGTGCCGCGCGGGCCGTATGGGAGAGGCCGCGCGGCCTCGGGTGACTGGGATTCGATTTCGGGCGCGGCTGCCGCGCCGCGATGGCAGAACATTATAACACCGACGGGATATTTGCCAGCGCAGGAAATTGAGGTCGGCACGGCATGACCTCGATGAGGGAATGGGTTCGTCCTTTCACCCAACTGCCAAAGAAACAGAGATACGGCACTGAAATTGCATCCTGGGTCTTAATGCACCGCAACTGCGACGCTCCGACCCGGTGCGGGTTCATTTTTGAAAGGAACCCCCGATGCGCATTCGTCGATCCCTCGCCGCCATCAGTCTCGCTGCCGCACTAGGAACGCTCGCCACGCGGGCCGCTGAACCTGCAAAGGGGGCGGCGGGTCCGGTGAGTGGGGGCGGTCAAGCCGCTAGCCAAACTCCCAGTGCCCCATCCACCCCAAATCAGCCTGCGGCACCCGTGCCCTCGAATAATTCTCGGACGAATAATGCGCCGGCGAATAACGCACCCGCAAATAACGCCGGCCCCAATGGATCCGGTAATGCGGGCCAATCAAGCAATGCCCGAGGTACTCACCGTGGGGGTGACAATAACGCCAAAGGCGACAATGCCGCCGACCCGCGCGAGCAGCGACGTGCTGCCCGCACCGTTTACGTCCCCGGCTACGGTTACGGGAACTGGTCCGGCGACTATGGCAACCCCTATTGGAGCGGCAATTCCGGAGCCTGGTATAGCAACGATGGCTATCAGCCCTTGCAGCAGTCCCCCTCGAATGATGACGGCGCTGCCGCGCCGGTTCAGTCCGCTCGGCCACAAGAAGAGGCGGCCCAGGCGGAAATGACTTCCGCTCGCACGCGATTGTCCAAGCAGTTTGAATCCAATGAGGAGGTTCGATCCGCCCTGCACGATGTTCAGGAAGCGCAGCGGGCTTACGATGCGGCCGTCGCCAACGCAAGTCGAGGTCTCAAGAAAGATCGAGATTACAAGCAAGCCGAAGCCGAAAAACAGCGCGCGGCCCGGAAGGTCGAAGCCGTCCAGGCGGCGGATCGTCAACCGGCTGCTGACGCCACGGCCACTCAACCGGAACCCTTTTCACCGGAAGTCACCCGCGCGGCCCAGCAGAAGCTGAACGCCGCATCGAAAGAGAATGCGATCGCCGCCGATCATGCTCCAACGGAACCGGCCGTAATCGCCGCAAGGGAAAAGTTGGAAGCCGCCGCCGACCGCCTGAACGGCATGAAAGACAAGTTCGATGCGTCCCTTCAAGCCGACCCTCAATGGCAAGCGGCCAAGCAAAAGCTGGATGCCATCACTTCACCACGATAAACCTCGACTTCACCTGCTGCTTCACATAGGTGCGGGTGATGTCGACCGTGCCTTGGTGTTGCGACTGGCCATGGGTGGCGAGCCATTTCTGGCCGCGGGCGAAGAACTCGTCGAAAGCCGTCGGCGACATCTCCTGCGCAAAGTAAGTGTCTCGCCGCACGGGGATCACCCGGCAGAGCGGCTCGCCCTTGCGGATCGTGATTTTCTGGAGCCGCCGATCCAGCTCGATCACGGTATGCCAGGGATAGCTGGCCGGATACCAGTCGGTGTCGATCAGGGCGGTCATCGCTTTCCAGGGGCGCGCGAGGTTCGGCACATCGGTCAGCAAGAGCAGTTCGTTCGGGTCGGTCTTCAGGAACAGGAAGCTGCTGACCTTCACCTGATTGCGGATCTGCGCGTAGACATTATCGCTGATCGGGTGCGGCAGCTTCTGTCCCTTCTCCCAGAACCAGGCATATTGCTGCGACAACGGCCCGCCCGCCGCTGATTCATCGGCGGCCCAGTCGAAGTCGCTGGGGAGAACCACATCCTTTTGCACCCGCCATGCGCCGCGAGATTGGGTGAAGGTGACGTCGAAGTTCGCCAGCAGATCGAAACCGAAGGCGTTGGCGGCGCGGATGGGGGGGCATTCCTCCGGCCATCCTTTGCCTGTGCCTCGCTTGACGTACACATCCTTGGCCGGTTGCGGGTCGAACAAGTCCTGGCGGAATTTGAAAAAGTGGAGCATGGGATGCAGAACGTAAAGAACTGGACGGGAAATGTAAAAGGGGATTTTTGAAAATGGGTGGAGACCTTGCCGCTGAAGCGGCTAAGGCCACAGCATTCAATGGCGCTATTCCGCCGATGCACGTTGACTTTGCCCCGCTGGTCGGGGTGACGAATGAGTCGCCGGCCGCTAAGCTATATCTGGTGATCGGGTATGAGTTGTGAGCCGGAACATGAGCATGCTGAAGCCGCAAGCCGTCGGAAGCGGCTATGGGGGGTTCTCACGTCTCGCGGCGTGGCCGGCCCGCTCGCGTGGTCGTTGTTGATTCACGGGATCGTAATTTTCGTCCTCGTTAAGACGATGGTTGTGAGGCCAACCGCCCCATTCACCTTTCAGGGTGGATCGGGCGCCGGTGACGTTTCGGAAGTGGCCGGCGACGGCCTGCCCCCGCCGCGGGCCGAACCGGAAGCCCATCTCGGCAAGGTCGAATCCAACGATTCACCCAGGCTGTTGGATATTCCCTTTATGCCGGTCCCGCTTGCGCAAAGCGATTCCCCGGTTGCATCGCACAAATCTCCCGCCGAATTGCTCGAGCCTGCCGGGGAACCGACTCTCATCGGCATCTCCAACGGCGATCCCATCGACTTCTCGCCACAGTTTCCCCGGAAGTATCCCGCCGGCTTGAGAACCTCATCCCCCGGCGATGCCACGGCTGCGAACAGCCTTCCGCCGGGTGCCGTGGCGGCTGCCGGCGGTGGTGCGCCGTCGGCCGCCGTCGCGGGTCATTCTCGCCATGGCGTCGACATTGCCCCCGGCACGGGCGGAGGCACGACGGGCGTGGTGGGTGGCGGGGTCTCCAAGAACAAGCCTGTTCCCTATCCCGCCCTCGCCCTCCGCCGCAACTACCAGGGGACGGTGTGGCTTCGCGTCGAAATCCGCGAGGATGGTTCTGTGGGCCGGGTCGCCGTTGATGAGTCATGCGGCTACGACATCTTGGACCAATCCGCTCTGCACGCTGTCCAGGATTGGCATTTTCCTCCTTTTGAGGTCGATGGCCAACCCATTCGCAAGGAAGTTCTGCAAAAAGTCGAGTTCATCCTTCCCGGTTAAGCCAAACTCCCCATCGGACCGATAACACCCTCGGAACCCTGCATGATCCGATGGCTGACACGACTGCTGCGCGGCACACCCCGGCACCCGCCCGAGGCAAGCAGGGCCGGCGCGCCGCCGATCATCGTTGGCAGCCGCTCGATGCAGGAGGTCGACATCGCCGATTTGCTCGGCCGGCCGGCGGCGAACCTGGACACGCCGGAATTGCAGCGGTTTCTGGCCGGCAAGACGATCCTGGTCACCGGAGCGGGCGGCAGCATCGGCGCGGAGATTTGCCGGCAAATCATGCGGTTTTGCCCGACGATGCTGGTTCTGGTCGAGCAGGCCGAGAACAACCTGTTCGAGATTGACCGCGAATTGCGCGAAAAATGGCTCGGGGCGACGATCGTTCCGTATGTCGCCGACATTTGCGACGCGACGCGGATTCGGAATATTTTCCGGACCCATCAGCCGCAGGTGGTGCTGCATTGCGCGGCGCACAAGCACGTCCCGATGATGGAATGCAATCCTGGGGAAGCGATCAAGAACAACGTCTTCGGCACCAAGACCGTCGCCGACGCCGCCGCCGAATTTGCGGTTGATGCGTTCGTGCTGGTCAGCACGGACAAAGCCGTCAACCCGACGAGCGTAATGGGGGCGGCCAAGCGGTTCGCGGAGTTGTATGTGCAGTCGAAGAATAGTTGCCAGTTGCCGGTTGCCAGTTGCCAGAAAGAAACGGCGGAATTGTCTTCACTGGCAACTGGCAACTGGCAACTGGCAACTTCACCTCGTTTTGTCGCCGTGCGATTCGGGAATGTGCTGGGGAGCAGCGGGAGCGTGGTGCCGATCTTCAAGAAGCAGATCGCGGCGGGGGGGCCGGTGACGGTGACGCACCCGGACATGAAGCGATACTTCATGACCATCCCGGAGGCGAGTCAACTGGTGCTGCAAGCCGGGGCAATCGGGCGCGGCGGGGAAATCTTCGTGCTGGACATGGGTGAGCCGATCAAGATCGTCGACCTGGCCCGTGAACTGATTCGCCGCAGCGGGTTGCGCGAAGAGGAAGACATCGCGATCGAATTCACGGGCATTCGCCCCGGCGAAAAATTGTACGAAGAACTCGCGGGCCATGAGGAAGAGACGTGCCCGACGAGCCATCCGCAGATCCGCGTCTGGCAACTTCCCACCGCCGATGCGCGGCAGGTGGGGCAGGGTTTGGCGATCCTCGCCGAGGCGATCGACGGCTCGCGCGAGCAAGCCATTACCGCGCTGGCCCGTTGCGTGGCGGAGTATCGACCGGATGCAGTGACATTGTCGACCGACGAAACCGACGGCTCCGCCAAGCTACGTTTGGCTACCGATGAAGACGCCGTGATTCGCGCGGCTTAAGAACACATCAACGGGCGGTGTCGTGCTCGCGGCGAGGCTGGTCACGAGAATCGCGATCGGAATGCGCGCGCCGCGCACGCACGGTTCACCGTGGTGAAGTTCGGGATCGCAGACGATTCGGTTGCGCCAGTCGCTTTCGGTCATGAGAACCTCCGGGCTTGGATGAATTATACACGGAATCAGCCGAGGATGGTCCGCATAAGGAACCCAACTGCTCTACTGCGCAGTGGATGGCTTCGCATTATGGATGCTGACGCTCCAATATACGTCCACTGGAGGCGACGTTGCGATAATTTTGGCTTGCAACGCGGCCAAGGTCTCCGAAGATTCAACGGCACCGCTGACCTTAATACACCCTTGGTACGGCGTGAACTCGGACAACTCGACGTTGGCGAAGCGTGGGTCGGCAGCGATAACCGGTGTTATCACCGCGATATGTTGCCGAGCAAGTGCCAAGCGTTGATCCAGCACCCTTTCGTACCTGAACAGGACCGCATAAAAGACGATTACAACAAGGGCGATCATTGCCGCCACCGCACCGAGCAGTTTTCCCCAATGCCGGGCCAACCACGATCGTGGTCGCGTGCCGTCGGGAGCGTAGTAATCGAGTTGGTGCCTCGGGCCAGCCATCCATCACCTCGGTTCTTTCATTTCCTCCACTTCAATCCCCACCCTCTTACACCACTCCCGATACGCAATTGGCGAAATCTCGCTCGGTTTGATCTCGCTTCGCCCGCCCCAGAAGACATTCGTATAAGAGACCGGGATTCCGATGCTCGCCAGGTGTTCGTCAATGGCTTTCTTGTGAGCCAGCACCAATGTCTTGTCCGTGCCGTGCGCGACGCCCATCACATTCACATTGAAGAACTCCGGCCCGCCCTCGCGCCAGTAGGCGTGGGTCATGATGTGGAAGCGGCCGATCTCGCGCCCGGCTTCGATCTCGCGGCCGGTGGGAACGGCCCAGTGGAACAGGGCGTTGAATTTCGTCACGCGCTCGCCGGAGGAGTTGGGTTTGACGTGTTCGAGGAAGGTCGAGAAGCGGCCGATCACGCCGCGCGCGTTCAGGCCGGCGGCGACGTCGAGGAAAGTGCTCAGCGGCACACCGGCCTCGGTGGCACGGGGCTGCCAGAGGTCGGGCTTCAATTCTTCCGGCGAAAACTCGCGCTTCAGCGACATCAGCACCCGCCATTCCAGATCGCTCAGTTCGACGATCTTCGTGTCGAGTACCTCGGCCAGTTCATCCGACTTGCTCCCCGGCTCCATGCCGCGACGGCGGACGTGACCGACGCCCAGCGCGAACAGCCGATTGGCCGGCATGAGGCGATAGCTGATCGCGCCGGTCTGCTTCATCAAAAAATCGCAGTGCCTGGCCATCGAATACCCCTGCGGCACCTTGACCGTCGTCCAGAGGCGATATTTGGTGCTGTTGATCCCCGCGTCGGTCGAGCGGATGACGACGTGCCCGCTGAACGGATCCTGCTGAAACAGGTAGTCGAACGCGGCGGCCAGCTTTTCCTCCGGCACCTGCCAGGCGACGAGCGAGCCCCGCGCGAGATTGGTGGCCATCAGCGTTTGCCGGACGCGGCGGATCGTGCCGGCCCGCAGCATGGCGGCAATCCGCTCGGTCACCACCGGTAAATCGACGCCGCTTTTTTTGGCGATTTCAGAAAGGGGATCGGGCTGGAAGCCCTGGATCTTGTCTTCGGAAACGCCCAGAATGCGGGCGTTGATCGGGTCGCTGGTTTCAACGGGAAGGGTGGCTGTGCTCATGTGGATGGATGCTCCGCGGACCCGCGCGGTATTACGCGGGCCTTTGCAGATTCTACCGCTTAAGAAGGTCGCTGTCGCGTTGAGGGAAGATTCCCGCGTTGGCTTTTCGAGGTCAGACGCTATAAGAATACCATTCGGTTATAATTCACCGGCCGCCTATACTCATGGAATTACGTTCGAGAAAAGGAGCTTTCTATGTCTCAAATGCCCAATCCGTTCGGAATGAATCGTTCCCAGCCGCTGGATTATGCCGGTCCGACCGATCAGGCGATGGCTCGATTCTTCAACGCGGTCTATGCGTGGATGTGCGTCGGTCTCGCCATCACGGCCTCGGTGGCCTATCTGACCGCACAGCACATTGATGTGCTGCGGCAGTTGGGGAACGGCATTTTCGTTCTTTTCATCGTCGAGATCGGTTTGGTGATGGTCATCGCCCGCGCGGTCAACCGCATCAATGCCTCGATGGCGACGCTGCTGTTTATCGCCTAAGCGGCTATCAATGGGATCACGCTGGCGGGCATTTTTCTTCTCCACGCCAAGTCGACCCTGGCCAGTGCGTTCGTCGTCAGCGCCGGCACCTTCGGCGTGATGAGCGTCTATGGCATGGTCACGAAGCGCGATCTGACCGCCATGGGCCAGATCATGATCATGTTGCTGATCGGCATCATCATCGCCAGCGTCGTCAGCTTCTTCTGGCACAACTCGATGCTTCAGGTGGCGATCAATTACATCGGCGTGCTGGTGTTCGTCGGGCTGACCGCATATGACACGCAGAAACTCAAAGCGATCGCCGACCAGACTCGAAACGATTCAGCGCTGGCGGCGCGGCTTTCGATTGTCGGGTCGCTGATCCTCTACCTCGACTTCATCAACCTGTTCTTGTTCATCCTGCAGACGATGAATGACCGGCGGCGGTGATTGATGATCGATCTGCCTGACCTCCCGCCGGCATTGTCACTTAAGTGGCAAGGCCGGTGAGGCGCAATTAAACGCCTTTCGCCAGAAACCCACCATCCACAATGATCGTCTCGCCTGTGGTATAGCTCGCCGAGGGGCTGAGCAGATAGATCGCCGCCCCGACCAACTCATCCGCGCTGCCGAACCTCCCCAACGGCGTGTGCTGCTTGAGCCATGCCCCGCGCGGCGTCCCTTCGACCAGCGGGCGGTTCAGATCCGTCGGGAACACGCCGGGGGCCACGCCATTGACGCGGATGCCCAGGGCCGCCCATTCATTGGCCAATCCGCGGGTCAGGCCCATCACGCCGCTCTTGCTGCACGCGTAAGCAAGCACTTCCGTCAGCGAGACGAAGCTGCTGAGCGAGGCAATGTTGACCATCGCGCCGCGCAGCCCTTTTTCGTTGGCCGGCTGATCCTTCATCACCCTGGCGACGGCCTGGCAGACGATGAAGTTGCCGACGAGGTTCACCTTGATCACCCGCTCGAAATCCGCCGGATCCATGTCGATCGACGCCACTTTCTTGATCACCCCGGCGGCATTCACCATGCCGTCGATGCGGCCATATTTTTTGGCCGTGTGATCGACCGCCGCCTGCACGCTTTTGGCATCGGAGACGTCGATCTGCACGCCGTCGCAATCGCCGCCCAGTTCCTTGCGGATCGCCGCGACCTTATCGGGATTGGTCGACCCGGCGACGACTTTCGCCCCCGCCGCCGCGCACCCCAGGGCGATCTCCCGCCCGATGCCGCTCGTGCCGCCGGTGATGAGAATGACTTGGTTGCTGATGTCGAAGCCGGTGTATGCCATGGTCTTTCCTCGAATGAAGGCTCAATCAAACCATTTAGGCGGTCGTCTTGCTCCGTGTCGTACCGTCAAAATACGAACGGTCTGCTGTTGTTCAAGCACGCGAAAATAGATGATGTAGGGCTTGAAATGCCGGCGACATGATTAGCTGACAGCGAATTTCTTGCGCATTTCAGCCGCGAATTGCTTGAAGTCTATGCCTTCCCCGCGCTTGATTTGCTCGTCGGCCCGGTTAATGGCGTCGGCGGTTTCATCGTTCAGATCGTCGACCGTCCGGTCGAGCATCATTTGTTCAACCGCCGCTTCAATTGCCGCTTCCGGTGATGGGAAGTGACCGGCTTTCACTTCCTTGTCAATAAATCTGGCGAGTTCGGGCTTACTGAGTAGTACCTGCATGCTTCGTATTCTATCAAAGAGACGGCATTCTTACTTCTGCCTGAAAACGATGCGGCCCTTGGTCAGGTCGTACGGCGAAAGCTGCACCTTCACCCGATCGCCGGGGAGGATGCGGATGAAGTGCTTGCGCATTTTCCCCGAGACGATCCCGAGGATCTCATGAGCGCCGGCCCCGTCCAGCTTCAGCTTGAACATGGCGTTGGGCAGGGCGGTCGTCACGGTCGCTTCCACTTCAATCGGCTCGGATTTGGCCACAGGGTTCCTCTCCGCAGGATACGGGTTGAATTCGTTGGACTTTCGACAACCGGACATGTTATCCCGAAAACCGCGCGGCGACAAGCGCCGTTGTTTCGCCGTCGCACTTCCCTATACTTCCGGGCTGAAAGGAAAACGCGATGATTCCAACGAGCACGGACGTGACGATCGAAGTGAAATCCCGCTTAACCGCGGCGACGGGGGCAGTGGCGGTCCTGGTGACCGAAGGCGCCACCGACGCCGGGCCGGCCGGCAAGCTGTTGGCCGACGACCAGCGGCAGGCCGTGGCGCGATTGCTGGCCAGCGGAGTGTCGCGGGGAAAAGCGCGGGAGGTACGTTTTGATCTCATCCATGAGCCGGGCGCAAAAAAAACATCCGCCGGTGATTATCGTCGCGTCTGGGTGGCCGGGCTTGGCAAGGCCGACAAGGCCAACGTCGAATCGATTCGCCAGGCGGCCGGAGCGCTGGCCAAGGCTTGCCGCAAGCATCGCCTGGATGATGTGGCCGTGCTTGTGCCGGAGCTGGCGGGCGTCGACGCCTCCACGGCGGCCGAGGCGATCGTGACGGGATTTCTGCTCGCCAGCTTTCATTACGCGGAATACAAGGGGACCGGCAGCAAGAAGGATGATGAGCCAAAGAAGGGCCGCACGACGTTGACGGTTCTGGCCTCAAATGCCATGGCCATCAAGCCGGCCGTCGAGCGCGGTCGCGCGATCGCCGACGGGCAGAACTTCGCCCGCACGATCGCCTCTCGCCCCGGCAACAACATCAACCCGCCCACTCTGGCGAAGATCGCCCAGCAGTTGGCCAGGGAAGTCGGCCTCACATGCCGGGTGCTGGATGAAAAGCAAATGGCCAAGCTCGGCATGGAGGGAATTCTGGCCGTCGGGGCGGCCAGCGCCTCACCGCCGCGGATGATCGTCCTGGAGCATCGGCTCGGGAAGGGTTCAGGGTTCGGGGTTCAGGGTTCAGTGAAGAAGGGACGCGCCGATTCTTCCCTAAACCCCAAACCCCAAACCCCAAACCCTCTGCTAGTTGTCGGCAAGGCGATCACCTTCGACACCGGCGGCATCNNATCTCGATCAAACCCGCGGACAAGATGGGGAAAATGGTCTTCGACAAATGCGGCGGCATGGCGGTGCTCGGCCTGATGTATGCCGTCGCCAAGCTCAAGCTCGACGTGCCGGTCGTCGGCATCCTGTCCAGCGCCGAAAACACGCTCGGCGGCACGGCGTATCGACCCGGTGACATCCTCACCATGTACAACGGCGTGACCGTCGAAGTCACCAACACCGATGCCGAAGGCCGCCTGGTCCTCGGCGACGCGCTGGCCTGGGGAATTGAAACTTACAAGCCGGCCAAGGTCGTCGATCTGGCGACGCTCACCGGCGGGGTGGTCGTCGCGCTCGGTTGCACGATGGCGGGCGTCATGAGCAACAACGACGCGCTCGTCGCCGAGCTTCAGACCGCCTCCGACAAGGCCGGTGAAAAATTCTGGCGGCTGCCGATCAACGACGACCATCGCGATTACATCAAATCCCAGCACGCCGACATCGTGAACAGCGGCGGCCGCGAGGGTAGCCCGCTGCAAGGCGGGGCATTCCTCAGCTTCTTCGTCCCCCGCGACGATTCCGTGCCGTGGGCCCACCTGGATATCGCCGGCGTGGCGGATTCGGACAAGGATCTCCCGTACTACGAAAAAGGCGCGACGGGCTGGGGCGTGCGCACGCTGGTCGAGTGGATCGCGTCGAAGAAAAAATGACACTGAATCGCAACGTTTAGCGGTGCCCCGGAGGGACAGGCTTTCTTACTCCTTGCGGAAAAAGTCTGTCCCTCCGGGACACCGCTAAACGAATTCAACTGATGCCTGAAACATTCCTTATTCTTCTCGCCGGTGGAACCCTACTGGCCGCCGCGATCTCCGATCCGAAGCAGGTCACGCTGAACTGGCTTCGCCTCGGGGGGATCATCGCACTCTCGCTGTCGGGGCTGTCGCTCTTCTTTTATCTCAAGAATCGTATGGATGGCTTAGGGGCGGTGGCCACGTTCTTTGGCTTCTTCCCGATAGTTCTTTGTGTCCTTGGACAGTTGGCGTTTGTGCAGCTTGCATGGCGGAGGACGCAACGCGTTTTTGCGATGTTGGGTTACATTGCCGCCCTGTGGGCTGCCCTGTGGATTTTCCCTCGAAATGATTCGGTCGCCTCATTGAATCGGTTCTCAGTGACGATCGCCCTCGCCGGCGTCGCCGCCATGACCGGCCTCGTGCTGATGGACATGCTTTTAGGCCACGCCTATCTCACCGCCGGCAAGATGACCATGAAACCCTTCGCCCGACTTAACGCCTCGCTCGCGATGGTCGCGGTGCTGCGGCTCATCTCCGCAACGGCCGGCGTCTACCTTCTGAATTCCATGCACCCCGTCCGCATGTTCTGGGGCATCTACGGCTTGCTCATGCTCACCCGATGGCTCGTCGGTCTGGCGGTGCCATTCGTGTTTCTCTACATGGCCCACGACTGCATCAAACGACGCGCAACCCAATCGGCGACGGGAATCCTATACGTGTGCGGTATTCTGGTCTTCATCGGCGAGATGATCGCGCTGCCGCTGGTGCGCGACACCGGATTGCCGTTCTAATATAGCCCGGCGTTTATGCCGGTGAATTGTTTTTCGGTGATATGGAAGACGCTACCCAACATCCTCTGCAATCCTGCCCCCAATGCGGCTGCGCCGACCTGTTCATCCGCAAGGATTTCCCCCAGAAGCTGGGCCTCTTGATCGTCGTCACGGCGGGGATCACCTTCTTGGTGTTGGCCGCCAATCCGCATACGTTTTACCTGGGTGCCTGGGCACTCGTGGCTGCGGTGCTTGTCGATGCGCTGCTCTACTGTTTCGTCCCGAAGATCACGATCTGCTATCGTTGCCGCGCCGAATTTCGCGGCATTCCGATCAATCCCACGCACGAAGGATTTGAATTGTCCATCGGGGAGAAATACCGAAATGGATGAACGACTTTGTAGGGTCCGCTTCAGCGGACGGAATCGTTGCAGTGAATATCCATCAGAATTCCAGAGGTTCCGTCCGCTGAAGCGGAC
>PLXQ01000039.1:345-20955 GCA_003151475.1 Acidimicrobiaceae bacterium | reverse complement strand
GCGATCGACATTTTGGTGCCCTTCAGCTGCTTTCAGGTCTGTCATCAGCCATGGCCCAAGCCTAGGCACCATCCAGCAGGCCAGCGATCTCCCGGATCGGCCAGACGTGATCGGCCACGTCTGCCGCCATGGCCGGGGTGGTCTTGCGTCCGGCCTTCGTGGCCAAGAGTCTGGTGGGGCCGGGCGAAGTTGTAGTGCATGGCGTGGAGCGACACCGGATGGGCATGGTTCTCGACCTTCTTGAGAACCCGTCGGTCAGTCCGGTGAACCGCCGCATTCCCATCGGCATGGTCAGGTTCTGGCGCTCGACATAACTGGTCGATCAGCGCCTTGTTCGGAGTTCCGACGATGACGCGCTTCTCGATCCCGTGCATGTTCAGGGCGAGTATCGACGCTCGTCCTCGATCGCGTTGGAGCACGGCCAATTCGTGGAGAGGTGCGAGTAACTCGGTCTCCTTTTGCCCTCTCGGAAACGCCCCATGAGGACGATGAGCTCGAGCAGGCGGCGGACGGCGAGCGGCGAGCGGCGAGCGGCGAGGTAATCAAAGGCCCACAGCTGGCTTCTGGCGGCCCGCATGGCGGGAAGGTAGCCGAGAAGGATCCGGACCAGGAAGTCCCTACTCACCGGCGCGATCAAATGTTCGGGCAGTACGCGCCCCACGAACCGGGCCACACCTGGACCATCGGCCGCCAGCTCTTTGGCTGGCACGTTCGCGCACCACGGCATTACTCGGACCCTACGAAGTCTCCCCAGATCATCCCGATGGCGTTGTCGCCGCCTGCCAGCAGCAAGCACCCCCTGACGCCCCCACCGTCAAAGGACCGTTCCTGTTTCGACGCAAAAGCGTCCAGGCGGCGGGGTCATCGGGTTCCCTGCGGCACCCTCGGTCGCGACATCAGGAGGCATTCCAGCGGTTCACTCTCGTTCCGGCCCACGGCTTTGCCTCCGCCCCCTCCAGACCCCCGGTCACCCGGACGCCCTGGCCATCGGCTACTCGAACTTCAACGGCCAAAGTTCGGGAAGGACTCTCACCTCCTAGTCATCGAAACTGCTAGGCGTAAACGCACAGAGAGGGGACCCGTAGGTCCCCTCTCTGTGTCGTGCTGGGTGTTGACAGTCGGGACTCAGATTGTCGGCACCGGCGGGTTCACCGTGAACGTCGTGACGTAGGTCTGGTGGGTACCAGCCAGCACGTCGGCGATCACCTGAGAAGGCCCGGCGGCACACGAGATGCCCTTGAAGACGAACACAGCGTTGCCGTCGTCATCAAGAACGGTCGATGCCTTTTGCTGCGTGTTGGGACCAATTCCCCAGATCGGCCCGTGGACTCCAGGTCCAACCCCGATGCCGTTACGGTTACCCGGCTCCCAACGCCAGCCGCGGATGCAACGCCCGTCGAGCTGGGAAGAGTCGATCTCCACGGTCTGCTCCGCGTAGACCGGGTTGGTCTCGACGTAGAAGACGGCGTAGACGTTGGAGTCACCACTGGTGCTCGTGTCACCGGTCTCGACCTCCTGCGCCACACCGGCCCTCTGCGGGTAGCCCGTCAGGCCTTCGGGGGTCACCGATGGCGGCAGGGCCACCAGCGTCGTGAGAGCCGTGAGGAACGGAGCCACCTCGAGGTCGGCCTCGACCACGCTGGTCCCGGGGGCACAGTCAAGGGCGTCCACGACCACAGTGGCGTTGCCGTCATTGTCGAGGACCGCCTCGATCCGGTTGTTGACGATGTGGAACTGGCCGGGCGTTGTGACACCACCCTGCATGTTCTCGAAGGTGACACCACCGTTGCAGGAGGCGATCAGCTGTGAGGAGTCGATTAGCACCGTGTCACCGGCGAAGGACGGAAGCGTTTCCACCTCGATGACGGCGTGGATCTCGGACTGGCCGGTCTCCACCAACGGGTTCGGGCTGACCTTGACGGTGATCTGGGCAGGAGGACCGCCAGTTCCACCACCGCTTGGTGAACCGCCACCGCTGTTCTGGCACTTGGCACTTTTCGGGTGCTTGACGCACTTCGGTGCCGCGGCCTTCGTGCCCTTCGCCGAAGCGATGCCCGACATGCCCAAAAGCGGCATGGCCAAGACGACTGTCAGTGCGGTGATCCGCACAAAACCACGCCCAATGTTCACTTGCTCTCTCCTTGTCGTTTAATCCTCATGGCATCTTCGCCGTCCGGGTGGAGTCTTGACATCGTCAGGGATGATGAATAATGCGTTGAGAAACCGGACCACCACGCCCAGCCTCCTCATTTGTGACTACTATTTGCGCTCGTTCACTCACTTCTAATCACCAGAATATGGTCGGCCGACAGGCGTGCGACCCGGTCGTCAGGGTCCCGCCCTGCGTCCACACCCGTGGAAGGCCCGTAGCGTGGGCATTGTGGGGACCCGTCCCGCCGCCGGCACCGGCCGCTCGAGGAGGAAGCTCGTCATGGACAGCGACACCGGGCTCTTCAACCTGGTCGACCCCGAGCGCTACCCCTCGCCGAGGCCCGGGCCCAGCTGGCGGCCGGGGCCGCCGGCCACCGGTCGAGGACGACGAGTTGCTGGCGCCACGGGGCGCATCAATCCGGTGGCATGGGAACCGCCTAGCTGGAGATCCGCGACTTCGACCTGCCTGAGACGTATCCCCGATGGTGCTTCGCCCCCTACGCCGTCGCCGCCACTGGCCGTCGGCCTCAAGGTGCGGGGCGACAAATCCCAGCACGGAGTCCACGGCGGAGACGTCGAAGCCGATCGCGATCTTCGATCGTCACCCAGGAATACCGGAACCGCCGCAAGCGGGGACATGGCGCCCGTTGCGCGCTACTGTCCAACGCGTGCGCGGATCCCCCCCACGCGATGGCGCGGGACGCGCATCCGCCCAGCCTTTGTCGTCCCAACTGGCACCGACGGAAGATGCCTTGGGGCCCTGTGTCCGGCGCCTGCGGCGGGCAGTAGGTTTGCGGCCCTTCGGTCTGGCGACCGCCGCCGGCCTACATATTGGCACCATCTGGGCGATCGAAACCGGCATGCGTCGTGCGCCCACGAGCACGCTCCGCCACATCGCCGTCGCGCTCACGGCATGGTCACCGGGGCTGGGCTCGGCCGAGGACTTAGTGGCCGAACTCGTGAGGTTGGCCGGCTCCCGGTTGGCGCCAGAGCGGGCGTTCCCCCCACGAGTCACACGGCGGCGGTCCAAGCGCCAGAAGCGCCGGCGACGTGTCCTCCAATGCCTTGATGCGCGGGATAAACGGGGCTGGGGATCGAGCAGGTGACCGCTCGGCCGCGTTACGCGGCGGCCAAAGCTCGAGACAGGCAGCCATAGGAAGCCGCGCGCCGGTCGAGAATGATGCCGGCCTGAGCATGGTCCTCGGCTGTTGTCCACAGCGCAGCCCCGACTTTCGACCATTTTGACGCGTGGACATAGCTCCCTGTGGATAGTCCCAACTCGCGCTTGAACGGCCACGGTTGGAGAATGCCAGCGCGGGTGGGCGACCCCACGGCTCCTGTCCTCGTCGTATGACTACTTGACCGACAAACAGGGAGACAGGCGTCGCGCCGAATAGCTCAGCGATGCGTCGCCCCGTACCGAAGGGAGTCACCACCGCAGCCCGTGGTGCCACTATTTCTGACAGTCGAAACCACCTCGTGACAAGGCTAGATGCCTGGGGATAACTGCACCTCTGCCCGGTGATTGGCAATTCATCGCGCTCTCAGTGGGACACTCTCACTGAGTGCGCTACCGTTCCCTTGAACCCCCGGTTCCTTGTCCGCAATGAGTGGCCGGAGGTTACAGCGCGGGGTTGGGGGGTCCTAGGGTCGCCCGGGGACCCCCCGTCCCGCGTAACTCTTATTCTGTCACGGAAAGCGACGCTATTCGCGCCATCAGTCCCTGTTCCGGACCTGACGCACCCAACCCAATCGAGTTCCCATCACCGGTCTGACGCCGTCGTCGCCCGCTCCCTCAGGCCTTCTTCCCCTGCTTGGCGGTCATGTCGCCGTGAAGGCGGACCGCCACCTCTCCTTTCTCATCGGCGCCGACCGCCTTCCTGCGGGGCGACGCCTTGCCGCTGTTCCTGCTCGTCTTCCCCTTGGTCGACCGCGTCTTGTTCGACCGCGCCTCGGTCGGAGGCACGAACCAGTCCTCGGAAGTGACAGCCGGTGGTGTCCACTGGTTAATCGAAGCGTGGCCATTGCGCTCGCCCGCCGCCCCGTTCACGCCGAGATTCGGCAAACAGGGGGCGAGTTTGCTCAAGCGGGGATGCATCGTTTTCACTTCCCGTAGTGCCCGCGCGATCACCCGCACCTTCGCCCCCTGTGGCGCCCCGGAGGTGCGCGGAAAGTGAGAGACCCCCACTTCCACGATGGTGCAACCACTCCGAGCCAGCTTGACCATGATCTCAGTATTGATCATGGCGCCTCTGCTCTCGATGTCGATCTGCTGCAACGCCTCTCTCCTGAACAACTTGAACGCGCAGTCGATGTCCCGCACCGGCACGTAGAACAGCCATCGCACGATCCGGTTCCAGGCCCATGCGTTCACCCGACGCATGAATGGATCCCTCCGGACCTTTCGGTACCCCGCCACGACATCAGCCTTGTCGGCCCACACCAGCAGCAACTCGAGCTCGTTCATGTCGAACTGGTTGTCAGCATCCGTGAAGAACACGAAATCAAATTGGGCAGCAGCGAACCCCGACCGCAATGCTTCTCCGTATCCCCGGTTCGTCCTATGGCTGACGAGCTTGATCGAGCGGTGTTGGGTGATCGCGTTCCGCACGAGGTCGGCAGTCCGGTCGGTCGATCCGTCGTCGATCACGACGATCTCGAATTCTGAGCACAACCGCTTCGCGGCCGAGAGGGTCCGGTCGAGGGCGGTAGCGATGTTCGCTTCCTCGTTGTACGACGGCAGCACGAACGACACCTGCGGACGACCGCCACCACGGATTTCCATCATCTTTTTGCCCCCACCCGTTCGAACAGGCGGATGTTGCCAGTTGCAATCACCAGCTTGAAGTCCTGGAACCGGTCCGGGTGCGCGGACAGGTCCTTGGACACCGCATCGCCGGGGAACGCGACCACCCACGTCACATGGCGCGCCGGTGACGCCAGCGCGTACTCCCAGAACGGGTGGGCACCCGGGGAAACGAACTGGTTCAGGTCCAGGTTGGCGGCGAAAATGAACGGGGAGGCAGCAGAGTCGTCGGCCAGCACCTCACCCCCCCGGTAGCGATCGTGGAGGTACTGCGCAGCGATCTCAGGGTGCCCCGCCGCCGCGCTCGAAGTCCCGGTTCTGCCGTCAGCAAGGGTGATAGGTGTGCCCAGCCCGGCGAGCACGGTGCTGGCCACGACGACTCCGACAAGCGGCGCCGCCGACCAGCGGAAGCGACCGGCCAGCACCCCGATTGCCACTGCGCACAACGGCAGCACCATCAGGCCGTAACGCACATTCCACATCCCATGCGGGGCCAGCTGCGGAACCCGGACCGTGATCTGGCCCGCATACAGGGTCAACGCCTCGAAGACGACCGGCGCGGCAAGCAACCCGAGGACGAAGCAGGTCCGCCGTCGGGCCGGGCCGCGGATGGCGAGGAGAACAACGATGGACAGGACTCCGGCCACCAGGACGGCGGCGCTGACGACGTTCACCATGTCCCACCCGTAGGTGAGCACGCTCAGCTTGAGGCTCCCCTTCGTGCCGAGCAGACCGAACTTGGCTTGTGCACCGTTGATCACTTGCGCGCTGTACGCGCTGTGCAGGAAGTACAGGGGATCGTGAAAGATGATGAGGTTGTACAGGAACCAGAGGACGATTCCGTAGCCTCCCAACACGCCGAAGACGACGAAATTCGCTTCGGGCGACTTCTTCCTGAAGTCCGCCACGAAGCTCCACAGAAGCACTGCCCCCACGCCCGCGATGAACAGTGCCCAACCTTCGTAGCGAGACAATGTGGCACAGCAGGTCAGCAGCGCGGCCCAGATCAGCTCTCGGACAGACAGCTGGTGCATCCACTGCTCGAGGTGGTAAACGGCGCCGACAAGGAAGGCCAGGAGGACGGGCTCTGTCAGCGCCGTGCTCTGCACGTAAAGCATGTTGAGGTTGACGGTGAACACAGCAAATCCGCACCATGCGCCGATCTTGCTGCCCGAGAGGTTCTCGATCAGCGTGAAGACGCGGACCGCGGTGTACACGAATGCGATGCCACTGACGATCGCTCCGGCGGCGCCCGTGTGCCACAGCGTGCGCGAGGCGACGAGTGGGACGAGGAGGAGATGGGGTAGCGGTAACCACACGCTCCCGAGCTGGCCAAGGCCGACCCGGAGACTGTCCGTGACGTGACGCGCCACGTTCAGATGTGCACGTGCGTCTCCGTAGAGCAGCATCGACCCGGTTCTCGCCGACCAGGTCGTTGCTGTCACCGCGGCGAGAACAGCCACCGCAACAACGGGGTACAGGTCGCCCCGCCGCCGCGTCTGTTTGTCCAGCTTCGGCACTTGCTGGCCATGACGCGGCAGGAGAGGGGTCGACGTGTCTATGGCCACAACGACCCTGTGTGGACGGGGGGCAACCCGAGTGGGGGGATGATCGACGCCGACGGCTCGTACTGGCATATACCGTGCTCCGTCTTCTCCCAATAAGAGGGCTTGTGGAAGAGCTGGAGGAGGCCTTTGTACGCAGCCACCGACATGACGAGCCAATAGATGGGTACCAGGAAGGCGCATTTGACGTCGCCGTAGTGGCGTCTGGCGACGGACCCGCTGACAAGCGACACCATGCAGGCTCCGTTGCCGACGAGTAGCCCGACCGCAGCAAGGTAGAAGACTGGAGCAGGGAAGATGGACGGTATCCACCCGGCATGGGTGGCGAACCAGACTGCCATCATGACCCAGAAGATGGGGTTGATAAGCAGGCACAGGGTGTTGGCGCCGAAGAAGAGCTGGAACGACACAAATGACTTCAGCCCCATTCGCCGGGCAAGTCGCACCGGACGGCGCATGCACGACAGATACGTCTGCATATATCCCTTTACCCACCGGCTGCGTTGCCGGATCCAGTTGCGGTACTGACTGGTCGCCTCCTCATAGGTGGTGGAGTCGAGCACCGCCGTTTTCCAGCCCCGCAGATAGATCCGAACGCCGAGCTCAGCATCCTCGGTCACGTTGTAGGGGTTCCAGCCACCGAGCGAAACGAGTCGCTCGGTGATGAAGTGATTCGAGGTTCCTCCGAGGGGGATGGCGACGTCGAGCGACTGCAGACCCGGCAAGAGCTGGTCGAACCACACCGAGTACTCCGACGTGAACCACCGGGTCAGCAGGTTGTGCCTCCGGTTGAAGTAGTTGAGTTTGGCCTGGTGACAAATGACGTTCGGGGCGGCCATCCGGAAAGCGGCCACCGACATGCGGAGCTGGTCGGGGTCAGGGTGGTCCTCGGCATCGAAGATCACCAGATACTCACCCTTGGCCCGGAGGAGCCCGTAGTTGCACGCCCTCGGCTTCCCCCGAGGGCCGCGATCGGGGACCACCAAGACCTCGAAGCATGCAGGGAGACCGATCAGCGCGGCCGCATCGCGGGTCTCGGTGTCGTCCTCCTCGAGCAGGAGCTTCACGTCGAGTAGCGCCTTCGGGTAGTCGAGCGCCTCGATGCCGGCCACCAATTGGCGAAGAACAGACGTTTCGCGGAACACGGGCAGAAGGATGGTGTAGACGGGCAGGTCCGCGTCGGCGATCCGTTCGGCCGCACCCTTCCCATATCCAGGGGCATTCTGACGCAGCGAGCGATCGATGAGCACAAGCTTCATGCCGTTGGCCGCCATGAAGAAAAGCAACAAGCACCCGTTGATGACTGCCAGAGTGAGGAACGACGCCAAGGCGAGCCCGGTCACGAACCAACCTAGGGCCAGGATCGAAAACCCCACCTGGCCTGCGGACAGCACCGAGGGGGCACCGGGTGGCGGGGCGCCTGCTGGCTCCGAAAGGTAGTTGACGTCCCCGAGGACGTCCCCGTTCGGTCCCCTGCTTGCCTGCACCGCGGGTCGGATGGGCATGACCTTCCCGTTCCCGTTGGTGCTCGCGCCCGATTCCGCCGTCTCCGGCTCAAGTAGAGCGGGCGTAGCACCGTCCTCTCGGACGGGTGCGCTGAACGCGTAGCGCGGTCGCGGTGGGCGCAACCGGATCGCGTCGTTGCGGGTGCCGCCGACGGTGCCATTCGTATGAACGGCACCGTCCGGGTAAAGCCAACGCGCGTCGGCGCCAGGGGGAGACCCGGTCGCCGACTCGCGGCCCTCGGGTGGCACCGGGCCAACCGGCGCCGCCATGAGCGGCGCGTCAGGCACCGACGGTGTCAGCGGGGGGCCGGGGCGCCTGGAGTGGGCCATCGCGACGTCCCTAGAACGGTGCCAGAGGCTCGACGCTCGACACCCCGACGTTGGCGAGGGTGACCGCCGATCCGGTGCCTTGGTTGTGAGAGGTGATGGCGAACCCGGCGAGGATGGCACCGGGCATAGAGATGGCCTGGGTCGAGCCGGGGATGGCCGTCCAGGTGACCCCGTCGGGTGACGTATAGGCCGTGTAGTAGGTCTGAGGGTTGGTCCCGGTCGAGGTGTATCGGGTGACCTCCAGGTAGATCGACACCTGGCCGCCCACGACGATCTGGTTGGAAGACGCGCCCTGCGATGAGCGCCACTGCACGGCCACACCGTTGCCTGGTGTGACGAAGGTCCCGTAGTAGGGAGAGCCGGGATCGGTGGTGGTGCGCATCATGGGTCCGGCCTTGGCCCACGGGTCGGTGTTCTGTTGGGCCGTCACCTGGGCCGTGACCGACCCGTCGGCAGGCAACGACTGCGACACGAAGTGGAAGGCGTCGGCGAACGACCAGATGTCGCCCCCGCCGCCGACCTCGCTCCAGGTGCCGTTCGACAGCGAGTCCTGCCCGGGCGGCAGCGCCCCACCGATGTCGGTGCACGACCATGTGTCCGGGCAGACACCGGGCGGCGGCGACGCCCCGGCCAGCTGAGCGAGATTGTCGACTGTGGCGACCGAATAGCCGGCCTCGTTGTGCGAGTCGGTAGCGATGCCAGACGTGAGGAAGCCCGTCAGGTTCACTGCGACGGTGGAGCCCGGAATCCACTGCCAGGTGACGTCGTTGGTCGACGTGAATCCGGCGTAGTAGACGATCCCCGTGCCCGGATTCGTGTAGCGCTCGGCGAGCACGTACTGAGGGGTCACGGGCGGGATGGTCGAGGCTCCCGCCCCCGGGGTGGCGAGCAGTTGGTTGGAGAGGGCGCCCTCCGCAGTTCGCCACTGGACAACAATCCCGTTGCCGGACGACACAAAGACGCCGTAATACGGGGCTTGCGGGTCGGTGCCGTTCTGGCCCCGGATCATGACGCCGGTCTTGATCCAGCCGTCGTTGTTGGGATTGGTCTGGGATACCACGCGCACGCTCACGGTCCCGTCGCCGTTCACCGAGTTGACGGGGTCGTTGGGAAAGTTCTGGTAGGCGTACCGGAAGTTGTCGAAGGTCGACCAGATGTCAGACCCCCCACCCTCGATGGTCCACACCCCCGTACTGGCCGGGGTCTCGGGCTGCTGTGGATTGATGTAGAGCTGGTTGCCCGGGAGGATGGCGTTGCCGATGTCCGAACAGCTGAACCCGGTCGGGCAGATGCCCGACGGCGGCGTGGTCGTGGCGGCAATGGACACCCCGTTGAACACGACCGGCACCGTCACCCGGGGAGCCTCGGCGTCGGCCGCCATGCCGACCAGATATTGCGTGCCCATGGGAATGGCTTGCGTGGAACCCAGGACAGGGGACCAGTTCACCCCGTCGGTCGACGTCTGTGTGGAAAAGAAGAAGTTCGGCGTGCTCAGGCCTGTGTCAAGGAAGCTCGAAATCTGGACATACGCCGGGGACTTGACCGACGGGAGCGGGAGGGACCCGGTCCGATCGGCGATGCCGTCGTAGTACCGCCACGACACCGTGGCCGAGCCCGTGGAGGTGAAGAGGACAGCGTAAAACGGCGATGTGGGCGACGGGTTCGCCCGCATCATGATCCCCTCGTGGGCGGTGGTGGGAGCACCGGGTTGGGTCACCACCTGGGACGTGAGCGTCTGGTTCCCCGACACCGGCTGGTACACGTAGTGGAACGAGTCGGACGCACCTGTGATCCCGGTCCCCGTCCCGAAGAGAGTGAAGTTGGTCGACGAGGAGCTAGTGGTGTCGCCCGGGGGGTTCGGATTGCCAATATCAGAGCACGTCCATGAGGCCGGGCAGGGGTGTGAGGGGGTCTGGGGAGCCATCGCGGTCGTGACGGGACCGCCGACGCTGATGTTGGCGAACGACGCCGTACCGGTGTTCTTCGACGATCCCGAGTCAACGGCGAGGCCACCCAAGACGGTGGCCGGTATGTTCACGTCGACCGTGGACCCCGGGATCAGGGTGTAGTGGACACCGTCGGAGGACACCCCGGCGCTAAAAATGTTGCCGGTGCGCTGGATCATCACCCAGATGGGCTTGGTGGCGGGATAGAGCTTCGTCAACTCGATCGACGTGCTCCCCCACCCCGTCCGGTACCAGAAGACCAGATCGGCGAGGGGAAGCCCTTCGGTGAGGTCGTTCGGGTAGGCGAGCACCGCGTAGAACGGTGACGTCGGATCGTTGGACTGCCGCATCATGAGCCCCGCCTGGGGCTGCGTGTTCTGGGTGCTCTGAGCGGTGAGCTCGACACTTGACTGCGAATCGCCCGTGACGGGCGCCGAGATCATGCGAAACTGGTCCGATGTCCCGTGAATGGCGGCACCCGACGCCGTTACGGTGAGGACCCCGCCGCTGGACGACTCCGAACCGGCCACCGCCGGGCTGCGGATGTCTTGGCAGGTGACGGGGCCCGCCCCTGGGTTCGATGCATTGAGCGTCGCCGGGCAGTTCGGGTCCGGCGGGATGGTCGAGGCACCGGGGATCCCGAAGGCGTACACCGAGTCGTTGATATCGCCGATGTAGAACTGGCTCCTCGCCACCGATACGGCGCTGTAGGTCGGCCCCGGCAGGAGGTACGAATACAGCAGCTGGCCGTTGGCGGCATTGATCACCTCGAAGGTGTGGCCCTGCCCGTACGCGATCTCGCCGTTCACGTACGCCGGGGCGCCGACGACTGCCGCTTCGGTCTGATGGGTCCACAGCACGGCCCCCGTGCCGGGGTTGAAGGCGCTGATCGTCCCGCCGGAGCCATGTCCGTTTACCACCTGGTGCCCGCCGGCGTAGTACAGGACTCCGTTGGCGAAGATCCCCGACGCGATGGTGCCGTCGCCGCACGTGGGGCAGTCACCGCCGATGGCGATCTGGTCCTGCCACAGAGGTGGGTTGGTGTCGGGCTTGCCCTGCTCGAGGTCGGATCGCTTCCAGGTGTAGACGCTGCCGTTCTTGTTGGCTGCCGTCACGAGCGGGGTTCCGTCGGCGGCGGTCGTGAGCGTCGGGGTCGTGCCCCAATCCGAGTCGGCCACGGCCGCCTGGAAGGGGAGCTGCCACGATCCCTTGTAACCGAGCGTGATTGCGTCGAGCGCCACGATCGCCTGCGATTGGGTCTGGGTGTAGTCGTTGAGCGTCCCCGTTGTCACGAAGATGGTGTTCGTCGAGGGGTCCACCGTCGGCGTTGTCCACACGCCTCCGCCGAGCTCGCCCTTCGGCACAAAGACATAGTCGTTGACCACCTGATGGGTGGTGAGGCTCACTTGCATCAGGTGACCTTGGACCAAAGGGTTGTCACAGTTGCTCGCCACGCCGATGTAGGCGAACCCTTGGTAGATAAGCGGGCTCGACCAGTTGTAGTGGGCGCCGGTCTGGGAGTTATCCCCGGTGTAGACGCTCCACAGGACGGCGCCGGTGCTCGCGTTCAGTGCGTACCAGTAGGGCCCCCCGCCTCCCACGTAAAGCACACCGTTCTCCACGTCGGCGCTCGACGTGATGCCGATGTTGACGGGATTGCATCCAGGGTCGGTCGTGATCCCCAAGTTCGGGCTCTTCCAGATCTGCGTCCCGGTGGCGGTGTTGATCGCATACTCGAAGCCGTCCCACGACCCGACGTAGGCGGTCGTGCCTACGATCGACACCGAGGTCGCCACGCCCCCTCCGGTCTTGAATGCCCATTTGAGCTTCAACGTGGACGCATTGGCCACGCTCAAGCGGGGGTCGACCGTGGCGTTGGTGCGTTCCGGGTTCTGGAGGAACATTGGCCAGTCCTGGTTGGTGACCGCCGCAGCCGGCGCGCTGGTCAGGAGCTGCCCGACGACGGTCGCCACAAACGAAAGGCTCGAAAGCAGAAGTACCGTCGTCGCGAAGACGGCGGGAATGCCTGTGCGAAGTGACGCCGGACGAGCCAACCCTTCCGCTCCCTGGTCTCGCGCCCGTCACCACCTGGTGCGAGGTTGGCCACCTCGCCACCCTGAACCGCATCCTCATCAGCGTTATGACCCAACGGTGAACGACCGATCAACTGCGCTTGCCGCCGTGCACCGGAAGGGAGGTGCCCGCTCCTCCGGACGGGATTCTTGTTCGCTCGTCGCCCCGCCGCCATCGTCACATCTGACGAATTGATCCATGCACGCCGAGCCGATCGCGACGAGTCCGCTCTGCCGCCCCCCCGACCGCTCAGCAAATGTCGACCGGGAGTGACGATGCACTCGACCATGAGTGACGGTCGGGAAGACAACTCTCGGCCCTGCACCAAGGCGACCAGTGCCTGGTGGTGCACGAGAGCACGATGAGGTTCGTGAAGTCACGACATGCTCGTGAACAGACGATCGTTTACGCGCCAATCACGGTGTTGTGCGGGTCATGGTGGTGTACGGGCGGGGTTCACTCGTGACTCTCCACATGCGCACGGCCGAGCCAGCCGGGTCGTGGGACCGGGCCGCTCAAGGGGCGTTGTCCACCACCGCCGCCTGGGTCAACGGTGTCCCCGGGCCCACGTCATAGGACGTCGGATCCGTGAGGTAGTTGGCGTTCCAGTAGAAGTTCCCGGCTGCGCCATTGGCATTGTTATTGGCAAACTGGCTGGTGAACGATGCCGCCCGCGCGCTATCGCCCATAGCCTGGGTGTATCCCCACTCATCGTTGAACCAAGGCTTGTGGAGGACGTTTCGACAGTGTTGGGCACCGGTGGGAAGCCAGCTCAACATGCCTCCATAAGTCTTCCAGGCACACACGCTGTTGTCTCTGTTCCCGAAGATCGCGTGCCAGTCGATGCCCGAATTCGGCTCGTCGACGTAGCCGAGCCCGTCGGCGGCCCTCAGGTGGTGATGGTCCAGAGATCTCCACATCCCCTCGACCTTTGCGTAGAAGCGGGTCAACTGGGCCGTCGTGTAAGAGATCGTGCACGGCGCCCCTGCCGTATCCGTGAAGGTGTGACTCCCCACCGGCAGCGGTTCCCCGGTGAATGTGACCAGCACGATCTCCGGGTCGTCCTTGTACCTCTGGCCCGTCACGGTATTCACTCGCTGGGCGACGAACGTCAAATACCTCGCCCAATTTGCTGTGTACGGGTTGATACACGCATTCCAGAGGTCCGCCTTAAAGTCGGATAGGTCGAGCAGTATCTTGATGTTCGCCGTCTGCGCGTCGGCGATGAACCTGTCGACCTTCGCCCACGTGGCCGGGTCGTACGGAGCGGTGGCGGGGTCCCCGTCGTGGCTCACGAAGTCCACAAGTCGGATCGTGTTCAGGTGCTGGAGTTTGGCGAACGAGATCGCCCCTGCAGGGTTGTCGATCCCGGCCTGCGCCGTCGACTCGTAGAACGTCGCCCCATACGGATAGAACACCTGCTGGCGTATACAGAACTGCAGGCCACAGACCCGCATGTACGAATCCGCCGTCGGCGCCGCCCTCGGGCGAGCGGACGCCGGAACGGACTGTCCGATAACGGCGATGCACAGCGTCAGGGTGGCCGTGCTTGCTGCAATCCAGGTGAGCCGCCTCATCGTGTCTCCTTTCACCAGCCGAGGTGGAGAACGAAAGGCTGTATAGCTGCAAGGACAATGCGACATGCTGAGATGGCGACGGTATCGTCAACTTTGACAAAGGTCACCAGACCTAGCCCAACCGGCAACGTCTCTTCTCGCACACGACACGGTGCGAATCCCGTTGCACACAGTTCGCAAACGTAACTTCGGCTCGGCGATCGGCACCGTCCAGACGCTGGATGGGTCCAGCGTGTGAATGTGTGTGGTTACTCATGTGACGCCTGGTCCTGTTGTTGCGGTTGGTTGGTCGGCAAAGCGGTGCACGGACACCTCTCGCCGGTGTCCTCGATCGTCATGATGGGGAAGCCGAGGAACGCGCGGCGCGGCATGCGATCTCGGGTCTACTAGCGGCCGTTGCATCGGCCCCGGGGTCGTGGTCGAATGCGCGCGATGCGTCGCTGGCTTATCGTGCCGCCCCTTCTCTCGCTCCTCGTCACGCCCGCCGTGGTGTCGACAACCACACACGCCGCGGGGGCTGCGAGCAGCGCGGGGGGTTGTCAGTGTCCGGCGACGGGGAGGTGCTTGGCTGCGTCAAGATCCCGAGCCAACCCCTGGAACTGGCCGCCGCCATGGCCGGCGACGAGCCCGAGGTGGTGCTCGAGAGCACTTACGGCTGGGTGCGCCACGAGGTACCACATGACCGGGTGGGGGGAAGATCCCCACCTGCGACCTGTCGCAGCAGGTCGCTGAGGCTGGGGGCAGCCTGACTCCTGAGACGAGGAGAAAGGCGGGAGCAGCCCCGACAACGCCGGAACGAGCAGGGACCACCAGACGGCTCGGGTTCGGCAAGCAAGACGGAGAGGTGCACGAATGCAGAAACCAGTGGTGGAACCCCCTCAAGAAGTGCGACCGGCTGTGAACCTGGTGGATGGCCGGGATAGCAGTGCGCTGGACCTCCCTACAACCGGGGGGAACAGCCTCGGCACCACCGGTGTCGGGGGCCATGGTCTGGATCTTCAGTACCCGTGCCTCGGTCTCATAGAGGTCGGGCCACGGTGCGTCGGTGTTCACCGACGTCCTCCTGACATTCCAGTTCCTACATTTCGAGCTTGCTGGGTCCCTTCGCCATGTAGCCGGCTTTCCCGACCTCGGACTACTACGGACCTCGAGTTGGAAAATCGTCAGTTGTGACGATGACGACGATCTGCGCGCATCACGATAATCCGTGTTGGAGGAGCGGACACCTTCATCGTGCAGGGTACCGTAGTCAGCTTCTGGCGCCGAGCGGCTCGCCAACCAGTCAACCACGGGCGCGACAACCGAGGAGTACACGTGGCTTGGCGCCCCCCGACTAGGCCAAGACGTCTCCGAAGCGATGCCTTGGGTCGGGGTCCGTCGGTGTCGTACGTGCTTCCCTCGTACAACGAGGAGTCGACATCATCGATGCTCTGCGCCGAACCGAGAAGGCGGCCCGGCGCCTGCGTCAAGAGTTCGAGATCATCGTCGTCGACGACGGGTCTACCGACGCCACGGCCGTGCTCGTGAGGGAACGGGCCGGCGAGGACGACACCATCCGGCTGATCAGCCACGGGGTCAACCGCGACTACGGCGAAGCCCTGCGCACCGGGTTCGACGCAGCGCGGCTCGACTTCGCATTCTTCACCGACGCCCGACAACCAGTTCGACATCAACGAGCTCGAGCTGCTGCTGGCATGGGTGGACCGGGCCGGCGTCGTGGCGGGATTCCCCAAGGTTCCGCGGGACCCCTTCGTGCGTCGCCTGAACGCGTGGGGATGGAACCGGATCGTGCGATGGCTCTTCTAGGTGCCGGTGCGCGACATCGACTGTGCCTTCAAGTTGTTCAAGAAGAGCGCGCTGCAGCAGATCGACATCGAGAGCCGGGGGACGATGATCAACACCGAGATCATGGTGAAGCTGGCTCGGCTCGGCTGCACGATCGTCGAGGTGGGTGTGTCGAACTTCCCCCGCCGATCGGGGGCGCCACAAGGAGCGAAGCTTCGGGTGATCGCCCGCGCCCTGCGGGAGGTAAAAGCGATGTACCCCCGCCCGGTCGTGATGCCGGGACCGTGGCGCACCCCCGGTGCCAGATACGCAACAGTTCGCGCCGCAAGGAGGCCTCGGTGGGGCAGCGGGGCAGGCACAGAGGCGCCGTCCTCCACGTGACGGTGCCACCGATTTGGAGCACGACGTGAAGAACCGGGCGGGGATGCCCACGACGGGGGGAAAGCGAGTCCGCCCCGGCACTCCGGTGCCGGGCGGGGAGGAGATCCTATGAGAACGACACGGATCGATAGGAACATGACACGACACGGGCGGACCTCGCATGTCGGGACCAGCGGTGACCGGGTGCGTCGGCCTGTCCGCGTGGTCGCGGCGGTCGGCATCGCGTGCCTGGCAGCTACCGGCCTGCTGGCGACGCTCGTGGCCCAATCGGGGAAGGCGGCGGCGTCGACAGGACCGGTCTCGATCTCCGTGATGTCGTCGCCCAGCCCGGTGGCAACCGGCCAGGCCATCGCCTACACCATCAACGTCACCAATACCGGTGGCGCGGCCGCGACCGGCGTTACGCTCACCGACGCGCTCAACGGCGTCGGGATAGGCCAAATGAGCGCCCCGGCCACGACTCAGAACCTCGGTAGCTGCACCTTCGCGTTCCCCACCGAGACCTGTACAGCCACCACCCTCGGTGCTGGTCAGGTGTGGACGGTGACGATCACTGGCGCGGTCACCGCCGCAGTCGGCTCCACGCTGTCCGACACGGCGAGCGTCACAGGGACCGAGTCCTCGGCACCGTTCAGCGCCTCGGCGACCACCAGCACCACGATCAGCCAGACCCTGCCCGCTGGGTTCGCCCAGACGAAGCTGGCCACGGGACTCGCCAAGCCGATCGCGTTGGCGTTCGCGCCCAACGGTGACATCTACGTCGCGGAGCAGGGGGGGACGATCCTCCACTACAGCAACGGTGCGATCCTACCCACCCCGGTGCTCACGCTGAACGTCTTCATGCACGGGGAGACGGGTTTGCTCGGCCTCGCCCTCGACCCGAACTTCGCCACGAATGGCTACATGTACGTCTCCTACACGGTCCCGGTCACGACCGGCTCGGGAACGATCGTCGGGTACGCGCAGTTGTCGCGCTTCACCGTGGTAAACGGTGTCGCCAGCACCCGCAGTGAGCACGTCTTCTACCGCGGCAATCAGACCCAGAACCCCGATGGGTCTTCAGCCTCCTACGACCACGCCGGCAACGACGTGCATGTGGGCCCAGACGGCAAGCTGTGGTGGAGCGTGGGTGACAACGTCCCGGCCATCAGCAACGGAGAAATATTGAACAACATCTACGGCAAGATCCTTCGCTTCAACCTCGACGGCACTGTCCCCAGCGACAACCCCTTCGTCAATGTCACCGGAGCCGTGCCGTACATCTACACCTACGGACTGCGCAACCCCTGGCGGTTCACCTTCCTCCCCACCGGCCAGGCCATGACCGAGGACACCGGCTCGAACTACTGGGAGGACCTGGACACCGCTGTGCCCGGAGCCAACTACGGCTGGCCCATCAAAGAGGGCAACTGCGGGAGCTGCGGCTATGTCAATCCCGCCTACGCCTACGGCCATCTCCCCACGGATGCGGCGGCATCCGCGATCGCCGCCTACTCGGGCTCGTCCTTCCCCCAGGCCTATGACCACGTCGTGTTCTTCGGCGACTACAACCGGCGGGACATCGAGGCGGTCACCTTCGACCCCACGTACAAGACGGCGGTCTCGGACACGGTGTTCGACAGCGTGGCGGGCACGATCGCCGACCTCGTGGAGGGCCCCGACGGGAACCTCTACTACGTGAGCATCTTCGAGGGCACCCTCTCGGAGATTACGGCGCCGGGCCCCTTCCCGCCCACCGCGGCGGCGTCGGCCGCCCCGAACGCCGGCAGCGCACCGCTCACTGTGCAGTTGTCGTCGGCAGGGTCGACTGATCCCTACGGCAAGTCCCTGACCCTCTCCTGGAATTTTGGCGACGGCTCGGCGACCTCGACCGCGGCCAACCCCTCCCACACCTACACCACCAGCGGCACCTACACCGCCTCGCTCACGGTGAGCAACGGGACCCAGACTGCCCAGGCCCAGACGCAGGTCGTGGTCGGACACAGCCCGCCCTTGGCGTCGATCGTGGCCCAGAGCACGTACAACGCGGGAGACACCGTCGCTTTCAGAGGCATGGCCACCGACGCCGTCGACGGGACGCTACCTGCCCCCGACTACACCTGGAAGGTGGACTTCTACAGCAACGGCGTCGTGCAGCCCTCGTACTTCGCCGAGGTGCCCCACCCGTTCTACGGGCCGGTCACTGGCAGTACGACCGGCAGCTTCCAGATTCCCACCGACCCGTCTCAGACCCCTTCGAGCTTCTACCGGATTACCCTCACCGTGACCGACTCGCTCGGGATCAAGACGGTTGTGACTCAAGACATCCATCCCAACCTGACGAGCTGGTCGGCCAACGCCAACGTGCCCGGCGCTGGCTACGCGGTCGACGGCGCCTGGCAGATCGGTCCGTACAGCACCACCGACGTCGTCGGTGTCAGGCACGTCCTCACGGGAATGCCACTGGCGCAGACGATCGGCGGTAGCCGATACCGCTTAGCCGGCTGGGCCGATGGCAGTGCCCTGAGCGACACCATCACGGCCGGGTCCGGGCCCGGCAGCTACACCGCCGAGTACGACCCCGTCCAGATCACCATGCCGTCGCCGTGGTTGAGCACCGACGTGGGGGCGCCCATCACAGCCGGCACGGCTGACTACTCGGCAGCGGACCGGTCGTTCTACCTCGATGGTGCCGGCGCCGACGCCTTCGGCGCCAACGACCAGTTCCACTACGTCTACCAGTCCTTGAGCGGGGACGGGACGATCATCGCCAGAGTCCGCTATCAGACGAACTCGAGCTCGTGGGCCAAGGCGGGCGTGATGATCAAACAGTCGGCCACGGCGGGAACGGCCTTCGTAGACGCCCTCGTCAGCCCGGACGTGAGCCCCAACACCCCTAACACCATCGGGGTGGGCTGCACGTCCAACGGATGCCTGAGCCCATTGCCGCCGGTCACTCCCGCCATGGGCAACGGCGTGCGCATGCAGTATTCAGGCTCGAAATCGGCCACCCCGAAGACCTATCCGGCCGGATTCACCGAGCCCGACAAGTGGCTGGAACTGCAGAGGGTGGGCAACACCTTCACGTCGTGGCTGTCTGCCGACGGGGTCACCTGGACCGAGATCGGCAGCGCCACCGTCACCATGAGCGGCCCCGTCACAATCGGCCTGTTCGACACGGCACACAACATCGGCGAGCTGAGCACGGCGGCGTTCGACCACGTTCAGGTGACCGGTGCCACCTCGCCGCCGCCGCCGGGTCCGCCGACGATCACGCTCGCCCCCACCACGCAGAGTGCGGGCACGGGTACCGCCCAGACACTCACCGCCACCGTGGCCGACGGGTCTGGGAACCCCCTGACAGGCACCATCGTCACCTTCAATGTGGTCAGCGGGCCCAATGCCGGCCAGACCGCCCCCGCGAACAGTGATTCGACTGGCCACGCCGCGTTCACCGACACCAGTGCGACCGCCGGGACGGACACCGTCCAGGCCAGCTTCGTAGACTCGGCGGGAACCACCCGCACCAGCAATCAGGCGCAGGTCACCTTCACCACCAGCACCACCGGCGGCGTCGCGATCAGCAACCTCTCGGTCAACGACACCACCCGGGCGTCCATGTGGTCGGTCCAGCAGAACCTGCAGGTCGGCGCCGTCATCTACGCCGACCGCACCTACACCTTGACGGCCGTACCGTCAATCGTGATGGGCGACACTTGGATCCGCGACACCAACGGCTCGAAGACGTTCACCGGCAATCCCCTGCTGACGTTCACCATCAACCAGCAGGCCGATGTCTTTGTCGGTATGGACGTCCGAGTCGGCCGACCGGCGTGGCTCGACGGCACGTGGTCGGACACGGGGCTGACCGAGACGGCCACCGGCCCGGTCACCTACGAACTGTTTCGCAAGACCTTCGCAGCCGGCTCGGTCGCCTTGGGTCCGCTGGGGACAACGACCGCAGTATCGATGTACACCATTGCCGTAAGGTGACTCGACTGAGCGATCAGCAAAGGACTCAGCCCAGACAGTGGTGCAAAGGAAAATTGGGCATTGACGCGGTTGAAAAGAGATCGCGACATGGCGCCGAACGAAAGATCGCCAACCCGGTATCACCTCTGGTGGTGCATCGCAGCCGAAGGACCGATGCCCACCAACATCGACGGCGTCGAGGTGCACGCGGGCATGTCGGTGGTCCTCGGGTTCCTGGCCAGCCCGGTGAATCTGCCCGCGATCAGCGTCCCTGCCGGGCTGACCTCCGATGGGCTCCCCGTCGGCCTCCAGGTGATCGGGCCGCGGTTCCGTGAAGATCTGGTGCTGGCGGCGGCTGCTCTATACGAATCGGCACATCCCTGGTCGCGCCACTGTCCGGATCGTGGTTTCGCTCCCTGACTCGAGGGCTATTGGACCTGTCGCCTCCTCCTCGAATTAGCCAGATTGCGGGTCTAAGCAGGGACAATGTGCCAACTGCAGAGATGGAGAGTGCTAACTGGGAAGGCATTGCCAACTGGG
>PLXQ01000039.1:0-294 GCA_003151475.1 Acidimicrobiaceae bacterium | reverse complement strand
TCATGGCTCATGGCTCATGGCTCATCCCCTTCGGATTTGAGCCTCCATGATCGGCAGTATCTCTATGGTACGGTTTATCTATGGCGTTAGATAAGATGAATCAATCGCGGGACGAATCGTTGCCGGTCTCCTCAATGGTCTTCCGGCTCGATCCGCGCTCGGGGGTGCCGACGTACCTGCAGCTCGTCCATCAGGTCGAGCACGCGCTCCGTCTCGGCTATCTGATCCAGGGAGACCAGCTGCCGCGCGTGAAGGACGTCGTCGGCTCACTCTCGATCAACCCGAACACCGTGC
>PLXQ01000062.1 GCA_003151475.1 Acidimicrobiaceae bacterium | reverse complement strand
CTGGCGCCGGCCCACTGGCGCCGGCGGGGCCGACCTGAGATTGTCGTGGCGCCAACCCCGGCTGGTAGCGTGAAAAGTAGAACAAGTTATAGAGAGGCCGGGACCGGGACCGCTCCTGGCCCGGACCGACAGATGGACGGGTGACCATGTTCTTGGAGGAAACTCCCGAGCAGCAGGCCCTTCGGGACGAGCTGCGCGCCTACTTCTCCGCGCTGCTGACCGACGAGGTCCGGGCCGGCTTAAGCGAAGGCGAAGGCGGCGAACGCTGGCGCGACACGGTCCGCAAGATCGGCGCCGACGGCTGGCTCGGTGTGGGCTGGCCCAAGGAGTACGGCGGCCAGGGACGGCCGGCCACCGATCAGTTCATCTTCTTCGTCGAGACCCGCCGGGCCGACGCCCCGTTCCCCTTCGTCACCGTGAACACCGTCGGTCCCACCATCATGCGCTACGGCAACGACGAGCAGAAGTCGTACTTCTTACCCGGCATCCTGGCCGGCGACATCAACTTCGCCATCGGCTACACCGAACCCGAAGCGGGCACCGACCTGGCGTCGCTGCGGACCCGGGCCGTTCGCGACGGCGACGAGTACGTCGTGAACGGGGCCAAGATCTTCACCTCCGGTGCCGACATCGCCGATTACATCTGGCTGGCCTGCCGGACCAACCCGGAGGCGCCCAAGCACAAGGGCATCTCCATCCTCTGCGTCCGCACCGATTCCCCCGGCTTCTCCTGGAGCCCCATCGTCACTGTGGCCGGGGCCAAGACCACCGCCACCTACTACGCCGATGTCCGTGTCCCGGTCTCGGCCCGGGTGGGCGAGGAGAACGAGGGCTGGCGGATGATCACCACCCAGCTCAACCACGAGCGGGTGGGTCTGGCCGCCTGGAGCGGCTTCGCCTCGGCCCTGTGTGACGAGGTCATCGCCTGGGCGGCCGAGACCACCACCGACGACGGCACCACCGTGCTCGACAAGCCCTGGGTCCAGATCGACCTGGCCCGCTGCCGGGCCGAGCTCGACGCCATGTACCTGCTCAACTGGCGCATGGCCACGGCCGTGGCGGCGGAGAAGTTGAACCCGGCCGACTCTTCGGCCGTGAAGATCTTCGGTGTCGAGCGTTCCATCGAGATCTACCGCCGCCTTCTCGGCATCGTCGGGGCCGGCGGCTACCTGGCGCCCCAGTCTCCGGGGGCGGCGCTGGCCGGCCGAATCGAGAAGACGGCCCGACACGCCCAGATCAACACCTTCGGCGGCGGCGTCAACGAGATCCAGCGCGAGATCGTGGCCACGGCCGGGCTGGGGATGACGCGAGCCGCCCGGTGAGCGCGGCCGAACCGGCCACCGAGGTGGACGACGAGAAATTCCTGGCCCGGCTGAAGGCCTTCGAAGGCCGGACCGTGGGTGCCCCCACCGAGGGCCCCGACGCCGTCAACCAGGCCATGATCCGCCACTGGGTCGAGGCCATGGGCGACGAGAACCCCGTCTACGTCGACGAGCAGGCGGCCCGGGCCAACGGCTTCCCCGGCATCATCGCCCCGCCCACCATGCTCCAGGCCTGGATCATGCGGGGCTACAAGGCCACGGCCGAGCTGGCCGAGGCCCGCGCCGAGGGCCGGCGGGCCGTTGGGGCGAGCCCGGCCGACGACCTGATGCACGTCCTCGACGAGGGCGGCTTCACCTCGGTGGTGGCCACCAACTGCGAGCAGGAATACCGCCGCTCCGTCGTCCTCGGTGACCGGCTCAGCGTCTCCTCCTCCATCGAATCGGTCTCGACGGAGAAGCAGACGGGCCTGGGCATCGGCCACTTCATCACCACCGTGCTGGCGTTCACCGACGCCGCGGGCGAGCCGGTGGCCACCATGCGCTTCCGGATCCTCAAGTTCCGCCCCGGCACGGGCAAGTCCACGGCTGCACTTTCGGGCCCGCCGACCGCCGGATCCGAAGAGCCCCGGCCCCTGCGGCCGCGGCCCGCTCTCACCCATGACAACGCCTTCTTCTTCGACGGCGCCCGCCAACAGAAACTGCTCGTCCAGCGCTGCGCCTCGTGCGGCATCCTCCGCCATCCGCCGCGCCCGGCCTGCGCCGTCTGCCGTTCCTTCGAATGGGACACCTTGGAAGCCAGTGGCCGGGGCACCGTCTACAGCTACGTGGTCGTCCACCATCCCCAGGTCGCCGCCTTCGACTACCCGCTGCCGGTGGCCGTGGTCGAGCTCGAGGAGGGCACCCGGCTGGTGGCCGACCTGGTGGGCATCGAACCCGACGCCGTCGAGATCGGCATGCCCGTCGTCGTGACCTTCGTGGCCGTCGACGACGAACTCACCCTTCCCATGTTCGGCCCTGCGCCGGCCTGACCCAAAGACGAACGGACCCCACCCGATGGACTTCACCTTCACCGAAGAGCAGGACGCCGTGGCCCAGGCGGCCGCCTCGGTCTTCGACGGCATGGTCACCCCCGCCCGGGTGGCCGAGATCGAACACACGAACGACCGGGTGGACAACGAGCTGTGGGCGGCGCTGGCCCGGTCGAACCTGCTGGGCCTGGCCATCTCCGAGGAGTCCGGCGGCTCGGGCCTCGGTCTGACCGAGGTCTGCCTCGTCCTCGAGCAGCAGGGCCGCAACGTCGCCCCCGTCCCGCTGTGGGCCACCGTCGTCCTCGGCGCGCTCCCGCTCGACAAGTGGGGGAGCGCCGAGCAGAAAAAGAGCCTCCTGCCCGGCGTGGTGGCGGGCGAGATCCGCCTGAGCGCCGCGCTCACCGAGTGCGCGGCGTCCGACACCGGCCTCCCCGCCGTCAGCGCCCGGCGCGACGGTGACGGCTGGATCCTCTCGGGCACCAGCCGAGCCGTGCCCCAGGCCCATCTGGCCGCCCGGGTCCTCGTTCCCGCCCGCAGCGACGACGGCGTCATCGTGGCCCTCGTCGATCCCACCGCCCCGGCCGTGACGGCCGAGCGGGCCCTCACCACCGATCGCCAGGTCCACCCCCATCTGACTTTCGACGCTCTCCGGGTGGACGACGCCGACATCCTGGCCGGTCCGGCCGACGGCGCCGCCGTGGTGGCCTGGATGCTCGAGCGGGCCCGGGTCGGGCTCTGCGCCCTGCAGCTGGGCGTGACCGAGGAGGCCATCCGCCGCGCCGCCGCCTACCTGAACGAGCGCCACCAATTCGGCCGGCCCCTCTCCTCCTTCCAGGGCACCATGCTCCGCGCCGCCGACGCCTACATCGACTCCGAGGCCATCCGCGTCACCCTCTGGTTGGCCGCCTGGCAACTGGACACGGGCCGGCCGGCGGCCGACGCCGTGGCCACGGCCAAGTGGTGGGCGTCCGAAGCGGGCCAACGCGTCGTCCACGCCACCCAGCACCTCCACGGCGGCATGGGGGCCGACATCGAGTACCCCATCCACCGCTATTTCCTCTGGGGCAAGCAGATCGAGCTCATGCTCGAAGGCCCCTCCGCCCAACTGGCCCGCATGGGACGCGCCCTGGCGGACCGCTATCGCCGCCCGGCAACGGCAGCGGCCACGGGACAGGCGGCCCGATGAGCCCGGCCACCGCCACCACGCGGGCGTTCGGAGACGTGGCGCTCGGAGAGACCCTCCCCGAGCTCCCCATCCCCCTCACCCGGACCCTGATCGTCACCACCGCCATCGCCACCCGCGACTACCAGGACGTCCACCACGATCCTTCTCTGGCTCTCGAACGCGGCTCGCCCGACATCTTCATGAACATCCTCTCCACCAACGGCCTCGTCGGCCGCTACATCACCGACTGGACGGGACCGGGGGCGGTCATCGAGTCGGTCGCCATCCGCCTGGGCGCACCGAACTACCCGGGCGACACCATGGTCTTCTCCGGCCAGGTGACGCAGGCGGCTGTGCCCGAGGGTCGCAGCGACGGCCGCGGCGTGGTGGAGATCGCCGTCCGGGGGGCGAACTCGCGCGGTGACCACGTCACCGGAACCGTCCGCGTCTCTCTCCCTCTCTCCACCGACGCCGGCACCTTCTCAGGGTCGACTCCGTGAGCGCCAGGTCAGCGCGTCGCCACACCTTCGCCGGTACCACCGCCATTGCCGGCATCGGCGCCACGGAATTCTCGAAGGACTCGGGCCGCTCCGAGCTCCGCCTGGCCACCGAGGCGGTGGCCGCCGCCCTGGACGACGCCGGCCTCACCGCGGCCGACGTCGACGGCATGGTCACCTTCTCGGCCGACACCAATCCCGAGATCGAGGTGGCCCGGACCCTCGGCATCGGCGACCTCACCTTCTTCTCCCGTATCCACTACGGCGGCGGCGCCGCGTGTGCCACGGTCCACCAGGCGGCCATGGCCGTGGCCACCGGCGTCGCCGACGTCGTCGTCTGTTACCGCGCCTTCAACGAGCGCTCCGGCCACCGTTTCGGCACCGGCGTCCAGGGACGCCCGCCCGTCCCCAACGCCGAGAACGCCTCCTTCGCCTGGTACGCCCCCGAAGGACTGCTCACCCCGGCCTCGTGGGTGGCCATGTTCGCCCAGCGCTATCTGCATGCCACGGGCGCCACCAGCGAGGACTTCGGTCGCGTGGCCGTGGCCGACCGGGCCCATGCGGCAACGAACCCCCGCGCCTGGTTCTACGAGAAGCCCATCACCTTGGAGGACCACCAGGCGTCGCGTTGGATCGTGGAACCGCTTCACCTGCTCGACTGCTGCCAGGAATCGGACGGCGGCCAGGCCCTCATCGTCACCTCCTTGGAGCGCGCCCGCGACCTGGCCCAGGCCCCGGCCGTCATCAACGCCGCGGCCCAAGGAGCGGGCGCCCAGCAGGACATGATGACCTCCTACTACCGCGACGACATGACCCATCTTCCGGAGATGGGGGTGGTGGCCCGACAGCTGTGGGAGACCTCGGGCCTCGCGCCGGCAGACATCCAGGGCGCCATCCTCTACGACCACTTCACCCCTTTCGTCCTCTACCAACTGGAGGAGCTCGGCTTCTGCCAGTGGGGCGAGGCCAAGGAGTTCGTCCGCGACGGCAATCTCCTCATGGGCGGACTCCTGCCCACCAACACCCACGGCGGCCAACTGGGCGAGGCCTACATCCACGGCACCAACGGCATCGCCGAAGGCGTCCGCCAGGTCCGCACCACCGCCGTCAACCAGATCTCGGGCCTCGAGCACATCGTGGTCACGGCGGGAACCGGTGTCCCCACGAGCGGCCTCATCCTCGGCGTCGATCGCTGACGACACCGGTCCCGGAGCTGACCGCGCGTCGCCTCGTCTCCGGAGGCGGCGCCTGAGCGCAGGGGGCCATCCATGACGCCAGAAGAGCAGCCGGCACGGACGCCGCTCACCACGGCGGCCTTTCACGAGCTGCTCGACGAGCTCGCCGCTCTCGAGAAGCGCCTCCAGTTGCCCGATGTCCCCCTCGACGAGCTCTCTCTCCTCGAGGGCTACCGCTGGATCTTCTCCATCTTGGCCGTCGGTCTCGACGCCCAGGTCTGGGCGGACAAGGCCCGTCCCCGCTTCGTCGACATCGTCGGTCCTTACCGCAAGTGGGGGGGCGACAACTCCGACGCCTTCTACCAGTTCGCCCCCATCGACCCCAGCCGCACCTACCGCGTCCGGGGTCTGATCGGCGACGCCGTCTACCTCTCGCTCACCGTCTACGGCGGCCCCGACGACGGCCGCTACTCCGAGCGCATCGTGGGCAGCGTCAACAACCGCCAGCTCGACATCGCGGCCGACGGCTCCTTCCAGATCGTCCTCAGCCCCGATCCCCACGACGGCGCCTGGATCAAGCTCGAAAAAGACGCCGTCTGCGCCATCACCCGCGACTATCTGATCGACCCGGTCGAGGGCCGCCGCGTCCAGTGGCGCATCGACGCCGTCGACCCGCCGTCGACCCGCCGCGACAGCGACGCCGATCTGGCCCGCCGCTTCCGCGCCGCTCTCACCTGGCTCCGGGACCAGGCCGCCATCGTCCCCATTCCCCTGGGCGAACCGAACACCGTCGACGAGCCCTATCCGGTGCCGAGCCAGACCTTCGGCTGGGCCGCCGGCGATGCCGCCTACGCCATGGGCTCCTACGCGCTGGCCGACGACGAGGTCCTTCTCATCGAGGGCCGTTCACCGGACTGCGCCTTCTGGAATGTCTGTCTCTGGAACCAGTTCCTCCACACCTACGACTACGCCTACGAGCGCGTCACCCTGAACGGCGGCCAGGTCGCCTACGAGCCCGACGGCTCCTGGCGCCTCCTCATCGCCCCCGAGGACCCGGGTCACCGGAACTGGATCTCGACGGCCGGACACGGCCGGGGCCGTATCTGGTTCCGCTGGTTCTTGCCCGAGACCACGCCGCTTCGTCCGACCACACGCCTCACCACGCGCGCCGCGCTGCAGAAGGAGCTGTCGTGAACCGGCCGGCGCCCGTTGTTCTCGACGACCTGGCGGCGCCGCGTTTCAGCCCCGCCATCGAACAGCTGCTCGGAGCCATGGCCGAGATGGCCCCGGCCTGTCCGCTCGACGCCGACCAGATCTGCGCCGCGGCCACGCAACAGACAGGCCTCCATGACTTCGGTGACGCCGGCTTTCTCGACCGGCTCGAGATCCTCTGCGCCGCCTTGCGCGCCGAAGCGGGCCTGTCGGGCCCCGGCATCGTCAGCCTCTACAGCCAACTCCTCCAGCTCATGAAGAACCGCCTGCTCGTCCAGGACGTCTTGGACAAACACCCGGAGATCGAAGACATCGAGATCGCCCGGCCCATCATCATCGCCGGCCTACCCCGGACGGGCACCACCCACCTGCACAACCTCATCTCGGCCGACCCCGCCCTGCGCTCGCTTCCCTACTGGGAGAGCCTCGAGCCCGTCCTGGCCGACTCCGAGCACCCGGCGGCGGGCGCCCCCGATCCCCGCCTGGGCCGTACCGCCGCCGCCCTCGAGGTGATGGACCAGGCCCTTCCCTACTTCAAGCGCATGCACGAGATGACCGTCGACCACGTCCACGAGGAGATAGCCCTCTTGGCCATCGACGTCTCCACCATGTTCTTCGAGACCCTGGCCCTCATCCCGTCGTGGCGCGACTTCTACCGCTCGACCGACCAGACCCCCTCCTACGAGTACCTCCGCACGGTGCTGAAGGTCCTCCAGTTCCAACGCGGCGGCACCCGCTGGGTGCTCAAGTCACCGCAGCACCTCGAGCAGTTCGGACCGCTCAGCCGCGTCTTTCCCGACGCCACCTTCATCGTCACCCACCGCGACCCGGCGGCGGTCACGGTGTCCATGGCCACCATGGTCGCCTACGCCGCGCGTCTGCACAGCGCCCGGCCCGATCCCCTCGCCATCGGTTCTTACTGGTCGGGCCGGGCCGAGGATCTCTTTTCCGCCTGTGCCCGAGACCGTCATCTACTGCCCGACGACCGGACCATCGATGTCCGCTTCGACGAGTTCATGGCCGACGACACCGCCATGGTCCGCCGCATCTACGAAGTGGCCGACCAGCGCTTCACCGACGCGGCGGGCGCGGCCATGGCCGACTTCACCGACGCCCACCGGCGCGGACGTCACGGCACCGTCGTCTACCAGCCGGGTGTCCTCGGCATCGACCCGGCCGAGCGCCGCTCCTCCCTGGCCTTTTACTCCGAGCGCTTCGCGGTAGACAGTGAGGGCGACTGACACAGCCGGCACGCCAGCAAGGAGCTTCAGTGCCCAGTATCCCCGAGTCCCACCGTGACCTTCTCGACGGCGAGTTCGCCACCTTGGCCACCATCGGCCCCGACGGCCGCCCCCAGTTGAGCGAGGTCTGGTTCCTGGCCGAGGACGGAAGGGTCCGTATCTCGCTCAACACCTCGCGTCAGAAGTTCAAGAACCTGTCGGCCAACCCCGCCTGCACCGTCTTTCTTCTGGACCTCGTCGCCCCCTACCGCTATCTCGAGATCCGCGGCGACGCCGAGATCGAGCCCGACGGCGACTACGTCTTCGCCGACCGGGTGGGGGCCAAATACGCCGCCGACCTCCGCGTCCACGACGGACCCGGTGAAAGCCGGGTCATCGTCACCGTCGGCCCCGTGAAGATCAATGCCGTCAACATGAGAGGCTGACCGCTGACGCACCCCGGACCCACCGGCGCGCCCATGCCCGGGGCCTCTGCCGCCCGCGTGAGGTCGCCCGCTCCGCGCCTCCGACCTGGGCTTCTGCGGGGAGCTCTGAGCCACGGGGGCGGCCACGTCGGGTTCCGAATGGGGGCCAGCGAGGCTGTTTGCCGACCGCACCGATGTAGCGTTGACGGGTGATGGGGGGCGGAGGCGGACCGGTGTCGAGCACGATGAGCACGATGACGCAAGAGACCGCGAAGCCGCGGCGGAGCCGACTCCGGCCCATCATGGGCTGGGTCGTCACCATCGTGGTTGCTCTCCTCATCAGCACCGGCACCCGGGCCTACGCCGTCCAGTCGTACTTCGTCCCCACCCCATCGATGACACCCACCCTCCAGCCGGGCGACCGGATCCTGGTCGACAAGTTGAGCTCGACCGTCCACCGAGGTGACATCGTCGTCTTCAAGAACCCCCCGGCGGACCAGGGCGGCCCACCCACCCTCGTCAAGCGCGTGATCGCCCTTCCCGGGGAGAGGATCACGTCGAAGGGCGCTGTCATCTACATCGACGGCAAGCCCTTGGCCGAACCGTGGCTGCCGGCACTCACCGGTGACTGCGCCGAGCCCAGTGAGCACATCCCGCCGACCACGGTGGCCCCGGGCCACTACTTCGTCATGGGTGACTGCCGCGGTGACTCCGACGACAGCCGCTACTGGGGAACCGTTCCTGTCGGCAACATCGTGGGCAAGGTCGACGTCATCATGTGGCGCCATGGCCGTCCCTATTTCCACTGGTTCTAGACCGAACCTCTCCTGATCCGCTCTACTTCGACTCCCCGACTCCGGACTCGTTTACCGTCATGACCGACTGGGGCCGCGCCACCTACGGAGATCCGTGCCGCGACTGTGGTTTCCGGTGGTCGGTGAGCCAGGCCGACGCCGTCGCCACCGTCATGGCCACCCCGGCCGAGTTCGGCCGCCTCCTCCGGGGTACCGACGGGACGCAGCGTCACCCCGATCTGGCCTGGACGGCCATCGTCTACGTCTCGCACGTGGCCGACAACCTCCGCATCTGGGCCGAACGCCTCGCCGCGCTGACCCTGGGCGCCGTCGGGCCCGTCACCCCCTACAACCAGGATCTGTTGGCCCAGGCCCGCCGCTATGACGAGCTCACCCTCGTCGGGGCGCTTTGGTCACTCGACCGGGCGGTCCGGGACTGGTACGACGCCGTGGCCCTGGCCGATGTTGCTGGTATCTCTCTCGTCCATCCCGAACGGGGCGAGCTGGCCGTGGTCGACGTCGTCCGTTCCAATTCCCACGACGCCTACCACCACGGCTGGGACATCAAGCGCACGGTCGAGGCCACCGTTCGCTGACGAGCGAGCGCTACCCGGTGCGCGCTACCCGGTGCGCGCTATCGGCTGTCAGTGACGACTCGCTTCGGCATCGACCCAGGCCGTCCCGTCCCAGTTCTTCATCGCCGTCCAGGCCGAGCCGTTCCAGTACCCCTGTCGATACTGATCGCCGTCCATCGGATACCACCCCGGGGCCCTGCCGGTGGAAGGCGGCGCGTAAGCGGGATGCGTGTCTTCGGGATGCGTGTCTTCGGGAGGCGTGCGTCCGGGCTCCGTGTGTCGGGGGCCCGCCGCGGCAAGACCAGCGTTGGCCAGAGAAGTGGTGAGCCTCTCGTAGTCACGGGCCCGGAGCCGTACGACGTCGGGTCCGAGCGGCACCTGCACGACCTTGTTGCGCGTCCAGTGGATATGGGGGGGCAGGAGTACGGCATGGGGAAGCTCGCCGAGAACGGTCGTGGGCTTGCCGGTCACCGCGCTGGTGGAGAGGACCACGATGGTGGTGTCGGTGACGGCGATCCCGCGCAGGGGCTTGATGGCGGAGATGAAGAAGACGAAGACGAGGACGCCGGGGATGAGGATCCGCCCGGTGAGGACGGCCACCACCACGAGCACGATGAGAAACGCGACGATGGCGTAGGTCACCGGGGGGCTCATCCGGGCGTTGGCCCGGGCGGCGGCATAAGCCCGGGGGCTGACCCCGGGCGGAAGGAGCCGGCCGACGGCATCGAGGGCCTTGCGTTGCCTTTTCTCTGTGCTCATGGCGCTCCCCGGGTCGTCGCTCCCTCTCTCCTAATCGGCGCAAAGCCAACCCCGCTTGAGCTACCCCCGGGTCCCCACCGGCTGATCGGGCACCAAGGGTGCCGCTCGGTCACGACGGGCTCTCGTAGGCTCACGCTGTGGTGCGTCCTGAAAGCTGGACC
>PLXQ01000035.1 GCA_003151475.1 Acidimicrobiaceae bacterium | reverse complement strand
CCGCCACCCCCGCCGCCACCGCCTCCGCCTCCCGCTCCCCGCGGCATCGTCGGGGCCGCCACGGCTTCGGGCGCCGGGATCCCGGCCACCCCCATATCGACTGCCCCTCCACCCCCGCCCCCTCCGCCGCCCGCGGTGTCGGGATCCGAGAGGACCGGCCTGGGCACGGCTTCCAAGGACCCGGGTAAGCCCACCGAAACCCCCGGATCGGCGGCCACGGTCGCAGCAGCAGCGGCAGCGGCAGCAGCAGCAGCGACCGCAGCGGCAATGACGGGATCACCGGCCGCAGCAGCGACGTCAGCAGCAACGGCAGCAGGAGGAAAGGCCGGATCAGCGGTACCGCACGGGGCACCCCCGCCCGTCGGCGCCCCGGCGAAGATCGAGAGCCCGGGCAAGATGGAAAGCCCGGGCCGGACCGAGACGCCCGGGAAGATCGAGACGGCCTCCCGGTTCGGTGACGTCACGAAGAGCGACACATCGGCAAAGATCGAGAACCCGCAGAAGAGCGAGACCGCGCTGAAGGCCGAAGCTCCGACGAAGGGCGTGACCTCCCTCACGGGAACGACGCCCGCCAAGATCGAAGAACCGCAGACGAAGGTCGAGACGGCCAAGCCGGTGGAGCCCGGCAAGTTCGCTGCCGCCAAGAGAGACGAGCCAGTGACCAAGACCGGAGCACCCGACCAGTCCTCCGAACCGCAGAAGGCCGACCCCACCAAGCCCGGAAGCCGCTTCGTCGGTGCGGCCGCCCTCTCGGGCACCCCGGGCTCGGGACCGGCGCCCACCCCGGGCTCTGGACCGGCGCCCATCGCAGCCGAGGAGGAGCGCGACACCCTCACCCCGCCGCCCCCGCCCGCCCGTCAACGCCGGGTCTCGGGCCGGGTCGTCATCCTCCTGGTCGTCATTCTCCTGGTCATCGGCGGCGCCCTGGGCTGGTACTACAAGCGCCATCACTCGGCCAAGACGGGACCGGCCACCCCCACATCGGCCCAGATCCAGGCTGACGAGACCCTCGCCGGACACCTCGGTCTCCAGCCCACCGACTTCTCCCCGCCCTGGTCGACCACGCCCGGCTCCCAGGGTGACGCCTTCGCCTCGGTCGGCACCACCTCGGCCGCCGCCACCTCGGCCAAGACCGCGGCGATGACCACCCTGGCCCAATGCCTGAAGCTCCCCACGACGGATGTCTCACGCGCCTTCGGCGGCTCCTCGCCGGCCCGCACGGCCGCCTCAGCCTCCGCCATCTACGCCGACCCGGGCGCCACCGGGCTCACGTCCAGTTCGGTCGTCGACATCTTGAGGGGTCCGGTCGCTGAGCACGCCGACTTCAAGGTCTTCTCCGACCCGGCCACCTTCGCCACCTGTTACCAGCCCTACGCCCAGGCGATGCTCTCCTACGCCCCGGCCACGGCCGCCGCGCCCTTCACCTCGGTGACGGTCCAGGCGACAACCGTGCCCACCATCGCCAACAAGCGACTCCACGTCCAGGCCTTCACCATCTCCCGGACCTCGGGCTCGGCCACCGTCGTCACCACCGCCGTCGCCATCTTCGGTGGTCGCTTCCAGACCACCCTGGCCATGTCGAGCCCCTCCGGTTTCCCCGCCGCCACCGAGGGGGTCCTCGTGAAGGCTCTCCAGACCCGTCTGGTCGGTGCCCTCCCGGCCGCGAAGTAAGCCTCAGCCGGACTGCACGGCCCGGGCGATCGTGGCCATGGCCCGGTAGGCGGCCTCGGCCGGGCCGACCTCCTCGGGCCGCAGCAGGTTGGCCATGATCCGCAGCAGCCAGCCCATGATGCTTTTCGAGTGCATCCCCGTCTGGACACACGCCCGCATCACATCGGGATTGCTGATCATCCGGACGAAGTCACGCGCCACCCGGTAGTAGAGCCCGTAGGCCTCCTCGAGCTGCGCCGGATAGTCGGCCAGGGCCTCGGCCCCAACGCCGGCCAGGGCCCGGCCCAGGCAGGATGCGGCCAGTCGGCCCGTCTCGTAGGCGTAGGCGATCCCCTCCCCGTTGAACGGGTTGATCGCCCCCGCGGCGTCGCCCACCACCAGCGTCGTCGGTCCCATCCGGGGCCCGACCGACATCCCCATCGGCAGCTTCCCCCCCGTCGGTGCCCCGCACGAGGCGGCGGGGGAGAGCTCCCAGTACCCGGGCGCCGCCTCCACGAAGGTCTCCATCAACTTGCTCGTGTTCACGCCCTTCCAGCGGCCTTCGACCGACAGCAGCCCCACCCCGACGTTCACCCGCCCGTCGCCCATGGGGAAGATCCAGCCGTAGCCGGGCACCACCTTCCCGGCGCCGTCGCGGATATCGAGATGGGACTCGATGAACCTGTCGTCGTGGCGCGGCGAGGTGTAGTAGCCCCGCAGCGCCATCCCCATCGGGTACGACCTCTCCCGGTTGGTCCCGAGCGCCCGGCCGAAGCGCGAGTTGGCCCCGTCGCTGACCACCACGTACCGCGCCCGCACTTCGACCGTCTCGCCACTATCGGTGTCGCGGACCACGGCCCCCTGACACGGCGGCAGAGTGCCATCGGCCACCGGCCCCCCGAGGATCGGCTCCACCGCCTCAGCGCCTTCGAGCACCAGGGCCCCTGCTTTGGCGGCGCGCTCCGAGACCAACTGGTCGAGATCGTGCCGGGTTATCACATAGCCATAGGACGGAAAGGCCGGGTGATCGGGCCAGGAAAGGTCCATCGACATCCCGTAGGCGCAGGACCGCAGCCCGTCGAAGCGGTGCGCACCGGCCATCGCACCCTCGAGTCCCATGTCGGCCAGCTGCCGCACCGACCGCGGCGTCAGCCCGTCGCCGCACGTCTTCTCCCGGGGGAAGTGTTTCTTCTCCACCACCACCACGTCCCAGCCGGCGTCGGCCAACCAGTAGCCGCACGCCGAACCGGACGGACCACCGCCGATCACGAGCACATCGTGGACCGAGCCGTCGTCGCCGATTCCGTTTCCCATCACCTCGCCGATGTTATGCCCCGCACCCCGGCCGCTCACTTCCGCCGACCCCCCTCCCTGCCTCTTTCTCGATGTGCCTGCGCCAAAGCCCTCGTGCTAGAACCGACACCGGCCATGGACCAATATCTGCCCATTCTGGTGCTGCTGGTGCTGGGCATTCTCTTCGCGGCCCTCTCCTTCGTGGCGTCCTCCCTCCTCGCCCCCCGCAAGCGGCCCACCACCGCCAAACTCGCACCCTATGAGTGCGGCATCGTCCCCGACCGCGAGCCTCCCCAGCGCTTCCCGGTCCGCTTCTACCTGGTGGCCATGATCTTCATCATCTTCGACATCGAGATCGTCTTCCTCTATCCCTGGGCCGTCATCTTCCGGTCGCTCCGCACCTTCGGCCTCATCGAGGTCATCGTCTTCGCCGTCATCGTCTTCGTCTCCTTCCTCTACCTCGTCTCCAACGGCGCCCTCGACTGGGGCCCGGCCAAGAGCCTCCGTCCGGCGCTCTCCGACGGACCCCGGACCACCCAATCGACCATCGCCCGTGTCGGGCCCGACGCCGGGCCCCCGACGGGCCGGGCGGCCTAGCGGCCAAGGAATAGCTCCGTGGGCCTCGAAGACCTGCAGCACAATTTCCTGACCGGCCGTCTGGAGGACCTGGTCAAATGGTCACGCCGCAATTCGGTCTGGCCCGTGACCTTCGGCCTCGCCTGCTGCGCCATCGAGATGATGGCCGTCGGCACCGCCGACTACGACATCTCCCGTTTCGGCATGGAGGTCTTCCGGGCCTCGCCCCGCCAGGCCGACCTCATGATCGTGGCCGGTCGGGTCTCGCAGAAGATGGCCCCCGTCCTCCGTCAGGTCTACGACCAGATGATGGAACCCAAGTGGGTCATCTCCATGGGCGTCTGCGCCTCGACCGGCGGCATGTTCAACAATTACGCCATCGTCCAGGGCGTCGACCAGATCGTCCCCGTCGACGTCTACGCCCCGGGCTGCCCCCCGTCGCCCGAGACCCTTCTCCACACCATCTTGACCCTCCACGAGAAGATCAGGACGGGCGAGATCACCCAGCGCCGCGACCCGGCCGCCTCGCGCTCCAACGAGATCCCCGGCTGGACCCCCGAACGCCCCGACGACGTCCACGTGGCCACCCCCCGGTGACCCCCGACACCGAACTGAGCGTCGTTCCCACCGGCACCTCTACCGGTCAGGACGTTCTCTTCCCCGCCCTCGACCGCTACCACCAGACGGTCACGGCCTACAAGACAGACGGCTTCGCCATGCTGGCCGACCTCACCGCCGTGGACTACCTCACCCACCCGGGCCGCACCCTTCCCGACGGCATCTCCCCCGAGCGCTTCGAGCTGGTGGCCAACCTTCTCTCCCTCTCCGCCGCCCGACGCGTCCGCGTCCGTGTCCAGGTTCCCGAACACCCGGCTCTCGTCGCCTCTCTCTGGGATCTCTATCCCGGCGCCGAGGCCATGGAGCGCGAAGTCTTCGACATGTTCGGCATCCGCTTCACCGGCCACCCCGACCTCACCCGCATCCTCATGCCCGAGGACTGGGAGGGCTATCCCCTGCGCAAGGACTACGGCGTCGGCCGCGTCCCCGTCCAGTTCAAAGACTCCCCGGGCCCCCGGTGACCGACCACACTCCGAAGTCCGGCCCCGCTCCGTGGACGGACCCCGGTCTGAAATCCGACCCCGCTCCGAAGTCCGACCACGATCCGAAGTCGCCGGTCGACGACGCACCGCGGGTCGACCTGACCACCCAGGCCGGGCTGATCGGGGAGACCGAAGAAGGCGGCCAGGAGCTGCTGCCGCTGTCGGACACCGCCCCCGCCGAGCTGGCGCGCGAGCGTGGCTCGGTTCTCCGGCTCCCCGAGGACTACGCCGCCGGAGATCCGTCCGACATCGACCTCGAGGCTCCCGACGACGAGACCATGATCATCAACTTCGGCCCCCAGCACCCGTCGACCCACGGCGTGCTCCGGCTGATGATGGAGCTCGACGGGGAGACGGTGCTGCGCTCCAAGCCCGTCATCGGCTACCTGCACACGGGCATGGAGAAGACGGGGGAGGAGCTCACCTACCAGCAGGGCTCGACCAACGTCACCCGCATGGACTACCTCTCCCCGCTCACCAACGAGCTCGTCTTCTCCATGGCCACCGAGGCGCTGCTCGGCATCGAGCTGCCCCAACGGGCCCTCTGGATCCGGATGCTGCTGGCCGAGATGCAGCGGGTGGCGTCACATCTCATGTGGCTGGCCACCAACGGCATGGACCTCGGTTCCACCACCATGATGATCTTCGGCTTCCGCGAGCGCGAGATGGTCCTCGGCTTCTTCGAGAAGACCACGGGACTGCGGATGAACCACAACTTCATCCGCCCCGGCGGCACCGCCGCCGATCTCCCCGACGGCTGGGAAGACGACGTCGCCATCATCATCGACACCATCGAAGCCCGCCTGGAGGACTACGACCAGCTCATCACCGGCCAACCGATCTTCCGTGAACGCACCGAGGGAGTGGGCGCGCTCACCGCCGAAGAAGCCCTCGCCCTCTCGGCCACCGGCCCCATCCTCCGCTCCACCGGCATCGCCTGGGACCTCCGCCGGACCATGCCTTACATGCACTACGACAAGGTCGACTTCGACGTCATCGTCGGCACCTACGGCGATAACTTCGATCGCTACGCCATCCGCTTCAACGAGGTCCGCGAATCGATCAAGATCATCCGCCAGGTTCTCGACCGCATCCCCGCCGGTGACTACCGCGTCCAGGACAAGAAGGTCACCCCGCCGCCCCGGGCCCGCATCGACGAGTCGATGGAAGCCCTCATCCACCACTTCAAGATCTTCACCGAGGGCTACAAGGTCCCCGAAGGCGAGGTCTACACCGCCATCGAGTCACCGCGTGGTGAGATCGGCTGCTACATCGTCTCCGACGGATCGGCCAAGCCCTACCGCATGCACATCCGCGGCCCCTCCTTCGTCAACATGCAGTCCCTCCCCGTCATGCTCCGCGGCGGTCTCGTGGCCGACGCCATCGCCACCACCTCCTCCGTCGACCCCGTCATGGGGGAATCCGACCGATGACAGCCCGACCGATGCCCCGATCGATGACAGCCCGACCGATGCCCCGATCGATGACTGCCCGATCGATGACGGGGGCCGGCCGATGACGCAGTCGCATCTGGCCCCCGAGGTCATGGCGCGCGCCCGGGACATCGTGGCGCTGTACCCCCATCCGCGCTCGGCGCTGATCCCGCTGTGCCATCTGGCGCAGGAGCAGGACGGCTGGCTGCGGCCCGAGGCCATGGCCGAGATCGCCGAGCTGGTGGGGATCACGCCGGCCGAGGTCCTCGGGACGGCCAGCTTCTACGACATGCTGCACACCGAAGAGGTGGGCACCTATGTGGTGACGCTCTGTACGAACATCGCCTGCATGCTGCGCGGCGCCTACGAACTGCTCCACCACGCCGAGGAGAGCCTGGGTATCCGGACCGGCTCCACCACGGCCGACGGCGTTTTCACCCTGGAGGACGCCGAGTGTCTGGCCGACTGCGGCCGGGCGCCGTGTCTGCAGGTGAACCACCGCTTCTTCGGCGACGTGAGCCCCGAAGGCTTCGACAAGATCGTGGACGACCTGCGCGCCGGCCGGCTGGCCGACGAGGTCCCGCACCACGGGACCCTGGTGCGGACAGAGCGTGACGGCGGACTGCGGGTCGAGGCCGAGACCATCACGGCCGAGCGCCGGGCCACGGCGGCGGCTATGGCCGAGCGGGCGGCCACGGCGGCGGCCGCCTCCGAAGCGAAGGCCAACGGCTGATGACTGTCACCGACGCCCCCAAGATCGTGACCTCGCGTCTCGGCTACGACGACAGCCACACCCTCGAGCGCTATCTGGCCACCGGTGGTTACGAGGGATTGCGTAAGGCGCTCAGCATGACGCCGGAGGACGTGGCCAAGGAGGTCGACGCCGTCAGCCTGCTCGGCCGCGGCGGCGCCGGCTTCCCGGCCGGCCGGAAGTGGTCGATGTTGCGCAAGGCACCGACCAGCTATCTGGTGGTGAACGGCGACGAGAGCGAGCCCGCCACCTTCAAGGACCATCTGCTGATCGAGCGCGACCCGCACCAGCTGGTCGAGGGCGTGGTCATCGCCTGTTACGCGCTACAGGTGACGACGGCCTTCATCTACATCCGGGGCGAGTTCGCCCTCGGTCTCGAACGAGTCACCGCGGCGGTGAACGACGCCTACGGCCACGGCGCCATCGGCCGGGACATCTTCGGGTCGGGCTTCTCCATCGACATCGTCGTGCACCCCGGGGCGGGCGCCTACATCTGCGGCGAGGAGACGGCGCTGCTCGAGAGCCTGGAGGGCAAGCGCGGCTTCCCCCGGATCAAGCCGCCCTACTTCCCCGCCGCCATCGGCCTCTACGGCGAGCCGACGGTGGTGAACAACGTCGAGACCCTCTCCAACCTGCCCTGGGTGCTCTCCAACGGCTCCGCCGCCTTCACCGCGCTGGGCGAAGGGCGCTCCACCGGCACCCGGCTCTTCGCCCTGGCCGGCCACGTGAAGAACCCCGGCGTCTACGAGGTGGAGATGGTGAAGACCACCTTCCGCGACCTGATCTACGCCCCCGTCCTCGGCGGCGGCATCCCCGGCGGCCGGGAGCTGAAGGCCTTCATCCCCGGCGGCGCCTCGGCGCCGTGGTTCGGACCGGACCAGGTCGAGTTGCCCCTGGGCCAGGACGAGGTGGGGGCGGCCGGTTCCATGCTCGGTTCCGGCTCGGTCGTCGTCATGGACGACTCCACCTGCGTGGTGCGCGCCGCCTGGCGGATCACCCGGTTCTTCTGGCGTGAATCATGCGGCCAGTGCACACCGTGTCGCGAGGGGAGCGGTTGGCTCGAGAAGATCCTGCGCCGGATCGAGGACGGCGAAGGCCGCGAGAGCGACCTGGAGCTGTTGATGGACATCTCCGACAACCTGGCCCCCGGCGTGAGCTGGCCGCCGCAACAGACGACCATCTGCGTGCTCGGCTCCTCCATCCCGTCCTCCATCGCCTCGGCCATCCGGATGTTCCGCGACGAGTTCCTGCTCCATATCAAAGACGGATCCTGTCCCCAAGGACCCGCGCCCCATGGCTGATCCCGTCATCACCTCCCACCACGCCATCGCCCCCCACACCGAAGAGGGCGCCACGGTGGAGATGACCATCGACGGCCGCGCCGTGGTGGCCGGGGCCGGGGAGTTCCTGATCGCCGCCGCCGAGCGGGCCGGGGTCTTCATCCCCCGCTTCTGCTACCACCCGCGGCTGCGGTCGGTGGGGATGTGCCGGATGTGCCTGGTCGAGGTGAGCGGCCCGCGCGGGGCCACCCTGCAGCCCGCCTGTTACGTGGCCGTGGCCGAGGGCATGGAGGTGGTGACCACCTCGGACAAGGTGAAGAAGGCGCAGGACGGGGTGCTCGAGATGCTGCTCGTGAACCACCCGCTCGACTGCCCCGTCTGCGACAAAGGCGGGGAGTGCCCGCTGCAGGACCAGGTCCTCGCCTACGGGCCGGGGGAGAGCCGGTTCTTAGAAGAGAAGCGGCATTGGGCCAAGCCCACCCCCATCTCCGAGCTCGTCCTACTCGACCGGGAGCGCTGCATCCAGTGCGGCCGCTGCGTGCGCTTCGCCAACGAGGTGGCGGGCGAAGCCCAGATCGATTTCCTCGGCCGCGGGGACATGGTCGAGGTGAACGTCTTCGAGGGCCAGGCCTTCTCCTCGTACTTCAGCGGCAACACGGTGCAGATCTGTCCCGTGGGGGCGCTCACCGCCTCGCCCTACCGCTTCACGGCCCGGCCCTGGGACCTCGACCAGGTGGAGTCGACCTGCACGCTGTGTGCCTTCGGTTGCCGGGCCGCCGTGCAGTCGTCGGCCAACAGGATCACCCGGCTGCTCGGCATGGACAGCGATCCCGTCAACCAGTCCTGGCTGTGCGACAAGGGCCGGTTCGCCTCCGAAGCGGTGAACGCCGAGAACCGGCTGACCGAACCGCTGATCCGGCGCAACGACATCCTCGAACCGGCGTCGTGGGGCGAGGCCCTGGAGCTGGTGGCCCGGCGGCTGGGCGAGCTGCGGACGGCCAAGGGCGCCAGCGCCATCGCCGTGATGGGCGGGGCCCGGCTGTCCAACGAGGACGCCTACGCCTGGGCCAAGTTGGCCAAGGCCGTGATCGGGACCGACTCGGTCGACGCCCAGATGGGCGACGGCCTCCCCGCCGAGGTGGTGGTGGCGCTGCCCCGGGCCACCATCGACGAGGCCTGCAAGGCGCGCTGTCTGGTCGTCCTGGCCGGTGACCTGCGTGAGGAACTGCCCGTGCTCTTCCTCCGGGTGCGCAGCGCCGCGGTCGACGACGCCGTGCCCGTGGTGGAGCTGGCGCCGCAGTCGGGTTCGGTGACCGGCTTCGCCACTGCATCGGTGGCCTACGGGCCGGGCGAAGCGGCCGAGCTCGTCCGGGCCCTGGCCACAGGAGGAGCCGTCCCCGCCACGGTGGAGCCGGCCCAATGGTCGGCCGCCGCCGAGGCTCTTCACCGGGCCGGGACCGACGGCGAGGGGATCGTGGTCATCCTCGGTCGGCCCTCGGTGGCCGAGGACGGTGCTCTCGTGGCCGACGCCGCCGCCGCCATGGCCGCGGCGTGGCCGGCGGCGCGCTTCTTGCTGGCGCTGCGCCGGGGGAACGTGATGGGCGCCATCGACATGGGCCTCGCCCCGGGCCTTCTGCCCGGTCGGGTCTCGCTCGACGACGGCCGGAGCTTCTTCGAAGAGCAGTGGGGATCGGTGCCGGCCGGACGCGGACGCGATGCGGCCGGCATTCTCGAGGGCCTGGCCGATGGCACCATGGCCGCCGTGGTGATGGTGGGGGCCGATCCGCTGTCCGATTTCCCCGACGGCACCCTGGCGGGCGACGGTATCGCCGGCGCCGATTTCGTGGTGGCGGTGGACGGATTTCTGTCCCGGTCAGCCGCCAGGGCCGACGTGGTGCTGCCCGCCTCCATCGTCTACGAACGGTCGGGGACGACGACCAACATCGAGGGCCGGGTGAGCCGGCTCTCTCAGAAGCTGGTGGCCCCGGGCCAGTGCTGGCCCGACTGGATGATCGCCTCCGAGCTGGCGGCGCGTCTCGGCGGCGACCTCGGGGTCGAGTCCATGACCGAGATCTGGGACGAGATCGAAAAGGTGGCGACGTCGCATACGGGGATCACCCGGGCCGTACTCGAATCCCTCTCGGCGCGCGACGGCATCATCGCCCCGTTGGCCGCCTCCCCGGTGACGCTGTCACGTCGGCTCTCGCCCGAGCCCTTCGACCCCATGGCCACGCCCGGCATCGAGTCGGTGGAGGCCCAGGGGGCGCCCCCGCGTTCGGGCGGGGCGGAACCGACGAGCGGGGAGGGTGCCGGCCACACCGCCGTGTCCGGCCACGGCCACCAGGCGCCACGTCCCCGGTCGCTGCGTTGGCCCCAGCCGGTGGCCGCGCCGCCCTTGCCCGCACCCGACAGCTACTCGGTCCGGCTCGTCTCGGGCCGGCGGCTCTACGACGACGGCGTCCTGGTCGGCGCCACCGACGCGCTGGCGGCGCTCGTGGCCCCGGCCACGGTGCGGGCCCATCCGCACGATCTCGAGAAGCTCGGCGTGGGCGCCGGCGACCCCGTCCGGGTCCGCTCGGCCCGCGGCGACATCGTGCTCGACGCCGCCATCGACGAGAGCCTTCCCCGGGGCGTCGCTTCCATCGACTTCAACCTGTCGGCCGACGGGGCCGTCGGGGCCGCCGCCCTCTTGATCGACTCCCGAGAGGCCGTAGTCGACGTGCGGTTGGAGACGCCGTGACGACCGCGCCGGTGCTGAGCCTGATCCATGTCCTTGCCCTCGGGGACCCGCTGTTCTCCAACGGGGTGCACTGGGCCGAGCTGTTGATCGTGCTGATCAAGGTGGTGGTGGCCTTCGCCGCGCTGATGGTGTCGGTGATGCTGATGATCTGGTTCGAGCGGAAGGTGATCTCGGACATGCAGGCGCGGATCGGGCCCAACCGGGCCGGGCCGTGGGGGCTGCTGCAGACGTTGGCCGACGGGACGAAGCTGTTCTTCAAAGAAGACCTGATGCCCGACCAGGCCGACAGGTTCGTGTTCAAGCTGGCGCCGTACCTGTCGTTGTTGCCGGCCTTCTTAGCCTTCACCATCGTGCCCGTGGGCGGGGTGGTGACCGTGGCCAGCCATACCTTCGAGCTGCAGGTGGCCGATCCCCCCGTGGGGATCCTCTTCTTACTGGCGATGTCCTCGGTGTCGGTCTACGGGGTGATGCTGGCGGGCTGGTCGTCGGGGTCGAAGTATCCCTTGCTCGGATCGGTGCGGGCCTCGGCGCAGATGATCTCCTACGAGGCCGCTTTGGGCATGTCGGTGGTGACGGTGGTGCTGATCGCCGGGACGCTCTCGACCCGGGGGATCATCAACGCCCAGAGCCACACCTTCTTCACCAGTTGGAACCTGATCCGAACCGGCGTGGTGCCGTTCGTGCTGTTCATGATCGCCATCACGGCCGAATTGCAGAGGCCCCCCTTCGACCTGGCCGAGGCCGACAGCGAGCTGGTGGGGGGGTTCCATACCGAGTACGCCTCGATCCGGTTCGCTATGTTCTTCCTGGCCGAGTTCATGAACACGATCACCATGTCGGCCGTGATCGTGACGCTGTTCCTCGGCGGTCCCGACGGGCCCACGGCGCATCTGCCCGTGCTGTCGTGGCTGATCCCCATCGGCTGGTTCTTAGGCAAGACGGTGGTGTTCCTCTTCGTCTACGTCTGGCTGCGCGCCGCTCTGCCCCGGCTCCGTTACGACCAGCTGATGGACCTGGGCTGGAAGATCCTGATCCCGCTGTCACTGGGCTGGGTGCTGCTGGTGGCGGCCGTGCTCGTGGGCGGCTGGTGGGGGGCGGGGATCTTCTTGGGGATGGCCCTGGGCTTTGGTCTACTGGTGCGGGCCGTGGTGGTCGGGAAAGAGCGTGACAGCGACACCGGCTCTCTGAGCGCCGACCTACCGGCGCCGAGGGCGCTACCCGGGAGCGACCCCGGGAGAGCCGGCCGGTTCGATCCCTCCTCCCCGCGGACGTCCGGGTTATGAGCTTCTGGACGTTCTTCGGCGGCTTCAAGGTGTCGCTGCAGCAGATGGCCAAGACGCGCGTCACCTGGCAGTACCCGCTCGAGAAGAAGCCCAAGTCCAACCGGCTGCACGGCCGTCACGTTCTCAACCGGTACGAGGACGGGATGGAGAAGTGCATCGGCTGCGAGCTGTGCGCCGGGGTGTGCCCGGCCGACTGCATCTACGTCCGGGGCCGGGACAATGAAACGGGTGACCCCGTCTCGCCCGGCGAGCGCTACGGGTTCGTCTACGAGATCAACTACCTGCGCTGCATCCACTGCGACATGTGCGTGGAGGCGTGCCCGACCGAGGCCATCACCGAGACGAAGCTGTTCGAGTTCTCCTTCACCAACAGAGCCGACGCCATCTACACGAAGGCGGAGCTGCTCGTCGGTGACGACGGCCGGCCGAAGCACCTGCCGTGGGAGGACTGGCGCGAGGGCGACGACCTCTTCACCTCGGCCTGGATGCGCGCCACCTCACCGTCGGGCAACGCCGCCTACGAGGGCCGGGTGCAGTGGTCGGGCGAGCTCGGCTACGGGGTGCGGGCCCCCGAGGGCGGCCAGAGCGGGAACCGCGACGACGCCGCCACCGGGATCCGTGAGATCCGCGACGTCTTCTCCGCCCACTTGGACGACTGGGAGAGAAACGCCGACCAGCGCGGGGCCGAGGGCGTGCGCAACCGGCTGAAGGCCCATATCGCCCTGCGCAAAGCGAGCATCAGGATCCCCGGCCGCCGTCCGAAGGTAGCCAGTCCGAAGGTGGAGAAGTAGTGCCGGCCGGTCTCGTGTCCGTGCATCTGCTGCCGCTGCTCGGGACCTCGAACCTGGTGGACAGGTTGACCTTCGGCGTGGGCGCCACCATCGTGGTGCTCGGGGCCATCGGGGTGGTGATCTCGCGCAATCCCGTGCACGCGGCGCTGATGCTGGTGATGACGCTGTTCGGGGTGGCCGTGCTGTTCGTGCAGGAGGGGGCCAACTTCCTGGCCGCCGTGCAGGTGATTGTCTACGCCGGCGCCATCGTGGTGCTGTTCCTGTTCGTGATCATGTTCTTGGGCGTCGACCGGGAGGAGAACCTGGCCGAGGAACCGCTGCCGCTGCAGCGCCCGCTCGCCCTCGGTTTGATGGTGCTGGCCATCGCCGGGCTGCTGTTACTCGGGATCGGATCGAAATGGTCGATCGGTCCGCAGTCGGTGGCCGGACCGGCGGCTCACCAGCCCGGGGGCGACGTGGCCGCGCTCGGCCGGAGCGTCTTCACCACCTACCTCTTCCCCTTCGAAATCACGGCCGCTCTGCTCGTGATCGCCGTGGTCGGTGCCGTGGTTCTGGCCCGGCGTCTGCGGCCACCGGCCGAGGAGAGCTCCGCCGGCGGTGTCGGCGGGGCCGCCGAGGACGTGGGGGCGGCCGAGGACGAGGGGGACGATGAGGACGATGAGGGGATCGACTCCACCGAGGACATGGCCCGGTCCGTGGCCGAGACGGTGACGGCGCGGGGACGGTCGGACTCAGACGGGACGGAGGCGGGGCCATGAGTGTGCCCGGAGCCTGGTATCTCGCCCTCGGGGCGGTGCTGTTCAGCATCGGCGGACTCGGGCTGCTCGTGCGGCGCAACGTGCTCGTGATGTTCATGTGCATCGAGCTGATGCTGAACGCCGCCAACCTGACGTTCGTGACCTTCGCCCGGATGCTGAACGACATCGGCGGTCAGGCCCTGGTGTTCTTCGTGCTGGTGGTGGCCGCCGCCGAGGTGGTGGTCGGGCTCGGGCTCGTCGTGGCCATCTTCCGGCGCCGCCGCGGCACCACGGCCGACGATCTGCACATGATGAAGGGCTGAGCGTGCTGCACGTCGCGTACCTGATGCCCCTGCTGCCGCTGGCCGGCTTCGTGGTGCTGGCCGCTTCGGGCCGGCGACTCGGTGACCCGGTGGCCGGTTGGCTCGGGACGGCCACGGTGGGCGGGGCCTTCGTGGTGGCCGTGGTCACCTACGTGGGACTGCTCGGACGGCACGCCGGTGCCGGCCGGGAGTTCACGCAGAACCTGTTCAGCTGGATTCCGGTGGGCGGGCTGCAGGTGAAGGCGGCGCTGCTGGTCGACCCGCTGTCGGTGACGATGGTGCTGTTCGTGACCGGGATCTCGACGCTGATCCATCTGTACTCGATCGGCTACATGAAGGGCGACCCCGACTACCCGAAGTTCTTCGTCTACCTGAACCTGTTCGTGGCCTCGATGTTGATCCTGGTGCTGGCCAACAACCTGCTCTTCACCTTCGTCGGGTGGGAGGGGGTGGGGCTGTGCTCGTACTGGCTGATCTCGTTCTGGTTCGGACGCGACACGGCGGCCAGCGCCGGGCAGAAGGCCTTCCTCTACAACCGGCTGGCCGACGTGGGCTTCCTGATCGCCATCTTCTTGGTCTTCGAGAAGACCGGGACCCTCAACTACCTGGGAGTCTTCAGCCACGCGTCGGCGATCGGGTCCGGGGCCCGGACCGCCATCTGTCTGCTTCTGTTCGTCGCCGCCGTGGGCAAGTCGGCGCAGATCCCGCTCTTCCCGTGGCTGGCCGACGCCATGGAAGGCCCGACACCGGTCTCCGCCCTGATCCACGCGGCGACAATGGTGACGGCCGGGGTGTACCTGATGTGCCGGATCAGTCCGCTGCTGGCGCTGTCGGCCGACGCCCGGTTGGTGGTGGCCTGCATCGGAGCGGCCACCGCCTTCGTGGCCGCCACCATCGCCTGCGCCCAACAGGACATCAAGAAGGTGCTGGCCTTCTCGACCGTCTCCCAGATCGGCTACATGGTGCTCGCCGTCGGGTCGCAGGCGTACATCGCGGCCATCTTCCTGATGGTCTGCCACGCCTTCTACAAGGGGTTGCTGTTCCTCGGCGCCGGCTCGGTGATCCACGGGCTCGGGGACGAGCAGGACCTCAAACGCATGGGGGC